>NZ_JBHJYK010000013.1:0-305448 GCF_042269865.1 Streptomyces sp. NPDC055966
CGGTGGACGATGCCCCGCTGGTGGGCGGCGGCGAGTCCGTCCGCGGCCTCGGCGGCGATACGGGCCACCCGTTCGGCGGAGAGTGTTCTGTGAGCGGCGAGCAGCCCGGCGAGGCTGCCGCCCTCGACCAGGTCCATCACCAGGAACAGCCGGTTCTCGTACTCGCCGAAGTCACGGACACCGACGACGTGCGGGTGGCTGAGACGGCCGGCGGTCTGGGCCTCCAGGCGGAAGCGGGAGGGCGCAGTCGGGTCGGCATCCTGGGGGAGCAACAATTTCACGGCTACCGGTCTGCTCAGCGTCTCGTCGAAGGCGCGCCAGACCTCCCCCATCGCTCCGCGCCCGAGGGCGTCCCCCAGCCGGTATCGGTCCGCTATCAGCACCGTGTCTCTTCCTCATGCCCGAAGACGTCTTGATCGCGGCAGGCCATGACTCACCGCGGAAGCACGGACGAAGGTGGAAGGGTGCCGCAGCGGCCTTAGCGTACCTGCCCCGCGAGGGCCGCATTCGGGGGTGAGACTCCCTTGACAGGCGCGTGTCTGGTTGTGATGGCGTGCCATTTGTCAGGGCGCGTCGCGGAGTTGTGTGTCGCTGCCGGTTCCCACGAGCTCCACCGTGTCGCCAGGAGATGCGTATCGATCGCGCGTCTGAAACGTGATGGTCTCAAGTGACCTCCTTTGCAAGAGTGTTGACTTTGTGATCACCGCCTGCTGCTGGTGACACTCTTGGCGCGCGGCGCGCTGGAGAAGGTGACCCGGTCATGTGGGGTCAGGGCGCCTGCTCTCCTCGGGAGGTACGCAGGCGCCGTACGCAGGAGCGGGCTGGTTCCCCCCGTGCTGGCCCGCTCCTGCGCCTGTACGGCGGCTCGGGCATTCCGCGTGGCAGTGGCGCCCGAGTCGCCGTCGTGGCGACGAGGACGCTTTTACGCAAACCGGCCGTCGTGCTCCGGCTGTGCCCTAGGTCCGCGGCCGGTAGGACGTGGTTGCCGATCTTGTCCGTGCTCGGACAGGGCGAGCACACGCCGCGTCGTGGGTGGCGCAGGCGGCCGGGTCCGGGCGCTCGTACGGCTGGCGGCAGACGTGGCAGTCGTACGTCGGCGCGCTCGGGTTGCCCTCCGCGGCGAGTAGCGATTCGGCGATGCCGTCGTCGGTGCGGCCCAGGTAGTACTTGCCCTCGGTGACGATCGCCATCAGGGGGATGAGGGCGACGGCGATGACGGCGGCGATGGGGGAGGACGACTGGAGGGTGTCGCCGAGGGCGTGGAAGTGCGTGGCTGGCCGCTTTGCGCAGCTTCCGACCACGACATCCGGAACTTTCGTTCGACGGGTCGGACGGCGTGTCAGGGCCTGGCGATGAGAGGGGCGGTGGCCGGGTCGAAGGTGTCCAGGGCCAGGCGCCACTTCCCCCCGGTGCCCGACCTCCTGCGGCATCCCCGTCTTCTGCCGCCGTCCGGCATGGTGCGCCCACTCCTCGGGCACGTGACCTCAGGGCCACCTCGACGAGGTGCCGCCCCGTCGCACACGTTCCTTACCCGATGCAATGCCCCGCCGGGGATCCTTCGCCGCGTGACCGTCAGCTCTTCACGGACTGCACCGGCTGTGGAGTTGGACTGCCCGTCCCCACCAGGCCGGTGCCATCGGGGAACGTCAGATCCGTCACCTCCAGGGGCGCCTGGGCAGGCAGGTGGGGGCGGGGCAGGGCGGTGGGCGGATCGGCGCCCAGGCGCTCGCAGGTCAGCGCGGAGACGAGGACCGCGTCGTCCACGGCGATCGCCAGCACGTCCGGGTCGGCCGTGGCCAGTGCCTGTGGGGTGTGCAGTCCGTGGCGGAGCAGCGCGCCGACCAGTCCGGCGGTGAAGGCGTCGCCCGCGCCGACGGTGTCCACCACCGCTACCTTCCGGCCGGGCCGGCTCATGCTTCCCGCTCCGGCCCGGAATACGTGGGCACCGTCGGGGCCGTCGGTGATGACGACGAGGAGCGCGCCGAGTTCCAGCCATTGGGCGGCGATCTGCTCGATGGGGATCCCGGGGTAGAGCCACTCGACGTCCTCACGGCTGGCCTTGACCAGGTGGGCGATGCCGACGCTGCGTTCCACGGCCTGCCTCCCGCGTTCCGGATCGCCCAGGAGGGCGCCGCGGACGTTGGGGTCGTAGCTGATCAGCGCCGTACCGCCGGTGCGCAGGCGCTGAACGGCGCAGTGGATGTGCTCCGCGGACGGCGGCGTCCAGGAGGCGACCGAACCGAAGTGCACTACGGCGGTGTCCTGCGGGGTGCAGGCGGTCTCCGCGTCGGTCCACTGCCAGTCCGCGGTGCCGTCCAGGTAGAAGTCGTAACTCGCCCGGCCTTCGGGGTCCGTGGAGACCACGGCAAGCGTGGTGGGTTCGGTGGCGACCGGGGCGTAGGACAGGTCGATGCCCTCGGCCTCGGCCTGGTTTCGCAGCATGCGGCCGAAGGCGTTGTCGGCCATGCGGGCCATGAGCGCGGTGCGGTGTCCGAGCCGGGCCAGGCCGATGGCGACGTTGAACGGGCTGCCGCCGGGTCGCGCGCGGTAGTCCCCAGGCACGTCGAGCTGGACCAGATCGATGAGGGCTTCGCCGATCACGGTCACGCTCGGGGACAGCCTCGTCACATGTGTCGGATCAGTCATGGCGCGGTCCTTCGGCTCGGATCTCGCCGGAGCCCCGCTCGATCAGCCGGGTCGGCACGGTGATGGTGCGGGTGGGCGACTCGTCGCCGTCCAGCCTGCGGAAGAGCATCCCGGCGGCTGTCCTGCCCACCTGCTCGACGTCCTGGGCGATGACGGAGATGCCCGGGCTGAGGATGTCGGCCAGGGGGAAGTCGTCGAAGCCCACCTGGGCGACGGTGTCCTGCAGGCCCATTGCGCGCAGCGCGCGGACAGCGCCTATGGTCACGAAGTTCTGGCTGGTGAACAGCGCCGTCGGCGGATCGGGCAGCGACAGGACCTGCTCGGTCGCGGCGATGGCCGCCTCCTCGCTGGACCCGACGTGGCACACGATCTCGTCGTCGTATGCGATGTGCGCGACTTCCAGGGCGTGCCGGTAGCCCTCGAAGCGCTGGGCGGCGGTGGGGATGGAGGCGCGGTCGCCGAGGTAGGCGATGCGGCGGTGGCCGGCCTTCAACAAGTGGTTGACGGCGGCGATGGCGCCCTGCCGGTTCTCGGAGACGACGGCGTCCGCGTCGAGCAGGCCGGCCTCGCGGTCGACGAAGACCATGCGGGTGCCGGTGTGCTGCTCGTTGATGAGATAGCTCTGGTCGCGTCCCGCGGGGACGATCACCAGCCCGTCGACCCGGCGGTCGACGAGCGCCTGGGCCAACTCCCGTTCCCGCGCCGGGTCTTCGTCGAGGCTGCCGACCAGCACCAGCACTCCGCGTTCCCGGGCCACGTTCTCCACGGTGCGGGTCAGGACAGCGGAGAAGGGGTTGGCCGCGTCCTCGACGAGCATGCCGATGGTGGCGGTGCGGCCGTCGCCGCGGCGCAGGCTGCTGGCCGTGAGGTTGGGGCGGTAGCCCAGTTTGTCGGCGGCTTCTCGGACCCTGGCGACGATCGCCGGATCGACGGTGGGGACGCCGTTGAACACGCGCGAGACGGTCTTGATGGCCACTCCGGCCAGCGCCGCGACCTCACGCATGGTGGGGCGGCTGCGGGTGGACCGGGGCGCGGCCTCGCCCTGAGTCATCGTTGTCTCCAACCGGTTGTGCGTTACCTACTCGTTGCCCGCGCATGTCTATCAGCGTCTTGACGGGCTCGTCCATACAGGCCCAGTATCTCGCCCAGTCAACGTTGTCTCAGCGTCGGCCAAGGGACGGCTCCGAAAGGGATCAAGCCATGAACATCTCCACCAGCCAGGTGCCGAGCCGCCGCAGTCGGCGTACCGGAGTGGCCGCGATCGGCGTCAGCGTCTGCCTCGGCGCCACGCTCGCGGCCTGCGGTTCCTCGAACGGAAGCTCCTCCTCGTCCGCCTCGGGCGGCGGCGGCAAGGTGGGTGTCTCGCTGATCCTGAAGACGCTCACCAACCCCTACTTCGTGAGCATGGAGAAGGACGCCAAGACCCAGGCCGCCAAGGACAACGTGAGTCTCACGGTGGCTGCGGGCAACACCGACGGCGACACCCAGACCCAGATCACCGCCATCGACAACGCCATATCCCGCGGTGACAAGGGCATCCTCATCACCACCAACGGCGACGCCGTGAACGCCGCCCTGAACCGGGCCAAGCAGGCCGGCCTGTTCGTGATCGCCCTGGACACCGCGCCCAACCCGGCCAGCGTCGCGAACATCACCTACGCGACCGACAACGAGCAAGCGGGCAAGCTCGACGGCCAGTACGCCGCGGCCGCCCTGAACGGCAAGCCGGCGGTCATCGCCATGCTCGACCTGTTCAACAACCAGGTCGTCTCCGTCGACATCAACCGCGACCACGGCTTCCTGGAAGGCATGGGCATCGACCCCGGCAGCAAGACCGAGAACGGCAAGGAGGCCAAGTCCGGCAAGTACACCGGCGGCAAGGGCGGCAGCTACACGATCGCCTGCCACCAGCCCACCCAGGGCGCCATCGACGGCGGCCGCACCGCGATGGAGAACTGCCTGTCGGCCAACCCGAACATCAACGTCGTCTACGCGATCAACGAACCCGCGGGCGAGGGCGCGTACAACGCGCTGAAGGCGGCCGGCAAGGAGAAGAACGTCGCGATCTACGCGATCGACGGCAGCTGCGCCGGCTTGAAGAACCTCACCAGCGGCGAGTTCGCCGCCGACGCGGTGCAGTACCCGGGCAAGATGGCGTCCCTCGGCGTCGACTCGATCGCCAAGCTGGCCCGTGGCGGCAGCAAGCCCGGCGTGACCGACGGCAAGTCCTTCTACGACACCGGCACCGCTCTCGCCGCCGCAAAGCCCCTCGGCGGCCTGACCGTCCAGTCCCCCTCGCAGGCTGCCTCCGCCTGTTGGGGCAGCTGACCCGGTCCGATCCCGGTGCGCCGCCGGCGGGTACACGCCGGCGGCGCACCCGCACTGCACCACACACGCCCACGAGCCCGTGAGCCCCTATGAAGGCCCGCACGAGGGAAAGAACCGGAAGGACCCCCTGTGACCACCCACGTGGATCCTCAAGCCACACCGGCACCGGCGGAGGAGCTCCTCAACCGGCCCGCCACCCTCACCCAGCGCATCCACTCGGTGCTGCACCGACAGCCCGCACTCAGCCCGGCGATCGTCCTGGTGCTCGCCGCTGTTGTCTTCTCCCTGGTCAACGACCGCTTCTACGCGTTGCAGAACCTCTCGCTCGTCGTCCAGCAGGTAGCCGTCATCGGCTCGCTGGCCGTCGGGCAGACGGTCATCATCCTCACCGCCGGCATCGACCTGTCCATCGGCGCGGTCATGGTGCTCGCCTCGCTGCTGATGTCGAAGCTCGTCGCGGACAACCACTGGCCGGGCGCGGTGGCCCTGCTCGCCGGGGCGGCCGTCGCCATCGCCGCGCAGGCCCTCAACGGACTGCTGGTCACCAAGATCAAGCTGCCGCCGTTCATCGTCACCCTCGGCACCCTCAGCATCTTCACCGCGATCACCCTCATCTACGCCAAGGGTCAGACCATCGCCCTGCAGCCGGGCAACATCCTCATGTGGACGGCCAACACGGTCTCCCTCGGGCAGCTGAACCTGACCAACGGCGTCCTGATCATGATCGCCCTGTACGCGGTGATCGGCTACGCCCTGCGCTACACCGCCTGGGGCCGGCACCTGTACGCCGTGGGCGACGACGTCGAAGCGGCCCGCCTGGCCGGCATCTCCGTCAACAAGGTGCTGCTCAGCGCCTACATGGTCGGCGGTTTCGCCATCGCCGTGGGCGCCTGGATCCTGGTCGGCCGCGTCGGCGGCGGCGACCCCAACAGCGGTCTCAACGCCAACCTGCAGTCCATCACCGCGGTCGTCATCGGCGGCACCAGCCTGTTCGGCGGACGAGGTGTGGTGCTCGGCTCGCTGATCGGTGCCCTCATCGTCCAGGTCTTCGTCAACGGCCTGGCGCTGGCCGGCATCGACCCCAACTACCAAGTCCTCACAGTCGGCATCCTGGTGATCGCGGCTGTCTCCGTCGACCAGTGGATCCGGAGTGTGAAGTCGTGACCACCGCCACCGCCCCCGTCCTCGAAGCCAAGGGCCTGGTCAAGCTCTTCGGTAAGGTCGTCGGCCTGAACGACGTCGATCTCACCCTCCACCCCGGCGAGGTCCTCGCCGTCATCGGCGACAACGGCGCCGGCAAGTCCACGCTGATCAAGTGCCTGTCCGGAGCCCTCGTCCCCGACCAGGGCAGCCTCTTCGTGGGCGGCAAGGAGGTCCACTTCAAACGGCCCCAGGACGCCCGAGAAGCCGGCATCGAGACGGTCTACCAGACCCTCGCCGTCGCCCCCGCGCTGGACATCGCCAGCAACCTGTTCCTCGCCCGGGAGATCCGCCGCAAGGGCGTGCTCGGTTCGGTGTTCCGCATGCTCGACACCAGCGAGATGAAGCGTCAGGCCGCCGACCACATCAAGCGGCTCGGCATCGGCACGCTGCAGAACATCAACCAGGCCGTGGAGACCCTCTCGGGCGGCCAGCGGCAGTGCGTGGCAGTCGCCCGCACGGCGGCCTTCGGCGGCCGCGTGGTGATCCTCGACGAGCCCACCGCCGCCCTCGGCGTCCGCGAGACCGGCCAGGTCCTCAAACTCGTCCGCGACCTGCGCGACCAGGGCCTCGGCATCATCCTCATCAGCCACAACATGCCCAACGTCTTCGAGGTCGCCGACCGCATCCACATCCAGCGACTCGGCGGCTGCGCGGGCGTCATCACCCCGCAGTCGCACTCCATGGAGGACGCCGTGGCCATCATGACGGGCGCGAAGAAGCTCGCCCCCGAAACGAGCTGAGAGGAACACCAGGGGACATGACCGCCGAGTACCGGATCGCCGAGGACCGCCTCGGCGGCGAACCCACCCTTGCCATCTCCGCGCCGGACGACACCGTCCGCGCCGTCCTCGCACTGCGCGGAGCAACCCTGCTGAGCTGGCAGGTCAGGCGCGAAGAGACCGGGCCGCTGAAGGAGCTGACGGACGGCTACCGCGACGAAAAGGAACTCCTCTCCCAGGACGGCGTACGAGCCGGCCTGCTGGCCCCCTTCCCCAACCGCGTCGCCGACGGCCGCTACCGCTACGACGGCCACGGCCACGACCTGCTGCCCAGCCACCATGGCGACCGCACGATCTACCACGGCTTCGCCCGCGAGACACCCTTCGAACTCGTCCACTCCACCACGACGGCCGACTCCGCCCGCCTCCTGCTCCACACCACGAGCATCAGACCGGGCCGATACCCCGGTTACCCGTTCGCCCTCGACCTCGAAGCCGAATTCACCATTACCGACCGCGAGCTGAGTATCGAGATCCGGGCGACGAACGTGGGGGACACCACCGCCCCCTACGCGACGGGCTGGCACCCCTACTTCGCTCTGTCGCACCCCATCGATGACCTGGTCCTGCATGTCCCCGCGCACACCCTGATCCGCACCGACCCATCCCTCATCCCGCTGCCCGGCGATGCCGCCCTGCTTCCACTGGACGACTGCCCCGACATGGACTTCCGGGCACCGAAGCGACTCGGTGACGCGGTCATCGACGCCTGCTACGCGGACCTGGCCCCTGGCCCCGACGGCCGGATCGAGACAGTACTCACCGATCCGGCGACCGGCGAGGAACTGCTGGTATGGCAGTACGGCGGCTTCATGCATGTCTTCACCGGAGACACGCTGGCCCGAGACCGGCGCGCCTCCATCGCCCTTGAACCCGTCGAGACGATGACCAACGCCTTCAACCGCCCCGAACACGTCGCTGCACTTGCCCTGGAACCCGGTCAGCGCCGCGAGTTCGGCTTCGGTGTCGCGTACGCCCCAGGAACCTGACAACGGACGTGCCGACACCTGCGCAGAGTGTCGGCCCGGAAACCGTGCCGCGAGGAAACCGAAGAGGTTCGGCGCCATGGCCGGGTCCGGCGAGGGCGCCTTCTCGAAGAGCGCCTTGTCCTTGAAGGCGCGCTGGATGCCGGCCGGATCGCGGAAGAGGGTGGTGCAGAAGGCCGCTCCGTCACCGTCGGCGCCGGCACCGACCGCGGGCATGTCGACTCCGGTGCGGTACACGTCGGCCGCGCTTGGGTCGGCATCCCGGAGGCCGGTCGGCACACATCGTGCAGCACGAGACCGACCACGACACACACCTGGAAGGTATGTCGGCGACGACCGGGGGGTGGTGTCCGGGCACGGGGGGGATGTGCCGTCACGTGGTGCCCGGGGTGCCGTCAGTGGACGGTGGCGCGGGCGGCTCGCTCGATGACGTCGGCCATCAGGCGGGGGTGGGAGACGGCGACGGAGTGCGAGGCGGCCACCTCGGTGGTGTGGGCGTGAGCCCGCTTGGCCATGAAGCGCTGCACGGCGGGAGGGATGTTGAGGTCCTGGGTTGTGACCACGTCCCAGCTGGGCTTGGTCTTCCAGGCGGCGCTGGTGGCCTTCTCCTCAAGAGCGGCCTGGGCGATCGGGCGCTGTTCGGCCGCCATGAGGGCGGCCTGGGCGGCGGGGACGTCGGCGGCGAACTGGTCGTGGAACTTGCCCTGCTGGATGTACAGGTCGGTGGCGGTGGTGCCGTCGGCCTGCTTGTAGGTGACCGGGTCGAGCGCGGCGGGGAGAGTGGAGCCCGGGTACTTGTTGGTGAGCTCCAGGGCGCTCTCTCCGGGGGCCGGGAGGAAGGCGGCGACGTAGACGAGGGCCTTGACCTGGGGGTCGTTGATGGCGGCCTCGCTGATGACGTCGCCGCCGTAGGAGTGGCCGACGACGATCTCAGGGCCCTTGATGTGGTCGAGGACGGTACGCAGGGCCGCGGAGTCGGAGGCGGGGCCGCGCAGGGGGTTGGCGGCGGCGACGACGGGGTAGCCGTCGGCACGCAGCTGGGCGATGACGCCGTTCCAGCCGGAGCCGTCGGCGAAAGCGCCGTGTTCCAGAACGATGGTCGGCTTGGCGTGTCTGCCGGCTCCGGCGGCCTCGGCGGTCTCGGTCGCGCCGTTGGCCGCACCGCTGAGGGCGAATGCGCCGAGCGCGAGACCCGCTGTGAGCGTCGAGACCACACCCGTCACCACTCGCTTGCGTCCGCTCCTGATGCTCACCACGACAAACCCCTTTCAGGAGGTTTCAGGTATTTCGGCGGTGGAGCGGGGGCGTCCCGACCCAGGCGCGTCACCACCTCGACTGGTGATGACTTTGTCATGACGATTCGTCACCCGTCAAGGCGGTGACGCACATCGTGGATCCGTCGGCCGGCGCGTGCAGCCGGTGACCGTGCGGACACGCAGGACAAAGAGATGAGGCGCCATGAGCGGCGACGACACGCCCCGCGCCACCCACCGGGGCCATGGCAGGCATGCGGAGTCCGTCGAGATCCCTTTCGGTCCCGCAGTCACCGACTACCGCACGACCCACGACGAGGACCAGCAGCGCATCGCGCGGGAGACCAACATCGATGTCGAGGCTTCCGGGCTACGGCCCGGACCGGTGGCCACGTACACCGGCTCGGTGGACTCCGTGGGCAGGATGATCCGCGGCCCGCGGCTCTCGGCCAGGTGCTCGGCGCGGATCGGCTCGGGGAATGCGGCCATCGTCATGGACGTCTCCCGCGTCACCGGCTCCGCTGTCAGCTCGCTCGTCAGGGCGTTGAGGGCGGTCATGTTCCCGCCGCGCCCGTTGACGATCAGGATGCGGGAGAAACCCACCCGGATCACGGAGCGGCGGTTGTCCCGCAGCGGCGCGTGCAACGTGGGCAGGGTGAGTGTGAGGGTGTCGCCGAAGGTCGTGTGGTGCTCCGACAGGCCCGTCGGCACCGACGGCGTGACGTGTGCTCGGAGGCCGGCACCGCGCCCGCCGGCACACCTCCGCGGCCAGGAAGTCGCCCACGCCGGTGGGCAGATGAGAGCCGTGCTGCTCGGTGGCTCCCACGGGCAGCGGCAGGGAGTGACCGACGCGGTCTGTCGGTTGCCGCGTCGGTGGCGGGCGCGGGGGCTCAGAGGTGGTCGGCGTCGACGACGGCCTGGGCGAAGGTGGTGGGTGCTTCCTGCGGCAGGTTGTGCCCGATGTTCGCGATGGTGCGGTGCTCGTAGGGCCCGGTGAAGTGGCTGCGGTAGGTGGTGCCGTCGCCGGGCGGGGTGAAGGGGTCGAGGGCGGGGTCGAGGGTGATGGTCGGAACGTGGATGGAGGGCTGGGCCGCGAGTTGCTTCTCGTAGCGGTCGTAACGGGGTTCGCCCTCGATGAGACCGATGCGCCAGCGGTAGTTGTAGAGGACGATCGCGGCGTAGTCGGGGTTGTGGAAGGCCTGGGCGGTGCGCTGGAAGGTGGCGTCGTCGAAGTTCCAGTTGGGGGAGACGAGGGTCCACACGTAACGGCACAGGGCGATGCGCTCGTCGACGTTCTCCATGGCCTGTTTGCCGCGATCGGTGGCGAAGTACCACTGGTACCACCAGTTGTGCTCGACGGCCGGGGCGGCGGGCGTCAGTTGCGCCTTGAGATTGGTGATGACGTAGCCGGTGGTGGAGACCAGGGACGTGACGCGTTCGGGCCACAGTGCGGCGATGATGTCGGCGGTTCGCGAGCCCCAGTCGAAGCCGGCGAGCACGGCTTTGTCGATCTTGAGGGCGTCCATCAGCGCGATGATGTCCAGGGCGATCGCGGACTGCTCGGCGTTGCGCGGGGTGCGCCGGGACAGGAAGCGGGTGCTGCCGTGGCCGCGCAGGTAGGGGACGATGACGCGGTATCCCAGGTCGGCGAGGAGCGGGGCGACATCGACGTAGCTGTGGATGTCGTACGGCCAACCGTGCAGGAGGATGACCACCGGGCCGTGCGCGGGTCCGGCCTCGGCGTAGCTGATGTCAAGGACACCGGCCTTGATCTGCCTGAGTGTGCGGAAGCCGGTGTGGGTGCCGGGGGCGATGCTGGGCACGGTGGGCGCGGGCGTGCCGCCCGGCTGCCGGGCGGCGGCCGGGCCGGTGGCGGCGGACGCGTTGCTCTGTATGCCGGACAGTGAGACCGCGGCCGCGCCGGCGCCCAGGCCCACGGTCTTGCTGAAAGTACGCCTGTTGATCATCTGAAACCCTCCGTCGTGCGTTCTCCGGTGACCGGTCCGTGAACTCCCGCTCCCGTCCCGAGCGCGAGATCACCGCGGTTCGCGGCGCGATGACCCTCGCACACGGTTCGTCACCTGTCAAACAGGTGACGCAAAAGTGCCCTTCCGTGCTGGGCAGTGGTTCAGAGGCTGTTCCTCCGGTGGCCGGGCCGGCGATACAGACTCTCGTCCGCGACGAAATCGGACACATCCGTCACGGTGTGACGCGGGTGGTGACACCGCTGCCCGGCGCACACCTCGCGTATGACCGGCTCCCGGAGGCGGCACCGCAGGCGGCGGGCCGTGTGGCACACCCGCCGCCCGGAGGGCCGGATCTCCTTCCCTAACCCGCGGCTTCGGGGCTTGAGTCATTCGACTGAGCGTTGCCGTTCGAGGCCCGGCTCCAGAGGCCATGACCGTCCTCCAGGCCGGCCGGTGCGGCGCGGAAGGTGATGCCGAGCTCGGGGAACACGCGGTAGGGGTGGGAGTTGACCGTTCGCGGCGACAGGAAGATGCGCTCGCCGGTCTTCGTTTCCGTCAGGCCGCCGGCGACGGGGTCCGCGATCCGCCGTTCATGCCAGGTCGGTTCGGCCGGTTGAGTGTCCGTGGCGCGCGCGCCCGGCCCCGACACTTTCGGCTGGGCCCAGGCTCGTTCGGACCGGGCGGATACGGCGAGCCTTTCGAAGGGTGCAGCCTTCCCCACGTAGCTGCTGAACAACACCCTTGAACGGCGGCGCCCTTCCGTAGGCGGGTGGGATCACGCCCGACCGGCCGGCGACTGGCTGCTTTCGAGCCGGAATCCGGCGGGGCGCAGTGAATCCCGCACCCGGTGTGCTCGGGGTGTTCCGCTGTTGCAGGGCCTTGAAGTGTCAGGACGTTCCGATGCCGTGCAGCAGGGTGTCGACGACGACGTCCGCCGCCTGGGCGGGGCTCAGATGGGGCATCTGCCGCGACACGAGGTGCATGAGCTGCGGCAGCAGTGCGCTCGCCCACCCTTCCGGCAGGTTGGGGCGGAGCAGGCCTTCGACGGTGGCGCGTTGGAGGAAGGTGTCGACTTCGCGGACGAAGGCGTCGCGGCGTGCGCGGACGGTGTCGTCGGCGACCATGCGGGCCAGATCGACGGGCCAGGTGCGGTTGACGGCGATGATGTTCTCGACGTAGCGGTGCAGGGCGACGGCGACGGGGGCCTCGCGCAGCCGAGCGTCCTCGATGGCTTGCTCGATGGCCGTGAGACGGGACGCGTAGATGGCGGCGAGGAGTTCCTCACGAGAGGCGAAGCGCCGGTAGACGGTACGCCGGTCCACGCCCGCTTCGGCGGCGATGCTCGCGATGCTCGCGCCGGGGTCGGCGGCGAGCATCCGCGCCCCGGTGGTCAGAACGGTTTCCAGATTGCGTGCTGCGTCGGCTCTCACCGCAACAGTCTAGCCGTGAGATGTGAAACCTGAGACGCCTATCGCCGCTCGCATGTGCAACTCTTGGACTTAACCGCTACAGTAGCGGGACAGATGTTGTGGTCATTGCCATCTGATTGAGTCAAGTACGTCGAGCAGGCGGTTTGCGCGCCACCCCTGGCGCCCCGCGCAGAGAGGCGCTCCTTGAGACCGGTGCCGCCCACTCCGCCGACGCCGAGGGCACCGTCCCAGCCGCTTGGGCGCCGAATTGCCGCACTCCACCCGGCCGGCGCCTTCGTCGGGCGCCGTCCCGCGCCCTGCTGGGGTGCGTCTGCAGGCCCCACCCGCACACCCTAAGCGCAGCGCAAATGCGAAGGATCGTGAGATTTTCATCTCGGCAATGTGTATGTAGTTAGATGAAGTGCTACGTTAGTGTGACAGTTGAGGCTCCAAGGAGAGAAAGCGCATGATCATTTACGACCGGCTTTTCATTGGGGGTTCCTGGGTGGAGCCGAGCGACCCGGAGTTGCTCGACATCGTCTCGCCGCACGACCAGTCGGTGGTCGGCCGCGCGGCCCAGGCGCACCCGGCGGACATCGAGCGCGCCGTGGCCGCGGCGCGGGCCTCGTTCGAGGCGGGTGTGTGGCGTTCGACGCCGCCCGCGGAGCGGATCGCGGTCCTGCGGCGGTTCAACGCGCTGCGCGAGGGGAACGCGGAGAAGATCGCGCACCTGATCTCGCTGGAGACCGGTTCGGCGGGATGGTTCACCCGGGCCGGACAGCCCGGCCTCACCCGGCAGGCGAACGCCTACCTGAAGGCGGCGGAGGAGTTCGGCTGGGAGGAGACCCTGGTGCCCTCCGACCCGGCGTCCCCGGTGCGCAGCGTGGTGCGCCGTGAGGCGGTCGGCGTGGTGGCCGCGGTGATCCCGTGGAACTCGCCGTTCTCCTCGGCCACTTCGAAGATCATCCCCGCGCTGGTCGCCGGCAACTCGGTGGTCCTGAAGGTGTCCCCGGAGAACTCGCTGAGCATGGGCTTCCTGGCCGAACTGCTGGAGCGGGTGGACCTGCCCGAGGGCGTGATCAGCGTCCTGCCCGCGGACCGGGAGACCAGTGAGTACCTGGTGTCGCACAAGGAGGTCGACAAGATCGCCTTCACCGGCTCCACGGGGGCCGGCCGCCGCATCGCCTCGATCGCCGGCGAGCAGCTCAAGCGGGTCAGCCTGGAGCTGGGCGGCAAGTCCGCCGCCATCATCCTCCCCGACGCCGACATCGAGAAGGCGGTCGCCGGCGTGAAGTTCGGCTCCCTGCTCAACAACGGCGAGTCGTGCATCGCCCAGACCAGGATCCTGGCTCCGCGCAGCCGGTACGAGGAGGTCGTGGCGGCGCTGAAGGAGCTGGTCGAGTCGCTGAAGGTCGGTGACCCGGGCGCCCCGGACACCTTCATCGGCCCGATGATCCGCCCCGACCAGCAGGAGCGGGTACGCAACTACATCCAGCTCGGCATCGAGGAGGGCGCCCGACTGGTCACCGGCGGCCCGCAGATCCCCGAGGGCCTGGAGAAGGGCAACTACGTCACGCCCACCGTCTTCGCCGACGTGGACAGCTCCATGCGCATCGCGCAGGAGGAGATCTTCGGCCCGGTCCTGGTGGTCATCGCCTACGACGAGGAGGACGACGCCGTCCGCATCGCCAACGACTCCGAGTACGGCCTCTCCGGCGGTGTCTGGTCCTCCGACGAGGAGCACTCCCTGGCGGTCGCCCGCCGTATCCGCACCGGCACCATCACCGTCAACGGCGCCCCCCTCGCCTTCGACGGCCCGTTCGGCGGCTTCAAGGCCAGCGGCATCGGCCGCGAGTACGGCGCGGTCGGCCTCGGCACCTACACCGAGTACAAGACCATCACCCTCTGACCCGACACCGACCACGGACAGATCCGCCGACGGCGGCAGGTGCCCCCGACCACCTGCCGCCGGCGCGGCGTCTCCGGCTGCCCACCGACGGCCGCGACGCCGTCGCCTTCCCCGGCCTTCCGCCGTACGTGCCCCGTCACCACGGGGCCGCGGCCGATTCGGGCCGAGGGCAGTGCCGCTTCCGGCGAACCGCTCGTCGGGCAGTCGGGGCAGGTGGCGCACGGTGTCGCCGAGGAAATGCGGCTCCCGGCCGCCGCCGACGACCTGGGCCGCGTAGTGCCCGGGAGTGTGCCCGCACGCGGGCCCCTCGCCGTCACCACCGTGGCCGGCCCAGTGTCCGGTTCATGGGATTCGCTGACGTGGCGCCGCTGGGCGTCCTCGATGACGGCCATGTCGGCGTAGCCGGCGTTGTTGACGACCGCCTCCAGGCGGCCGAAGGCCTCGACGGCCGTCCGCACCGCCCTCGGCGAGTTCGTTCGGAGACTCGGTGCGCCGGGCGGCGACCAGGTCGTGGGTGCGCCGCGATGACCTGCCACTGCACCGGGTCGGCCGGGACGTACAGGGAGCTCGCGGGCATGCTGGCAGCCGAAGTGGGCGCCGCGTGTTCTCGTAGAGGATGCCCGGCGCCCGGCTCTGAACCGCCTCGCGCTGAGGAACGCCTCGTGGTCCGGCGGAACATGGCGCGGTGCATTCGGACCGCGGCGTCCATCCGGGCGGAAGGGATTCGGTCACCGCGTCGAAGTCCGTCACCCGGAGGCCGGCGTCGCCGCTGTTGAAGGGCAGGGGTCAGCGCGCGGTGGCGGCGGGGGAGGTCTTCTTGCGGGCGCGGTAGGCGGCTGCCTTGATCTTGTTGCCGCAGGATTCCATGCCGCACCACTGCCGCCGCGTGCCCCGGGAACGGTCGATGTAGACCCGCGTGCACTCCGGGTTGCCGCACTCCTTCAGGAGCGGGACGTCCGGGCCGCTGAGCAGTTCGACGGCCTGCCGGGCAACGGTGGCCAGGGCCTGCCCGGGGGTCGCCTCGGTGTGCCGCCCGGCCAGGGTGAGCTGCGGCGTCGCGGGGGTCTTGCGCGCGGCGCCGTTGACCACGGCGAGTGCCTCGCGGTCGAACTCTTCACCCGTCCTGCGGTTGGTGACCAGCCGGTAGAGGGCCTCGCGCACGGCGATCGCCTCCCGGACGTCGTCCTCGTCTCCGGGTGTGATCGTGTCCACGAGTCCGGACTCCAGGTACCAGGCGTTGAGCCGCTCCGGCGCCACGAACATCTCGAACCGGGTCGAGCGCCGGGCGCGAAGTGTGGCCACAAAGTCCAGGGCCAGGTGCCCGCATACGAAGACATGGTTAAGATTCACATCACCATCTTGACAGGTGACTCCAGGGGAAGGCAAGGGTCGTCACCGTTCGGATCGGTGACCGCTCGGGGGAGGTGTGTGCCTGCGATCGTATGGCACCTCGCGCACGGAGCGCAGGTCAGGGCCGGAGACGGTGCCCGGCGGGCGCAGATCAGGACGGGGAACGGGCCGTCGCCTCCTCCTCCCGCTGCACGCGCCCTTGCTCCAGCCGGAGTTCGCGGCCCTGCCACCGCCTCCGCAGCCAGCGGTCGTGGCTCGCGAGGACGATCGCGCTGGAACCCGGACCGAACGCGGCCTCCAGCTCGTCGCACAGGGTGGGGGGCAGGTGGTTGGTGGGCTCGTCGAGCAGCAGCAGTTGGGGCGGGCAGGCCACCAGCAGGGCCAGCGCGAGCCGTCGGCGCTGCCCCACGGGCAGCTCGCCGACCGGTCTGCCCAGGCCTCGCGCAACAGTCCGAGCGAGGTCAACGGCACCTTCTCGGCCCGCTCGACACCCGGCGACTGCTCGACGCGCTCGCGGTGACGCCTCGGTCCTGGTTCGGCAGGCCGGCCCTTCAGGGTGTGGGCTCTCCCGCACCGGGGCGGCGGAGCCAGGACCTGGAGCAGGTCATGCGGCCTGCAGGGGGCCCGCGAAGGACTTGCGCAGGGACGAGGGGGCGGCGACCGGCAGCAGTGCGGCGAGCACCTTGCCCTTGAGCGTGCTTGGCTGCCGCGTCAACTCCACGTCGACCCGGGTCCCCTCACCCTCGGGGGTCATCCGGAAGACCCAACCGCCGCCGGCTCCGAAGAGCTTGGAGTCGAGCGTGGTGATGGTGACCGTGTCGCCGCCCGGCTTCCACTCGTAGCGGGCGCGTTCCCAGGCGGCGGTGGTGCCCTCGGTGACCTCGGCCCAGGTGTCGCCGAGTTCGTGCACCTGGAAGTGCTCGGCGTCGATCGTGGGCCAGGTCCCGGCGCGTGAGGGGCGGAAGTCGGTCAGCACCTCCAGCACGTCCTTCGGGCCGAGCGTGGAGACGAGATGGAACCGTACGACTGCCATGGGCCTTCCTCGCTGAAAGAGTAACTGTTCTGACCGGTGGCGAGAGTGTCATGTGGCCGTTGCCAGTCAAGGTGGTTACTTCGCTGGGTGTCGTCGGCGAGCGAGTGCCGGTGCGGCCGATCGGCTGGGCCGCACGTTCTACCGAACTTGGCTCGACAGCGTGGGCATCGAGCTCGCGGAAGAGTTCGCCGTCAGGGCGGTGCGATCGGCTCGGTTGGGCCCGGGGGCTGCTGACGCCGTGACGGGACGGGGTCGCCGGGCCTGTCCGGCACCTCGGTGAGAGGGTCCGCCGGAGTGGACGCCCGTTCGGGCAATGGCTCGACGGGCGGAGCGAACGTGCCGGTTCGACCGGCCGGTGTGACGGGTGACTACAGCCCGAGGTCGAGCGCCAGGCATGAGTAGTACGTCCACGAGCCTTCGGGGTCGTAGGCGTCTTTCGCGTTGCTCGGTCCGGTCTCGATCTCTTCTGTCATGTCCTCGAAGCGGATGCGCTCGGGGAGCCGGCCGTAGCGTGCGTGCCGGGCTGCGGCTGCCGCGTCCGGCGTGGATTCCTTGCTCATGGCCATTCCCCACTTCCTCGGTCGTGGATGGGGTCCTGCTCGACGGCTGGACGTGATAGCAGCGTGCACCTCCATGCGTCACCTGTCAAGATGGTGACGAATGAGGGTGCGGGCACTGCTCATGTCGTTCCCGTGAGCGCCGGTGCCGGAAGCCGCCTCCCGGCATCCTGCGCGGCACGGGGAAGCCCCGCGTTACCGTGACGGCACCCGTAGAGGGGGACTCCCACTCGCCCTGGAGGCTCGACGTGGCCATGGCCGACGACGTCCGAAGCATCGAGAACCTGATCGCCGAGTACGCGGAACTGGTCGACACGGGCGACCTGCCCGGGCTCGGTCGGCTCTTCGCGGAGGGTGTCTTCATCGGCGGCGCAGGCGCCCGCTTCGAGGGGCGCGCGGCCGTGGAGCAGATGTTCCGGGACCGTACGATCCTGTACGCCGACGGAACACCGCGCACCCACCATGTCACCACCAACGTCCGTGTCGAGGTCGATGAGCAGGCGGGCGCGGCGACGGCGTGCTCGTACGTCACCGTCCTGCAGGCCCTGGACGATCTGCCGCTCCAGGCCGTCGCGGCAGGCCGCTACCGCGACCGCTTCGTACGTGAGGGCGGCCGGTGGCGCTTCGCGGAACGCGCCGTCCACATCCACCTGGTCGGCGACACCAGCCGCCACCTGCGCTGACCGCCCTCGCTGGCCCTACGGCCGTCCGATCACGGCTGCGGCATCCCGGGTGGTGATGCGGCTCAGTGTGTCAGGGGTTTACCCAGGCGCCCGGGGTGTTGGTCAACGCGGATACGTCGGCGGGTAGTTGGGCCGATGCGACGTCGGCGAGCGATACGCCTTCGAGGATTTCGCGCACGTTGGACCGCAACGCGATCCACAGGGGGAGCAGCGACTCGGCGGGGCCGGTGTAGGACAGTTCCGGGGGGCGGACGCCGCGCACCGAGACCAGCGGTCCGTCCACGGTGCGGATGACGTCGGCGATGCTGATGGACTCGGCGGGCCTGGCCAGCCGGTAGCCGCCATTGCCGCCGCGCTGGCTGAGTACGAGTCCGCCGCGGCGCATGTCGTTCAGGATGCTTTCGAGGAATTTGTGCGGAATGTCCTGGGCGGCGGCGATGGCCTCGGCTTTCAGTGGCCCGTCATCCCGTGACGCGGCGAGCTGCAGCGCGGCACGTACCGCGTAGTCCGCCCTGGCTGAGATCCGCATGTGTGCATTATCCCGTACGGCTTCGGTCGGTGTCCGTTGCGGGCCGGCCGCCGGGCAGGGGCGGGTGTCCCTGCCCGGCGGCCCCGGGGGCTCAGGCCGCGGCGGGGGTGTAGTGGGAGGCGTCGTCGCCCTCGATGACGTGGCTGAGGGTGCCGTCGATCCCGGCGGGGACGTCGCCCGCAACGGTCACGCGGTGCAGCAGGCGGGGCAGGTCGCCGTAGTCGTCGGGGGCGTAGTGCTGGGTGATCCGGTTGTCGAACAGGACGAGGTCGCCCGGTGTCCAGGTCACCCGCACGATGTTCTCCGGGCGGGTGACGTACGACTGGAAGATGCGCAGCAGGTCGCGGGAGTCGGACGGGCCGAGACCGACGATGCTCTGGGCGAAGCCGCCGATGAACAGCCCGCGCTCCCCGGTCTCGGGGTGGACGCGGACGACGGGGTGGGCGGTGCGGTACTTCCGGGAGACGAACCGCCTGCGGTGCTCGGCCGCCTTCTCGTTCTTCGGGGCGGCGTAGTCGTAGTCGTTGGTGTGTACGGCCCAGAGCTTGTCGGCCAGCTCGCGTAGCGGCTCGGGCAGGTCCCGGTAGGCGGCGGCCGCGTTGGCGATGAGGGTGTTTCCGCCGTACGGCGGGATCACGATGCTGCGCAGCGTGGACGCCTTCGGGGGTGTACGGACGAAGGTGACGTCGGTGTGCCAGTGGTTGGCGCGGATGCCCTCGTCGCCGTCGACGGGCAGGATGTGCGGCTGGCCGTCGACGGAGGGGACGGTGGGGTGGGCGGTGGTGAGTTCGCCGAAGAGGGAGGCGAAGCGGAGCTGGCCGGCGTCGTCGAGGTTCTGGTCGCGGAAGACGAGCGCCTTGTGTTCCAGGAGCGCGGAGTTGATCTCGGTGACGACGGCGGGGTCGAGGTCGGTCGAGAGATCCACGCCGAGGATCTCGGCGCCGATACGGCCGCCGATCCTGCGGATGTCGAAGCCGATGCTGGTACTCATGTGCGGTGTTCCTTTCAGGAGGCGATCAGCGGGGAGGTGATCGGTCGGGAGGTCATCAGGAGGTGATGGGCAGGGACGGCCCGTTGGACCCCGGTGGTCCGAGGGGAGGGCCGACGGCCCGTAGCGCGCCGGGGGTGCGGCCTCGTCCCCAGCCGATGTGCCGGCGGTAACTGCCGAGCAGGCCGGTACGGTCCAGGTGCTCCTCGTCGCGGGCGATGGAGTCGTCGGGCAGCGGGCGGGTCAGGGGTGCGACGTAGAGCGCGTCGGCCGGGCAGTTCGCCTCGCACTGGAAGCAGGTCTGGCAGTCGTCGCGGCGGGCGAGCACGGGGATGCCGTCCTCGCCGCGGTCGAAGACGTTGGTCGGGCAGACCTTGATGCACTTGTCGCAGGTGATGCAGCGTTCCGCCGAGACCAGCTCGATCATGAGGCCACCTCCAGTGGTGCGGCCGGTGCCGTCGATGCGGTGGACGCGGTCGTCAGGGGCTCGGCGCGGGTCCACACCCGGTCGAGACCACCGGTGACGATGCGGTGGTGCTGCCTGGGGTCCTGGGCCGGGAAGTCGAGCCGCTTGGCCATGCCTCGGGTCTCCGTGCGCGCCAGCGCAGAGGCGTACATCCAGCGGGCATGCGCCGCCATCGCCGCCGCCTGCCGGGCCCGTACGGTGTCTCCGCCGGCGGCGTGCAGGGAGGCGCGCGTCTCCTCCCACACGCTGTCGAGCACCTCCAGCGAGGTGGTGAGCCGGTCGCCGTGGCGCAGGTAGTTCTTCTCGTACGGCAGCACTTCGCCCTGGACCGCGGTGATGACGTCCCGGAAGCCGTTCGCGGGGCCCGGGGTGCCGGTGGGCCGGAGCCCGGCTCCGCCCGCGGCCGCCAGGCGCCTCGTACCGGCGAGGACGCCGAGTGAGCGGGCGTGGCGGGCCGCACCCCGGCCGGCCCAGGTGCCGGAGGAGATGGCCCAGGCGGCGTTGTGGCTGCCGCCGCCGGTGAAACCGCCGCAGATCAGCTCACGGGTCGCCGCGTCCCCGGCCGCATACAGCCCGGGGACGGTGGTGGAGCAGTCGCCGCCGGTGATGCGGATGCCGCCAGTGCCGCGCACGGTGCCCTCGGCGAGGAGCGTGACGGCGAAGTGCTGGGTGAAGGGGTCGATGCCGAGCCGGTCGAAGGTGAGGAAGAAGTTGGGCTGGGCCAGCCGCATCGCCGTGCGGGCCGCCGCGTCCGCCCGGTCGAGGCGGCAGTACACCTTCTCGCTGAGCAGCGCACGCGCGATCACGGACCGGCCGCCCTGGCTGGCAGCACCCTCCAGGACCGTGCCGTCTTCGTGGTAGAAGGTCGCGAAGGAGTAGAACGCCGTCTTGGTGACGGAGGTGCCCTCGGGTGCGATGCCGTACGCGTTGGAGAACTCCATCCCGGACAGCTCGGCGCCCGCCTCGGCGGCGAACAGGGCGCCGTCCCCGGTGTTGACGTTGCAGCCGAGCGCGCCGCTGAGGAAGGCGCAGCCGCCGGTGGCCAGGACGACCGCCCCGGCGCGCACCCGGTAGGGCTGACCGGCCTGGCGTCGATGGCCCCTGGCTCCGGCGACCGCTCCAGAGGGGTCGGTGAACAGTTCGGTGACCGGGCTGTGGTCGAGGATGCGGGCCCCGGCCCGCTGGACACGGATGCGCATCCTGCGCATGTACTCCGGTCCCTGCAGTCCGTTCCTGAGCTGCTTTCCGTCCGGCCCGGTGGGGAAGGGGTAGCGTCCGGCCGCTGCCAGCTCGTTCATGCCCGCGTACGTCTGGACCAGCACCCGGGTCATCCAGCGCCGGTCGGCCAGGAATCCGCCCAGTGCCTCCCGGCTCGCCATGGCCGCCTCCCGCGCGGCGGGCTCCGGGGGGACGTACCAGACGCCGGTTCCGGCGGAGGCGGTGGCACCGCTGGTGCCGCAGTAGCCCTTGTCGGCGAGGACGACGTCCGCTCCGTCCTGGGCCGCTTTGAGCGCGGCCCAGGTGGCTGCGGGGCCGCCGCCGACCACCAGAACGTCCGTGGTGAGGTCGAGTCCGGTCATGCGGGCCGTCCTTGTGCTGCGGGCGTCACGGTGGTCGCGGTCAGCCGGTTGGCGGGGCGGGCCAGGCCGTAGTGCTCGCGCAGGGTGCGGCCGGTGTACTCGGTGCGGAAGAGGCCGCGCCGCTGCAGGATCGGCACGACGTGGTCGACGAAGTCCGCGAGGCCGCCCGGCAGATGGGGCGGCATGATGTTGAAGCCGTCGGCGGCACCCTGGGTGAACCACTCCTGCAGCTGGTCGGCTATCTGCTCGGGGGTGCCGGCGAACACCCGGTGACCGCGGCCGGCGCCGAGCCGGGCGATGAGCTCGCGCAGGGTGAGGCCGTCGCGGCGGGCGAGTTCGGCGACGAGCGTGAAGCGGCTCTTGTTGCCGTTGATGTCCCGCTCCTCGGGCAGCTCGGGCAGCGGTCCGTCCAGCGGCAGCCCCGTCAGGTCGGTGCCGAGCATCCCGGACAGCTGGGCGAGCCCGTACTCGGGCACCTGGAGGTCCGTCAGCTCCTGTTCCAGCGCGCGGGCCTCCGCCGCCGTCGAGCCGATGACGGGGGCGATGCCGGGAAGCACCAGCAACTGGTCCTCGGTACGGCCGTAGCGGGCGAGCCGCGACTTGAGGTCCTTGTAGAAGGCTTGGCCGTCGGCGAGGGTCTGCTGGGCGGTGAAGACGGCCTCGGCGTACTGGGCGGCGAACTCCTTGCCGTCCTCCGACGAACCGGCCTGCACCAGCAGCGGGTAGCCCTGCGGGGTGCGCGGCACGTTCAGCGGGCCCTGCACCCCGAAATACTCCCCGCGGTGGTTGATCTCCCGCACCTTGTCGGTGTCGGCGTAGACACCCCGCTCCCGGTCGAGCAGGATCGCGTCGTCCTCCCAGCTGTCCCACAGCTTGGTGGCGACCTCGACGAACTCCCGCGCCCGCTCGTAGCGCAGCCGGTGTTCCAGGTGCTCGTCCTGCCCGAAGTTGCGGGCCTCGTTCACGGTGCCGGAGGTGACGATGTTCCATCCGGCCCGACCCCCGCTGATGTGGTCCAGGGAGGCGAACTTGCGGGCGGTGTGGAAGGGCTCGTTGAAGGTGGTGGAGACGGTGGCGATCAGGCCGACGTGCTCGGTGACCGCCGCCAGGGCGGACAGCAGGGTGAGCGGTTCGAAGCCGCCGAGCGCGTTGTGCCGGACCTTCCCCCACAGGGCGAGGCCGTCGGCGAGGAAGACGGAGTCGAGCAGGCCGCGCTCGGCGGTCTGCGCGAGCTGCTGGAAATAGCGGAGATCGGTGACCCGTTCGGGCTGGGTACGCGGGTGGCGCCAGGCGGCGTCGTGGTGGCCGGTGTTCATCAGGAAGGCGTTGAGATGCAGGTGTCGGCGGGTGGTCGCGGTCATGGGGTTCCTCGGATCGTGGGCCGTGAGACGCAGCGGGAAGGAGACCGGGGCGGGAGACGAGCGGGACGGTGCGACGGGACCGGGTGGCAGTGAGACGAGCGGCCGGCCGGGTCAGGCGTCGGCCGGTACACGCCAGGAGCTGAGCCGCCGCTCCACGGCCACCAGGAACTGGTTGAAGATCACCCCGATGGCGGAGATCGTGATGATGCCCGCGTACATCTGCGGGATCGCGAAGTTGAACTGGGAGGCGTTGATCAGATAGCCGAGGCCCGCCTTGGCACCGATCATCTCGGCGGCGACCAGCACCAGGATCGACGCAGCTCCGGCCAGCCGAACGCCGGTGAACATCACCGGCACCGAGGCCGGCAGGATGACCTTCTGGAACAGCCGGGGCGCGGACAGATCCATCGACTTCGCCAGCTTCAGCAAGGTCGGGTCGACGTTGCGGACCGCGCTGATGGTGTTGAGCAGGATCGGCCAGGTGCACGCGTACACCACGATGGAGATCTTCGAGGTCTCGCCGATGCCCAGCAGCAGGACGAACACCGGCAGCAGGGCCAGGGCGGCGGTGTTGCGGAACACCTCCAGCAGCGGACCGAGAAGGTCGGCGACCGGCCGGTACCAGCCGATCAGCAGGCCGAGCGGCACGGCGACGGCCACGGCGAGACCGAATCCGCTGAACGAGCGCACGAGGCTGGCGCGGGTGTTGTCGGCGAGCTGACCGTCGGCGGCCAGTCCCCACCAGGCGTGCGCGACCTCGCTGAACGGAGGCAGGAAGGTCCGGTCGACCAGACCCAGTCGCGGTGCGGTCTCCCACAGCAGCAGCAGAGCCACGATCGCGACGGACCTGGTCGCCCCCTTGACCAGCAGGTGAGGCAGTCGGCGGACCGCCCGGCGGAACCGGGTCGCCGTGGAGCGGACCTGACGCACGCTCGACGGCGATGCGTCATGGGGCGCGGACACAGCGGATGTAGCAGACAGTGTGGACGTAGCGGACACTGTGGATGCGGCGGGGGAAACGGTCGGGACGGGCTCGGCGGTGCTCGCCGAGCCCGGCGCCGTGGTCTTCTCGGTTGCCGTGCCGGTTGTGGGGCTCATACGGAAGCCTCCTCCTTCTCCAACTGCTGGGCCCTGGCCACCTCGTCGTGCAGCAGTGACCAGATCTCGTGCCGGTAGCGGGCGAACTCGGGACTGGAGCGGAGGTCGTCCGTCGCCGTACGGGAGCCGAAGGCGACCGGCACGATCTGCTTGATGCGGCCGGGCCTCGATGTCATGACGGCGACGCGCTGTCCCAGGTAGACGGCCTCGTCGATGCCGTGCGTGATGAAGACGACGGTCTTGCCGGTGCGCTGCCAGATGCGCAGCAGTTCGTCCTGCAGTGACTCCCGGGTCTGAGCGTCCAGCGCGGCGAACGGCTCGTCCATCAGGAGTACATCGGGGTCGTAGGCGAGGCTGCGGGCGATCGCCACCCGCTGCCGCATCCCGCCGGACAGCTCATGCGGATGGCGGTCCTCGAACCCGGTCAAGCCGACCAGATCCAGGAACTCCCGGGCGCGTGTGGCCCGTTGGCGCCGTGGGACGCCAGTGGCCTCCAGGCCGAACTCGACATTGCCCTGTGCCGTGCGCCACGGCAGCAGCGCGTACTGCTGGAACACGATGCCCCGGTCCAGGCCCGGGCCGCTGACGGGCTGACCGTCCAGCAGGATCCGTCCGCCGGTGGGTTGTGCGAGGCCGCCGAGCAGTTCCAGAAGCGTGGACTTTCCGCAGCCGCTGGGACCGACCAGGACGACGAACTCGCCGGCCGCTATCTCCAGATCGATGCCGTCGAGGGCGGTGAAACGGGTGGTCTGCCGATCCCCCCTGCGGTCCCTGACGGTGAAGTCCTTCCGTACGCCCGCAAAAACGATCTTGGTCGTCGTGGATCGCGTGGTGGATCGCGTGGTGGATTCCGGCATGGGATCAGCTCCCGCTCTTCGTGGCAGAGGAGGACTTCTGGTTGCCGTTGAACTCATTGGTGTAGAGGTTCGACAACGTGACCTGGCCCTTCTTGATGTCACCGCGGTCGGTCAGCCAGTCGATCCACAGCTGGAGTTCCTTGCCGGTGATCAGGCCGGCCTTCTCGGCGACGCCGTAGGAGCGCCAGTACTTCAGGGGTGCGGTCTCCTCGTTGCGGCCGCGCTTCCTCACGATGTCCGTCATCCGGGCGATGACCTCTTCGTGCGGAGTGGAACGGGACCACTCGATGGCCCGCCCCACGGCGGTGACGAAGGTCCGGGCGGTGTCGGGGTTCTGCTTCAGGAAGCGGTCCGTCATCACGTAGGTGCCTGCGCTGAATGCGCCGAGCAGTTGATAGTCGGTGAACAGCGGGCGGATGCCCCCGGCTGCCAGTGCCTTGTCGCGCAGAATGCCGCCGAGCACGGCCACGTCGATCTGCTTCTGCCGCAGCGTCTGTTCGGTGTTGACCGGTGGAACCACGAGGGGTTCGGCTTTGCCGATCTCCGCCCGGGACAGGCCGCCTCGCTGCAGATAGATGTCGAGCATGGCCTCGTCGTGGGCCCCGAGGGTGTTCATCCCGACCTTCTTGCCGAGCACGTCCCGGGCCGAGCGGATCGGGCTGTCGTTGAGGACGTAGAAGCCGTTGTAGGCG
Source organism: Streptomyces sp. NPDC055966 (assembly GCF_042269865.1). Taxonomy (NCBI): domain Bacteria; kingdom Bacillati; phylum Actinomycetota; class Actinomycetes; order Kitasatosporales; family Streptomycetaceae; genus Streptomyces; species Streptomyces sp. NPDC055966. The sequence continues at coordinate 25,675 of NZ_JBHJYK010000013.1, forward strand.
TACTTGTCGGATCCGTAGTAGCTGATGACGGCCTTGATGGGGGCGTGGTTCGCGGCCAGTTTGACAACCGCGCCGTTGAACGCGCCGCCGAAGTCGACCTGCCCCGTGGCCGCGGACTGGATGTCCTGCGGACCACTGATGGTGTTGCCGACCCACTTCAGCTTCACGTCCTCCAGATAGCCGAGATCCTCGGCCAGCTCCGGCAAGGTCACCTGACCCGCCCAGCCCTGATACCGGAGCGTCCTGGTCTGGCCCTTGCCGGAGGCGGCTCCGGCGGTCGTGCCGCAGCTCACGGCCACCGCAGAAAGACCGAGCAGGGAGAGGAACTGGCGTCGGGTCGATGCCGTAGTGGCCATGGAAAGGTCCTGTTCACGCGAATGGGGACTGAGGCGGAATCGATGGCATGAGGAAGCCATGACCGAGAGGGGTGCTCGGCAATTGGGCGCAAGCAAGGCGGACAGCGAAAGGGCAAAGAGATCCGCGAGGAATGCCTGCGAGGAATTCCTGCGAGGAATCAGTCGCCTACGCCGAAAACGGTCGTGGTGGCCGACTGTGAAAACGGAGCGGGAGAGCGGCGCCCGTCAGCGCGTTGAGCGGCCGACGGCACAGATGGCGCTGGCCTGACGTCGCAGATCGACGTGCAGGCGCGCGGCGAGGTTCTCGGACTTGCTCACAGCCAAGAGAGTTGCAGCGGAATCCGGCCAAGTCAATGTCGCCTGCGCGGGCGTCTCGTATTCTGAACCGCCCGACATGTGGGCGAAGTGCGGCGTTCACAATTGTCTGGACGCCGGGTTGCGCGGTGAAATGACGATCATGCCGAGTCCGCCGGGGAAAGGCCCGGCGGACTCGCAAGGTCAGACGGGCATGACGAACGGCGGGTGCGCTCCGTTGAGGAAATAGTCCCCGACATCGCGGAGCCGGTGGGCGACGGGCTCGTACAAGGTGTGGGTCCGGGCATTGCGCCAGAAGCGGTCGAAGCCGAGCCGCGAGGAAGCGGAGCGGACGCCGATGATGTCGAGGGCGCGGGCGGTCGACTCCTGTGCAGCCCTGGAGGCGGCGGCTTCGGCCATGGCCACGAGGACGGAGATCTCCGCGTACTCGTCGTAGGTGAGGTCTTCGCCGCGTACAAGGCCGCCGTGCACGGCCTCCTGCGCTTGATCGGTGAGCGCGGACGCGGCGCGGGTGAGGACGGTGAGTTCTCCGTAGGCGGACAGCATCTGCGGGTCCTGGGGGGAGCCGACCGGCCAGTCCGGGTGCCAGGGTGAGTGGCTCGCCCTGCTGTATTCACGGGCCTCGGAGAGCACTCCCTCGGCCATGCCGAGACGGAGCTGGACGGAGAGGAGACGCCCGACCGGCGATGCCAGAGCGGCCAGGGGCGACAGGACATCCTCGTCCGCGGACAGGGAGCCGAGTACGTCGTCGCCCGCGACCGGTACACCGTCGAACTCCACGCTCCCGCCGGCCGCGAGCCGCTGGCCGAAAGTGTCGGCGTCGCCGTCGATCCCCACCCCGTGATGGGCGGGATCGACGACGACGGCGAGTGGTTCGCCGGTGTCGGCTCGTACGGCCCGCACGGCGAGGCGGTCGGCGACCAAGACCCCGGTTGTGTAGCTCTGCCGACCGTCGAGCACGAAGCCGACGGCTGTCCTGGCCAGCGTCAGAGGCGGTTCCTGGCGGGCGAAACCACCACCCCAGAACCACTGCTCCGCCGCGGACTGCCGCTCGACCTGAGTGGCGAGAGAGGGCTCGGCGAAGAACCGGGCGCTCCACGACAGGAAGTAGTGAGAGCCCAGGAGTTGACCGATCGCACCGTCGGCGGCGGCGATCTCCCGGACGACCGCGTAGGCCGTGGGCCAGTCCGCGCCGCCTCCCCCGAGCCCGGCCGGTACGAGAAGAGTCAGCAGTCCCGACTCACGCAGCCGGGACGCCTCGTCGAACGGGGCCTTGCCTGCCTGCTCCCTGGCCACCGCGTCCGTAGCCAGGTCGTCCGCCGTCTCTCGGGCCACGCGCAGCCAGTGCGCACGGTCGGGCCCGCTCCGGTCGGAATCCGAGGCGGGGCCGGACGGCGCAGTGGCAACGCCCATGGTGGTGAACTCCTCAAAGTCAGCGGCAGAGTGCGGTGTTGGGGCTCTCTTGCTGGTCGGGCACGTACTTGTAGCCCACGCGTCGTACAGTGACGATCCGGTGCCGGTACGCCGTGCCGAGCTTGCGGCGTAGGCGCGCGATGTGGACGTCCACGGTGCGGCCGTCGCCGATGTGGTCGTAGCCCCAGATGCCGGCCATCAGCTGCTCGCGCGAATGCACCTGGTGGGGTTGCCGTACGAGATGGGCCAGTAGCCCGAACTCCAGGTAGGTGAGGTCGAGTTCGCTCCCGTCCAACTCTGCTGCACGTCGCGCGGGATCGATGTGGATGACACCACCTCCCGTCTGCTGCGCGGGATATGAGTCCGTGAGGGCGACCGGCCGGATCTCTGGTCGTGCCACGTCCTTGGCGAAGAGCTGGGCGGGGTCGGTTCCTTCGGGGACGAGCACGAGGTAGCCGACGAGGGGTGCGGAACCGATTCCCCCGTCGCCTTCCTGAGCGGTGTCGCCCACGAGGCGGAGATGGCGCAGGTCGGGAAGGGGCGAGTCCGATGGAGTGGCCTGGGCCGGAAGTGCCGTGGTCATGGCGGTCGTCCTTCAAGGGATACGTCGGGCCGTCAGGCGCCGCGGGTGGGCGCGCGCCCGATGACCTGGGATGAGGGAGAAGGAGCGGAACGGCACGCGCGACGTGTGACCGCGTGCCTCACACGCGACAGCAGGCGGCGCTGACGACGTGACCAAAGTCGACATGCCGACGACGGACGAGTCGCTGCTGCGTGTGGGCCATGTGCATCATCCTGCGCACCCGTTGGGCGGGCCGTCAACGCTTTCCTAGTAAATCGATAGGAAATGTAGGGAACGCAACACCGTGGGCGGGCTCACCGGCCACCGTCGGCCGTCGGGCGCGGTCGCCCTGGCCAGCGCTGAGATCACCCCACCCATGCCCAGCCAACGCAACAACCGTCCCACCGGTAGGACAACCTCTAGGCTGCTGCGATGACTGAGAAGCGGGGACAGGTGCAGCCTTCCGGAGTGTGGGCCACAGCGGTCGGGGTGGCCCGAGTGCGGGCCATGGAGACCCAGCGGGAGCACGCGTTGTTCCGCGACCCGCTGGCGCTGGCCTTCGCCACCGCCGGCGGGCTCGGGCCGGACTCGGCCCTGCCGCCGCGCGGTGACGAGGCCTCCCGGCAGCGCTGGCTGGGCGTGGCGTACTCCATCGTCATCAGGACGAAGTTCCTCGACGATCTGCTGGAACAGGCCTCTGCGGCCGGTGTCCGGCAGGTCGTGCTGCTCGGTGCGGGCATGGACAGCCGGGCCTTCCGGATGGACTGGCCCGAGGGCACCCGGTTGTTCGAGGTCGACACCGCCGAACCGCTGGGCTTCAAGGCCTCGGTGCTGCGCCAGGAGCGGGCCGTCGCCCGCTGCACCCGGATCACCGTCCCGGTGGATCTGCGCGAGGACTGGCCCGGGGCGTTGGCCGCGGCCGGGCACGACCCCGCGAAGCCGACCGTGTGGATCGCCGAAGGACTGCTGATCTACCTGCCCGAGGATGCCGTGGAACTGCTGCTGGCCCGGATCGGCGCCGTCTCCGCACCGGGCAGCCGGATGGGCCTGACCCTGGGCTCGCGCGGGGTGATCGAGCGCTTCGCCGCGGACGCCGGACCGGGATCGGCGGCCTCCATGTGGGTCTGGGAGATGCCCGAGGACCCGGTCGGCTGGCTGGCCGGGCACGGCTGGGACGCCGAGGGATACACCCTGCGCGAGCGCGGCGCCGCCTACGGCCGTCCGATACCCACCCCGCCACAGCGGGAAGAACAGCCCGGCGGCCTGATCTCGGCCGTCCGCCGGCCGACCGGCCACCGGTGAACCCATCCGGCCGGCGCCACGGCGCGCCGGCCGGATCGGTGGACTGCCGGGTCAGCCGGCCGCGGCCTGGATCGCGTTGACGAATGATGAGGCGCGGCGTCACAGGCTCTGAGAGGGCTGGCTTCCGGTACCGGCTTCGGAAGCCGTTGGCGTACCGATCGGGCGTAGGCCGCCGGCGACGTGACCACGGCGGTCGGGCTGCCGTCCAGCGCAAGGCCCTCTCGCCCAACGACTTCACCGATCTCACCGAGGCCACTGAGCGGCTCCGAGCCTCCGAAGACCGCTACGACGCCACGCCACAGCCGTTCCAGTGCAGGTTCACCCCCTCCGACCTGGACGATCTTCTGGTCAGGCTCGACCGGCACACCTCCGATCGCCACGAAGGATCCTCTGTCGCACCGGCAGCGTGAACAGCCCCCGAAGGACTTACGGCACCGACGACTCAGCCGTTGATGTCGAGCGCTGTCCCGTACAGCCGAGATACCTTCAGCCGGATGACCACGCGGCGCTCGGCGACCAACTGCTCCAGGAACGCGTCTTCATCCTGCGGCTTCGCGGCCTGCGGAATCATCGCGAGCAGCTCTCGTCCGATCGCGTCCCCCGGCGTGGTCGTGATCTCGGAGACCTCGGCCTCGCCCTCGGCCACGGCGAACGACCACACGTCGCCGCCCGAAACATGCACGGCCGCGCGCGGGTCACGCCGGAGTTGCCTGACCTTGACGCGGTCGGCAGTGGTGGAGAACCGCACGGTGCGCTCTTCGGCGTCCCAGCTGTAGAGCATGGTGGTCAGATGAGGATGGCCACTGCGCTTATTGGTGGCGAGGGTGCCGAACTGCTGAGTGCTCAGCAGTTCGGAGAGTGCATCGTCGGACAGGGGCCGGGGTGCTGGACCTTGAGTCATGACGTGCTCAACTCCCGCGTTCACAGGGGGATTCCACGCCACCCAGAAGTCCGGCCACCAACGTCCGCAACAGACCTAGTCGCCGAGGATCCGCTCCCACAGCAGCCCGTCCCGCCAGTGCCCGTCGAGAAGGATCGAGGAGTGCGCGACGCCGTACGCGCTGAACCCGTTGCGGCGCAGCACCCGCTGCGACGGCAGATTCTCCAGGTTGGTGGACGCCTCGGCGCGGTGCAATCCGAGTTCATCCGTCATCACCCGGAGTACGAGCCCGACGGCGCGCCCGGCGTGCCCTTGATTCTGGGCGACACTGGCGATCCAGTATCCGACGGAGCCGCGTCGCAGGTGCGGCTGCGGCAGGATCCCTCCGACGGTGACCTGCCCGATCACCTGGTCGTCGGCGAGTACCACGCCCGGCCAGACCGTGCCGGCCCGGTATCCGGCCAGCAGCTTGTCGATCCGCTCCGCCTGGCCCTCCGGGGTGAAGAACTCGGCCGGTTGAGCCGGTTCCCACCGCCGAAAAGCCTCGACGTCCCGCAACCGATGCGCGGCGATCGGGGCGGCGTCGGTCGGCTCGATCAAGCGGATCCTGGTGCTGTTGTGCACGCGCTGGTCCCCGTAACGGTTGTCGGATGAGACGGCCAGCCTATGCAACGGTCCTCGTGCCGCCGAGCCCTACGCCCGCCGGTGGATCGAGTCCATCGCAGAGCCGGTGTTCCCGCCGAACAAATCAGAGGGCATCGACGCCACTCACCTTCCAGCCGTCGGAGGTGCGCGTGAGCGTCAGTCGCACCCGGTTCAGGTCCAGCCGGGGCTCCGGGACCTGGGTGCTCTGGGTGACCTGGTTGACGAAGAGCAGGACGACGGCCTTGTCCGGTGTGGCCGACACGACGGACGCAGCGGGGGTGCCGCCGTCGGCGGGTGTGGCCACGGTCGCCTTCACCACGCCGTGGTACGTCGTCGCGGTCGGCGCGACCACCGTCTTCGTCGTCCTGCCGTACTGGTCGCGGAAGTGCCCGGTCAGCAGGGCGCGGGCCCGGGTGAAGTCCCGGTCGAGGTGCCGGTAGTCGTACGACAGCACGACCGGCGCCGCCTCCCGCGCGGCCGCGAGGGCTTCGCCCCGGGCCCGCTCGGCCTGCTGTCCTTGCCGGTACTGCCACCCGAGGACGGCTGCCAGGACCAGGGCCGCCACGAGGACGAGGACCGGCACGAGGACGAGGACCGGCACCGCGGTGAGCACGCTCCGTCCGCCCCTGCGCGAGGGCGCGCTCTCCTCCGGCTCATCCTCGAAGTGCTCGTGCCCGTGCTCGTGTTCGTGTTCGTGTTCGTGATCGTGCGCGGGCTCCGGCGGGTCCTCCCAGCCGCCCGCCGGGGGCTCGACGAGCAGGGTGCGCCCGGGGACGGCTTGCGCTTCCTGTCGGGCGGCGCGCTTGGCCGCCGCGCGGGCGGCCGCGGTCATGGTGCGGCGGCCCGGGGAGCCGGTGCCGCGGGTGCGGGAGGTCGGGTTCGCCACGGTGTCTCTTCTCATTGACGGCCTCACAGTCGGGTCAGTCGGGTCAGCCCACGAACGTGACATCGGAGGTCAGCCAGCGGCCGGCCACGCGCACGAGGTCGAGCTGGAGCCGGTAGGTGCGCGCCTGGCCCTCGGGCGCTGCGGTGTTGGTCACCTTGCTGTCGGCCACGACCAGGACCCGGGCCGAGCGCGTGCCGGACCGCACGATGCCCGCTTCCAGGACCTGTCCCTCGGACACCGACCTGTTCTGGGCGACGAGCTTCGTCAGCTGCGCGGTCTGCGCGGCGAACTGCTTCTTGAAGTCGCCGGTGGCGCCCTCCAGCACGGTGCGGCTGTCCCGGTCGTAGTGCCGGTAGTCGAGCGAGGTGAAGTTCAGCGCCGACTGGCGGGCCGCCGCCAGGATGTCCTGACGGCGCTGCTGCGCCGCGCGCTGGTCGGCCAGCTTCAGTCCCAGCCAGACACACAGCACGGTCGTCAGCACGGTCGCGGCGACGAGCCCCGCCGACAGCAGCCTCGCCCGGCCCCCTGTCATGCCATCGGTCCCACGAGCAGCCATTGCCACGACTCCTTTCCGAACACGGTCTGTTCGCCGCCCGTCGAGCCGATCTCGACGGGCGCTGCGTCCGGGCCGGTCACGGTGCCGGTCTCCGGGTCGTACGGGGCCACGAACGCGGCCTGGTCGGCGCTGTACCGGCCGCCGGCCGGGCCGGGGGCGTTCTGGGCACCGCGCACCGAGGTCGTGCTGCCGCGCGGTGCCGTGCAGCGCGCGCCGGTGTTCGCCGGGCGTGTGCTGGTGTCGGCGGGGTCGCGCCGCTGGGTGCCGTAGCCCTGGGTGCACGCGGGCGGGTCGTCGGCGTTCACGGTCAGCCCGAAGTGGGTGGTGCCGTCGCCGGGGATGACCGTGTAGCTGCCCGCGACCGTGAGCGGGAGCGTGACCAGGGCCTGTTGGACGCCGGGCAGCCGGGCCAGGGTGATCTGGCCGCCGCTGATGAGGTTGGCCAGCAGGACCGGTATGTGCGGCCGGGTGGACTTCAGCAGGGAGTCCAACTGCTGGGCGGCGGGTGCGGTGTTGCCGATCAGCTTGCGCAGGTCGCCGTCGCTCGACTTCAGCTGCTCGGTGAGCGTGGCCAGGTCGCGGGAGAACGACTTGATGGCCGAGCCCTGGTCGGCCTGTGTCTTGAGCACCTTCCGCGAGTCCTCGATCAGCGAGACCGTCTGGGGGAGCGACGCGGATGCCGATTCCACCAGCGCGTTGCCGGAGTCCACCAGCCGGCTCAGGTTCGGTCCGGTGCCGGCGAAGGCCTTGCCCAACTCGTCCACGGTGACCCGCAGATCGTCCTTGCCGACCGAGTTCACCAGCCGGTCGAGGCTGAGGACCAGGTCGGTGACCGGCAGCGGGGTCCGGGTGCGGCTGCGCGGGATCGGGCTGCCGTCCATGAGGTACGGGCCGCCCGACCGCCGCGGCTGGAGGTCGACGTACTGCTCGCCCACCGCCGAACGGTCGGCGACGACCGCGAGCGTGTCAGCCGGGATCCTCGGGGCGCCGTCCTCGATCTTCAGCGCCACCGAGACCCCGGACCCGGTCAGCCGCAGATCGCCCACGCGGCCCACCGGCACGCCCCGGTAGGTGACCTCGGCGCCGGGGAAGACGCCCCCGGACTCGGCGAAGTCGGCGCGCACGGTGTACCCGCGCTGCAGGACGTCGTCCACGAGGCCCGTGTACCGGGCGCCGACGTACGACACCCCGAGGGCGGTGACGGTCGCGAAGGCGAGCAGCTGGGCCCTGACCGTACGTGTGATCACGGCATGATCCCCTTCAGCATCAGCTCGGCGAGGCCGAGATCGATCCCGGGCGGGAGACGACGCGCGCCGTCCCCGTTGCCGTAGGCCGCGGTGCACACGGGCGGGCACAGCAGGGTGCTGCCGTCGGAGGGCGTCGAGGGCACGGCGGGTGCGGAGGGCACGGGGGGCACGGTCGGGGTGCCCGGCGGGGACGGGACGGACGGGAGAGGGGCGGGAGTGGGCAGGCCGGGAAGGGGCGGGGTCGCCGGGGCCGGGGACTTCCCGGCCGTGCCCCCCTTGCCCGGCTTGCCGGTGACGTTGCCGTACAGGCCCGCCAGGTCGAGGTCGGCGGTGATCTTCAGGTTGACGTAGTCGCCCTTGACAGCGTCTGTCACGTTGCGCGGGAACGGGTAAGTGGTGAGAATTTCAAGGGAGTTGGGCAGGTTGTCGCCCGCCTGGTTCAGCTCCTGCAGGATGGGCTGGAGCTTCTTCAGGTCGGCGACGGTGTCGTCGTGGGAGGCGTTCACCACCCTGGTGCCGGTCTTGCCGAGTGTGGACAGGGCGGTGAGCATCCTCGTCAGGTCCTTGCGCTGGTCGGCGAGGGCCTTCAGCGCGGGCGGCATGGTGTCGACGGCCAGGGCGATCGTCTGCTTCTCGTTCTTCAGCCGCTTCGCCAGCCGGTCGACGCCCTTGAGGGCGCGCACGATCTCCGCCCGCTGGCCGTCGAGGCCGCCGAGGAACGTGTCGAGCTGCTTCAGCAGGGACCTGACCCGGTCCTCGCGCCCGCCGAGGGCCTTGTTCAACTCGACGGTGATCGTCTTCAGCTGAGCCACCCCGCCGCCGTTGAGCAGCGCGGACAGGGCCGACAGCACCTCCTCGACCTCCGGGTTGCGGCCGCTGCGGGACAGCGGGACGATGTCGCCGTCGTGGAGCCGTCCGACGGGCGCGGTGCCGGCCGGCGCGGACAGGGCGACGTACTTCTCGCCGAGCATGCTCGTCTGCCTCAGGTCGGCGACCGCGTTGCCGGGCAGCTTCACCGAGTCGGCGATGCGCAGCCGTACCCGCGCGTGCCAGCCGTCCAGTTCCACCTTCTCGACCGTGCCCACGGTGACGTCGTCGACCTTGACCGCCGACTGCGGCACCAGGTCCAGGACGTCCCGGAACTCGACGGTGACGTGGTAGGCGTGGCCGTCCGAGGCGGCGCCGCCGGGGAGCGGGACGTCGTACCAGCCGTTGAACTCGCAGCCGGTCAGCAGCAGCGAGCCGGTCGCCGTCCAGGCGGCCACCCGCCCCAGGCGCTTCACGCTCATGCCGGTGCCCCCAGGATTCCGCCGAGGGTCTTGTCGACCGTGCCCGTCGACGCCGGGGCCGACGGCACCTCGGGCAGGGAGTCGAAGAGCTTCCTCAGCCCGGCGCAGTTGTCGTGGTCGTCACCGGTCGTCTTCAGGATCGAGCAGAGCAGCGATGCCGGATCCTGCGGGGTTTGCGCGTTGTTGCGGGTGTCGAGGGTGCCGGCGGCGGGGTTGTAGGCGTTCTGCAGGTTCGACAGGCCCGTGGGGGCGACGGTCAACAGCTCCTGAAGTGCGGCTCGTTGGGTGACGAGGATCTGGGTGACCTTGGCCAGGCCCTGCACGTCCGTGGTCAGCGCCTTCTTGTTGCCCTTCACGAAGTCGGCCACGTCACCGAGTGCGGCTGCCAGGTACTTCAGCGCGGCGGCGAGATCCTTGCGCTCGCCGGCCAGCTGTCCGGCCACGTCGGCGAGGTCGGTGTCGAACGACCGCACACTGCTGTCGTCCGCCGCCAGCGCGGCCGTGAACACCTGGAGGTTCCGTACGGTCCCGAACAGGTCGCCGCGCCCGTCGGACAGCGTGGTGACCGCCTGGGACAGGTCGTCCACCGTCTGGTGGAGGTTCTGGCCCTGCCCCCGGAGGTTGTCCGCGCTCACCCCGAGCAGCCGGGACAGCGAGCCCTGCTTGTTGGCGCCGGTCGGGCCGAGCGCCTCGGCGGTGGTGTGCAGGCTGTCGAAGATCCGGTCCAGCTCGACGGGGACGGCCGTACGGGACTCGGGGATGACGTCTCCGTCGCGCATGACCGCGCCCTTGCGGTACACCGGCAGCAGCTGCACGTAACGGTCGCTGACCACCGAGGAGTTGACGATGGCGGCCTGTGCGCCGGCGGGGACCTTGCGCCCCCGGTCGTACTCCAGCTCCACCCGGACCCGGTCGCCCTCCGGCGTGATCTTCCCGACCTCGCCGATGCGGACGCCGAGGACGCGGACGTCGGAGCCGGGGTAGATGCCGACGGTGCGCGGGAAGTACGCCGTGACGCGGACGGGGCCGGGGCCCGGCCAGAGGACGACGGCGAGGCCTGCGACGATGGCGAGCGCGGTGAACAGGGCCAGGAGTCTGCGGGTCATCGGGTGCCTCCCGTCCGGGGCGTGACCGGGGCGGCGACCAGGTTCTGGACGTAGGAGTCGAACCAGCGGCCGTTTCCGAGGGTGTTGGTGAAGAGCCGCACGTAGGGGGCGAGGAGCTGGACGCTGCGGTCGAGGCTCGCCTGGTTGCGTTCGAGCATCTTCAGGAAGGTGTCGAGGTTCTTCAGCGCGGGCCCGATCTGCTTGCTGTTGTCGTCGACCAGGCCGGACAGCTCGACGCCCAGCAGCGCGGAACTCTTGAGCAGCGTGTGGATCGCCGCGCGCCGGTTGTCGATCTCCTTGAACAGCGCGTCACCGTCCTTCACCAGCGCGGAGAAGTCCTTCGTGTGACCGGCCAGCACCTTGGTGACCCCGTTCGCATGGTCGAGGAGCCCGCGCAGCGCCTGGTCACGGGAGGCGACGGTCCGGGAGATCCGTGACAGTCCCCTGATCGACGCCCGTACCTCCACGGGGGAGTCCTGGAAGGTGAGGGAAAGGGTGTCCAGCGCCTTCGAGAGCCGGTCCGTGTCGACCGCCTCGGTGGTGGTCGTCAGGTCGCTGAAGGCCTGGACGACGTCGTACGCCGACACGGTCCGGCCGAGCGGGATCCCGCTGCCCGGCTTCAACTGACCAGGCCCCTTCGGGTACAGGGCCAGGTACTTCGCGCCGAGGATCGTCTTGACGCGGATCGCCGCACCCGTGTCGGTGCCGAACCCGGGGTGGCCCTTCACCTTGAAGGTGACCTTCACGTGGTCGCCGTCCAGGCCGACGCCCTCGACCTTTCCGACCTTGACCCCGGCGATCCGTACCTCGTCGCCCGGCTTGAGCCCGCCGGCCTCGGAGAAGGCCGCGCTGTACGTGTCGCCGCCGCCGATCAGCGGCAGGCTGTCGGCGTTGAACGCGGCGAACGCGAGCAGCGCGAGGACGGTGAGGCCGACGGCGCCCACGACGACCGGATTGCGCTCGCGGAAGGGCTTCAGGCGTGGGCGCTTGAGCCGGATCCTGGGCATCTTGGGCGGCAGGACGCGTACCTTGAACAGGGGCTGGGGGCGGGGCTCCCGCTTGGGCAGCAGCCGGGGGAGTTTCGGCAGCTTCGGCGGCAGTACGCGCACCGTGACCAACGGCTGGGGGCGGGGCCCCCGCTTCGGCAGCAGCCGGGGGAGTCTCGGCAGCTTCGGTGGCAGGACCCGTACCTTCACCAGCGGCTCAGGACGGCGCCTCCGCCTTGGGACACGCAGTCTCATCCGCCACACCTCGCCCGCGCCACGTGCAGGTCCGGGGTGATCACCTGCTTGGTCTTCGGCAGCACGATCCGGCCGTCGAAGTCGCAGAGGTAGAAGTTGAACCAGGATCCGTAGGACGCCGTCCCGGTCAGCGCGTTGAGCTTGTTCGGCAGCCGTTGCAGGACGCCCTCCACGGTGTGCTCGTTCTTGTTCAGTGTTCCGGTGAGCTCGCCGAGTCCGGCGATGTCGTCCTTCAGCGGCGGACGCGCGTCCTTCAGCAGCCCCGACGTGACGTCGGTGAGGTCGCCGATGCTCACCAGCGACTCCCCGATGGGTCTGCGGTCGGCGGCCAGCCCCGAGACCACCCGGCGCAGCTGTGTGAGCAGCCCGGAGAAGCGGGAGCCGCGCTTGTCGAGTGTGTCCAGGACGGTGTTGAGGTTGTCGATCACGGAGCCGATCAGCTGGTCGCGGTCGGCGAGGGTGGTGGTGAGCGAGGCGGTGTGCGCGAGGAGGCTGTTGACCGTGCCGCCCTCGCCCTGGAGGGTCTGGACGATCTCGGTGGCGAGCTGGTTGACGTCGCTCGGGCTGAGCGCGGCGAACAGCGGCTTGAAGCCGTTCAGCAGGGCGTTGAGGTCCAGCGCCGGCTGGGTCCGGGACAGCGGGATGGTGCCGCCCGGCCGCAGCCGGGCGGTGACGTCGCCGGGGCCCTCGGTGAGCGCGATGTACCGCTGCCCCACCAGGTTGCGGTAGCGCACGACCGCGTGGGTCCCTGCGAGTAGCGGCCGGTCCGCGCCGACGGTGAACGTGACCTCCGCCAGGGTCCGGTCCTTGATCCGGATGCCCTCGACCTCTCCCACCCGCACTCCGGCCACGCGGATGTCGTCGCCGGTCTCCAGCCCGGTGACGTCGGTGAACACGGCGTGGTAGGTGTCCGTCGGGGTGAAGGAGATGTTGACGATGGTGGCGGCGAGCAGCGCCGTCGCCGCGATCGTGACCAGCGCGAACAGGCTGAACTTGACCAGCGGGGCGGCGGTCTGCCGGGCTCCTGACCTGTTCATACGACACTCACCGCCGTTCCGCGCGCGAGCGGACCGAACAGCAGGGTCGCGACCGGCGGCACCTGGTCGGCGGGGACGCCCAGGACGGGGGCCACGAGCGAGCCGACGGCCCGCTGCTCGGCCCGGGTGGCGGACACGTTGACACCTCCGGGGAGTGCGCCGGAGGAACCTCCGGCCGACGTACCGTCGTCGAGACGGGGTTTCGGGCCGGGCACCTGAGGATGCGGCAGGCCACGGCAGTTCGGGCCGGACCGCTCGCCGTACACCGGCTCCTCACCGGGCCGGTACGCCCCCTGCGGCCGGACGACTTCGAGAGTGATCCGCATCTCGCCGCCCCGGAACGCGTCCTCCGAGGCCTTCTCCTGCCGGACCAGGCCCTGGAACAGGCATGGGTACTCGGGGGAGTAGCGGGCGAAGAGCTCCAGCGTGGGGCGGGAGACCCGGCCCAGGGTGATCAGCCGGTCGCCGTTCTCGGACAGGAAGCCGTTCGCCGTGTCCGCCACGGAAGCGGTCGAGCGGAGCGCGGCGGCCAGCTGGTCCTTCTTGTCGACGATCGTGCGGCTGGTGGTGACCGTGTTGCGCAGGATCCGCATCAGGTCGGGCGCGGCGTCGCCGTACACCTCGGCGACGTCCGCGAATCGCGAGATGTCCTCCTTGAGGGAGGGCATGTGCGGGTTGAGACGGCGCAGATACCCCTCGACGCGGGTGAGGTTGTCACCGATCCGGTCGCCGCGGCCCTCCAGCGCGGTGGCGAACGCCGAGAGCGTGGCGTTGAGTTCACCCGGCTGGACCGTGCGCAGCAGCGGCAGCAGGTCGTTCAGCAGCTGCTGCACCTCGATGCCGGCCTTCGTGCGGTCCTGGGTGATGACGTCTCCGGCGCGGATGGGCCGAGCCGACGACCGCGCAGAGTGCGGGGGCGGGACCAGGTCGACGTACTTCTCGCCGAACAGCGTCTTGGGCAGCAGGCGGGCATGCACGTCCGAGGGGATGTACGGGACGTACCGGGGATCGAGCGCGATGTCGAGCGTGGCCTTCGTGCCGTCCGCGTGCACCTCGCGCACCTCGCCGACCAGCAGCCCGCGCAGCTTGACGTCCGCGCGCGGATCGAGCTGGTTGCCGAGGGTGCCGGCCTGAAGGGTGATGGGCACGACGGACGTGAACGCCTGCTGGTAGACGGCCACCGCGAGAGACAGCAGCAGCGCGAGCACGGCGAGGAAGGCGATGCCGTACAGCCTCAGTCTCATTCTGTGCATGCGCACCGCTCTCACCCCGCTATCCGTACGGTCGTGGTGGCGCCCCAGATCGCGAGGCTCAGGAAGAAGTCCAGGACGTTGACGGCGACGATCGAGGTCCGCACCGCACGGCCCACCGCGACGCCCACGCCCGCCGGGCCGCCGCTCGCGTGGTAGCCGTAGTAGCAGTGCACCAGGATGATCAGCACGGCGAAGACGATCACCTTGCCGAAGGACCAGAACACGTCGACGGGCGGCAGGTACTGGTGGAAGTAGTGGTCGTACGTGCCCGTCGACTGCCCGTAGTAGCCGGTGGTGATGGTGCGGGCGGCCAGGTACGAGGAGAGCAGCCCGATCACGTACAGCGGGATCACCGCGGCGAAGCCGGCGATCATCCTCGTCGTCACCAGGAACGGCAGCGACGGGACGCCCATCACCTCCAGCGCGTCGGTCTCCTCACTGATCCGCATCGCACCGAGCTGCGCGGTGAACCCGGCGCCGACCGTCGCGGACAGGGCGAGCCCGGCCACCAGCGGGGCGATCTCCCGGGTGTTGAAGTACGCCGACAGGAACGCCACGAAGTTGGAGGTGCCGAGCTGGTTGAGGGCCGCGTAGCCCTGGAGGCCGACCTCGGTGCCGGTGAAGAAGGACAGGAACGCGATCACGCCGACCGTGCCGCCGACGACGGCGAGTGCGCCGCGCCCGAAGCTCACCTCGGCGAGCAGCCGCAGTACCTCCTTCTTGTAGCGGCGCAGGGTGCGGCCCGTCCAGGCCAAGGAGCGTCCGTAGAAGGACAGTTGGGCGCCCAGCTCTTCTAGTGAGCGCAAGGGGCGATCGAGGACTTTTTGAGGTCTCATCGGCTAACCCCTCTGCGGGACGACCTGGAAGTACACCGCGGTCATCACGAAGTTGGTCACGAACAGCAACATGAAGGTGATCACCACGGACTGGTTGACGGCATCGCCCACGCCCTTCGGACCGCCCTGTGCGGTCAGCCCCTTGTACGAGGCGACGATCGCCGCGATGGCCCCGAACACGAGCGCCTTGACCTCTGCCGCCCACAGGTCGGACAGCTGCGCGAGGGTGGTGAAGGACGCCAGGTAGGCGCCGGGCGTGCCGTGCTGGAGGACGACGTTGAAGAAGTAGCCGCCCGCGACACCGACGACCGAGACGAGGCCGTTGAGGAGCACGGCCACGACCATCGACGCCAGCACGCGCGGTACGACGAGCCGGTGGATCGGGTCGATGCCGAGCACCTGCATCGCGTCGATCTCGTCCCGGATCTTGCGCGCCCCGAGGTCCGCACAGATCGCCGTGCCGCCCGCGCCAGCGATGAGCAGCGCGGTGACGATCGGCGAGGCCTCGCGCAGTACCGCGAGCACGGACGCGGCACCGGAGAAGGACTGCGCGCCGAGCTGCCGGGTCAGGCTGCCGATCTGCAGAGCGATGACCGCCCCGAAGGGGATCGAGACCAGTGCCGTCGGCAGGATCGTGACGCTTGCGACGAACCACGCCTGCTGGATGAACTCCCGTGCCTGGAAGGGCCGTCGGGGCAGGGTCCGGACGACGTCCAGGGCCATCGCGAAGAGGTTGCCCGAGTGCCGGAGCGCACCTGTCGGGGAGAGTCTCATGCGCTGCTCACCCCCGTCCCGCGCAGCTCTGCCTCCCGTCTCGCGATCGCCTCCCAGCGGGGCGGGCGGGTGATGCCGGGGCCGGGCAGCAGGCGGGGAGTCAGGTCCCGGACGCGTGGACCCTCGTCGATCCGGGCCAGCTCCTGCTCGACCTGGGCCGCGTCCTTCTCCTCCGCCATGCCGATCGGCCCCTGCATCCGGCCGTTCAGGAACTGCCGCACGACGGGCTCGTCACTGGTCAGCAGCTCCTCGCGGGGCCCGAACAGCACCAGCTCGCGCCGGAACAGCAGCCCGATGTTGTCCGGGACCTGGCGGGCCGAGGCGATGTCGTGGGTGACGATCAGGAAGGTCGCGTCGATCTGTGCGTTGAGGTCGACGATGAGCTGGTTGAGGTAGGCCACGCGGACCGGGTCCAGGCCCGAGTCCGGCTCGTCGAACAGGATGATCTCCGGGTCGAGGACCAGGGCGCGGGCGAGCCCGGCCCGCTTGCGCATGCCGCCGGAGATCTCGCCGGGCAGCTTCTCCTCGGCGCCGATCAGCCCGACCATGTCCATCTTCTCCAGCACGACGCGCCGGATCTCGCTCTCGGACCTGCGGGTGTGCTCGCGCAGCGGGAAGGCGATGTTGTCGTACAGGTTCATCGATCCGAACAGCGCGCCGTCCTGGAACAGCACGCCGAAAAGCTTCCGCACCTCGTACAGGTCGTGTTCACGGAGCCTGGTGATGTCCCGGCCCTGGATCGTGATGGAGCCGCGCTCCGGCTTCAGCAGCCCCACGAGCGTCTTGAGGAACACCGACTTGCCCGTCCCCGAGGGGCCGAGCATCACCGACACCTCCCCGGCGGGCAGCGTCAGCGAGACGTCCTGCCAGATGACCTGGTGGCCGAAGGACTTGGTCAGCCCTTCCACACAGATCTCGACACCCATCCGGTCCCACCCTTCGCCCGTGGAGCAGCTCCGACATCTGCTCTACGGGGAGGCGCGGGACGTCCGTCGCGACGACCGGGATTTTTTTCGGACGTGTTTACGGCGTGCTACGGCAGCTTCGGCGACGGCGTGTTCGACGGCGTCCTCGGGGCAGGGACAGGGGCGGAGGACGGAGCGGCCGGTACCGCCGGGGCCGGGGGCAGCGACGGGACCGACGAGGCGGCCGACCTCGTCGGCAGGCCCGGCACCTCGGGTATGCCGGGCAGCCGCGGGACCTGTGGCGCCGACAGCCCCGGGAGCGCGGACGAGGACACGCCGGGCAGGGACGGCACGGGCACCGGCAGCGGCCGGGACTTCCCCCCGGTCGGCGAGGGCGTCCGACGCCGGGTCCCGGGCGCCGGGGGCGAGGAGGTGCGCGTCTCGGGGGTGTTCCCCCGGCCCGTGGCGTCGTCGCTGCGCCGCACCTGCGCGTCGCTGGACACGGCCGGCCGCGGCGCCGCACCGTTCCCGTTTCCGCCCGTACTGAGCGAGTACGGCAGCACGAGCCCCGCCACCGCCAGTGTCGCCGCCGTCGAGGTCGCCGCGACCACCTGGGCCTTGCCACCCCCGCGCAGCCGCCCGCGCCCGACCAGGAACATCACCAGCCCCAGCGTCCCGGCCAGCGAGGCGCGCAGCGTCCGCCGGGCCCGGGCGAGCAGCGACTCGACGGTCCGGTAGCTGAGCCCCATCCGCACCGCGACCTGACTCACGTCCAGGTCCTCGGACTTCAGCCGGAGCGCCTCCGCCTGCCGGGCGGGCAGCTCACCGCTGCGCACGGCGAGCCACTTCGCCTCGGCCCGGTCGCACACCGCCTCCTCGACGGGTACCGGGCCCGGCGCGACGAGCGTGGGGCGGCTGCCCACCTCGGCCTCTCGGTTGACCTGCCGGTACCGGTCGACGCACAGCCGCATCGTCACCGTCGTCAGCCAGGCGCCGAGCCGCTCGTCGTCGAGGTCCGGGCGTTCCGCGGCCCGCAGCATCGCCTCGTGCACGGCGTCCTCGGCGTCCTCCTGGCTCATGGAGCGTCGCCGGGCCACCTTGAGCAGCTGCTCGCGATGGCTCCACATGCGCTGCCAACGCTCGTCGGCGGCCGCTGTGTCCGCAGGCATGTCCGTCGCCATGAGGGCCCCTTCGCTCTCACTCGCCGGTCCTGTGCTTCCGGCGGACGGCGACATTACCGCCGAGTAGTCGCAGTTGTGGAGGGGGAGGCGCTCATCGTGTTCCAGCCGTTGCCGATGGTCACGGCCCCGCGTCGGGCAGCACGCCGCCGCCGGGCAGCGTCAGAGTCGGCTCGGGGACGGGGACGAGCGGCGTCCCGGACGCCTTCGGCACGCCTGCCGTTGGGGACGGGCTGGGGGAGGGGGAGGCGGGCGGCGCCGACGACGTGGGCGAAGGGCCAGGGACCGGCTTCCGGTCGTGCGACGGCTTCGGCGGCGAGGGCTTCGCCCTCTGCGGGCGGGACGGCTTCGGCCGGTGCGACCGGGATCCGGTGGACGCGTCCGGCACCACGCGGTGTCCGGTCAGGTAGTACGCGTACCAGGCCTTGACGGTGCGCAGATAGGCGTCCGAGTGGTTGTAGCCCAGGATCGCCCGGTCCAGGTCGGCGGGGTTCGACAGGTCGCGGCCGCCCGCGCACAGGTAGCGGCCGGCGGCGAGCGCCGCGTCGTAGACGTTGTTCGGGTCCGACCGTCCGTCGCCGTTGCCGTCCGCGCCCCAGCGGGCCCAGGTGGACGGGATGAACTGCATCGGGCCGACCGCGCGGTCGTACACCGGGTCCCCGTCGTACGCGCCGCCGTCGGTGTCCGGCACGACGGCGAAGGCGCCGCCGGTCAGCCGCGGGCCGAGGATGGGCGTCACGGTCGTACCGTCCGGGGTCACCCGGCCACCCCATGCCTGCCCGGACTCCACCTGGCCGATCGCGGCCAGCAGCTGCCAGCGCAGCCGGCACCCGGGCGCGCTGCGCGCCAGTTCCTCCTCGGCACGCCGGTACGCGGCGAACACGGTCGCGGGAAGGGCGCCGCCGACCGTCACTTCCGGTGCCGAGCCGTCTTTCCGTGTCCGCAGCGGGGGAAGGCCGGTGCGGTACGGGGTGTCGCCGGACACGCTGGCGCCGTGCCCGGCGGGCGCCGCCTTCCGCGCGGGCTCCGCGGCCTCGGCCGAGACCGCCCCCGGTGCCTGCGATGCGGTCAGCACGGCCATCGCCGCCGCCGCGATCGCCGTACCCCTGGCACCCCTCAGTGCCCCCTTGAGTGCACGCGCTGTCACAGTGCAGTCCCCTCCGTGGGTGAATCCGTCGTCCGCTCTACGCGGCCGGAGGGCGGGTCCGTCGCGCGGAACCGGGCGGATGGCGCGGGAGCCCTTTCGGGACCGGGGTACACACGCGTGTGCAACAACCCCGATGTTCGTCAGCAGAGCATCCATCGCCAAGGCGTTGTTCCAGGTGCTGGCCAGGATGTTCCTCACTCGATCGTGTGGGGCTGAGCCGGATGAGGGTTCTTCGGAATTCCTGACGCTGTTTCATCTTCCTGTACGCCCATTCAGGGGCGTTGAAGTGAGGGGGGAGGTGCATGGCGTTCCTCCGCCTTGGCCGCTGACGTTGTGGTCACCGGTCACGGTGTGCCGTCCTTGCCGTCAGCGCTGCCGTCACCCTCCCAAGGACATCAACTGCCCATGAGCCAGCCCACCAGGTCGTAGACGGCCGAGCAGTACGGATCTTGGTCGTCGTTCTTGCGCATGCGCTCCAGTTCGCCTGTGTCCAACAGCGTCGGCAAGGCAGCGGACGCCCCGCTGACGCCCACGGTCACCAGCCCTGATTCGTCCCGCAACGGCAGGTCGACCCCGATCGGAGGGGCGCCCTCCGAGTCCGGGGTGTCCAGGTACAGACGACAGCTACGGTCGTCCAGTAGCAGGAATCCCCGCAGTCGCAGTTCCGCCGGCTCTTCTGCTTCCAGGGGAGCCGCGAACGCCGCACCTGCGGCCCACAGAGCATCAGTGATGTGGAACCGCGGCCGTTCCATGAAGTCGTGCACGAGTTCCGTCGCATCGATCACAGGAATGCCGAACGCGTCTCGCGGTGTCTCCTCGGTGCACTCAGGAATCGATTGGCCGCTGAGTTCTCTGCGGAGTGCCGCTGCAAGATCGGCAGGAGGGATGTTCCCTCCCTCTGCATCCATGAGCGGTACGTCATACCCCACTGACGTGGTCAGGTTCTGTCCGTCCCACAGGATCACGCGTCCTGCACCGGGACGGTCTCCAGGCTCCACGACTCCACGGACCAGCAGGCTTTTGCCGGCGGCCAACGGAGCTGCCACCCAGTTCAGCAGCTCACGAGCAAGTTGAGAATGAAGCCCGGACAGACCCACTGCATTCCACTGCATCACTGAATTCCCTGGTCAGAGATCACACACGGTTCAAGGCATCGGGGCACTTGTTGGTGCCCTGGCAATAGGCGGTGATGACACCGATCTTCTGGCCACGATCGGCCAGCTGGTACTTGTGATCCGCCGTCTCCCAGCTGTACTGCGCGATGACCTTGACTCTGGCGAGGATCATTCCGAGTCCATCGGTCAGTACAGCGCCGTATTCCAAGCGAGCCCCGTTCTTCTTCTCGGGGTGCTCGCTGACGGCCACCTTGACGACCTTCTGGCTCGTGATGTTGTGCGGGCCGGAGAAGTGGACCCATCCGAAGTTCCGGTTGCCCTGTCGAGTGGGTATGTGACGCCCGTCGGCATCAGTGCCAACGAACTTCACCACGCTCCAGTGGTCAGAGGCTGCGCTGGACACAGCTGCTCCGTCCGCCGCAATGCTCTCCTCGGCCTGGTCGACGGTCTCCTGAGAGAGCCCTGGGCCAGAGCCTTCGAGGCCCCGAAGGTCTGCACGTACTGCTCATTGCTCACGAGCGCGAGCCCGTCACCCGTGGCATCAGCGCCCCCGGTCTGGGAAGCGGACACGACGGCATTGCCGTCAGGAGCGTCGTCAGCCAGAGCGATGGGCGCTGTGGAGAACAGCATGGCGGCAGTAGTGAGGGCGGCGGCGCCAGCGAGCACGCCACGGCGCATGTTGGATGAGCGCATGGAGAATCCCCACGCTTTTGTGTCATGAGGGTGGTCAACCCTCTTCGGTCACAGGGATCATGGCATATCCCGGCATCCCCTCCATCAGCTGGATAGGCCGTCTCGTGAGGCTGACTGAAGGGACCTCGTATCTGCGCCGCTTCTCGCGATCGGCATTACCGACCCGGGCGTCCGTCGCGGTGGTACGGGCGCGTTCGGGTGTCGGGGTGGCTGAAGTCCAACTTGGTGATGAGGAGGATGACTTCGGGGCGGACGGTGGAGGGCACGGGCGGTTTCCTTGTGTGCGGTGTCGTGAGATCGGTTGGTGCTGGTGGGCGGTTCGGGGGTGTGCGGGCAGGCGGTGCTCGGGGCATGACGTGCGGTGTCTTCATGCGGGGGTGTTTGTCGGGCGCGGTCCGGCGGTGGGGGCGATGCGCGCTCGACTGCGGTGGAGACGGCGGGGCCAGGGGCGTGGCGTGGGGTTTGTGGGTATCAAATGGTCCGGAGGATCCCCGGTTTCGGTAACCGGAGATCGTCGGCTACCTTCCGCTTGCGCTTGTCCGGTCAGCGCCGGCGGGCTGTGCCGTTCGCTGCCCCTCGTCGCTGGGCGAGACGACGCTGCGGTTGAAGAACGGCACGCTGATCCGGGGGTTCGGCGCGGAGACGCCGGACAACCTGCGTGGCTGGGCGTTCGACAAGGCCTGGTGTGACGAGTACGCCGCTTGGTCCCGGCATACCGCGCAGGAGGTGTACGACATGCTCTGGTTCTGCCTGCGCGAGGCGGACACCCAGGTCGTCATCTCGACGACGCCGAAGCCGCTCCCTCACGTGAAGCGGCTCGTCGAGCGCGGCCGGTCGCAGGAGAAGGCGCACCGGGAGGGCGGGGAGGCGCCGCGGGTGGTGCTGACGCGTGGGTACATGCGGGAGAACGACGCGAACTTGTCGGCGGCGGCGCGGGCGGAGCTGGAGGAGGAGTACGCCGGCACCTGCCTCGGTCGGCAGGAACTGTCGGGTGAGCTGTTGGAGGATGTGGAGGGTGCGCTGTGGAAGGGTTGGATGCTGGAGGTCGAGGGCTTCAGGCCCCGGCCCGAGCACCTTCCGGACCTTCAGAGGGTGGTCGTCGCGGTCGACCCGGCGGCCAAGAGCCACGAGAACGGGACCGGCACCTCACCGGTACGTCCCTGCTGGTGTCTGTGCCTGCCGAAACCGACGGTATGACGGTGCCGCCGAGCACACAGGGCCCGGCGGCATCTTGGGTTCGGGTCAGTTCAGGTGTTCCAGACCTGGAACTCCGAGATCTGTCCCGCCGGCCAACCGGTGTTCGCCGTGATGTTCACCCGGAAGTACCGCTGGGTGCTCGCGGGGAAAGTGATGGTGACCGTGTTGCTGGTGGCGGGGTCGAAGGTGTAGGTGGCCGACGCCTTGACGGTGGAGAAGGTGGTGCCGTCGGTGCTGCCCAGCAGGGACAGCGTCTGGTCGCGGGCGCCCCAGCCGGCGGGCAGTTGGAGGACCATGCGGGACGCGCTCTGCTGGGAGCCGAGGTCCACCTGCACCCACTGCGGGAAGGCGTTGTTGGCGCTCTCCCAGTAGGTGGACTGGTTGCCGTCCGTCACGTTGGACGACGCGTACGTCTGGGTGTGGCTGGACTCGCTGGTGGCCTTGCCGGCCGCGAGATCGGTGCTGACGGTGCCGGAGCCGTTGCCGCTGGTGAACACCTGGAAGTCCGACAACTGGGCCGCGTTCCAACCGGTGTTCGCGGTGATGTTCGCCCGCACGTAGCGCGCCGTGGTGGCGTCGAAGGTGATGGTCACCGTGTTGGTGTTGGTGTTGGGATCGAAGGTGTATCCGGCCGATCCCACGATGGTCGAGAATGTGGAGCCGTCCGTGGAACCCAGCAGTGACAGGGTCTGTGTGCGGGCCCCCCATGCCGTCGACGGCGGCAGCTTGAGGACGACCTTGCCGATGCTGTAGCTCTGGCCTAGGTCGACCTGGGCCCACTGCGGGAACGAGCCGTTGGTGCCCTCCCAGTAGCTGGACGGGTCGGAGTCGGTGAGGTTCGAGGCGACGTACGGGGTGTTGCTCGAACTCGCCGATGCCGGCCGGCCGGCCGCCACGTTGGTGCTGCTGTCGATGCCGCTGCCGGAGAGGGCCACCGTGAGCGGGCTGTTGTTCGCGTTGCTGGACACGGTGAGGGTGCCGGTGCGGGATCCGGGGGCGGTGGGCTTGAAGGTGACGCTCACCGTGCAGGACGCACCGACGGCGATGGTGGAGCAGTTGTTGGTCTGGCTGAAGTCGCCCGTCGCCGCGACGCTGGATACGGTCGCCGTGGTGGTGCCGGTGTTGGTCACTGTCACCGTCTTCGCGGAGGCGGTGGAGCCGACGACCGTGTCGGAGAACGACAGGCTCGTCGGACTGGCGTTCAGCGCGGGTCCGGCGGCGGTGCCGGTGCCGGAGAGGCTGACGGTGTTGGTGGTGCCGCCCGCGTTGACGGTCAGCGTTCCGGCGCGGTTGCCGGTCGCCGTCGGCGTGAAGGTGACGCTGACGGTGCACGAGCCGTTCGCCGGGATGGAGCTGCCGCAGGTGTTGGTCTGGGCGAAGTCGCCGCTGGTGGAGATGGAGGAGACGGTGGCGGACGAACCGGTCGGGTTGGCGACCGTCACGGTCTGCGCCGCGCTGGTCGTACCGCCGGCCTGTGAGCCGAAGCTCAGCGCGCTCGGGGAGGCGGTGACTGTGCTGGCCGGATAGGGCGGGTAGACCGGGGTGGGCCACCCGCCGCAGTACGCGGTGCCGCTGATGCCCGAGTTGCCGCCGCCGTCGGTCACCGTGAAGTTGCCACCCTCGCAGCTGTAGACGGGTGCGGGCCCGTTGACGCCGGTCGCGGTGACGTTGGTGAAGCTCGCCGAGCCGCCGGTCTGCTCCTGGAGGGCGAAGGTGCCGGTCCCGGCGATGGTCACGTTGTTGAGGTGGACACCGCTGACGGTGCCCTCGACCCACTGGATCGCCTCATAGGGGCTCTGCTGGATCAGCGCGTTGGTCACGTTGACCGGGCCGTTGATGGCCCCCTGACTGCCGTCGAACCACAGAGAGCCGACCCCGAACTGCCAGTTGGGGTCGAGGCTTCCGTTGCGGATCAGCGTGTTGTCGGAGATGGTCGTGGTGCCGACCGGGGTGGAGCTGAACCGCTGCCCGACGTGGATGCCGCCGCCCTGGGTGATGCCGGAGTCCTGCACCAGGTTGCCGCTCACGGTGTTGTCGTGCCCGCCGTAGATCGCGATGCCGTTGGCGAGCATCTGCAGCTGCACCGTGTTGTTGGAGATGGTGTCGTTGGCGTCCGCGCCGATGCCGGCGTCCGCCCAGGTCGCGATGCCGTCGTCGCCCGTGTTGCGGATGTCGCTGCCCGTGACCTTGGAGTTGGTCACGCCGCCGTGGAAGTTGATGCCGTCGGCGGTGGTGTCGCGGATCCGCATGCCGCTGAAGGTCAGGCCGTCCATCGGCCCGTCCATCCAGGCGCCGACCTTCTCGTGCTCGATCCACACGTCGGACACGGTGGAGTTGCTCATCGCGCCGCCGATGCCGTTCACCTGCGCGCCGTCGTTGCGGTCCTGGACGTCACCGGAGATCGCGAAGTTCTCCAGGTGCACGCCGGTGCTCGGCGACGGCGCGGAGTTGCCGTAGAAGCCCGGCGCCGACCCGGTGACCGTCGAGTACCACATGCCGGCGCCCGCGATCGTCACGTTGTTCACCGCGATGTGGCCCGGGATCTTGTACGTGCCGGGCGGCATCCACACGGTGCCACCGGCGCCTGCGGCGCTGATCGCCGAGTTGAAGGCGCTGGTCGAGTCGTTGACTCCGGTCGCGTCCGCGCCCTTGCTGGTCACCGACACCGAGCCGGCCGGCTGCGTCAGCGGGGCACCGACCTGCTCGAAGTCGGCGAAGTCGATGGTGTAGGACGACGCGGTGTCCTCGGGGTCCACCTGTAGCGTGAAGGTGGTGCCGGCCGGATAGGTCTGCGTGAAGAGGCGATGGGCCTCGTCGAAGAAGTGGTGCGGGTTGCTGCCCGGGCTGTTGGTGAAGGGGTAGCTGCCGTAGAACCAGCTGTATGCGTTGGTCAGGGTGAAGTTGCTCTGCTTGGCGCCGTTGATGTACAGGGACAGCGGCGCGTTGTAGACCGACCCGTTCGAGCTGTCCGGGATGCTGTACCGGAAGTTGATGGAGTTCGTGGCCACCGGGGTGGTGAAGGTGACGTACTTGCCCGCCGCCTGCAGCGTCACGGCCTTGCGGTAGGAGGCTTCGTCGGCCAGCTGGCCCTGGGTGTAGCTGGGACCGATGACGCTGCCGTTGGTGGCGGCGTTCTCCGCCTGGACCTCGACATAGGGCAGGGCGGCACCGCTGCCGCCGGTGGCGGCGGTGGCGGCGGTGGCGGCGGCCCATGCCGAGGGCGCCGCCAGGAGGACGCTCGTGGCGACCAGCAGTGCGCCGGTGCCGCCCAGGGCGACCGCGCGTCTGAGTGTGCGTAGGGACTGGAACAAGGGTTGCTCCTTGGGGTCGAAGCCGTCGTGAGGCGTGCCGCCGTCGGGTGGGGTGCCCGAGGTCAGGTGCCCTTGGGCACGACGCAGCGCTTCGCCGGCCCTTCGTGGCCGGGCAAGGTGGAGCAGGTGCGAACAGGTGGAGAGGGAGGATCGGAGCACAGGCGGCGGCGCGTGCAGCACCGTATTGGCTCGGACAGACGCGAGCAATATTCCGATCAGAGTTTGTTTCAAACAGACTTTTTCTTGCAAATTCCCGATCTCCGGAGGCAGGCGCGTCGGCGTAGAAAGAAGGCGTGCAACCCTGGTTGGGGCGCATCTAGCCTTTCGTCGAATCTCCCCGGGTGGAGCCTCGTTGCCGTCGCTGCCCCGACGTTCTTGCTGCAAAGACTGACGAATTTTTACGCAGAGCCGCAAGTCAGTTGCGGATCATGCTCTAGGCTTGAGCCATGACGCGACGACTTGCCGAGGTGGCCAGGAAAGTCGGGGTCAGCGAGGCGACGGTCAGCCGGGTGCTCAACGGCAAGCCCGGTGTCTCCGAGCAGACCCGCGAGGCCGTGCTGACCGCCCTGGACGTGCTCGGCTACGAGCGCCCGACCCAGTTGCGGGGCGAGCGCTCGAGGCTGGTCGGGCTGGTCCTGCCGGAGCTGCAGAACCCCATCTTTCCCGCCTTCGCCGAGGTGGTCAGCAGTGCACTGGCGCAGCAGGGCTTCACCCCGGTGCTGTGCACGCAGACGGCGGGCGGTGTCTCCGAAGCCGACTATGTGCAGCTCCTGCTCCAGCAGCAGGTCTCGGGCGTGATCTTCTTCGGTGGCCTGTACGCCCAGGCCGAGTCCCCGCACGAGCACTACGCGCGGCTGTCCCGCCGCGGTCTGCCGACGGTGCTGATGAACGCCGCCATACCCGACCTGGACTTCCCGCAGGTCAGTTGCGACGACGCGGTCGCGGTGGAACAGGGCGCCGGGCACTTGCTGTCGCTGGGTCACCGGCGGATCGGCCTGGTGCTCGGACCGCCCGATCACATGCCGTCGCGGCGCAAGCTGGCGGCGGCTCGCACGGTACTGGAGAGTGCCGGACTGGAGCTCGAGGACGCGGATGTCGTACACGCGCTGTTCTCCCTGGAGGGTGGGCAGGCCGCGGCCGCGCGCCTGCTGCAGCGCGGTGTCACCGGCATCATCTGCGCCTCGGACCCGCTGGCCCTGGGGGCGGTGCGCGCTGCCCGCAGGCGCCGGCTTGATGTCCCCCGGGATGTCTCGATCATCGGCTATGACGATTCCTCCTTCATGACCTGCACCGATCCGCCGCTGACCACCATCCGTCAGCCCATCGAGGCGATGGGCCGCGCCGCCGTGGAGCTGCTCGTGGGGGAGCTGGCCGGCGCCAAGGTCACCCACGACGAGCTGCTCTTCGAGCCGGAGCTTGTGGTGCGCGGATCCACCGGTCTGGCACGGAGAGAGCCCAGCAGCTGACGGAGCGTCAACTCGCAGTGCCGGCAAGGGCCGTACCCCCATGGGGTGCGGCCCTTGCGTTGTTCGTGGCTGTTCGCACCACGGTTTCGCGTTGACTTCTTGCAAAATACCGTCGAGATATTGCAGGGCCGACGGGTCGGTGCTTAAGTGAGGCGCGCCACATCCCACGCACTCCGCCCATGAAGGGGTCTTCTACCCATGCGCAGATCTGCAGCGCTGCTGATCGCCGGCGCTCTCACCCTGACCGCTGCCGCCTGTTCCAGCTCCTCCAGCGGCGGTACCAAGTCGAGCAACGGCAAGGTCACCATCTCCATCGACTGCGCCCCGCCGACCAGCCGCCCGACTCAGCGCAAGCAGTGGGCCGACGACATCGCGGCCTTCGAGAAGCTGCACCCGAACGTCACGGTGAAGAGCATCGACACGTTCCCGTGCGAGACCCCTGAACTGTTCACAGCCGCACTCAAGGGTGGCACCGAGCCCAACGTCTTCTACACCTACTTCACGGACAAGCAGCAGGTCCTGGACGCCGGCCAGGCGGCCGACATCACGAAGTACGTCACCTCGGAGAACCTGCCGGTCAAGGACGACATCATGTCCTCGGTGTGGGACACCCAGAAGGCCGACGGGAAGATCTACGGCATTCCGCGCACCAACTACACCATGGGTGTGATCATCAACCGGAAGCTCTTCAAGAAGGCCGGGCTGAACCCTGACCAACCGCCGCAGAGCTGGGCCGAGGTCGAGGCCGACGCCAGGAAGATCGCCGCCCTGGGCAAGGGCATCGCGGGGTACGGCGACTACAGCGCGGGAAACAACGGCGGCTGGCACTTCACCGCCGAGATCTACGCCCAGGGCGGCCGGATGGTGAGCGACGACGGCACCAAGGCGGCCTTCAACAACCCTCAGGGCCTGGCCGTGCTGCAGAACCTGCACAAGCTCCGCTTCGACGACAACGTCATGGGCAGCACCCAGCTCTACAAGTGGGGTGACCTCCAGAAGCAGATGGCCGCGGGCAAGTTGGGAATGTACATCGCCGCCCCGGACGACATCACCTACATGGTGCAGAGCCTCGGCGCCCACTACGAGGACTTCGGTATGGGCCCGGTCCCCGGCCAGAACGGACCTGGCGCCGGAACCCTCACCGGCGGCGACGACTACATGTTCAACGTCAAGGACACCCCCGAGCAGATCAAGGCCGGGATCCAGCTGCTCAGCTACCTCTGGCTGACGGAGGGCCAGGGCCAGCAGTACAACTACCCCCGCTCCAAGGCTTCCGGCCAGGCGGTCGGCCTGCCCGAGCCGCAGCTGTTCCAGGGCGCGACCGCTACCAAGGACACCCAGCTCAAGGCCGAAAACGCCACCATGTCGGTGAAGGCCTTCGACCCCTTCGTCAAGGCCAACGTCCCGGGTGTCACCGAGCCCGCCAACGCCCAGGCCGTCTACAAGATCCTGGACACCACGATGGCGTCCGCACTGACGAGCCGCAACGCAGACCTGAAGAAGCTGCTGGACACCGCTGAGCAGCAGGTCAATCAGGTCCTCGCCAACGCCCAGTAGCCGCAAGGGCCGCCAGGCCCCGGGACGAGCAGCCTCCCAAGGAGATCGACGATGGCGGTCGTGACCGCATCCTCCGGAACCGACGCGCCGCCCGCCAGGGCGGCCGGCCCGGCCGGGGCACTGCGTAGATCCGTACAGCGCAACCTCACCGCACACGGCTTCCTGATCGGCGCGGTGCTCTGCTTCGCCTGCTTCCAGTGGTATCCCATGGTCCGGGAAGTGATCATGAGCTTCCAGAAGGCGAAGGCGGGCAGGACTACCTGGGTCGGCCTGCACAACCTCGACCAGATCGTGCACGATCCCAGCTTCTGGCCGGCCTGGCGGAACACCGCCGAGTTCACCGGCCTGGCCCTGCTGTTCGGCTTCGCGCTGCCGTTCGTCACGGCCGTGGTGATGAACGAACTGCGGCACGCGCGCGGCTACCTGAGAATCCTGGTGTACCTGCCGGTGATGCTTCCGCCGGTGTCCTCACTGCTGCTGTTCAAGTACCTGTACAACCCCGAGTACGGGCCGATCAACCGGTCACTGCAGCTGCTGCACCTGCCCGCCTCCGGCTGGCTGCAGTCCCCGGACATGGCGATGCTCGCCGTCGTCATCGCCTCCACCTGGATGAACATGGGCAGCGCCACGCTGATCTACCTCGCGGCGCTGCAGAACATACCCGGTGAGCTCTACGAGGCCGCCGAACTGGACGGAGCCGGACTGCTGCGGCGCGTGTGGCACGTGACAATCCCACAGACCCGGCTTGTCCTCTCGCTGATGCTGATGCTTCAGATCGTCGCCACCATGCAGGTCTTCGTCGAGCCCTTCATCCTCACCAACGGCGGCCAGGGGGTGGAGGGTTCGACCACCACCGTCGTCTACCTGATCTACCAGTACGCCTTCAACTTCTCCAACTACGGCGCCGCCTGCGCCCTCGGGCTGCTCCTGCTGGTGGTGCTCGCCGGGTTCTCGGTGATCTACGTGCGACTCAACCGGAGGCTGGAGTCATGAGCGACACCCGCACCCTGGTCAATCCGGCCCAGCTGAACCGCACGCTCTACCGCGCGACGCTGATCCTGGTCGTCGCCGCCTTCACGCTGGCCTTCCTCGGCCCCCTCTACCTGCTGGTGACGGGCGGGCTCAAGGGCACCACCGAGTCCATCCAGACCCCGCCCACCTTCTACCCGCACCACATCGAGGCCTCCAACTACAGCGACGCGTGGACTCGCCTCAACATCGCCCACCTGCTGCTCAACACGCTCTGGTACGCCTTCGGGGCACTCGCCTTCCAGCTCGTCCTGGACGTCGCCGCGGCCTACTCGCTGTCCAAACTACGGCCGGCGCTGGGCAACGCGATCCTCGGCCTGATGCTGGCCACCCTCATGATCCCGGCCATGGTGCTGGTCGTCCCGCAGTACCTGACCGTGCTGGACCTGCCGCTGATCCACCAGAACCTGCTCAACTCCCCCTGGGCGATCTGGCTCCCATCGGTGGCCAACGCCTTCAACATCTACCTGCTGAAGCGCTTCTTCGACTCCGTGCCCCAGGAACTGCTCGATTCCGCCGCCATCGACGGCGCCGGACCGCTGCGCACACTGCTCTCCATCGTGCTGCCCATGTCCCGGCCGATCATCGGCGTGGTGTCCATCTTCGCCCTGGTCAACGTGTGGAAGGACTTCCTCTGGCCGCTGCTGGCCGAGCCCGACCCGACCAGGCAGACGCTCAACGCCGGCATCTACTCGCTCTCCCTGGGCGTGCCGGAGAACGTGCTGATCGCCGCCTCGGCCATCTCCGCCGTGCCGACGGTGGTCTTCTTCCTGATCTTCCAACGCAACATCATGTCCGGGCTCACCGCCGGCAGCCTCAAGGGCTGACACCATCTCCCGAGGAGACTTCTACCGTGCACCAACCCCACGAGTGGTGGCGTGGCGCCGCGATCTACCAGATCTACGTGCGCAGCTTCGCCGACGCGGACGGCGACGGGGTGGGCGACCTGGCGGGCGTCCGGTCCCGGCTGCCGTATCTCGCCGAACTCGGTGTCGACGCGCTCTGGTTCACCCCCTGGTACGCCTCACCGATGGCCGACGGCGGCTACGACGTGGCCGACTACCGGGCCATCCACCCGGCCTTCGGCAGCCTGGGGGAGGCCGAGAAGCTGATCTCCGAGGCACTCGCGTCGGGTATCCGCACCATCGTCGACATCGTTCCCAACCACGTCTCCGACCGGCACCGCTGGTTCCAGGACGCGCTCGCCGCAGGCCCCGGCTCGCCGGAGCGCGATCGGTTCTGGTTCCGTGAGGGCAGAGGCGAGCGGGGCGAACTTCCCCCCAACAACTGGACGTCGCAGTTCGGTGGCAGCGCCTGGACCCGCGTGCCGGACGGCCAGTGGTACCTGCACCGCTTCGCCTCCGCCCAGCCCGACCTGAACTGGCAGCACCCCGAGGTGCGCCGGGAGCACGAGGAGGTGCTGCGCTTCTGGTTCGACCGGGGCGCGGCCGGCGTCCGAATCGACTCCGCCGCCGAGGTCATCAAGGACCCGGCGCTTCCCGACCTGGTGGACGGCGCGGACCCACATCCCTACCTGGACCGCGACGAGATCCACGACGTGTACCGGGACTGGCGCAAGGTCGCCGAGTCCTACACCCCGCCGCGCGCCCTGATCGGCGAGGTCTGGCTGCCCGACCCCGAGCGCTTCGCCCGCTACCTGCGCCCGGACGAACTCCACACCGCCTTCAACTTCGGCTTTCTCACCTGCCCTTGGGACGCCGCGCGGCTGCGCGAGACGATCACGACCACACTGGCCGTACACACGCCCGTCGGCGCGCCCGCCACCTGGGTGCTGGCCAACCACGACGTGACCCGGACCGTCACCCGCTACGGCCGCGCCGACACCGGCTTCGACTTCGCGGCCAAGGCCCACGGCACCCCCACCGACCTCGCACTGGGCACGCGGCGCGCCCGGGCGGCAGCGCTGCTGAGCCTGGCCCTGCCCGGCTCCGTCTACCTCTACCAGGGCGAGGAACTCGGCCTGCCCGAGGTCGAGGACCTGCCGCACTCGGTCATCGAGGACCCGATGTTCCACCGCACCGCGGGAGCCGACCCCGGCCGGGACGGCTGCCGCGTGCCGCTGCCGTGGAGCGGCGACGCCCCGCCGTTCGGCTTCGGCCCCGAGGGCACTCAGCCCTGGCTGCCCCAGCCTCGGCACTGGTCGGCGATGACGGCGGAGCAGCAAGTGGCGGACCGGGACAGCACGCTGAGCCTGTACCGCACAGCGCTGCGCCTGCGCCGGAGCGAGACCGCCCTCGGCGACGGGCAGATGACCTGGCTTCCCGGCGGCCCCCAGGTCCTCTCCTTCACTCGCGACCCCGGCTTCGGCTGCGTCGTCAACCTGGGCTCGGAGCCGGCACCGCTGCCACCGCACCGGCAGGTCCTGCTGAGCAGTGCACCGCTGAAGGACGGGCAACTGCCCACCGATTCAGCGGTCTGGCTGCGCCTGCCCTGACCCGGACGCGGCACCGACCGCACCCGGGCCGTGCCGCTCATGGAAGGGGCGGCACGGCCCGCCCCTTCCCACAGCTCCCGCGAGGATCCATCGCCTTCCACCACAGCGCCAGTACGTCGAGTTCACGCTGCCGCGTGCCGCCAACGCCATCACTGTGCGCTACAGCGTCCCGGACGCCCCGACCGGCGGCGGGATCACCGCCCCGCTCGACGTCAGCGTGAACGGACGCCACCGCAGCACCATGACACCGACTTCGCAGTACGCCTGGCTGTACAACCAGTATCCGTTCACCAACGACCCCACCGCCGACCTGCTGCACCCCGACTGGTGGATCACCGAGTGCGGCTGCGTCCCAGGCGACACCACCCCGGCCCCGGTGATTCCCAAGCCGTTCCGGCCGAACCACTTCTACGACGAGCAGCGGCTGTTGCTCGGCCGTACCTATCCGGCCGGTGCACACATCCGGCTGCGCGTGCCGCAGCGCAGCGAGGCCGCGAGCACCGTGATCGACCTGATGGACTCCTGACTCCGCCGACGCGGTCGACAAGGCCATCGCCTTCGCCGCACGGGCGCACCTGAAGGTCTGCATCCCTCCGGGGACGTAGCAGGTCAACCGTCACATCATCGTCGACGACATCCCGATCGAGGGTGCCGGCAGCTGGTACACGATCATCAAGGGCCACCAGGTCACCCTCGCGGCACCGGCCCCGGACGGCTCGGTCCACACCGGCGTCGGCTTCTACGGCATGGACGCGGTCAGTTGGTGCCCAGAACGTCGCGCAGCGTGGTGATGGCCTGGGTGATGGCGGCCTCGGCGGCGTGGGTGCCGCGCAGGGCGTTGAGCATCACGAAGTCGTGGATGATGCCCTGGTAGCGCACCGCCGTGACCGGGACGCCGGCCTCGCGCAGCTTGTTGGCGTAGGCCTCGCCCTCGTCGCGCAGCACGTCGGCCTCGCCGGTGATGACCAGCGCCGGGGGCAGACCGGTCAGCTGCTCGGTGGTGGCGCGCAGTGGGGACGCAGTGATCTGGGCGCGCTCACTTTCGTCGGTCGTGTACTGGTCCCAGAACCACTGCATGGCGTCCCGGCGCAGGAAGTAGCCCTCGGCGAACTGGTGGTAGGAGCCGGCGTCGAAGCTGGCGTCGGTGACCGGGTAGAACAGCACCTGCTGCACCAGGGGGACGTCGCCGTGCTCCTTGGCCATCAGGGTCAGCGCCGCGGCCATGTTCCCGCCGACGGAGTCGCCGGCCACGGCGATGCGGGTGGCATCCAGGTTTTTCGCGGCGCCGTCGGTGACGATCCAGCGGGCGACGGCGTAGTTCTGTTCGATGGCGACCGGGTAAGGCGTACCGCCTTCCCGTCACGTCGTCGTCTTCGACAACCGCCGACCGGGCATGGTGAAACTCGAACAGGAGCAGGCCGGTCTGCCCGTTTCGGTACCGTGCTCGACAATCCCGACTTCGCAGGAGTGGCCGAACCCATGTGCATCGCCAGCACCCGCGTGACGGATCCGGGAGGGGTGGAGAGCGCCGCGCGAAGCGCCCTCCGCATTCCGGGCCCGATCCTGCTCGGCGTCCTCACCCGCCCCGACGAGATCGTCGTACCGCCCAAACCGACCGTCGAGCAGGGCCGGGGGTTCGTCGTGGCCGAGATGCAGGGAGTCCGCGGCCATAGAGAGGAGAACGGGAACTGACGGACGGTCGAGGAATGCCGGTCGGCAGCCAGGGTATGCGGGTGCTTGCCGGACGATGGACCGGTGAGGACAGGACCGATCGACTGGGAGGGGCGCACGATGCCGACGACGACCACGCAGACTGCCGAGCAGACGGTGGACGTTCCGGAGATCGCCAACCCTTCCGAGGTCGCGCCGAGGGACGCGCGGCAATTGTCGAAGCTGTTCTTCGAACAGCTGACGATGCTGGAGGAGGGCACGCCCGACTACAGCTACGCCCGCAACACGCTGATCGAGATGAACATGTCCCTCGTGCGCTACGCGGCCGGCCGGTTCCGCAGCCGTGGGCCGGAGGAGATGGAGGACATCGTCCAGGTCGGCATGATCGGACTGATCAAGGCCATCGACCGGTTCGAACTGTCCCGTGAGGTGGAGTTCACCTCCTTCGCCATCCCCTACATCGTCGGCGAGATCAAGCGGTTCTTCCGCGACACCTCCTGGGCCGTGCACGTGCCACGACGGCTTCAGGAAGCCCGCGTCCAGCTCGCCCGAGCCAACGAGGAACTGTGCACCCGACTGGGGCGGACACCGACGACCAAAGAGCTGTCCGAGCTGATGAGCCTTCCGGAGGAAGAGGTGGCTGAGGCCCAGCTGGCCTCCAATGGCTACAAGTCGGCCTCCCTGGACGCGGCGATCAACGGCAGCCAGGACGGCGAGGCCGTCCTGGCGGACTTCATCGGTGACGAGGACGAGGCACTGGAACTGGTCGACGACTTCCACGCTCTCGCACCGATGATCGCAGAACTCGACGAACGGGACCGCAAGATCATCCACTGGCGCTTCGTCGAGGAACTCACCCAGGCCCAGATCGGCGAACGCCTCGGTGTCTCCCAGATGCACGTCTCCCGCCTCATAACGCGTCTCCTGGCACGCCTGCGCGAAGGCATGCTCAGCGTGGAATGACGGCCGGACAACCGGCACTCTCGGGGCCGGTTGTCGCCGTCCTCGCACAGACGACGGGCGCAGGGCCTGCCCACGCGGAATGCTGTCGGTCGGCAGGGTCAGGGGTCCCCGCTGCGCAGGGTGGTTCGCGGGGAGGCAGTCCTTGCGCCGGACGTCGTCCGAGGTCGGCACCATGCGGTGACGACCTCGAAGGAGCGGCGGGACATACGGTCCCTTCCGCGATCGAGGTGCATGGTGTGCCGTCGCGTGACCGGCACGGCTCTCGGCAAGCGTTTCGCCTTCTTCCTCGGCGATGTGTGCGGCAAGGGAGCGCAGACAGCCGCAGTCACCTGTCTGAACCGCTGCACCCTGCGCGCCGCGGCCCTGCACGACCCCGATCACGTCTCTGGCCTGTCGACCCTGAACGAGGTGCTTCACGAGCGCTACGCCGGCCGCGGCGACCGCGCTACTGCACGGCGATCTTCGGTACGGTCGAAACCCGGCCCCGTTGCCGGTCAGATCGTCGTACACCTTCCCTCGGGGGGGCCATCCTCCGGCCGTCGTCCTGCGTGCCGACGGAACGGCCGGCTTCCTGCCGTCCGAGAGCTTCGCCACCGCCACGACCGCCCCGGCCCGGGCGACACCCTTCTCTGGTGGGGGTGACCAGGCGGTTTCGGTGGAGCCTGCCGGGCAGGTGCCGAGCGAGAGCGGCGAGGACCGTGCGCTCCGGCGAGGTCAGTCGGGGCGGCCCCGGAGCTGTCGGCGCAGTACCGCGTTCTCATGGCGCAGCGCGAATAGCTCTACGCCCCTCGCTCGGTCGGCACGGGAGAAGAGCAGGATCAGTCCGAGGAGCCCAACGAAGATCAGACAGAGCATGCGCAAGGCCATGCAGTCCGAGCCTGTCAGGACCGCATGGCCTTCGTAAAGTTCCTGGTCAACAGGTATACGTGAGTTTTGGCACCCTACAGGCCTCGACGGGTGCGCCGGCTGTTACGAGCGCCGGTCTTGCGGCCATCCCTGTGCGTCGAAGACGGCGATGGGGTCCAGGTAGTCGCGCCAGTGAGTCACCTTGCGGTCCTTGATGGTCACGACGGAGACGAAGCGGTTGTCGTACGGCCGCCCCGTCTGGACCGACATGCCGTGTACTTCGTACTCCAGGACGACCACCGAGGTCTCGGGGTCCCGGTGGACGCGGAGGTTGTCCGCGCTGTGCAGGTTCACGTAGTCGCCGTAGTCGCTGTACAGGTCGATGATCCCCTGGCGTCCCTCGACCCGCCGGGGGTACCCCGGCACGGTGATCACGTACTCGACGACCACGTCCTCGGCCAGCAGGTCGTAGTAGTCCTCCCCGTCGACCAGACCGTCCAGCCCTTCCTTGATGATGCGGAAGAACGGGCTGTTCGCCCCGACCAGGGGAGTGTTGTCGTCGACGGTCTTGCTCACTTCGCCTCCGAGGTCCAGGCGTGGGCGGTGCGCTCGGCGAACTCGCGGAAGGTGGTGGCCGGCCGGCCGGTGACCTTCTCGATGTCGCCGGTGGGCGTGGCGCCGTTGCCGGCGACGATGGCGCCGGTGAGCCAGCGCATCATCACCGCGAAGTCGGCGGGGACGCCCGCGGCGAGTGCGCCGTTGATCCACGCTTCCTGGTCGATGTCGCTGTAGGTGACGGGGCGGCCGCTCACGAAGGCGATGGTGTCCGCGATGTCCTGGAAGGTGAGGGCCTGCGGGCCGGTGAGCGAGTAGGTGGCGCCGGCGTGGGTTTCGGGTGCCAGGAGTGTCTCGGCCGCGACCGCTGCGATGTCGGCCGCATCGACGAAGGCCTCCCTGCCGCCGGCGCTCGGGGCCGTGATCACTCCGCCGATGACCGGGAGGTGGTCGTCGGCGAAGTTCTGCATCACCCATGCGGGGCGCAGGACCGTGTGGGTGATGCCGTGCCGGGAGGCCAGGTCGGCCTCGACGGCCGCGATGTCGATCGCCTCCGGCGCCTGGTCGGCGTTGTAGACGCTCAGGTAGGTGACGTGGCGCACGCCGGCCGCCTCGGCGAGGTCCAGGAAGGCGGCGACCTGGTCGGCGTAGCTGACGCGCAGGGTGGGTGTCACCAGGTAGAGGCGGTCGACGCCGGCCAGGGCGTCCGCGTGGGTGGCCGGGTCGTCCCAGTCGAACCGGACGTCGGCTCCGCTGCGCGCCGCGGTACGGGGGGTGATTCCTCGCTGGGCGAGCTGGTCGGCCAGCAGCGAACCGGTCCGGCCGGTGCCGCCCAGGATCAGTGCGGTGGGTGCTTCGTTGTTCATGACTCCATGCTCGAAGCTCTGGGCGAGACAATCCATGCGTGCTCCGCTCGACTTTTTACGTGAAACTCTCCGGCCTTGACCCTGATACTCGTGCTGGTCAAGCTGATCCCATGGATCTGCTGTCGGACCACCTGCTGCGGGCACGCGCCACCGGCGCGGTGTTCGCGCGGACGGTCGCCGAACCACCGTGGGGACTGCGGCTGAGCGGCTCGACACAGCTGTCGGTGCACACGGTCGTCCGCGGCCGGGGCTACCTCTGGCTGGACACCCCCGGCAGCGCCGTGGAGCTCATACCGGGAAGCGTCACGCTGGTACGCGGCGGACCGAACCACTACATCGGGCATGAGCCGGGCGCCGAATGCCTGGAGCCGGAGGAGTTCCGGGCACGCCACGCCCAGCTGGAGCCCGGGGACAACCCGCAGGCCACGGTGTTCCTGTGCGGCGCCTACCAGTTCTCCGGCGATGTCGGCAGCGGGCTGCTGGACGCGCTGCCCCAGGTCATGACCCTCTCGGCGGCCGACGACGATCCCCTGCGGGACGTGATCACTTTGCTGTCCCGCGAACTGGTCCGGACCGAACTCGCCCAGCAGATCGTCCTGGACCGCCTCCTGGACCTGCTTCTCGTCCTGGCCATCCGCAGCGAATTCCGCCGCAGCACGACCGCACCGCGCTGGTACCGGGCATCCGCGGACCCGCGGCTGGGCGCCGCGCTGCAAGCCATGCACGAGAACGCGGCCCACCCGTGGACGGTCCCCGAACTCTCCGCGATCAGCGGCCTGTCCCGGGCCGCCTTCGCGCGGGTGTTCCGGGAGGCACTCGGCCAGGCCCCCATGCAGTACCTGACCGAATGGCGCATGACCATCGCCCGCGACCACCTGCGCGCCGACGATCTCAGCCTGCCCCAGATCGCCGACGCCGTCGGCTACGGCTCGCCCTTCGCCTTCGCCGCCGCCTTCCGCCGCCACCACGGAGAACCGCCCGGAACCTGGCGGCAGAGGGAACGAGCAGCCGCGGAGACGCGACTGCTGACCACGCACCACGGCTCTTGAACAGCGCCATGCCCTGGCTCAAGCGTCTCGATCAAGACAGGCTGCCCGGGGCCCGGCCCGGACTGGTATGACCGTGCCGCACCGCTAACGCCCCGGGCGCCCGCTGCTGAAGGCCGGGGAACACGACAACGCCGAGCACCGCAGGGTCCGTGCCCGTGTGGAACATGTCATCGGCCGGCTGAAGAACTACAAGATCCTCCGCGACTGCCGCCGGCGCGGCGACGGTCTCCACCACGCGGTCCAGGCCGTCGCCCACATGCACAACCTCGCCCTCGCGTCATGACCAAACGACCCCGTCCACGGGCCCCGACCTGCCCAAAGACAGGCTTGTGCAACACCCTCGTGCAGGCCAGAAGCGCGCTGGTGGTCCTCGGCGAAGAGGACCGCCGACATGGTCAGGCCGTGCGGGCTGACGTACATGGTGACCTGCCACCAGTGATTGACCAGGTGGCCACATCGTCCGCGACGCCCCAGGGGAGACAATGGCCACAGCACACTCCTCCCAGGACAGGTGATCGATACCGACCACGCTGACCCCTCAGCCGAAGAAGCAGGCACGAGCAGCCGCTGTGCCCGCCTCGCCAGGACAGTGATCAAACGGTCCGGTCTCAGCAGAGGCGACGAGGCCCGGTAGGGCCGTTTCGGAAGGAGTCTTCAACATGAATGCCGACCAGCCGGTGCTGGTACTCGGAGCCACCGGGGGGCAGGGCAGTGCCGTCGTCAGCGCGATGCTGGCCCGCGGTGCGGCCGTCCGTGGCATGGTCCGCAACCTGCAATCCGCTTCGGCCCGGCGTCTGGCCGCCCGCGGCGTCGAGGTTGTCGGCGGAGATCTCGCGGACCGCGAGTCCCTGGCGTCAGCCATGCGGGGAGTGGCGGGCGTGTTTGCGATGACCACGCCCTTCGAGTCGGGGCCGGCCGCCGAGATCGCACAGGGCCGGGCCATTCTCGCCGCAGCCCACGAGGCCCGTGTGCCGCACTTGGTCTTCAGCTCCGTCGCAGGTGCCGACCAGGACACTGGCGTGCCGCACTTCGAGACCAAGGCAGTGATCGAACGGGAACTGGCCGCAGGCGAGGTGCCCTACACGATCTTGGGTCCCACCTACTTCTTCGACAACGCCCTCGGCGACGTGGATCGGATCCACCAGGGGGTGCTCGATCTGCCGCTTCCCCCGGACCGCCCGCTGCAACAACTGGCACGTCCCGACCTGGGCGAGTTCACCGCCGCCGTCTTCGCCGCACCCGGCACGTTCACCGGACGGCGCATCGAGCTCGCCGGCGACGCCCCCACGCCCGGTGACATGGCCGCCACGTTGAGCACGGTGCTCGGTCGGACCGTTCGCCACAACGAAGTGCAGCTCGACGAGATCGGCAACGACGACATGCGGGCGATGTGGGCGTTCCTGCGTGGCCACGGCTACCGCGTCGACGTGCCGGCGCTGCACGCCGCCCATCCCAATCTGCCCTGGACGTCGTTCGCCGACTGGGCTGCAAGCACCTTCTCGTCGACGCCATGACAGGCCGCCTCGCAGTTGACGATCACCGCCGCCACTGGATGCAGGCGCGCAGCCGGGGCCACCGGTCCTGATGGGCCGGATGCCGAAGCCCTCGAAGCCCTCGAAGCCGTGGAGGACGTCGGCCCTCATGTGCCGTTGACCGGCAGGGATGCCATGGGCGCGCTCAGTCGAAGCGCAGATCCGAGAGCTGCTTCATGGACCCGGTGAGGTCGTCCTCGGGCAGGGGATCGGCTGCTCTGGCCACCAGGATCGAGGCCATTTCCCGGCCCGCCCGGCGTATGCGCGCGGGCAGGCCTTCGGTGTGCGCGTCGCTGCCTGAACCCCAGTCCTCCGACGCCGCGTACACGCCGGTCGGGAGGACCACGGTC
Source organism: Streptomyces sp. NPDC055966 (assembly GCF_042269865.1). Taxonomy (NCBI): domain Bacteria; kingdom Bacillati; phylum Actinomycetota; class Actinomycetes; order Kitasatosporales; family Streptomycetaceae; genus Streptomyces; species Streptomyces sp. NPDC055966. The sequence goes on from NZ_JBHJYK010000013.1 coordinate 65,258, forward strand.
CGCAGGTAGGTGAAGAGCGGGCGCAGCGCGTGTTCCAGGACGAGAGAATGGCGGGGAGTGCCACCCGTCGCTCCGATCAGGACCGGCTTGCCCGTGAGCGCGCCCGGATCGATCAGATCGAAGAAGGCCTTGAACAGCCCGCTGTACGAGGCGCTGAACACCGGTGTCACGGTGACCAGGCCGTCGGCGCCCGTCACCGCTTCGATCGCGTCGGCCAGCTGCGGCGGGGGGAATCCGGTGACGAGGTTGTTGGCGATGGCGACAGCCAGGGGACGCAACTCGATGACATCGACGTCCGCCTTGTGGCCTTGATCGGCGAGCTCGTCGCGGACCGCGTCGGTGAGACGGTCCACCAGCAGGCGGGTGGAGGAGGGGGTGCTCAGACCCGCGGATACGGCGACGAGCTTCATGCGGCGGTCATCCCTTCCGAAGCGGCCTCCCGAGTGGCTGCCGCAGTCGCTGCGAGCAGGGACCGGTGGGTCGGCGCTTCCGGAGCGTCCGCCGGGCGTCCGACGGCGAACTCCTTGCGCAGTACTGGTACGACCTCCTCGCCGAGCATGTCGATCTGCTCCAGGACGGTCTTCAGCGGCAGCCCGGCGTGGTCCATGAGGAAGAGCTGGCGCTGGTAGTCGCCGGCGTACTCGCGGAAGGTGAGTGTCTTCTCGATGACCTGCTGCGGGGAGCCGACGGTCAGCGGGGTCTGGTCGGTGAAGTCCTCCAGGGAGGGTCCGTGTCCGTACACCGGCGCGACATCGAAGTACGGGCGGAACTCGCGTACCGCGTCCTGGGAGTTCTTCCGCATGAACACCTGGCCGCCGAGTCCGACGATCGCCTGCTCGGGCGTGCCGTGCCCGTGGTGGGCGTACCGGGTCCGGTACAGCTCGACCATGCGCTTGGTGTGGTCGGCGGGCCAGAAGATGTTGTTGTGGAAGAAGCCGTCGCCGTAGAACGCGGCCAGTTCGGCGATCTCCGGGGAGCGGATGGAGCCGTGCCAGACGAACGGCGGTACGCCGTCCAGCGGGCGCGGGGTCGAGGTGAAGCCCTGCAGCGGCGTACGGAATTTGCCCTCCCAGTCCACGACGTCCTCGCGCCACAGGCGGTGCAGCAGGGCGTAGTTCTCGATGGCGAGGTTGATGCCCTGCCGGATGTCCTGGCCGAACCAGGGGTAGACGGGCCCGGTGTTGCCGCGGCCCATCATCAGGTCGACGCGCCCGCCGGCCAGGTGCTGGAGCATCGCGTAGTCCTCGGCGATCTTCACCGGGTCGTTGGTGGTGATGAGGGTGGTGGCGGTGGAGAGGACCAGCTTGTCCGTCTTCGCCGCGATGTAGCCGAGCATGGTGGTCGGCGACGACGGCACGAACGGCGGGTTGTGGTGCTCGCCGGTGGCGAAGACGTCCAGGCCGACCTCCTCGGCCTTCTGGGCGATGGCGACCATGGCCTTGATCCGCTCGGCCTCGGTCGGGGTCCGTCCCGTGGTGGGGTCCGGCGTGACGTCGCCGACCGTGAATATCCCGAACTGCAAGGTTCCTCCGGTTATCGCGTGATTGAGTGGTTCTCGAACGGTAGGAGTTCACCGCGTGGCCGGGATGACCGTGCGTGCACGGGAAGTGGTCCCACAGCGTTCTTCTCGGGGTGCCCCGGTCATCGGGGAGGAGGTGCGGAGCCCCGAGCCGTCCCGCTGCCTTCAGGTGATGTGGCGCAGCAGCGCGGCGACCGCCGGGGGCGCCTCGCCGGGGGGCCGTACCACCATGATCTTCCAGTTCGGTGCGTGCCGGTCGAACCGGTACTGGGGCAGATCGGGGAAACGGTCCGCGATCGACTTGGGCATGATGCAGACGCCCAGGTCGCCCCGGACCAGTTCGGCCGCCGCGCCGATGTCGTTCACCTCGAACGTCGTGCTGCGATCGACGCCCGCGGCACGGAAGGCCCGGTCGACCGCGTAGCGGATGGCCCAGCCGGGTGTGAAGTCCACCAGGGGCAACTGGGCGATGTCGGCGAGCCGGACCTCGCCGTTCGGTGTCGCCCCGGCGAGCACCCGCCGGGGCGCCGCCAGCAGCACCATGTCCTCGCGGGACAGCAGCCGGGCCGCGAGCCCGCGCTGCTGCTGGCGGTCCAGCGCGACCACGGCCAGGTCCACCGTGCCGTCGCGCAGTGCCTGCCGGATGTCGGCGACGGCCGCCTGCCGCAGGTGCACGACCACGCCCGGATGCTCCGCACGCAGCGCGGCCAGGGCATGGTGGAGCCCCGCCCACACCCCCTGCATCGTGCCGACCGTCACCCGCCCACGCAGCTGCCCCTGTACGGCATCGACGGCCTCCCGCGCCAGCTCGGCGGCCCGGAGCGTCGCGCGTGCGGCGGGGACGAACGCCTCGCCGGCCGGGGTGAGGGCGACGCGGTGTGTGGTGCGGTCGAACAACGGGGTGCCCAACTCGCGTTCGAGGGCGCGGACCGTGCTGGACACGGCGGACTGGACCACGTGCAGCCGCCGTGCCGCCGCCGTGAAACCGCCCGCGTCGGCCACCGCGACGACGACCTCCATCTGCCGCAGATCCATCATCCGCTCCCGGTCCAGCAGCGCCGGCTTCGATCTTGGCTGCATCGTATGCGGACGGCAGGGCTCACATCGGCGGGGACAGTGGGCGTAGGCCGACGGTCAGGCACGCACCAGCGGTGTGTCGACCAGATGCTCGGCCAGGAACCAGGCGTGCCGTTCGCCGGTCCGGATCACCTGGGAGACCAGCAGGTCGATGGTGCCGTCGTCACCGCACTCGGCGGTCCGGGCGGTGGCGTCGTGCGCGTCGATGAGGATGGTCTCGTGGGCCTCCAGCAGCCGGGACAGCATGGCCGGCACCTCCTCCACCCCGTCCGGGGGCCGCGGGATCGACGTGATCTCGGCGACGTGCCGCGGATCTCCCACCGCCACGCCACCCAGCGACTGGACGCGTTCGGCGATGGTGTCGATGATCTCCAGCTGTTCACCCGCGTGCTTGTCCAGGACCAGGTGCAGTTGGTAGAAGGTGGCGCCGCGCATCAGCCAGTGGTGCTTCTTGTAGAGGCCGTAGAGGATCTGCGTGTCCGCGAGGACCTTGTTCAGGCGCTGGCAGGAGTACATCCGCGCCTCGTAGGACAGGGCGACCGGGAACTGCTTGACGGTTCCGAACTCCTGGATCACCTCGCCCTTCTGGTGCAGCCAGGGCTGGCTGCTGTGGGGGGATGGGAGATTGGTGGTCATGGTCCGCCTCCTGCGGTGCCGTGGTGTTCGTACTCCGGTGACGCTAGGTGCCTTGTTGAGGCGTGGCTTGACCCGCAGTGCATGCGGTGCTGCCTGTCTGCGCACTGAGTCCGGTGTGCGTGCCGGGCGTTCACTCTCGGACAAGCTTCCGTGCGCCGGCGGACTCGGGCGGTTCTCCGGCAGCTCTAGCGTCGTCGGGGCGGTCCATCGCCGGAGTGCCGGCGGAACGAGGAGAGGCATGAGTACGGACGAGCAGGCGGACGTGGTGGTCGGTGCGAGGTCGGCGGGCGGGGAGGTGTGGCTGAACGTGACCGTCCGTGCGGAGGTACCCGTCGACCGGCTTCAGCGCATGATCTACGCCGGTCCCACCTTGCACCGGACGATCGAGGCGGCCCCGGGAGCCCTCCACTGAACCGCGTTCCGGCCCTGCGGACGGACCCGGGCGCCAAGCGGCCACGCAGCATGGTGGGCCGCGACCCCGGCGAGCCGCACCGGTCCGCCACCTCGCTGGAGCTGTTCTTCGACCTGTGCTTCGTGGTCGCGGTGGCGCAGGCGTCCACGAGCCTGCGCGGGGCGCTGACGGCAGGGGACTACGCCGGCGGTGCGCTGCGCTTCTCGCTGGTGTTCTTCACCATCTGGTGGGCGTGGATGAACTTCACCTGGTTCGCCTCCGCCTACGACCCGGACGATGTCCCGTACCGGCTGACGGTGCTGGTGCAGATCACCGGATCGCTCGTCCTCGCCGCCGGTGTGCGCCGCGCGTTCGAGGACGGGGATCTGTACGTCATCACGCTCGGGTACGTCGTACTGCGGACGGCGCTCGCCGCGCTGTGGTTGCGTGCCGCGCTGTCCGATCCCGCTCGGCGGAGCACCGCGCTACGCTTCGCCGCAGGGGTGACGGTATGTCAATTCGGTTGGGTGGGGCTGCTCTTCGTCCCGGTGTCGGCGCGGCTGGGCGGCATCGTGGTGATGATCGCGGTCGAGGTGGCCGTTCCCGTGTGGGCGCAGTCCGCCGGGATGACGCCCTGGCATCCGCGTCACATCGCCGAGCGCTATGAACTGTTCACCCTCATCGTCCTCGGCGAGTCCGTAGCGGCCGCCACCGTCGCCGTCCGCAGCGTCTTCGGCCGGTATCACGGCACCGGTTCGCTGTATGTGCTGGCGGCCGGTGGCCTGCTCATGGCCTACGCCATGTGGTGGCTGTACTTCGCCCGGCCCGCGCACACGCTGCTCGCCACGACACACCAGGCCCACCGCAGGAGGTTCCCCTGGGCGTACGGTCACTACCTGATCTTCGCCTCGGCGACCGCCGAGGGCGCCGGCGTGGCCGCGTACGCCGATCAGGTCACGCGTCACACCGGGACCTCATCGACTGCCGCCGGCGCCGCGGTCACCGTTCCGGCGGCCGTTTTCCTGATCACGGTCTGGATGGTGCACCTGCGGCCACACCAACGGAGCGTGGCCGAACGCATTCTGTTTCCCCTCGCCGCGGCCGGTGTCCTGGCGGCCGCCTGGTCCCCGGCACCCGCGCTTGTCGCCGGTGTGGTTCTGGCGAGCCTGGCTGCGGTGGTCACGGTGCCGCGCCGGTGACCGGGGCCGGCGGCGGGGTCCCGCACCGAGCCATGACGAAAGGGCCGCGCGGACGGACGCTGTGAAGGGAGTCCGTCCGCGCGGCCCCGCGTCGCACCCCTCGGTGTGAGCGCGGAGCGCGCTGTCAGCCGGCGTGCAGCGCGCCGCGCAGGGTGCCGGTGGCCAGCGTGATGGCGGCCTCGGCGGCGTGGGTCTCGCGCAGCGCGTTGAGCATCACGAAGTCGTGGATGATGCCCTGGAAGCGGACGGCGGTGACCGGGACGCCGGCCGCGCGCAGCTTGTTGGCGTAGGCCTCGCCCTCGTCGCGGAGCACGTCGGCCTCACCGGTGATCACCAGGGCCGGAGGCAGGCCGGTGAGCTGCTCGGTGGTGGCGCGCAGCGGGGAGGCGGTGATCTGGGCGCGCTCGGCCTCGTCGGTCGTGTACTGGTCCCAGAACCACTGCATGCCGTCGCGGCGCAGGAAGTAGCCGGTGGCGAACTGGTGGTAGGAGCCGGTGTCGAAGTTGGCGTCGGTGACCGGGTAGAACAGCACCTGCTGCACCAGCGGGACGTCGCCGCGTTCCTTGGCCATCAGGGTCAGCGCCGCGGTCATGTTGCCGCCGACGGAGTCGCCGGCCACGGCCAGCCGGGAGCCGTCCAGGCCCTTGGCGGCGCCCTGCTCGACGACCCACTTCGCGACCGTGTAGTTCTGCTCGATGGCGACCGGGTAGCGGGCCTCGGGGGACAGGTCGTACTCGGGGAACACCACGGCGGCGTTCGCGCCCACGGCGAGTTCGCGCACCAGGCGGTCGTGCGTGTGGGCGTTGCCGAACACCCAGCCGGCGCCGTGGATGTAGAGGACCACCGGTAGGGTCCCCTCGGCGCCGGCGGGCTTGACGACGCGGGCCCGGACGCTGCCCGTCGGACCGCCGGAGACGGTGATCCACTCCTCGTCGATCTGCGGCTTGGCGATCTCACCGGACTGCACCTCGTCGACTGCCTTGCGGCCCTCCGCCGGGGGCAGATCGAAGAGGTAGGGCGGGTTGGCGGTGGCCTCGGCGAACGCGGCCGCGGCCGGCTCCAGGACCGGCTGCACCTGCTCCACGGCGTCGGACATGTGTATCTCCCCAGTTTCATGTGGCGCGCCGGGCTCGCGGGCGCGGTGAGGCGACTTTCGCATCAGACCCGGGGATCTGACGAGTCGTCGATCGCCACGCTAGGCCGCTCATGTGACGGCGAATGTCCCACGAGCGCACCGGAGTTGTCCCTGGAGAGCACGGACACGCAGTGCACTGTCGGAACGCACCCAGTGCACTGCCGGGACAAAGGGAGGCTTTGGCGCGAAATAGCCTGGCGGCCGCAGCAGTCGAGGTGCCGGGTACGGGCCTGTGCGGTGCACGGCAGCCCGCCCCGTGACGCGTCATGCGGACCCGCCGCCGGCGACGCACATGAAAGTCGATGCAGACGCATTCGACGTCGTTCATCCCGCAGGAGGTTGTCGAAAGGTGTCCACGATGCCCGTCGGTGGGCTGGTTCCCCGCGCCACCGACAACGCCGCGGACCTGGTCGTCCGCAACGCGAAGATCCACACCGCGGACCCGGTCCGCCCGCAGGCCGAGGCGATCGCCATCCGCGACGGTGTCATCACGGTCGTCGGCGGCGACAACGACGTCGCACCCCATGTCGGCCCGGACACGAAGGTGGTCGACGCCCTCGGCCGCCGGATGGTCCCCGGCCTCAACGACGCGCATCTGCATGTCATCCGGGGCGGTCTCAACTACGTACTGGAGCTGCGCTGGGACGGCGTCCCCACCCTGCGCCAGGGCCTGGCGATGCTGCGCGAGCAGGCCGCCCGCACCCCCAAGGGCCAGTGGGTACGGGTGGTGGGCGGATGGTCGGCCGAGCAGTTCGCCGAACGGCGGCTGCCGACCGTCGCCGAGCTGAACGCCGCCGCACCGGACACCCCGGTGTTCGTCCTGCACCTGTACCAGGCGGCGGTGCTCAACCGGGCGGCGCTCAAGGCCGCCGGATTCACCCGGGACACCCCCGACCCCAGGGGCGGCCAGATCGTACGCGGCCGGGACGGTGAGCCGACGGGCATGCTGCTGGCCGCCCCCAGCGCCCTCATCCTGTACTCGACGCTGGCCAAGGCCCCGGTGCTGGAGGGCGAGGACAGGAAGACCTCCACCCGTCACTTCCTGCGCGAACTCAACAGGTTCGGCCTCACGTCGGCGATCGACGCGGCCGGGGGGTTCCAGAACTTCCCCGACAACTACAGCACGGTCACCGAACTGGCGAAGGCCGGTCAACTGTCCCTGCGCATCGCCTATCACCTCTTCCCGCAGACCGCCGGTCAGGAAATCGACGATCTCACCCGCTGGATCGAGATGGCCCGCCCCGAGGACGGGGACGAATGGCTGCGCCTCAACGGTGCGGGCGAGAATCTGACGTGGGCGGCGGCGGACTTCGAGAACTTCGCCGAGCCACGGCCGCAACTGGGCGACTACGAGGCGGAGTTCGAGAAGGCCGTACGCCTGCTCATGGAAAACGGCTGGGGTTTCCGGCTGCACGCCACCTATGACGAGACCATCCGCCGGGATCTGGCGGTCTTCGAGAAGCTCGCCGCGGAAGGGCTCTTCCCGGCCGGCAACCGATGGCTGTTCGACCATGCGGAGACGGTCTCCGCGGACAGCCTCGACCGTATCGCAGCCCTCGGCGGCGCCATGTCCGTGCAGAACCGGCTGTCCTTCCAGGGCGAGGCGTTCGTACGCCGATACGGTCCCGGTGCCGCAGCGGACGCCCCGCCGATCCGGGCCATGCTGGAGCGCGGACTGACCGTCGGCGCCGGCACCGACGCGACCCGGGTCTCCACCTACAACCCGTGGGTCGCCCTGCACTGGCTCGTCACCGGCCGCACCGTGGGTGACCTGGTCGTCCGCCCGCCGCACAACCGGGTCGACCGGCGTACCGCGCTGGCGATGTTCACCGAGGCGGGTGCCGCGCTGACCGGGGAGACGAGCGTCAAGGGCGTCCTGCGTCCGGGCTTCCTCGGTGACCTGGCCGTCCTCTCCGAGGACTACTTCACCGTGCCCGAGCCGGACATCGCGCACATCGAGTCCCTGCTGACGGTCGTCGGCGGCCGGATCGTCTACGCCACCGCCGAGTACGCGGGCCTGGACGAGGAACTGCCGCCGGTCAGCCCCGAGTGGAGCCCGGTGTCGCACTTCGGCGGCTACCAGGCCACACCCGGTACGGGCCTGTCGGGCGCCCGCCAGGCCGAGCTGCTCGGCCAGGCCGTCGCCGAGTCGGAGCAGCACCGCCAGTGGCGTGCCCGCCGCGGCCTCGCCCCCGGGCCCGCGAGCACGTTCTTCGACCCCTGCTTCTCCCTCTGATCCGCAGTTCTCCCCCTGACCTCCCGGGAGGGGCCCGGTCACGAACCGCCCCTCCCGGGACGCCACCCCAACTCGCGCCGCAAACCGCGCGGTTGCGCTGGACAGCGGACGCCCGTCCGCGATCACCACACACATGGAAAGGCCACTGTCATGGTCAACGTCTCCGAGGTCACCGCGGCCCCCAGCCCCGACCTGCTCACCCCCGACAACTGCGCGGTGCTCTTCATCGACCACCAGCCGCAGATGTTCTTCGGCACCGGCAGCGGTGACCGCACCGCGATCATCAACTCGACCGTCGGCCTGGCGAAGGCCGCCAGGGCGTTCGACGTGCCGGTCGTGCTGAGCACCGTGGCCGCCGAGTCCTTCTCCGGCCCGATCCTGCCGCAGCTGTCCGAGGTCTTCCCCGACCAGAAGATCATCGACCGCACCACGATGAACGCCTGGGAGGACGTCGACTTCGTCGAGGCGGTCAAGGCCACCGGCCGTAAGAAGCTGGTCATCGCCGGCCTGTGGACCGAGGTCTGTGTCGTCCTGCCCGTGCTCTCCGCCCTCGCGCAGGGCTACGAGGTCTACGTGGTCACCGACGCGTCCGGCGGCGTCAGCCCGCAGGCCCACGAGCACGCCGTCCAGCGCATGGTCCAGGGCGGCGCGGTCCCGGTGACCTGGGTGCAGGTGCTGCTGGAGCTCCAGCGCGACTGGGCCCGCGGCGAGACCTACATGTCGGTCATGGACGTGGTGAAGGAGCACGGCGGAACCTACGGTCTCGGCGTGGTCTACGCGCAGGCCGTCATCGGGGCCCACGCCGCCGGCTGATCCCCGCGCCTTCACAGAGCAGTCAGGGACAGAGTGTCAGGAACAGGCAGGAGAAGATGAACGCTGGACTGCTGGTCCTCCGGCTGGTGACGGGACTCCTCATCGCCGGCCACGGAGTTCAGAAGGTGAGCTTCCGGCTGGGAGGTCACGGCTTGGCGGGCGGGACCGAGGAGTTCCGCCACGACGGGTTCCGCGGCGGTCGGCTGACCGCGATCGTCGCGGGTGCCAGTCAGATCGGTGCCGGCCTGTTCCTGAGCGCCGGACTGCTCACGCCTCTGGCCGCGATGGCGGCCATGGGGGTGATGACGGTCGCGGGCACCGTCAAACGGCCCAAGGGCCTGTGGGTGCAGAACGACGGCTACGAGTACCCGATGGTCCTCGTCGTGGTCTCAGCGGCGCTGGCTCTCACCGGGCCCGGCCGGTGGTCGTTCGACCAGGTGCTGGGCGTCACCCCCTGGCCGCTGTGGGTCGTCCTCCCCGCGATCGTGGCCGGCCCGGTGAGCGGACTGCTCACCCGCGTCGTGCTGCACCGTCCGCCCGCCACAACGGAAAGGAAGCAGCATGCGCAGGCTGCTGAATGACGCGGTACACACACTTGTACCGACCGGAGAGGACCGCCACGGCCCGCTGCCTCCCCTGATGCTGACGCTCACGGTGGTCACCGGTCTGGTCGACGCGGTGAGCTATCTGGCGCTCGGGCACGTCTTCGTCGCCAACATGACCGGCAACGTGGTGTTTCTCGGGTTCGCGCTGGTCGGCGCCGCGAACCTCTCCGCGCTCGCCTCCGTCGTCGCGCTGGCGGCGTTCCTCCTCGGCGCGCTCACCGGGGGCAGGCTCGGCACCCGGTTCGCGACGCACCGCGGAAACCTGCTGAAAACGGCCACCGCCGTGCAGACGGTCCTGGTCGCCGTCACCGTGGCCGCCGCCGCGGTCACCGACGGACGGGTCACCACTGCGGTCCAGTACACCCTGATCGTGTTCCTCGGGCTCGGCATGGGCCTGCAGAACGCGGTCGCCCGACGCCTCGGCGTCCCGGACCTCACCACGACCGTACTGACCCTGACCCTGACGGGACTGGCCGCGGACTCCACCCCCGCCGGCGGTGCGGCGCCACGGCCCGGCCGCCGGATCCTGTCCGTGCTGGCGATGCTCCTCGGCGCCTTCGCCGGAGCCCAACTGGTGCTGCACGGCCACCTCGTGCTCACCCTCGGCCTGGCCCTGCTGCTCCTCGCCCTCGTCTCCGTGACCACCCACCGTCTCTCGGCCGCCGACCCGGCCTGGACCCGGTCACCGTCCTGAGACCGGCACCGCTCGCCCCACGAGGGCACCTGACGCGTCCGGCTCGCCGACCGGGCCCCTCATGGGAGAAGGCCTCGCGCAGGGCGTCGCGCACCTCGCCGGGCTTCGAGGAACTGGGCGCCGATGGCCTGGGGCAGCGCGTTGTCGTGCGCGTCGTAGTCGTCGTTGAAGGCTCGTGACTCATTAGGTGATCTCCAGGGGGCTGCGGCCCTTCCCGGTGGTTGTAGCCGTTGGCGGGAGGCGTGCCCCGGGGCGTACGAGGTGGCGCATCGTCACGTCCTACTCATCCGGGTCCCAGGCGTTGAGCTGCTCGAAGAGACGTCGGTCGCCGTCGAGCTTCAGGGAGTCGATCGGGATACGGTCGTACAGGACGAGGACCAGCTCGCTGGCCGTGCCCCGAGCGGAGAAGAAGGCGGTGGCCGCGTCCGGGTCCTGGCCGGCAGCGGTGGCCGGCATGGTGCCGGGCCCGGGAAGGCGGGCGGTCCGTGCGCCGTCGGCGGAGAGCGAGAGGCGCCAGGAGCGGCCCTCGGAGGCATGGAAGTCGACGTCAGCGGGCTTGTGCGGCCAGGGACTTGTCGTTGCGACGCAGGTGGACAGGAACTCGTCGACACCGTCGAGCGCCACCTCGTCCGGCAGCGGCTGCGGGGCACCTACGGTGATCTGGGCGTCGTACGTGTGCACCGCCATCTGCTGGAGCTGGTGCCGAGCTACGGCACCGGAGGTCTGCGGCGACTGCGACGTCCCCCCCACCACGTCCAGCAACCGCGATCCGGGCCGGCCTTCCGTAATGCGTCCAGCAGTTGCTCCGTGGACTCCGCCAACCAGGCCAGCAGGGCCTCGCGCTCCCGAGGCGCAGCCGGGGCGCCCTGCGCTGCGGACTTGGCCGGAGCAGGCCCTGCGGCGACGGTGGCGGCCCGGTCGCGGCGCCCCTCGCCGATGTGCTGCGCCAGATCGAACAGCGTCCACTCGGGGCAGGTCGGCACCTGTACGTCGAGGCTGGGCGCGGAGGCGACCGCGGCGCGGGTGTCCGGGACGACGACGCGGATCCGGTCGGTGGACCAGCCGAGCAGCGCGGCCAGTGCACGGCGCAGCCGGTGCGGCATTCCATGGGGCTCGGCATCAGCGCGTTCTGGCGGTACGTGGCCTCGACGACGGCTTCGGCGTCCCGCCGGACCGACGGGGCGATGGGCTCTCCCGCCTCGACCCGCAACGCGATGTCGCTCAGCCCGTCGAACAGCCGGACCGAGTCGTCCGGCGCCGCGGAGGCAGTCACCACCGCGGGCAGTGGATCGATGGTCGCGGTGACCTCGGCGACCCGGTCCTCGGCCCGGTACCGGTCCTCTCCGAGGACGACCGCCAGCGCCTCTCCCGGGTAGCGCACCCGGTCCTTTACGAGCGCCGGCCACTCCCGTCCCGCGACGGCTTCCTCCGTGGCGAGCCCGGCCGGCAGGCCGCCGTGTCGTCGGTGTCCTTGCGGGAAGCCGTCATGGAGTCATCGTCGAGATCTGTGCCGCAGTGCCGCTCTGGTGCTCCGCCTCCGTACAACCGCCCCATGCGCCGTAAGGCTCGCGTGAGCCCTTGGCGAAGAGAGCGCCCCGCTCACCGTGGGGAGAGAAGAAAACGGAACGGTCCATGCCGCAGCACGCGGCGTCGGCTGGCCAATCCGCTTCGCTTTTCTCCCTCGTCGCTCGTTTCGCCAAGGGATGTCTCTCAGCGCACCTCCGGCTGATCCACGATTGCCGCCTGGGAAGTGGGCTTCAGCCGCAGGACCTGGGCGGCGGCGAAGGGCATCAGGTCGTCGTGCCGGTCCGGTAGGGCGATCACCAGGGCGCTGTCCGGCAGGGCGCGACGCACGCCCGTCAGCATCCGCACCGCCGTAGGCGCGTCGAGGCCGGTCGTCGGCTCGTCGAGCAGGAGGACCGCCGGTGTCCGCAGGACCGCTCTCGCGATCACCAGGCGGCGTCGCTGACCCTGTGAGAGCGCATGGCCCAGGGGGCCCGTCGGGGTGTCGAGAGGCAACCGCTCCAAGGCCGCGGCCGCCAGCGCGGCCCGAAGGGTGTCGTCGTCCGCGTCCGGGGCGGCCTGCCGGAGGTTCTCGGCGATGGTCGCGTCGGCGATCCAGTCCTCCGCCTCGACGAGGGTGAGGCGATCGGCGATCGCATGGGCGGGCAGGGACTCGACCGGGACGCCGTCGAGCAGCACCGACCGGGCAGCGGCGGGGGAGATGCGCCCGGCCAGGGTCTCCAACAGGGTGCTTTTGCCGCTGCCGTTGGGTCCGGTGACCAGGACGACGCTGCCGGGCTCGATCACCGCGGACCACCGGGTGCGGTCGTCGCCGACGCCCACGGGCAGATGGCGGGCCACCAGGGGTGCTCCTGTCGCGCCCGGGAGCGGCGACTGCGACGGGGACATGGCCGACGGCTCGTCCGGGAGGACGCGGTGCGCCAGGTCCGTCAGCCGCAGGGCGGCGTCGGTGGCCAGGCCGTGGTCGCGGAGCACGTGCGGGAGCGCCTCCATCAGCTCGTACGCGGCCGCGACGAGCAGCACCTCGCCGATGGCGTCGGCAGCCGACTGCGTGAGGACAGGACCGGACAGCGCCAGCACCAGGACCGCCGTCTGGCCGGTCACGGCCAGCAGCCGCAGCAGCAGCTTGGACCGGCGCATCAGCGACTCGGCCGCGGTCTCGGCCTGCCGGGCCCGGGCGACGGCGTGCGCGACCTGATCGCGGACCAGGCCGACCGCGTCCAGGCAGCGCAGTTCCGGCAGTGCGGAGCGCGCGGTGAGCAGCGCGGAGCGGGCCGTGGCCCAGGCTTCGGCGGCCGTCCGCCGATGGCCACGGGTCCGCCGCTCCGCCGTCACTGCCGTGGCCGCGGAGAGCGCGAGCAGCAGCAGTTCGGCCGCACCCGACGGCCAACTCGCCGCCATCAGCAGAGTGACGACGACGGCGGCGGTCAGGCCGATCCCGGCCAGCGGCGGGACGACCTGGCCGGCCATCCCGCCCACCGCGCCGACGTCGCTGGTGAGCCGGCCCATCAGGGCGCCGTCGCGGTGGGTGCGCAGTTCGCGTGCCGGCACGGTGGTCGCGGCGCGGACCAGCCGTGAACGCAGCGAGACGGTCGCACCGAGCAGAGCGCCGTGGCTGACCAGGCGCTCCGAGTAGCGCAGACCGGTGCGGCCCAGGGCGAGAGCGCGGACCGTCCCCGAGGGGTACATCCACGACCAGGTGGTGTTCGCCTGCGCGGTGACCACCGCGCAGGACGTCAGGAACCAGCCGGAAACCCCCAGCAGACCGGCGGCACACAGCTCGGCGGTCCCGGCGAGCACCGCCGCGAACAGCAGGTCGCGGCGTGCCCGGTGGTCCGCCGCGGTCCACAGAAGCCTGAACGCGGTCACCGCGTCTCCCCGATCCGGGACACCCGTCCCTGGCTCAACCGCACGATGTCGTCGGCGATGTCGAGGAGCGCCGGGCTGTGGGTCGTCAGCAGCACGGTGCGAGTGCGCGCGAGTGTCCGGATGGCGCCGATGATCCGGGCCTCGCCGTCCGGGTCCAGATGGGCGGTGGGTTCGTCCAGACACAGCAGCGGTGTGTCGTGGAGAAGCGCCCGGACCAGGACCAGTTGCTGCGTCTGCCCGGAGGACAGCCCCCGGCCGCGCTCACCGACCGCGGTCGCCAGTCCCTGGGGGAGTGCGGCCAGCAGGTCCTCGAAGCCCAGTGCCGTGAACGCCGCGGTCAGCTGCTCGTCGCCGACGCCGCGCCGGGCCAGCAGCAGGTTGTCGCGCAATGAGCCCGGGAGGAGGTAGGAGGGCTGTCCGGCCCATGCCGTCATGGCCGGTGAGGCGGGCAGGGTCGCGGAACCGATGGTGTGCACGCACCGCCCGCGGTCCGGTTCCCGCAGACCTGCCGCCACGGAGAGCAGCGTGGTCTTTCCGGCGCCGCTGGGCCCGCTGACGGCCACGATGGAACCCGGTCGCATGGTGACGGTGACGTCGGTCAGGGCCGCGTCGTCGCGACCCGGGTACCGGACCGTCACCTGCTCCAGGAGCACACCGGCCGGGCCCGGCGGGCGCAGGGCGTGCACACGGGTCGGCGGGCCGGCGGCCGGTGTGACGGCGGTCCGGTCGATGATCTCCGCGATCAGCTCGGCCGCCGCGGAGGCCTCGGCACGGGCGTGGTAGCCGCGGGCCAGTTCCCGGGCGGGCGCGAAGTACGCCGGGGTCAGGACCAGGACGAACAGCGCGGTGCCCAGGCTCATGGTGGACGGGACCACCGGCAGGTCGAGGTAGCCCAGCAGGGCGAGCCCGCAGTACGTGGCGACGACGGCCATGGCCACCGTGATGAGGAGCTCGATCCAGGCGGTCGAGAGGAAGGCCACCCGCAGTACGGCGTTGGTGCGCCTGGCCAGTTCCCTGTCGGCTGCCTCGGTCGCGCGTACCGCTTCCGCACCGGCTCCGAGGCCGACGAGCGTGGGCAGCCCGCGCAACTGGTCCAGCAGATGGGTGCTCAGCCTCCGGGTGGCGGTGAGCTGGGCGTGCACGGCGGCACGGGTCCCCATGCCGATCACCTTCAGGTTGAACGGCAGCAGCGGGGTCGCCAGCACCAGCATCAGCGCGACGGCCCAGCTGCCCACCAGGACGGCGGCCAGGATGACGCCGCTGCCCAGCAGCATCGCCCGCCGCGCTGGGACGTATGTCGTCAGCCACGGGCTCAGCCGGCCCACCTCGCTGTCCAGCGCCTCACCGAGAGCGGCGTCGGACACCTCCTCGGCGGGCGTGCCCGTGGACGGGAGTGCGGCCAGGAGAAGGCGGGCTCGGAGGTGGTCCCGGACGGCAGCCGCCCCGTCCTCGGCCACTCGGTCGGCCGCCGCGAGCAGAACCGCGCGCAGCAGCAGCCCGACGGCGACCAGGGCCGCACCGGAGAGCACCGCAGCCAGGGCCACACCCCCGTGCGGGGCCCGCAGCGCGGCCTGCGCCGTCCAGCCCATCCCTGCCGCCCACAGCACATGACCCGCGGCCGCCAGTCCGCGCAGGGTGCCGGCGCGCCGGAACGCGGGTTCGCCGACCGCCGCCCATCGGGTGAGCAGTCCCGCCGCCCGCTGCTGCCCTGCGTCGTCCCGGCCGAGGCGGTCGAGATGGCCGGGGATGTCGGTCACGGTCACTGGTCGGCTGCCTGGAGGTCGAACTCGCCGACGGCCGCCGAGCGGCGGTCGGACCGGATCCACACGGCCAGCGCGGTCACGGCGAACACGGCGACACCGACCGGGCCGATCCACACCCGCACGCCACCGAAGACGTCCTGCGAGACGGCGGCCACCGCGACGGCCAGAAGGCTCAGGAGTACGCGCCGGGCGACGACCACCGCCCATGGACCGTCGCCCGCGGCCGAGACCACCGCCGCGGCCTGCCCCGTGGCAACCGCGGTGTCGGACGGCCGGCCGGCTGCGGCGGTGGAGGCCGGTGGCCGGGCGAACTTCCCTCGGAAGACCCACCACGCGTAGATGTTGTAGGTCAGGACGACCGGCATGCACCCACCCACACCGATGAGCAGGAACAGCTGCGACCCGTGCGGGGCGGCGGCCGCGTGCACCGTCAGGTCGGGCGGGACGACGACGGGTGCGGTGACGGCGACGAGCGCGAGCAGGCCCGCGGCCTCCGTACCGGCCACGGCGGCGAACGGACGCCAGTCGGGCCGGCGGCCGAAGCCGTACCAGGCGATCGCCGCGCAGACCACGGCCACCGCCACCGCGAGGCCGAACAACGTCGCGCGGAGCGGCTGGTCGAGGCGCAGGGGCTGCGGGTCGGCGAGCCGGAGCCCGAATCCCAGGACCAGGCCGGCCACTGCGACCGCCAGGAGCAGCGGTCGCCCCAGCCGGCCCGCCCACTCGTGGGCGGTTCCCGTGGTCTTGTCCTGCAGCCATGCGGCACCCGCCAGCAGATACACGGCCACCAGCCCCAGGGCGCACAGCACGCTGTAGGGCGTCAGCCAGTGCCAGGTTCCTCCGGCGAACTCCCCGCCGTGGTGGGGCAGTCCGGACAGGACGGCCCCGGCCACGAGCCCCTGGCACACCGTCGCCACCAGCGAAGAGATTCCGAAGACGAGGCCCCAGCCGCGCCGGTAGCCGGGGGCGGCGCTCTGCAGCTCGATGGCCGTGCCGCGCAGCACGATGGCGAGCAGCATGAGGATGAGCGGCAGGTAGACGCCGGGCAGCACGGTGGCGTAGACACCGGGCAGGCCCGCCCACAGCACCACACCCGCCAGGATGATCCAGCTCTCGTTGGCGTCCCAGGCAGTCGCGATCAGCTCGTTGTACTCCTTGCGCCGCCGGTCGCTGCGGTCGAACAGGCTCAGGATGCCGATGCCCAGGTCGTAGCCGTCGAGCAGGACGTAGGCGCCGAGTGCGAGCAGGACCAAGGCGTATGACGCGTACTCAAGCATGGCTGGTCTCCGTGGAGTGGACAGTGGCGCCGGCATCGGTCACCAGGTGCTCGGGGCCGGTCCGCACCGTGCGGACGATGTAGCGGATCCACAGCCCGAGCAGCAGCGCGTAGACGGTGACGAAGCCGGTGAGGCCGGCGATCGCCGCGCCGAGGGAGAGGTGCGAGACGGCGTCGCTGGTGCGGATCAGGCCGTAGACGACCCAGGGCTGCCGGCCGGTCTCGGCGGTGATCCAGCCACCGCTGATGGCCACGACACCGGCGGGCGCCATCCAGACCATCAGCCGATGGAACCGCCGGGCGGTGTACAGCCTGCCGCGCAGCCGCAGCACCAGTCCGGCGAAGGCCATGCCGAACATCGCCAGGGCGGTGAAGTACATCGCCCGGAAGCCGTAGAAGGCGGACCACATGTTGGGGCGCTCGTTCCTGGGTGTCTGCAGCAGTCCGGGGACGTGTGCCTTTCCGGAAAGGTCCTTTCCGATGACGGCGCCCAGGTGCGGGATCTCGACGTGGAACTTGTTCTCGCCCTGGTCCGTATCGGGCACCACGAGCAGGTTGTAGCCGTTGTTGTCGGTCTTCCAGTTGCCTTCGAAGGCCTGGAGTTTCGCGGGTTGGTGGACACCCATGAACGCGGCGGTGGCGTCGCCCACGTACAGCTGTACGGGCATCAGGATCGCCAGTACTCCCAGGGCGATGGACAGGGTGCGGCGTGCGAAGGGCAGTGCTCGCTGCTTGACGAGGTACCAGGCGGCGATCCCGCCGATGAACCAACTGGCGCTGATCAGCACCGCCAGCAGGATGTGCGGGTACCGGTAGGTGAACGCCGGGTTGAACAGCACGTGCCACCAGTTGCTCGCCCGGAACTGGCCGTCGACCTCGGTGAAGCCGGCCGGGTCCTGCATCCAGCTGTTGGCGGACAGGATCCAGGTCGTGGACAGCAGGGTGCCGACGACGAGCATCCAGCAGGCCAGCGCCATGGTCCGTGGGCGTACCCGGCCGTCGCCGTACAGCATGATGCCGATGAAGCCGGCCTCCAGGAAGAAGGCCGTGATGACCTCCATGCCGATCGTGACACCCAGGATCGGACCGACCGCGTGGGCGTAACTTCCCCAGTTGAGGCCGAACTCGAAGGTCATGACGGTTCCTGCGACCACGCCGAGGCCGAATCCGACTGCGAATATCTTCTTCCAGAAACGGAATATCTGGAGGTACAGCGGATTCCCGGTCCTGAGGTGGACCGTGTACATCACGGCCAGGAAGACGGAGAGTCCGACGGTCAGTGCGGGAAAGCTCATGTGAAAGACGGCGGTGATGGCGAACTGCCATCGTGAGATCTCCACCACTGCGGGCGATGCCATGGTGTTTCCCCTTGGTCGAGCGAGTCCTGGGGGCACCGTAGGGCCGGTTGGCGGGCGTCCTTTGTCTCTCGGCGCATGGCACGTGTTCCCGCAGCGCAACGCGCTCAGAGGCCACAGGCGGTGCGCTCTCGGTCAACCGGATTTCACCGATCGCTCCTATGGTTGCCCTCGTTCATGCCCGCACGGCTCCGGCAGGGATCAGCATGAGTGCTGCACGGCCACCGAAAGACCGCCCACGTCCCGATTCGGCCTGGGCCCCGTTCGCGGCGCGCGTCTTCCGCGCGCTGTGGGTCGCGCAACTCGTCTCCAACATCGGCAGCTGGATGCAGACCGTGGGCGCGCAGTGGCTGCTGGTCGGGCACGATGCCGCACTGGTGACGCTCGTACAGACCGCCTCCAGCCTCCCTTTCGTACTGCTGGCCCTGCCCTCGGGCGTCCTGGCCGACCGGTACGACCGTCGCCGGGTGCTGCTGGCCGCGCAGTTCGCCATGCTCGGCGTTTCCACCGGGCTGGCGGTGCTCGCGTTCGCGGATGAACTCACCCCGGGGCTTCTGCTCGGCCTCACCTTCCTGCTGGGATGCGGCACCGCTCTGATGGGCCCCGCCTGGCAGGCGATCCAGCCCGAGCTCGTGGAACGCGGCCAGTTGGGACAGGCGGCCGCGCTCGGCGCCGTGAACATGAACCTGGCCCGCGCCCTCGGCCCCGCGCTCGGCGGAGCGGTGGTCGCGGCAGCGGGCGCGGGCTGGGTCTTCGCCTTCAACGCCGCGTCCTACCTCGGCATCGCGGCCGTTCTCCTGCTCTGGAGGCGCCCTCCGGCTCAGGCGCCCGCAGCTCAGGGCGAGAAGCTCCTGACGGCCCTGCACGCCGGCCGCCGCTACGTGTGGTACGCGCCCGGCGTCCGTCGAGTCCTGTTGCGTACGGTGCTGTTCATACCCGCCGGCAGCGCGCTGTGGTCGCTGCTTCCCCTGGTCGCGAGCCGCTCCCTGGGCCTGCGTTCGGGAGGGTACGGGCTGCTGCTCGGCGCGGTCGGCGTCGGTGCCGTCGGCGGGGCCTTCGTACTGCCGGCCGTCCGTAGGGCTCTCGGCGCGGGCGGCACGCTCGCCGCGGGCACCGTCGTCTTCGCCGGAGTGCTGGCCGTACTGGCGACGACCCGGACCCTCTGGCTCGCGGTGGTCGTGCTGCTGCCCGCCGGGCTGGCCTGGATCGGTGTGCTGTCCACCCTCAACGCCGCCCTCCAGACGAGGCTGCCCGGCTGGGTCAGGGCCCGGGGACTCGCCGTGTACCTGCTGGTCTTTCAGGGTGGGCAGGCCCTGGCGGCACCTGTGTGGGGCGCACTGGCCGACGGACTCGGGCTGACCGTCTCCCTGCTGGCCGGCAGCGGGCTGCTCCTGGCCGGCGCGGTGACCGTGCGCCGCTGGCCGCTGCATGACACGAGGGCCATCGACCCGACCCCGTCCGACCACTGGCCCGTTCCGCCCCTGGTGTTCGAGCCCGGCCCGGCCGACGGCCCCGTGCTGGTCTCGGTCGTCTACCGCGTCGGCCCCGGGAACCGGTCCGCCTTCACCGACTGCATGGATCACGTGGCCCGTTCACGTCGGCGTACGGGAGCCCTCACCTGGGGGCTCTACCAGGACGGCAACGACCCGGAGCGGTTCATCGAGAACTACCTGGTCGCCTCGTGGTCGGAGCATCTCGCCCAGCACCACGGCCGGCTCACGGCGACCGACCGCCGGTACGAGGAGCGGGCCCGCCGCCTGCTGGTGAAGGGCACGGCACCGGAGGTGACCCACGCATTCGATGCCGCCGCGGGCGCCGTGGTGCCGGAGACGGAGGAGACCGCCGACGCCATGAACACGTCGGGGTGACGCCCTCGTCCTTGGCATCGTCGTCTCCGGCGTCCTCGGCCCAGGCCGGTTCAGTCCCGCCTGTCGGTGAGCTCGGCGAGGGCACGGTCGATGTCGAGGTGAAGGCTCTCCGTGCCCGGAGGCACGAGCGAGACCGTCCGCTGCACGAACGCGGCGACCGCTGACTCCGCGATGTCGATCAGCGCCGCACCGGCGGCGGGCCGCAGGACGACGCGCACGGAGTTCGGACGGCAACGGTGACGGGGAATCACCAGCACGTCCCCGGCACCGGTAGGCCGGCGCAGGCCCTCCGTGAGCAGTGAGCGGGCGAACACCCAGTCCACGGGTCGAGCCTCGGGTGCGCCGATGGAGAGTCGGACGGCGTAGGGGTCGGACACGTCGTAGTGCAGCTCCGCGGGCAGCGGGGCAGGCAGCTCGTCCGGGACACTGACGAGCACGGTCACCATGGATATGACCGAGGCTTCAGGCTGGATCATTTCATTCCCCAACAAGGGCTGCGGGAGCGGATTTCCTTGGAATAATCCTAAAATCCCGGAGTCGGGCCCTCTTGTCTCGGAATGCATGGAATATGGCACGAGAAAGAACCGGGCAGTGGTACCGGCGCCCAGCTCTGTCCCGGGCATGTTACCCAGCCGTGCGCCGTTCACCCGACAGGCCGTGAATCTGCCAGTCGCGCGGCGCTATGCCATAAGCGGCACGGAAAACACGGCTGAAATGGCTGGGGCTCACGAACCCCCAGCGCCGGGCGACGGTCGCCACCCCGAGTCCCAGAGCCGGGGACCGCAGAAGATCCCGACGGCACCGCTCCAGTCGCTCCGTCCGGATCCACTCCCCGACGGTGGTTCCCTCCGACTGGAACAACTTGTGCAGGTAGCGCACCGAAATGAAGTGAGCGGCGGCGATCGTGGTGGGTGACAGGTCCGGGTCGGAGAGGTTCCGCACGATGTGGTCCTTCACTCGCACCATCATGGCCGCGGCGCTTTCAGGAGCCTGAGGCCTGAAGCGGCCGCATCGCTCGTTGATGAACAGTGCCAGCAGGTCGAGCCCGGTGGCGAGGAACTGACGGCCGACGAAGTCGTCGAAGCCCGCTGCTTCGCGCGCCATGCGCGCGAAATAGGTCGACACCAGTGCGGCACTTCCGTCACGACCCGAGAACGCTCTCGCAGTCAACGCCTGCAGGTCCTCGTCCCGCACGCGGAGATCCTTCCGGGGAAACTGAAAGGAGGTGAAGCAGAACTCGCCCTCCACCTTCTTTCTGAACACCCGAGACGAATCAGAAATGGAGAAATCTCCCGGCTCTATCAGGCACTCTCTCCCGTCCTGCTCCTTGACGGCGCTGCCCCTGCGCTGAAGCGTGACGATGAGGTATTCCCTCCCGCCCCGGGCTATCAGGCGCTTGCTGCGCGTCACCTCCTGAGCCCCCGCCTGGACGTCCGACACCTGTGTGGCACCCAATTGGTGGGTGACGATTCTTCCTGGCGACGGATCTTCCTCCAGGATATTGACATCGAGCGGTACGAACGTCTGGGACACCGCTTCATGCCAGCGCTCTATCCGGTCGGCTGCGGACAGCGCCGCGGTGGAAAGGACGACGGACATCTGGCCCCCTTGGCATCGTGATCGACAGGCGAAGACCCGGTGTGCCTTCCAGATCACCGTGTCAGCCGGCCTGGGCCGGCACATCGCGTGAATCCGCTAGATCAGGGGTGCCGGACTGAGACGCCCCTCACGTGACGGCTCCGCCGGTGGCACCGGCGGCGACGTAGCGCTGAGCGACGACGAGCAGTACGGCGGCGGGGACGGACGCCATGACCGTGGTGGCCATGATGGCGTTCCACTGGTTGGTGTGGGCACCGATGTACTGGTAGATGCCCAGGGTGATCGGCCGAACGGTCTCCGTGGTGGTGAGTGTGAGGGCGAAGAGGAAGTCGCTCCAGGTGAAGAGGAAGGTGAAGACGGCGGCGGTGATCAACGCGTTCCTGCTCACCGGGAGCACCACGGAGCGGAAGACGCGCAGCCTGCCGGCGCCGTCCAGGTGCGCGGCCTCGATGATCTCCCTGGGAATGTTCCGCATGAACGCACGCAGAATGATGATCGCGAAGGGGACCCCCGCGGTGGAGTCGGCGAGGATCAGACCGACGTAGGAGTTCAGCAGCCCGAGGTCGCTGTAGGCGCTGTAGAGCGCGTTGGCCACGACGATGCCCGGCACCATCTGTGTGACCAGGATGCCGAGGAGCACGAGGTTGGTTCCGCGGATGCGGAGCTGGGCCAGCGCGTAGGCCGCCGGCGCGGCGAGCCCGAGGCTGAGCGCGACGCTGCCGAGGGCTACGACGAGGCTGGTGACGAGGTTGCGTCCCTGATCGCGCAGTGCGGTGGCGTAACCGCTGAAGTCCGGGTGGAAGGGGAACCAGTCTCCCCGCAGCGTGTTGCCGGTCGGCTGGAGGGAGGCGTTCACCATCCAGTAGACGGGAAACAGCATCAGCGCGAGCAGGACGACCCCGACGATGGTGGAGAGCCGGCCACGGCCCGGTGCGCGCTTCACGTGATCGCCTCTTCGACGTTCCGGGCGCGACGGTTGGCGCGCAGGTAGACGAGGGCGAAGGCGAGCGAGATGACGATGAGTACGTTGCTCGTCGCGGCGCCGCGCCCGAACTCGAACTGTTGGAAGGACAGTTCGTAGGACTGGGTGGCGAGGGTCTCCGTGGCGTCTGCCGGTCCGCCGCCCGTCACCACGAGGATGATGTCCAGCGCCTTGATCGTGTAGACCACGCCCAGCACCAGCACGACGCTCACCACGGGCCGCAGCAGTGGCCAGGTGACATGGCGGAACGACGTCACCGGGCCGGCGCCGTCCAGCTTCGCCGCCTCGTACAGGTGCGTGGGGATGTCCTGGAGACCGCCGTAGAGGATCGCGGTGTTGAAGGGGATCCCGATCCAGATGTTGATCAGGATCACCGACACCAGTGCCTGTGAGGTGCCGGTGAGCCAGGGGACGCCGGACGACGAGAGGTGGAGGGCGCGCAGCACCGCGTTGACGACTCCCGTGTCGGGGTCGAGCATCCACCTCCACGTCGCTCCGGAGACGACCAGCGGCAGCAGCCACGGCAGCAACAGGAGCGAGCGCAGAACGCCGCCGAGCGGGAAGCGGCGCTGGAAGAACAGGGCGAAGCCCAGGCCGAGGACGAACTGCCCGCACAGCGAGCCGGCGGTGAACAGGACCGTCGTCAGCAGGGACTTGGCGAACAGGTCCGAGGCCAGGATCTTCGCGTAGTTCTGCAGTCCCACGAACGGAGCGGCGCCCGTGTAGAACGTCGTGGTCGTGTACTGCTGGAAGCTCATCACGACGTTCTTGACGATCGGGTAGCCGAAGAACAGCAGCAGGTACGCCGCGGCCGGCACGAGGAACATCCACTGGGCCAGCCGCTCCCACAGGCGCGGGTCAGTTGCTGGTCGCGATCCGCTGCGCATGCCTGAGGGCTTCCTGCGGTGTCTGCTCGCCCGTGAGCGCGGACTGGATCGCGGTGTACATGCCGGTCGCCGCCTTGGGCCACCTGACGCCGAGTTCGCCGGTACGGGACCGTGCCGCTTCCACGCTCTTGGCGAAGGCGGCCATCGACGGGACCTGCTCGGCGTACTGTGCGGCCACCGCCGGGCGGGAGGGCACGGTGAAGTGCTGTTCGGCCAGGGCCAGCATGGTCGAGGAGCTGTTCAGGCAGGCGAGTACCCGGGCGGCCTTCTCCTGCCGGGCCCTGGAAGCGTTCTGCGGGAGCGTCCACACCTCGCCGCCGAGCGGTGTGACAGCGGTCTGCCCCGTCCGGGGGACGGGGATGGGGGCCACTCCCCAGTGCAGGTTCTTGTCCTTGTCCAGGGCGGGGATCCGCCAGGGACCGTTGATCATCATGGCCGTCCTGCCGGCGGCGAACTGATCGTGGACGTCGGCCTGTGTCCAGTTCAGCACCGACTTCGACATGGACCCGCTCCTCACCAGGTCGACCCACAGCTGAAGTGCCTGCGCCGCCTGCGGGGTGTCCAGATGCCTCTCGTCCCCGCCGTTGGACCACAGGAAGGGCAGGAACTGCCAGGTGCCCTCGAAGGTGGCGTTCGCGTCGACCGCCATGCCGTAGCGTCCGGGACGGGTCAGCCGGGCCGCCGCCGTCTTCAGCTCGTCCCAGGTCCTCGGTACGGCGACACCGGCCTTGGCGAGCATGTCCTCGTTGTAGAAGAGGGCGATCGTGCTGACGTAGGGGGCCAGTCCGTACACCTTCCCGTTGTAGGTGCCCGCCGACAGGATCCCCTTGGCGTAGCCGCCGGAGTCGACGCCGTACTGGCCCAGCGGGGTCAGCGCGCCGGTCTGTGCGATCTGCTGGAGGTCGGGGTTGTCCAGCATCAGCAGGTCGGGAAGGGTCCGGGACGACGCCCGCTGAAGGACCTTGGGGACGAGCGACGCCCCTGGAACGCTCGTCTGCTCGACCCGCACACCGGCGCTCTTGCCGCAGGAGTTGAGCACCTCGCCCCATTGGGAGTGTTCGGATTCGTCGGTGTAGTAGTCGAGCGCGGTGATGGAGGTGACCTTGCCCGGGGCGGACCCGGCACCGGTTTTGCCGCCGCACCCGGTGGCGGTGAGTACCAGGGCGATGGTTCCGGCCAGGAGGGCGGCGATCCGACGCGCAGGCGGTCTGGCCGGTGAGATCATGCTGGTGCCTTTACCGAGTGACGTGACGTCCGTGTGCGCGGTCCGTGTCGCGAGGGTGGGCGAACTGCAGGGGTGCCGTCAAGGCCGTCCATACCAGCAGCTTCCGTTCGCCTGCATGTTACAGGGTTTCACCTGCTCAGAAGGCCTGTCGAAGCACGTCGACGTCGCCGCGACCACGGCCCCGCTCGGCGGCTTCCCGGATCATCGCCGCGACGGCGGCGGGCTGCGAGAGCATCACGGCGTGCGAGCCGTCCAGTATGTGTTCGGTGGCCGCCATGCGCTGTGCCATGAAGCGCTGAGCGGTGGGGTTGAGCATCCGGTCGGCGGTCGCGATGGCGTACCAGGACGGCTTGGAGGCCCATGCCGGCGGGCCCGATCTGGAGGTCAGCGCCCTGTGGGCGATCGGACGTTGCGCCACGGACATCGCATCCTTCACGCGTGACGGCAGGTCGGCGCCGTACACCTGCGGGAACCGTTCCCTGCGGATGTAGAGCTCGCGGTCCGGGCCGCCGGGTAGCTGGGTGGGCAGGGCGGCGGTGATGGTCGCGTCGGCCACCGGCACGGGGGCGAAGCGGTGCGTGATGTCCAGGACGTTCTCGCCCGTGTCGAGGCCGAACCCCGCGACGTAGCACAGCGCCACGACGTTGTCGGCGTCGGTGGCGGCGTGGGTGATGACCGCGCCGCCGTAGTCGTGGCCGACCAGCACGACGGGGACATCGATGTCGCGCACCACACTCCTGATGGAGGCGGCATCCTGTGCCAGGCCGCGCAGCGGGTTCGCCGGGGCGCGCACGGTCAGTCCGGCGGTGTGGAGAAGGCTGATGACCCTCGCCCAGGACGAGGCATCGGTGAACGCGCCGTGCACAAGCACGATGGCCGGCTGTGGGGGGACAGGTGGCATGGCGGTGCCCTCCGATCGAGTTCGGTTCCCAGCCAAGTGGGTCCGGGTACGGCGGGCATCGCGCGAACGTACCAATCACCCGTGGCTCCGATCAGTTGTCGGGCAACGCCATGACCAGGTTGGCCAGCTGAACCCGGGAGTTGACCGACAACTTGCGGAAGACCGAGGTCAGGTGAGTGTTGACCGTGTGCGGGGAGACGACGAGGACGTCGGCGGCCGACCGGTTGGTGTGGCCGTCGGCGATCAGGCGCGCGACCTTCTTCTCCGAGGCCGTGAGGGCTCCCCATCCCTGGACGGGGCGCTGTGCGGTCGCAGCCCTGTGGCTGCCGGTCCCCGCACCGTCCAGATCGCGCTGCAGGCGCGCCGCCGCGGCGTGGGCGCCTGACTCGGCGAACGTGTCACGGGCCTGAGCCAGGGCGGCCACCGCCTGAGGTCTGCGGCCCGCCGTCAGGAGCGCCTGTCCCAGATCGGCGCAGGCGGCGGCCCGGACCAACGGGCGAGAGCCTGCCCTGAGGAGCTCCACGGAGTGTTCGAGCATGGCGAGATCGTTTTTCACGAGCCCGAGGGCCTGTGCCGCGATGCCCGTGGCGGTCGGCACGGCAGGGTTGCGCGCGGCGTGGGCCCCGGCCTGCGCTGCCAGGTCCTCGGCGAGCTCGTGCTCGGCGCCGCGCAGGGCCATGCGTATCGCGCAGTCGACCCAGTCGCGCAACAGCCGCCAACGCATGAAGGTACCTTCCTGCTGTACCTGCCGGATCTTGTCGACGGCGAGCCCGATGTCCCCGTCGGCCTCTGCGTGGACCGCCTCCAGGAAGCGCACCGCGGCCGTGTTGCCCGGGTTCGGTTTGACCACCAGTCGTTCCCGCGCCGCGACCAGGTGCTCCCGCGCCGCTTCCCGGTCGCCGCGCAGCAGGGCGATCCGGGAGCGGATCACGCGACCGTTCACCTGCTGGACGGGTGTCTGTACGTCGTCTTCCAGGCGCTCCATGGTCGCGAAGTCGGCGTCGGCGTCATCGATCCGGCCGAGTCCCAGGTCGTACTGACCCTGCGCCCACAGCATCATCGCCTGACGCATCGACCCGGTGTCGTCCGCTGCCCGCAGGAGGAGCCGTTCACCGGACGCGAAGTCGTCCACGTGCAGGTGCGCGACGATCTCTTCGGGAAGGAAACCGGAATCGAGGGCGCTGAGCGCGGCAAAGCGCCCCAGCGCGACCGCGTTGTCACCCGCGTTCTGCGCGATCTCGCCGAGCCCGGACAGGGCCAGGACGTGCGCCTCCCGGTCACCGGTCGCGGTGGCGGCCCGCAGCGCGGTCTCACCGGCCTCACGCGCCGCGACAAGATCACGTCCCCGGGACAGAGCCAGCGCCCGCAGGGCGGCCAGCCTCGCCGCGACCTCCGGGGCCGCGCCCCCGATTCCGAGGGCCGATTCGGTCCGGCGACGCAGTTCCTCGGCGAGATCCAGGTTCCACAGCGTCCCGCCGAGGGCGGCCTGCAACCGGCTGAACACCTCCAGCGGCGGTCGGGAGGCCAGCAGCCGGTCGCCGACGGACAGCGCCTCTCGGTTCCTGCCGGCCCGGGTCAGGAAGAGGATCGCCTGCTCACCCGTGTCGAACCTCAGCGACCCTGCGGACGGCGCCAGTTCCAGGGCGCGCGTCATGAGGTCGGCCGCGAGGCCGGGCGTGACCGGCAGCACGTCCTCGGCGGCTCGCCGCAGCAGTGCCACGCACTCCTCGTCCCCGGGCAGGGCGCCCCTGAGGATGTGCGGCACCGCGTCGGTCGGGCGGCGGCCCGCGGAGACGAGGTGGCCGGCGGCCTCGCGGTGCAGAGCCTTCCGGGCCGACGGCGGGATGTCGACGTAGACGGCCTGGCGCAGCAGATCATGCCGGAAGACCAGATCGTCGCCGTCGTCGTCCAGAAGTCCGGCGCGGATCGCCTCCTCCAGCGCAGGGATCAGCGTGGCGGGCGGTTGGCCGTACAGCGCGGCTGCGTCATGGAAGCCGAACCTGCGCCCCAGCACGGCTCCCATCTGGAGGAAGCGCAGGGTGCTCGGCTGCAGGGATCTGAGTCGGCCGCGCACACCCACCACAAGTGTGGAAGGCACCAGATCACCCGAGGCCTCGGCGGTACCCAGTCCCGTGAGCATCTCGACCGCGAGAAACGGGTTCCCTCCAGCCCCGTCGAGCAGGTCACGGACCCGCTCGTCGACGGCTGCCCCCAGGGTGTCGTCGGCCAGTTGGCTGATGGCCGCGCAGGACAGCGGCCCCAAGGACACAGTGACCGTCGGGAGCGTGCCGGCCGCGGCTGTGACGATCTCTTTCGCCGGCCCCGTGGGATCCGGTCGCCCGGCCAGCATCCACAGGACCGGCGAGGTGCGCAGGCGTGCCGGAAGCTGCTTCAGGGCGAACCGGCTCAGCGGGTCGGCCCACTGCACGTCGTCCAGGGCGATCAGGACCGGCACCCTGCCGGCTCTGGCTTCGATCGCCTCCGCGAGGCGCTCCACCAGCCAGATCCGCTGATCCTGATTCCGCGCGAGATCGGCGAAGTCGACGCCGGACAGCAGTGGCTGGTCGCCGTGCAGGACGCTGGCCGCCAACGACGACAGCGGCACGATGTGATGCAACTCGTCGGCCTTGCCGAGGCCGACCGAGAATCCCGCCGCCCTGGCCCGGGAGACGGCCTCGGTGAGCAGCGTGGTCTTGCCGATGCCGGGTTCCCCTTGGAGCAGGGCCAAGGCGCCGCTTCCGGTGCGGGCCACCGAGGCGATCAGTGCCTGAAGCTCTCCGAGCTCGCGCTCTCGGCCGCGCAGACCGCTACGGGACAGTGAGCCGTTCGACCCCGACACCTTTGCCCCTTTCTGTCCTTACTCGCCTGCCGATGACCGGCTCGGCGCTCCCGCGAGTTGTCCGGTCACGTGGAAACGCGGGAGGGCGCCTGTGGAGTCCCGCAGGTCGCCGCTCCCCACGAGCCCACCGTGCGTCGCCTCATCGTCGCAGGTCAAGCCCATCGTCTTCGAGTACTTCGCCGCTGAGGGCGCCCGGTCGTGCTTCTCGCTGCAACGGGGAGCGTGGCGGAGGTCACCCGGCGTTATGCGATCGGTCCCCTCTGGAGTCGGGACAGGCCCGTCGACCACGGGTGACGTGGCGGACGACGCAGCGCCGCCGCGAGTGTCATGCCACTGGCTCGGAGGCAAGCCGTACGCGGTGTCGAAGAGCCGTCCCCAGCAGCCCGCCTGGTGACGAGGGTGGCCACCAGGCCGGTGATGTCGCGAGCCAGTCGGTCGGCCACGCGCTCGGGGCAGTCCGGTGAACTCGGCGGTCTTTCCGCCCTGTTGCGGCACAGCTCCGGCGTCCCCCACGACGGTGTACAGGCAGAGCCCCATCTGCCGTTCGCGTCTCCCGCCTTCCCTCCACCCAGGCGGACGCGCTGCTGGGCGCCCTGGAGTCCAGGCCACTCGCGGCCGGCTGAGGGACAAGCCGACCGCGGGCTGAGCCCGACCTGCGCGGACCAGAGTTACGGGCCTGCCGGGCTCGGCTCTGCTGCCGCTCCCCTGCGACGTTCGGTGGTCCAGTAGAGGAGGGCGACGAGGGGGAGGGCGGCACCGAGTGCGGTGAGGCCGGTCCAGCCTCCGGCGTGGTAGACGACCGATCCGAGCTGCGATCCGACCGCGCCGCCCACGAAGAACATGGCGATGAAGGCGCTGTTGAGGCGGGCGCGGGCGGCGGGGTCGAGCTGGTAGACGGTGTGCTGGCCGAGTATCAGGGTCGTCTGTACGGCCATGTCGACGACAATCGCTGCCAGGGCGATCAGCACGACGCTGTGTCCGCCGAACCCGGCGAGTGCGAAGGCCAGGGCGGCGGCCCCGAAGGCGATGCCGGTGATGGGGCGGACGAGCCCCCGGTCGGCCCAGTGCCCGGCGAACGGGGCGATGGCCGCTCCGGCCGCGCCGACGAGGGCGAACACGCCGACCCCGACGGGGGAGTAGTGGAAGCGGGGGCCGGTCAGGACGAAGGAGACGGTGGTCCAGAAGGCACTGAAGGCGCCGAACATCGCCGCCTGGTAGAGGCCGCGGCGCAGGAGTGCGGGGTGCGTGCGCACCAGCCGGACGGTGGAGCGCAGTACGTGGTGGTACGGGATGGTCGTGGTCGGCGCGTGCTGCGGCAGGGCGGCGCGCAGGGCCACGGCCAGCACGGCCATCAGGGCGGCGGAGCCGAGGAAGACGACGCGCCAGCCGGCGACGTCCGAGACCAGGCTGCTCAGCGTGCGGGAGAGCAGGATGCCGGTGAGAAGCCCGCTCATCACCCGGCCGACGATGCGGCCGCGGGCGTGGTCAGGAGCGAGGCCGGCGGCGAACGGCACGAGGATCTGGGCGACGACCGAGGTGGCGCCGCTGACCAGCGAGGCGATCAGCAGCATGGGGAAGCTGGTGGCGACTCCCGCCGCCACGAGGGCGAGGGTGGTCACCGCCAGCAGGACGGTGACGAGATTGCGCTTCTCCAGCCGGTCGCCGAGCGGGACGAGGAAGAGCATGCCGATCACGTACCCGACCTGGGTGAGAGTGATCAGTGCCCCCGCGGTGGCCGTGCTGGTGTGGAAGACACCGCTCAGCGAGGACAGGAGGGGCTGGGCGTAGTAGAGGTTGGCGACCGTCATGCCGGAGGCGACGGCCAGGAGCGCGACCAGCCACCCCGGCACGCCGTGCGGGGCCGTTGCCGTCGCGGGCCGCGAGGTCCTGAGTTCGGATGATGCGGACATGTGCACCTTCTTGGCGGGGCGAGCCGGGAGACCGGCGCGGGCGGTAGTGCCGTGGATGGCCGGCAGCTTCCTCGATGCCGTCACGCAGGCGTAAGCGTCGGCGCGCCCCGGGTGCTTCCCCGTCTGAGGCGATGGTTCGGGATGTCAGTCATCTCCAGCAGAGATGGGCGAGCTTACGGAGCCCGTACTGCCGGTGCCCCGGGTCAGCGCGCCAGCTCGGTCTCCAGCCATCGCAGGACTTCGGGGGTCACCGGGTCGGCCAGGTCGGCGAACTCGTCGTGCTTCCTGAGGAACTTCGCCACGTAAGGGCAGACCGGCACGATGCGTTTCCCGGCGGCACGTGCGTCGGTCAGGGCCTGCTGGACGAGGACCGAAGCCAGGCCCTGCCCGGCGAAGGCGTCGTCGATCTCGGTGTGGTAGAAGACGCGCTGGTCATCGTGGTCGCGGTAGGCGGTGAGGCCTGCGGTGCTGCCGTCGACCAGTATTTCGTACCGGTGCCTGGCATCCACACGCTGGACGGTCGGAGCGGCGGCGGGCTGTGTCATCGTGAGCCTTTCAGGGGCGTGTCGGGTTCTTGCGTGGCGTGAGGGTGGCATGTGGAAGGGCGGGCGCGGGAAGGCGGTGGCCGTCGTAACCTTCGACGCTGCCGAAGCGGTCGGACGCGATTTCCCAGGCTTCCCTGGCGTCGACGATGTCCTGGTGGCTGCGGCCGATGAAGTTCCACCACATGACGATCTGCTCCTCGAACGGCGTCCCGCCCAGCAGCACCACCCGGGCGGGAGTGTCCGACTCGTTCGTCAGCGTCAGGATGTCGCTTCCGGTGCCGAGGCAGCCGAGTTCCGCCGGGGCCAGGAGTGTTCCGCCCATGCGGATCTCCCCTTGGTCGACGAGCAGGCCGTGCTCGAAGGCGGCATCCACCGGGAGTGCGGTCGTCGAGCGCGGGTCGAGGACGAGTTCGGCGCCGAGCAAGGGCGTGAACGTCCGGACGGGGGACGTGTCACCGGCGAGGGATCCCAGGAACACCCTGATGTCTGCCCCGCCCACCCGAACCGGGTTCGGCACGTGGTGCTGGAAGTCCCGGTGCGTGTTCCGGTGTTGTTCCGGCAGAGCCACCCACAGCTGGACGCCGTGCAGGATCGTGGTGCCGGCGGTGGAGACCTCCGAGTGGCTGATGCCGTACCCGCCCGTCATGAGGTTCAGCTCGCCGGGCCGTACGAACGCGTGGCTGCCCAGGCTGTCGCGGTGCTCGATCTCTCCGCTGAACAGCCAGCTCACGGTCTGCAGACCGGTGTGCGGATGGGGAGCGACGTCCATGCCGCCGGTGTCGGCGACGTCGTCGGGTCCGTAGTGGTCGATGAAACACCAGGCGCCGATCAGCGTCCGCGCCCGCTGCGGCAGCGTGCGCCGCACCGTCATGGCTCGTGGCCCGCCCAACGGGACGTCCCGCGGGGGCAGCACGTCGACCTGCGGCGTGGCCGCACCGTGTGCGGCGGCACCGCAGCGCACTGCGGCCGGATTCGTCTCGACGTTGCTCATCGAAGGCCTTCCCGCATCCCAAGGTGATTTCATATTCAACAATCATGCCTGATAGTAAGTCCGTGTCCCCCTACACGCACGGCACGGCGAGCAAGGGCCGGGAGCGGCCTCGAAGGAGCCCACGTTGAGTGACACCACAGCACAGCCTGTGAACCGGCGGGTCTTGATCGACAAACGGAGCCCCAAGGCCTACCAGGCACTGGTCGAGACGGCCGATGCGGTCCGGGCGGTCGCTGCCGAGGCAGGGCTGGACCGCGGTCTGGTGGAACTGATCAACCTCCGTGTGTCACAGATCAACGGCTGCGCCTACTGTCTGAACGTGCACACCAGGGCCGCGCTGCGCGCCGGGGAGACCACTCAGCGTCTGGGCGTGCTGGCTGCCTGGCGCGACACCGAGCTGTTCACGGAGCAGGAGCGTGCGGCCCTCGCCCTGGCGGAGGCGACCACCGAACCCGCTGACGCCGCCGCGCAGGAGAGCGCCTACGACAGCGCTCGCCAGTTCCTCGACGACGACGAGATATCCGCGGTGATCTGGGTGGCGATCACCATCAACGCGTTCAACCGCGTCTCCGTCCTGAGCAAGCACCGTGTCCGCAGGACCCCTTGACAGCCGGTTCCCGAGCTCCGAATCGGCTCACTGGGCGGTGGCCCGGACGGCCTCCTCGATCAACTCGATGACGCGCTCCGGGTGGGCGAGCATCACCAGGTGCGAGGAGTCGACCTCGACCGTGGTCATGCCGGCACGCGTGTAACCGTAGCGCTCCACCTCGGGGTTGATGGTGCGATCGGCCGTGGCGACCAGACCCCAGGAGGGCTTGGTCTTCCACGCCGCCTTCGGCGCCTTCTCCGCGAAGGCCTGTGCGGCCAGGGGACGCTGGGAGACGGCGAGGACGGCCGCCAGGTCGGGATCGACATCGGCGGCGAAGACGGACGGGAACTTGTCGATCTCGACCGACACGTCGGTGCCAGAAGTGGTGGAGCCGTCGATCGGGAACGGCGTGTGGACGAGCGCGCCGGCGAGGTCGGAATCCGGGAAGCCGCCCTGCAGCTCGCCCAGGCTCTCGCCCTCCTCCAGGGCGTAGCCGGCCAGGTAGACCAGCGCTGTGACGTTGTCCTCCGCACCGGCGACGGTGATGACGGCGCCGCCGTAGGAGTGCCCGACCAGGACGACGGGACCGGGTATTCCACGGACGATCGAGGCGATGTAGGCGGAGTCGCCGAGCAGACTGCGGTTGGGTACCGCCGGGGCCACGACATCCAGGTCGCGGGCGATCAGTTCGGGAATGACGCGGGCGAAGCCGGACGCGTCGGCGAAGGCGCCGTGGACCAGCACGACGGTCGGGCTGCCGGAACGGGACAAGGCACAACTCCCTGTGG
This sequence comes from Streptomyces sp. NPDC055966, assembly GCF_042269865.1. Classification (NCBI taxonomy): domain Bacteria; kingdom Bacillati; phylum Actinomycetota; class Actinomycetes; order Kitasatosporales; family Streptomycetaceae; genus Streptomyces; species Streptomyces sp. NPDC055966. The sequence goes on from NZ_JBHJYK010000013.1 coordinate 98,474, forward strand.
GTGTCGGTCGTGGTGATCGGCTGGTGCGGGCCGCGGGCTCGAACAGCACACTAGGGGCCGCCGGCGGGGGCGCCTTGTCCGCCGGTGCACCGTCTGTGGTCCGTCCGCGCCTGTCAGGGGTGCGGGCACTCGTCTTCTTCCTGCTCTTCCTGGCACTTCCAGGCAAGCAGCGATGCACTGAAGGACAACAGGCGGCGAGACGTCCGCCCTAGCGTGACGACATCCCGTGCCGCGCATGCCGCGAACACGCCAGTCACTCCGGAAGAAGGAACGACACCTTGCCGTACATCACCGTGGGCCAGGAGAACTCCACCACCATCGACCTCTACTACGAGGACCACGGCACCGGGCAGCCGGTCGTCCTCATCCACGGGTTCCCGCTCGACGGCCACTCCTGGGAGCGGCAGAGCGCCGCGCTGCTGGACGCCGGCTACCGTGTGATCACCTACGACCGCCGCGGCTTCGGACAGTCCAGCCAGCCGACCACCGGGTACGACTACGACACCTTCGCGGCCGACCTGAACACCGTGCTGGAGACCCTCGACCTGCGAGACGCCGTCCTGGTCGGCTTCTCCATGGGCACCGGAGAAGTCGCCCGGTACGTGTCCACCTACGGTTCCGCCCGGGTCGCCAAGGTCGCCTTCCTGGCCTCGCTGGAGCCCTGCCTGCTCAAGACCGACGACAACCCCGACGGGGTCGCCCCGAAGGAGTTCTTCGACGGCATCGTCGCGGCCGTCAAGGCGGACCGCTACGCGTACTACACCGACTTCTACAAGGACTTCTACAACCTGGACGAGAACCTCGGCACCAGGATCAGCGAGGAGGCCGTGCGCAACAGCTGGGACGTCGCCGCGGGCGGCGGCTTCTTCGCGGCGGCCGCCGCGCCGTCGACCTGGTACACCGACTTCCGCGCCGACATCCCGGCCATCGACGTGCCGACCCTGATCCTGCACGGTACGGGCGACCGGATCCTGCCCGTCGAGGGGACCGCGCGCCTGTTCCACAAGGCCCTCCCGTCCGCCGACTACGTCGAGATCGAGGGCGCCCCGCACGGCCTGCTGTGGACCCACGCGCAGGAAGTCAACACGGCACTCCTGACCTTCCTGAGCAAGTGACCTCCCGCCGCAGGCCCGCCCCGGCGGGCCTGCGGTCAGGGTGAGGTGCGGCTCCTTCTTCCGGGTGGCGGCGGGCAGCAGGAACACCGTCAGCCACTCTCGCTGGTCGATCAACTCCCGCGTCCTGCGGGAGACATGGGTGTTCAGCCGGCCCCACGCCAGCACGATCGGCTGGTCCCACATCAGCACGATCGGCGCCTTGATGAGGTGGTGGACGCCGTCGATCAGCGCGATGAAGCCCTGCTCGCCCATACTGCGCCGCTTGCCCTTACCCGCCGGGTGACAGACCAGCCGGTGAAACAGCCGGGTGCGCGATCCGGGCCGTATGGCGATCATCCAGGCCACCGACAGGCGCCCTGAGCGCCGTCCGCTCACCGTCACGACCTGCGTGTGGCCGCGCCGGCCCCAGGTGCGCTCATGGGGCGGTCTGCGGGTGAGCTCCGCCTCGTCCTCGTAGCAGATGTATCCCCCGCAAGGCCGCCCGAGACGCTGTAGGCGACGTGGAACTTCCGGCCGATCCACGTGACCACCCGCGCGGAGGTCTCTATCTGGTCCTCCACCCAGCCGTGCACGGCCGCCCCCTCGTCGAGGTACGCGGTGAGCTTGACCAGGCACCGCGGCGACAGGCGGCACGCCGCAGGGCTTCGGACCCGGTGGTCGCTGGAGAGTCCCTGACGGTGGGCCTCTTGTGTCGCACCGCGCGGTATTGCCCGGCTGTTGGCTCGCTGGTCATCGGACCGCGCCCAGAGACAGGTGCGAGCCGTCATGGCCATCAAGATCACTGAAGATTGCATCGACTGTGGTGCCTGCGAGCCCGAGTGCCCGAACGAGGCGATCAAGGCGGGGATCAGATCTACGTGATCGACCCCTGCGCCTGCCAGCCACTTCCGGAAGTGAACTTCCGCATGCGGACTCTCAGCGTGCCGAGCGGTCATGCCCAGCACCTTGAGCGGAGCGCCCAGCAGCTTCTTGGTCTGCTGGTGGTCCAGCGGAAACGCATCGCTGACCCGCGCACATGGCAGCCACGGACAGCTCGTCGGAGTCGTTGGCCCGGGAACGGTCCGGATCTTGCATGGCCCGGGGCGGCCGCTCGGCGTCAGACAGTGGTCGGGCCTGTGGCGACTGCTTGTGCTCTCGGTCGGACATCGGCGTCGGCCACACTGCCCTGCGCGCTGAAGCCCGCACGCTGCTACCGCAGGGCGACAATCCGCCGACCCTGGCCGCAGGCGCTGGCCAGGATCCTGACCGGACGGTCCCACTTGGCACATGTCGTAAAAGCCGTCCAGGGGCGTCCAGCTGGCTCAGTGCGGGCGTGTATGTCCAGGTCAGGGCCTTGCGCAAGGGCAGCGTCCAGGGGGTCGGTGATTCCTGTGTGAGGGATGGTGATACGGCGACGCCCGCCAGAAGCCGTTCCGACGGGACCATCCGCGTGGAGCCTGAGCACCTGGCCTGCCGCAGGACGGCACTCCCCGGTGCGACATACTCTTCCGATGAGTTCACGCACTTCCCCGAGCAGCCGGCCGATCGCCATACGGAGGGCAGTCGCGCGGGATGCCAAACGGCTCACGCGGCTCGTGCGTGGCTCAGCCGCCTACGAGGGTAAGTACGCGGCCGCAGTGGCGGGCTACCGGGTCGGGCCTGATTACATCGAAGCCCACCGCGCCTTCGTAGCCGTCGGCGCCGACGAGGATGGAGGCCGGGTCCTCGGGTTCTACTCGCTCGTCCTCGCTCCACCGGAGCTGGACCTGCTGTTCGTCGCCGACGAAGCGCAAGGACGTGGCATTGGGCGGCTGCTCGTCGCGCACATGCAGTGCGAGGCCCGTGCCGCCGGGCTCGACCGTGTCAAGGTCGTGTCGCATCGTCCCGCCGAGGACTTCTATCTCCGCGTCGGTGCCGTACGGACCGGGACCGCGCTCGCGAACCCGCCCGCCGTGCCGTGGGACCGTCCCGAATTCGAGTTTCGCATTCCTTCGGAATGACGCGGTGCCGGCTCGCAGGGCACCGGCTACGCCTGCATGGTGGGCCGGCATGCAGGAGCCGCTGCACGCCGCGCGCTCCGCGTGTGCCGTCGTCTCTGCCTGCCCTCCGCGAACGCCGAAGCGGTTGCCCAGGCGGCTACCGAGAAGCAACAGGCCGTCGACGGCGAGTGCGCAGACGGTCACGATCCACTGGCGGTCGCCGCTGGAGAACCCGAGGGTCTGCTGCGCCTATGTCATGGTGATTCGTTCCGGTGACCGTGCGTGCGTCGGGCACGGCGATGTGCAGGACGCCGGGTGTGCGGGTTGCCGGTCTGTTCTGCGTGAGTGTCGCGGACGCTCGGGGTTCGCCCCTGGGTCCGGCATTCCCCGGTGGCGGAGCCAGGGCCTGGCCCGCCACCGGTTCGTGCGGTTGGGCGTGCCGTCGGGCGCCGAACCGGCCTATGCCCGTGCCCGCGGGGAGGGCAGCGGGTTCTGGCCCACCAGGCGGTGGCCACGGGCGGCCGAGTCACGCACGGCGTCGAAGCCGTACCCGAGCATCTCCTCCTCGTAGGCATGGAGGGCCTCGTCGAGCGGCCGACCCCCGGCAGCCTGGACGAGGCGGTCGGTCAGGACACGGGCGTCACGCAGTGCCGTGTTCGCGCCGACGCCGATGGCGGGGCTCATGACGTGGATGGCATCGCCCAGCAGGGTGACCGCGGTGGTCTCCCAGGCGGCGACGGGCACACTGGTCCGCACCGAGACCGGGAAGATCGAGGCGGCGTCCTGCCGGGACACGGCCTCGACCAACCGCGGGTGCCAGCCTTGCACCAGGGACAGCGTCAGCGCCTGTAGTTCCCCGCCGCTCATGGTGAACAGCTCCGCGTCGCTGCAGGGGAACTGCTCCCGGCGAGCGCCGAAGACGCACGTGAGGTAGTCGCTGTCGTCGCTGAGCTCGATGCCGGGGGCCAGCCGGGTTGTCACCTGGTGCATCGGTTCGCGGTACTGCACGGGGGCGAGTCCGACGAAGCGCCGGTACGGGCCGACCACGGTGGTCCACAGTCCGAGCAGTTCGGGCGGGAGCAGGGAGCGGGCCTCGTTGCGGGCGAAGGGGATCTTGCCGTAGAGCAGCCGCAGTCCGGCGTCGACGACCTGTGCCTCGGGCAGGTACTGCTTGCGGACCGCCGAGTTGACCCCGTCGGCACCGATCAGCACGTCGCCGCGGGCACTGGTGCCGTTGGCGAAGTGGGCGGTCACCGAACCCGAGGCGTTGATGTCGTAGCGGGCGAGCCGGGCGCCGTAGTGCACCGCCTTGTCCAGGCCGGACAGCAGGATCTGGCGCAGCGTCATCCGGTTGACCGCCAGGTTCCCGTTGCCGGGCAGGACCGGTACGGGCGGGAGTTCCTGGGCGTGCAGCAGGTCGAGCCGGTGGTCGAAGGTGTCCATGCGCGGGCCGGGGGTTCCTGCGGTGGCGGCGAAGACCTCGTACATCGGCGGCGTCAGCAATGCCTTGAGGGCGGTGATGCCGTCGGAGTTGATCCGGATGCGGTAGCCCTGGTTGCGGAAGGCCGGGCCGGGGTCCTTCTCGTAGACGGCGACGCTGATCCCCGCCTGGTGGAGCCCCTGTGCGAGGGCCAGGCCACCGAGCCCGCCCCCGGCGATGATGACGTGCAGATCCGGCACAGTCGTGTCCCTTCTCGATCATGAAACGAAAAGGGACGCACCGGACGTGCCTCAACGGGCACTGTACGAGCGACTGTTCGCCATCCGGACTACCTACCGGACCGTGACTTTCGTACGTCCGCCAAAAACGCTAGCACAGGCTCCCCGGCCGGCACCGGGGCGCGTCGACACCTGACAGGCCGCCGCGAGGCAAGCGGCGAGCTCAGCCGTCCGACCGCAGGTGGCCGACGGAACGGCACGCCGTCCGCGGCCGGAAACGGGTCAGGTCCGCAGGCCGGAGTCGGCGCGGAGGGCGCTTCGCACCCTTTGCAGCTCGCGTTCTCGGTTGAGCCGTCGGTCGCACTGACCGGCCGGACTCGGCGTTCGGCACATCGGCCTCCAACGCAACGGAGCCCCGGGAAAGGCCGGCGCCCCGCCACGGGGCCGACTTCCAGATGCGGGTGGAAGGCCGCGAGCGACGCGAACGCATCTGGTTCGTTGTAGTGCCTGCGCAGGACCACAAGCGGCCTGCCCGGACTGAGGAAGAGCCCTCACTCAAGACGAGCTGCGCCCTCCGTCGTTTCCACTCGGGCATGCCACCCAGCTCACAGGCGGAAGGGCGGGGGAGGTCAGCTCTGGGCGGCGGGCCGGACGACGATCTCGTTCACGTCGACCGCTGCAGGCTGTTCGATCGCGAAAGCGATGGCCCGGGCGATCGCGTCGGGCGGGATCGCGATGTCGTCCCGCATCTTCGTGATCTCCGCTCTGACCTGGCTGTTGGTTGACGCCTCGGCGAAGTCGGTCGCAGTCGCACCAGGTGAGACGGTGGTCACCCGCAGGGAGTCGCCGGCTTCCTGGCGCAGCCCTTCGCAGATGGCCCGGACCGCGAACTTGGTGCCGGCGTAGACGGCCATGGTCGGCACGATGCGAAACGCGGCCGTGGAGGCGATGGTGATGAAGTGGCCGGTTCCCTGCGCCCGGAAGACCGGCAGCGCGGCGCCGATCCCGTGCAGGACGCCCTTCACGTTGACGTCGACCATGTGGTCCCACTCGTCGACGCGCAGATCGTCGAGAGGCGAGATGGTGCCGACTCCGGCGTTGCTGACGAGTACGTCGAGTCGGCCGAAGCACTCACCGGCCAGCGCGACCAGGGCCCGCAGGTCGTCCCGCCGGGTCACGTCGGTGCGGATGTGCACGGCCGTGCCGCCTGCCTTCTCGATCCGGGCCACCAGTTCCGCCAGGCGTTCGGACCGGCGTGCGCCGAGGACGAGTCGCGCGCCGCGTTCGGCGAGCAGCAGCGCGGTCGCCTCGCCGATGCCGCTGCTGGCTCCCGTGATCGCCACCACTTTGCCCTTGAATCCGGACATGAGTTGCCCTCTCCATCCTCGGCACCGGGGCCGGGGTGCCGAGGGGCAGCGGGTCCTGGAGGAGCGTGACGGAAGCCGCTGCGCACTGGACGGCCGGGTGCCGGTGTGACCGTGTGAGGCCGTCGGCAGTGCCTCGGCCCGTGCTCGCACACCAGTCTCCGCCCCGCTTAGTCTGGTATCCAGAACGTGTTTATTCTGGAACTGGAGACACCACCCGCCATGCACATGCAGCCGGACCGACGCCGTCAGCTGAGTGAATTCCTGCGCAGCCGGAGAGAGCGCCTGACCCCTGACGAGGTGGGCCTGCCCCGGACCGGCCGCCGCCGGACCCCGGGACTTCGCCGAGAGGAACTGGCACTGCTGGCCGGGATCAGCGCCACCTGGTACACGTACCTGGAACAGGGACGGGAGATCGGCGTCTCCGAACAGGTGCTCAACGCCCTCGCCGCGGCGCTGCGGCTGGACCGGCACGAGCGCGATCATCTCCTTCAGCTCGCCGGTCACGCGCCCGTGGCCGAAGCCGAGGAACCCGAGCCGCTCACGGCCGAGGCCGGGGCCGTCCCCCTGTTGCTCCAGCCGAACCCGGCGTACATCATCGGCGGCACCTATGACGTCCTCAGTCACAACCAGGCAGCCCACGAGCTGTTCCCCAGGCTCATCACTGAGGAGGACCGGCCCGCCAACTTCGTCCGCTGGGTGTTTCTCGAACCGGTGGCCCGGGACGTTCTGGTCGACTGGGAAACCGAGGCACGCGGCCTGCTCGGCCGACTTCGCACGCTGGCGACACGCCATGCCGGCGACCCTCGGTACACCCGACTGATCGAGGACCTGAACGGGGGCAGCCCGCAGGTGCGGGAGTGGTGGCCGCAGTACGAGGTGCAGGCACGGCACAGTGGTCGGAAACGGCTACGACACCCCCAACGGGGAGCGATCGATTACGCGTACACCGCTTTCCACCTGGCCGAACAGCCGGAGCAGACGCTGGTCGTCTACTTCGACAGCAGCGAACCGCCCGAAGGGGGCGCAGTCGTGACCGGCCAGTGAAGGAGGAGGTCGGCGGCGGTATCGGCGCTCACGGTACGGCGGCAGAGGGCCGGCGGCTGCGCGCCGAGCAACAGATGAAGATGAGGGGGCCGGGTTTTGGTGGAGTTCGGGGACATGCCCGCCCCAACGACGAGGTCCGTCGCGGGGCCGCTCCGTCTAAAGCGGCTCGAAGCTCGGCTGGACGGGGCCAGTCTCTCCGGCGGCGACCAGTTCTTCAAGGTCCTCCGGCTCCAGGTACTCCAGGGCTTCCGGCTCGATGCCGTGGTAGCGGTCCATGTCGAGCAGCCGCCGCACAAACGCGAGCGCGAAGGCCGAGAACGGCCCGTCCAAGGTCTCGCAGCCCTCTTCATGGACCATCGTGACGACCTTCCACCGGTCCGGGTCCGAGCCGCAGGGCAGGAAGAAGTGCTCGTCACCACTGTGGTCGTACCCCCACGAAATCAGTCCACCGGGTTCGGGGTGAAAGGGGTACGGGAGATGTTCGGAGTCCCCCATGCTCAGGGATCTGTCTCGACGCTCAGTGAACATCTGGTGCGTCCTGCGCATGCGCTCCAGCAGCGGACTTGATCCGTGCGGGTGGAAGACAACGAGCTCACCGGAGATGGACCCGCTGCCGTAGGCGTTGAGGAACGTCTTGAAGTCGCTGGGCAAAGCGGAACCTACGTATTGCTCGACTTCGTTCCAGTCGTCCGGGTTGGATGGCCGGCCGACGGGCGCGCCCAGCAGGGCCTGCAACTCGTCCAACGAGGACATGCACGGCTCCAAGACTGGTCAGCGGGGATCTGCGCCGCCAACCTAGCCGCGCCAAGCCGATGGGTCGAGTGGCTCAAGCCTGCCGTCAGGCTGCTTGCCGGCACTCGTTGACGAGGCCGCCGAGTAGTTGAGCGCGGCGCCCATGCTGCGGGACTGCTCGTCATGACCGCGAAGGACATCAACTCGCGCTCCACCGGATCCTCGCTCCATCGGAAGGACTTCAGTCCGCGCACGACGAGAAGCGCCGCGTTGCCCGCGCGGTACTGCAGGGAGGTGCGCATGTCGAGGAGGCCGACCTCCTGCAGGGCATCGGGCTCCCGCAGCGGATCCCGGTCGACGGGGTCCGCCGACGCGCCGTCGGCGGCGCCGGTGAAAAGATCTTCGATACATAGGGATCGGAATTGCAGAGCCGGTCGACGAACGACACGCGGAGCCTGGGGGCGGTGAACCGCGCGGCGAGTTCCGGCACGGCGCCGCCTCAGTATTTCTTGGCGCCGGCCACGATCGCTTCCCGGATGCGGTGGTACGTGCCGCACCGGCAGACGTTGCGGATCTCGTCGAGGTCGGTCTCGGTGATCTCCCGGCCCTCCTCGCGGGCCTGGCGGACCTTGGCCACGGCGGTCATGATCTGGCCGGGCTGGCAGTAGCCGCACTGCGCCACGTCGTGCTCCAGCCAGGCCTCCTGCATGGGGTGCAGATCCTTGCCGACGGTGGCGGGCAGGCCCTCGATGGTGGTGACCTCGTCGTCCGGGCCGAGCGCGCCGACCGGCACCGAACAGGGGTTGAACGCCTTGCCGTTGATGTGGCTGGTGCAGGCCTGGCAGACGCCCAGCCCGCAGCCGTACTTCGGTCCGGTGACCCCGAGGACGTCTCTGAGTACCCACAGCAGCCGGACGTCGTCCTCGATGTCGACGGTCACCCGCTTGCCGTTGAGGATGAAGGTGTGTTCGGGCACGGCAACTCCTAGAAGGCGCGGTTGAGTCCGTCGGTCGGGGACGCGGGGATCGGCGGGGTGGTGGGCAGCGGCTCGAAACCGAGCGGTCCGGCGTGGTTGATCGGGAAGCTCGTCGGCATGGTGCCGGTGGCGCGGCCGTAGGCGCAGGCCACGGCCGCCGCCGCGGCCGCCACGGCCAGTTCCCCGGCGCCGCCGGGCCGCCCGGTGGTCGGCGGCATGACGACGATCTCCAGCTCGGGCGGGACGTTCCACTGCCGGGTGTAGAAGTAGTTGTCCCAACTGCCTTCCAGGAAGTGCCCGTTGTCGAGGTGGAGGCCGGAGCTGAGGATGATCGCGATCCCGTCCATGATGCCGCCCATCATCTGTGCCTGAAGGCCCTGCGGGTTGACCGCCAGGCCCACGTCGACCGCGCACACGACCTTGGTGACTCGGGGACCGGTGCAGGCGTCGCGGACCTTGCGGCCGGTGGTCTGCGGGCGGCAGTCGATCTCGGCGAGGACGGCGACACAGGCGTGGTACTCGGGATGCAGCGCGATGCCCTGTGCCGTGCCGGCGGGCATGCTCCGGCCCCAGTTCCCGACGTCCGCCACCTTGTCGAGGACGGCCCGCACCCGCTCGTCCTTCACGAACTCGCGGCGGAACCGGTACGGGTCCTTGCCCATCCGCCCGGCCAGCTCGTCCACGACCAGCTCCTGCGCACAGCGGACGTTGGGCGAGTAGATGTTGCGCATGGAGCCGGTGTTGAAGCCCTTGTCGGTCTCGCTGAGCAACTGGGTGACGACGCCGAAGTTGTACGGCGTCTGCTGGCTGAGGGCGAAGATCGTCTCGGAGAAGGCCAGATCACCGACCGGCAGCCGCGCGGCCTCGGAGGTGATGATCTCGCCGACCCCGTGGCCGAAGTCGGTGGCGACGGAGGTGTGCCGCTGGTCGTAGGTGAGCACCTGGCCGAGGGCGTAGGCGGCGCGCACCCGCGAGGTGGCCATCGGGTGGGCGCGGCCCTGCCGGAAGTCGTCGGTGCGGTGCCACATCAGCTTGACCGGCTTGCCCATCGCCTTCGAGACCTCCGCGGCCTCGGCGGCGGCGTCGTGGAAGAGCTTGCGCCCGAAGGAGCCGCCGCCCTCGGTGACATGGACGGTCACCGCCGGAACGGGCAGCCCCAGCTTCAGCGCGATCTCCTCCTGGGCGACGATCGGGGACTTCATGCTCCCCCAGATCTCGGCCGAGTCCTTCCGTACGTCGGCGATGGCGCAGTTGGTCTCCAGCGCGCTGTTGCTCGCGAAGTGGAAGGTGAACCGGGCATCGACCGACTTGGTCAGCAAGTCCAGTGCGGGGAGCGGAAGTTCTGCCCTTGTCAGCTCGTCGCGGATCGTGGTGTCGGAGGCGTTCTCGGCACTGCCCGGCCCCCAGGAGACCCTCAGCGCGCGCACGGCGTCGATGCACTGGCCGAAGGTACGGCCGCGGACGGCGACCCCGGTGGAGACGGCCACGACATCGGTGATGCCGGGCATGTCCCGCACCTCGGCGAGGTTGTCGACCGAGCGCACGGTGCCGTTGATCGTCGGCGGTCGGCACACCATCGTCGGCAGGGCGTCAGGGACGTGCAGGTCCATGGCGAACTTCTTGCGACCGGTCACCGCTTCGACCGCGTCGACACGTCGCTGAGCGGTGCCGATCACCTTGAACTCCGCCGGTTCCTTGAGCGCCACCGACACCCGGCCAGTCGTCACCGCCGCTGCCCTCGCGGCCAGTTCACCGTAGGTGAGACTGCGGCCGGTGGCCGTGGAGGTGATGACACCGGCCTTCGCCGTCAGGGTGCCCAGGGCCTCGCCGAGTTCCAGGGAAGCGGCCTTCAGCAGCCGGCCCCGGGCCACGGCGGCGGCGACGCGGATCGGCGTGAAGGTGGAGATCGTGGTGTTGGAGCCGCCGGTGAGCTGGTTGAACAGCAGCTCCGGCCGCGCGTCCGCGAGTGTGACCCGGATCCGCTCCAGCGGCAGGTCCAGTTCCTCGGCGATCAGCATGGCGCTGGACGTCGTGATGCCCTGCCCGACCTCCGCCCGGGGCAGCGCGAAGGACGCCGTGCCGTCGGCGTCGATCCGGATCGTGATCAGGTCGGCCGTCGGCAGCGTCGCATGGGTCAGCATGTCGTTGAGGTCGTAGATCTCCGCCGGACCCGGCAGGGACGGGACGACCGCCGCCGCCTCGTCCGGCGCGAGCACCGCCTCACCGAGTTCGGCGGCCACGGTCAGCGTCGAGGCGGCCAGCACGTAGCCGAGGAACCTCCGCCGCCCGAACCCGGCCGCCGCGGGTTCCTGCCCCTGCCCCCGTCGTGCGGAGTGGGTCTCCCTGTCCGTCAACTGTCCTCCCGGCGGCGCATGTTGCCTGCCTTCACCACAGCTCCTCGCGGTGCATCCTGTCCCTGTACCCGCTTGAGGATCTCCCTGGCGGCGACCACCGGCAAGACCTTCGTAGCGCTGCACCCGCCCCCGACGGCGACGTGGCCGCAGGTCTCACGTGATGTCCTTCAATCCGCCATGCCTTGCGCACACAGGGCTGTGCAGGCCATGGCCAGGCCCGTCATGCGCACCGGCTCCGATCTCCGGCCGGGCACGTACGGCGGCGTCGTCGAGCGCTCCGCGTATGCGCGGCCTTCGCCGGTGGGGAGTCACACCGGGACCGGCAGGTCCATGAGCGCGAGTTTCGCCGGGTCGGTCACGGCCGTGATCTCGGTGATGCGGCCGTCGGCGACGGTGAAGGCCAGGAGGGAAAGCGGGGTGCCGTCCTCGCTCCAGGAGAGGACGCCGGGGCGGCCGTTGACGGTCGCCGCATGTCCTCGGGCCGCGCTGCCGGCCACTCGCGCGCGGCTGGCGACTTCGGTGGCCCCGAGCGTGACGAACGTGCCGTTCGGGGTGTGAACGGTGAACGTCACTTCGGGATGGAGAACCTGAAGCAACTGCTCGAACCGGCCGTCGCGGGCTGCGGCCAGGAAGGCTTGCACCACCTCGCGTTGCTGTCGTCCGGCGCTTGCCGGCTGCTGGGCGGCCCGTACCTTCCTGCGGGCGCGGCTGGCGAGCATTTTGGTCGCGTCGGCGGACTTGCCGACAATGGTGCCGATCTCCGCGAAGGGCACGGCGAACACGTCGTGCAGTACGAACGCCAGTCGTTCGTCCGGGCGCAGCGATTCGAGGACCGTGAGGAGCGCGAGGCCGACGGAGTCTCCGATTGCCGTGAGGTCTTCCGGAGCGGGAGCGTCGTCGAGCATGACGGTGAATTCGGGTAGCCGGTCGTCGAAGGAGACTTCTGGGCGCGTCCGGCCCGAGCGCAGGACATCGAGGCTGATGCGGCCGACCACGGTGGTCAGCCAGCCGCCGAGGTTGTCGATGGTGTCGGTGTCCTGGCGGGACAGACGCAGCCACGCCTCCTGGACCACGTCTTCCGCGTCGGCATGTGATCCGAGCATGCGGTAGGCGACGGCGCGGAGCCGGTCACGGTGGGACTCGAAGGCATCGGCGATCGGGTCCGCGGGATGAGTGCCGGCCATGGTGTTACCTCCGTGGAAGCTGCTCCGTCATAGGGATGACGCGCACAGGCGCCGCAACGTAACCCGATGAAGGGGAGCACTCCCACATGGAGAACCGGCTCAAGAACAAGAACACGAACAACCCCGATGTGTGGACCGCGATCCAGCACCTCCAGAAGGCGATCGCCGCCGGAGGCGTCACCCCGAAGCTGCTGGCGCTGGTCCACCTGCGCGTCAGCCAGATCAACAGTTGCTCGGCGTGCGTCTACGCCAGTGTCTCCGGGGGGAAGAAGGCCGGTGACACCGATGAGCGGCTGCACAACGTGGCGGCGTGGCGTGAGGCGCCGTTCTACACCGACGCGGAGCGCGCGGCACTGGCGCTGGCCGAGGCCGCCACCCGGTTGCAGGACGGTGCGCCGGGTGTCACCGACGAGATCCGGGAAGAGGCCAACACTCATTTCACCGAGGAGCAGATCGGCGCGATCAACCTGGAGATCGCGTTGACCAACTTCTTCAACCGGATCAACCGCACCATCAAGGAACCGGCCGGCAAGACCTGGGGCTGAGCCCAGCGTGGCTCTCACCCACCAGCCGGTCACGGATCCAGGCGGTAGCCGTGGCCTCTGAGTGTGGTGATGCGGGGTAGGTGGCCGGGGCCGGGGGCTGTTCCGGCGGCGTCGGTGAGGCGGCGGCGGAGGGCGGCCATGGTGACGTCGAGGGTCTTGGTGGAGCCGAACCAGTTCTCGTCCCAGACCTCGGCCATCAGGGTCTCGCGGGAGACGGCCTCGCCCACGTGCCGGGCGAGAAGGGCGAGCAGCTCGAACTCCTTGAGACGCAGGGGGAGTTCCGTGTCGTGCAGGTGGCAGCGGCGTGCCGCGGGGTCGATGACGAGGTCGCCGAGGTGGATCGGCTGGTCGGTGACCGTGGTGACGGTCCGGCGGCGCAGGTGAGCGCGGAGGCGGGCCAGCAGGACGGTGAGGCTGAAGGGTTTGACCAGGTAGTCGTCGGCGCCGGCGTCCAGGCCGGCGATGATGTCGATGTCGTCGGTGCGGGCGGTGAGGACGACGATCAGCAGGTCCCGGAAGCGGGCGCGCAGGGTGCGGGCGACGTCGAGGCCGTCCATGTCGGGCAGGCCGAGATCCAGGAGCAGGGCGTCGTAGGGGGCGCGGTCTGCTTCGGCGAGGGCGGCGGTGCCGGTGCGGCTCCAGGCGGTGGTGTAACCGTTGCCTTGCAGTCCGGACTGGAGATGGTGGCCGATGACGTCGTCGTCCTCGACCACGAGAACCCGGAAGCGGCCGTTGTCGGGTGCGGTGGGCGTGCCCATGGCCGTCAGGGTAGACACGTCGGTCGTCGCGCGCTGGCTCACAGGTCGCGCAGTTCCTCGACGGCGGGGCGCCGGGCGCGGCGGATCCCGTTCAGGGCCGCCGCCAGTACGGCGGCCAGGGCGGCCAGTGCGGTCAGGGCGAGGTAGCCGCCGGGCACCGCCAGGTCGGCGGGGGGCGGGTCGAAGACGCCGGTGAGGACCTTGACCAGCATCTCGGACAGGGCCCAGCCGATCAGCCCGCCTCCGGCGAGACCGGCCGCGGCCAGGAGGAGGGCTTCGGTGAGGACCATGCCGCGCAGCTGCCCGGTGCGGGCGCCGAGGACGGTGGCGATGGCGAAGGTCCGGCGGCGTTCGGCAAGGCCGAGGGCGAGGAGGAGGCCGCCGGCGCCGGCCGCGAGCAGGACGGCGAAGGCCAGTTCGATGCGGGTGAGGCCGGCCAGGTCGACGGAGGTCAGGCTGGAGCCGACGGTGCCCCGGGTCTGGGTCAGGTCGGTGACGGTGGCGCCGGTGCCGAGCCGTGTGCGCAGGTCGGCGGCGATCTGCTGCTGGTGGGTGCCGCCGGTGTCGAGGAGGAAGGCGCCCACCGCGTCGCTGCCGGTCGCCTGCGTGATGTAGGAGGCGTTGGCGACGAAGAAGCTGTCCTTGGGGGCAGTGGGGAACTCCTTGACGATGCCCGCATAGTGGAAGGGAACCGTGCGCAGAGCCTTGGTGCGGGCGTCCTGGATGCGCAGGTTGACGGTGTCGCCGGGGGAGAGCTGGAAGTCGTTGACGGTCTCGGCGCTGACCAGCAGGTTGTCGGGGCGCTCGGTGAGGCGCCGCATGAGCTCGTGGGCGGTGCCGCCTGCGAAGTAGGCGTCCTGGAGGGAGGTTGCCCGGGCGATGGTGCCGGGGCGGACGCCGTAGAGGTCCTGGAGGTCGGAGCCGACGTAGGCGAAGCGGTGCTGGACGGGTTCGACGTGCCGGACGCCGGAGACCTTCAGCGTGTCCGCGGCGCTGGGCGGGGCGTGGGCGCCGGGTGGTTCGGTGACGGTGACGTCGGCGCCGTTGGTGAGGCGGGCGTCGACCTCGGCCTGCTGTTTGTAGGTGGCGTTGAAGACGGCGGTGGAGACCGCGAAGGACACGGCGAGGGCGAGCAGCACCACGGAGCGGGCGAGCGGGCGGCGGCGCCGGGCGAGGGTGGCGGCGGTGGTGCCGGCGAGGTTCGCGGTCAGCGGGCGGGCCAGCCGGGCGAGCGCCGGGCGGCCGTGGGCGAGGGCCAGCAGCGTCAGGCGCCACAGGAGCAGGGCGGCGCCGAGCCACAGCAGTGCGGGGCCGAGGAACGCCCAGTACGACACCGAGATGCTGGGCACGCCCTCCGGGGCGAGGACCAGGGCGTACTGGTTGCCGGAGGAGGCGCGGAAGACCAGCCAGGAGCCGAGCAGCAGGGCGAGGTCCAGGCCGCAGCGCGCCCACCAGGGGCTGCGGGTGCCACGTGCCCCGGACTCCTTGCGGGTCTCGGCGACGGTCACCGTGCGCAGGTCGCGTAGTGCGGGGACGAGGACGGCACCCGCGGCCACGGCGGCGCCGAGGAGGAAGGCGAAGGCGTACCAGGCCGCCCAGGTGCCGGCGCCGGTCCCGAAGGACGCGGTGCCGAAGGCGAAGCGCCCGGTCAGCGCGGCGATGCCCAGCCCGGCCAGCCCGCCCAGCAGACCGATGAGCGCAGCTTCCAGGCCGGCCAGGGCGGTGATCTGGCCGGGGCGCAGGCCGCGCAGCCGCAGCAGTCCCTGTTCCTGGCGGCGCCGTTCACTCCCGGCGGAGGCGACCGCGACGGTCAGCGCAGCGGCCAGGACCGCGCCGGGGACCCCGAGGAAGAGGAAGAGGATCTGGGCGTACAGGGCGTCCTGGCGGGCGGAGTCGAGGGCGGCGCCGACGTTGTCGCCGACGAGTGCGGTACCGGTGGAGCGGGCCTCCAGGTTGTGGGCGGCGCGGGTGACGGCGGTGTAGGCGGCGGCCGGGTCGGCGGGCAGGCGCGTGGTGTCGCGGGCGACGTGAATCTGGGTGGTCGTGCCGGTGGAGCCGTGCGTGAGCGCGGCGAACCGGGCGGCGGGCAGGAGGACGACGTTGTCCGGGGGTGCGGTCGGCTGGGACTGGCTGGGGGCGCCGACCGTCTGGAAGAGGGAGTCGGCCTGCGGCAGGTCGATCACGCCATCCACCGTCACCTGGCGCACTCCGACGCCGGGCAGCTGGACGCTGATCGTGTCCCCGGGAGCGGCGTGCAGGTTCGAGGCGGTCTGCTGGGCCAGCAGGACACCGGTGGAGGCGCCGGACAGCGTGCGGATCGCGTCGGGGAACAGGGCGCGGTAGCCGTCGGGCAGGCCGAGCGCCATGCCGGGGCCGGTGGTCTGGGTGCTGCCCTGCACGCGGGCGCTGAAGCCGGCGGTGCGGGCGTAGCCGACTGGCAGGGCGGCCCGGGTACCGGGCGTCTTGCGCACCAGCGAGAGTACGGAGCCGGAGTCGGCGCCGGGCTGGACCTGGACCTGCCAGTCGACGGAGACGGAGCGCAGGGCGCGCTGGGTCATGGTCGCTTTCGACGCGGTGAGGAAGGAGCCGAGCGCGGCGACGAGCGCGACCGCGAGCGCTATCCCGGTCAGGGCGGCCAGAAGACGACCGGAGCGATGGCGGACCAGGCCGCGCGCCCAAGCGGTGATCATGACTCCTCCTGCGGTGCCGACAGATGTCCGGTGCCGTGACGGGCCGGGCCGCAGGACCGGGCGGTGGTCACGGAACCTCCTCGGGAGCGAGCAGCCGCCCGTCGCGCATGGTGCGCCGGATGGGCAGGCGTGCGGCGATGGCCGGGTCGTGGGTCGTGACGACGAGGGCCGCGCCGGTGTGGTCGGCGGCCGTGAGCAGGGCGTCCAGTACCCGGGCGCCGGTGGCGTGGTCGAGGCAGCCGGTCGGTTCGTCGGCGAGGATCAGGCGTGGGGCCTGGGCCAGGACGCGGGCGGCGGCCACGCGCTGGGCCTGGCCGCCGGAGATCTCCTCGGGCAGCCGGTCGGCGAGGTCGGCCGCGTCCACCAGGGCGAGCGCGGCGAGGGCGGCTTCACGGGCCTCGGGTTCAGGACGGTCGGCGAGGATCAGGGGCAGGGCGGTGTTCTCGGCGACGCTGAGGGCGGGGATCAGACTGTCGCCCTGGAAGACAAGCCCGATCCCGTACGGCCCGAGGGACTCGGCCCGGGTGACGGTGCCGCTGGTGGGCTGTTCCAGCCCCGCCAGCAGGTGCAGCAGCGAACTCTTCCCCGACCCGGACGGGCCGACGACGGCCAGCCGGTCACCGGACCCGATCTCCAGGTCGGCTCCGTGCACGGCCACGACCGCCTGTTGCCCCTGGCCGAAGGTGAGGGCCGCGTCCCGGCAGACGACGAGCGGCTCATGCGGAGACATCGGGGGCCTCCTGCCGGTCCGGCTCCGCCGAGGCGCCGACTGTCCTTCCGTCCTCCAGGCCGATGACCCGGTCGGCGACGCGAACAGCGGCCGCGCTGTGGGTGACGATCAGCACGGCGCAGCCCCGGGCGGCCCGGTCGTGCAGCAGCGCGAGGACGGCCTGTTCCGTCTCGCCGTCCAGTTCGCCGGTCGGCTCGTCGGCCAGCAGGATGTCGGGGGAGTTGGCGAGTGCGACGGCCAGGCCGGCACGGGCCAGTTCACCGCCGGACAGCTGCCGGGGCAGGGCGTGGCCCCGCCCGGCGAGATCCACCTGGCCGAGCAGCTTCTTCGCGGAGACCGCGGGCCTGCCCGCGGCGGCCCGCTGGGCCAGCCGGATGTTGTCGCCGACGCTCATGTGGGGCAGCAGATTGCGGGTCTGCAGCAGCACCCCGATGTGGCGGGCCCGCAGCCGGGCCCGTTCGGTCTCCGGCCGGTGGCTGATCCGTACGCCGCCCACGCGCACCTCGCCGCCGGAGGGTTCGTCGAGCCCGGCCAGACAGGCCAGCAGGGTCGACTTGCCCGACCCGGACGGCCCGACCACCGCGACCGTCTCGCCGCGCCGCACCCGCAGGGACACCCCGCGCAGGGCGAGCGTCTCCTCCTCACCGGCCCGGTAGAAGCGGTACAGCTCCCGGGCGGTGAGGACCGTCTCGTCCGCCATGGTGGTCACCGCCAGGCGAAGGAGTCGCTGATGGTGCGCCAGGGGTCGACGTTGTCGGCGTTGACCGGCCCGGACAGGGTCAGATCCACCTCATGGCCGGACCGGTGGAAGGCGTACCGCTCGAAGGCGTCCCGCACGACCTTGCCGGTCACCGGATCCTTCGCCGAGTCGCCCTGGTAGGTCAGCAGGACGACGCGGCCGGCGTGCCGGGTCACCTCGGACACCCTGGGCGCGGCGAACTTCGGGACCTGTGCACGCAGCTGTGGGACGACGGTGTTCGTCACCTCACCGACCGTGGGCGCGGTCGGCACCGAAGCCGTCTGGATCCGTACGGTGTTCAGCTTGTCCGTGAAGGCCGTCGTGCCGCCCTGCTGGGTCTGGGCCCACCCCTCGGGGACCTTCACGGTGAAACCCGTTCCGTGGAAGGGGACGTACACCTGGTTGTCGGGGATGTCACCGGGCGGGTTGGACTCGGTGCGCGCCGGGTTGTTCGGCGTGCCCGGGACCGACGAGGATGACGGCGAGCGTGGGGCGGGCGGGCTCTTGGAAGCCGACGAGCCGGATCCCGAACAGCCCGCCGTCACCGCCGCGACGAGCGCCAGGCCCACGCATGCGGACGTCCGTACGTGTGCTGCCATGTCCACTGCCCTCCAAAGGGAAGCCCCCGGACCGGACGGTCGTACCGTCGACGCTAGGAGCGGGCCGGTTAACGCCCTGCTCGGCGAGGGTTAGACGACGGCAAAACGTGCGGCACACATGGTGGGGTCCGCCGGCTGGGCCGCATGATGAGGGCATGAGACAGCGCGTGGTGCGAGTCGCCGTCGTCGCCGCCCTGGTCGCCGTCGTCCTCCTCGCCGTCCCCCTGGCCCTCGCCATCCGCTCCGCCCTGTACGCCGACCAGCGCGACACCCTGGAACGGGCCGCCCTGGCCGCAGCCGTCCGCGTGAGCCCGGACTACGTGACCGGCGACCCCGTGGAACTGCCGGCACCCCCGGCGGGCGGACACGTCGGCCTGTACGACTCCCAGGCGCGGCTGCGCACCGGCAGCGGCCCCGCGCACGGCGACGCCCCGGTCCACCGGGCCCTGGACGGCGCGGCCGTCCGGAGCCGGTCGGGCGGTGACCTGGTCGTCACCGTGCCCGTCTCGCACGCCGAGCAGGTGATCGGCGTCGTACGGGCCTCCACCCCGGTCGCCGCCGTGCGCGACCGGGTCTTTCTGACGTGGGCGGCTCTGCTGGGTGTGGCCGTGGTCGCGCTGGCCATCGCCGTCCTCGTCGCCCGCCGTCAGGCGCGGGCCCTGGCTGCGCCGCTGGAGGACCTCTCCCGCCACTGCCGGGCCGTCACCGAAGGAGACCTCGGTGCCCGGGCGGCCCCCAGCAGCATCGCCGAGATCGACCAGGTCGCCCGCACCCACAACGAGATGCTGCACAGCCTGTCCGAACTCCTGCGACACGAACGGGACTTCGCGGCCAACGCCTCCCATCAGCTGCGTACGCCCCTGGCCGGTCTCCAGCTCACGCTGGAGACCGGCCTGGAGCAGGACGACGACACCCGGCTGCGCCCCGTCCTGGCCGAGGCGCTCGCCACCACCCGGCGACTGCACGACACGGTGGAGGAGGTACTGCGCCTGTCCACGTCCCGGGCCGCGCTCAGGCCCAGGGCGGCCGAGCGTCCCGTAGGCCATGTGCTGCGTGCCGCGGAGGAACGCTGGCACGGCACGTTCGCTCAGGCCGGCCGGCGCTTCGAATGCCACGCAGGGGACGCACCGGACGACGTCCCTGTGCCCGGCGGACCGGTCACGGAGATCCTCGACATCCTGCTGGACAACGCCCGCGTCCACGGCCGCGGCACGGTCCGCCTGGCCGTACGCGACCTCGACGACGCCCTCGCCTTCGATGTCACGGACGAGGGCGAGGTACGCGGCCCGGCGGCTCGGTTGTTCGACCGCGGCCACAGCGACGGCGGGCAGGGAACGGGCATCGGACTCGCCCTCGCCCACGATCTGACGATCGCCCTCGGCGGCCGGCTCTCCCTGACCGGCAGCGCTCCGACCACCTTCACCCTGCTCGTCCCGGTCCACTGCGAGGAAGCGTCGCACGGAGCTGGGTGAGGAGCGGCAGCCCGCGGTTCCGATCAGCCCGGGGACGACGCGCACGCGGGCGTCGTGCCCCGGGCCTGTACCAGCTCTGACGAGTCACCGACGCCTGCTTCCGGCGCATCCGCCGGCACCCCGACTGACCAGCCCGGGGCAACAGCGGGGCTGGTCAGCCCAGGTCCGCCAGGAGGGCGTTCAGTTCGCTCTCCTGCTGCGCCGGCGACATCGGCGGGTTCGAGTGATCGATACCGAAGGTCTTGAGCACCTTGTCCATCTGGGCGTCGACGGAGGTCCAGCCGGTATCGTCCAGCGGCTGCAGCGAAGCCTGGTCGGCATCCCACAGGTCACGCAGCGACTGGGCGGCCGCGTGGGCCCCGGCCGCGTTCCCCGAGCGGGCGTCCTTGAGCGAGGTGGAGGCGAGGGTCCGCAGCGCGCCGACCTTCGCGGGCGGGAACTTCTTCACCGCCTGGCCGGGAGCCATCTGGACGGCGGAGGTGGTGTCGGTCTCCGGCGCCGGGCCGACGTGCGGCTGACCGTGGGCCCAGACCAGCAGGCCCGCGGTGACGACGGCCAGCACTCCGAAGCCGGCGAGCGCGACGCGCTCCTTGCGCGGGTCGCCGGTGACCGGTGCGGCGTGGGTCGCCTGGTGGGTCTCGGTCACATCCGAGCGCGTCACCGTCAGGTAGACCACCGTCGCCAGGATCAGGGCGAGGAAGATCAGGCTGGTGGTGAACGTGCCCAGCGCGAGACCGGTCGGGTCGCCCGGGTTCTGTGCGACCTTGGGGGAGGCGAGCCAGTCGCCGATGTTCGCGCCCAGCGGGCGGGTCAGGATGTAGGCGAGCCAGAAGGACAGCACCGGGTTCGCGCCGAACCTCCACAGCGCTGTGATCGCCGCGATGAGGCCGAGCGGCAGCAGCACGGAGACGCCCGGGCTCCAGCCGGTCAGCTCCAGAGTCCAGTCGCCGGTCGCGGTGCCGAGCGCGAAGGTGACCAGGACGGTCAGCCAGTAGAACGACTCCCGCGGGGGCGTGGTGACCGAGTGGATCGACAGCGTGCGCTCACGCGCCCACCACACGCCGAAGACCACCGCGAGCAGCACCGAGAAGACCGCGGAACTGATCCACAGCGGCACGTTCAGCTGGTCGGTCAGGATGTCGGTGTACAAGGTGCCCGTGACGCTGACAACGACCACGGTCAGCCAGTAGGGGAACGGGACGTACCGCTTCAGCCGCAGCTGGACGGCCAGGACCACCACGAAAACCCCGGTGAAGATCCAGGCCGTGTTCACCAGGCCGACGCCCAGCTGGGTGTTGATCCAGTCGGCGAAGCTCTCACCGACCGTCGTGCACAGGACCTTGATCACCCAGAACCAGACGGTGACCTCGGGGACCTTGTTGAGCATGAGCCGCCCGCTGCGCGTGCGTGCTTCCGTTGTCGTTGTCATGCGGGGAGGTTTACGCGGGGAACCTGCACGCAACCTGACTACGTGGCCGCACACGCGGCCGGGAGCGTCACCTCGACGTGACCGCGGCCGTCCGCGATCGCGCGGACCTCCACACCGGCCGAGGCGGCGATGCGCCGGACCACCGGCAGCCCCAGCCCGTACCCGTCGCCGCCGGTCACACCCGCTTCGAAGACCCGGTCGACCTCCGCGGGATCGAACCCGGGGCCGTCGTCCAGGACATCGACCACGATTGCCTCACCCTGGATGCGCGCGGTGATCCACACACGCGAGCGCGCATGCCGCAGGCCGTTCTCCAGCAGGGGCGACAGCAGCGACACGGCGACGTCGGCCGCGACGGCGACCTCGACCTTCGCGGAGAAGGCGACCTCGACCGCGCGGCCGGCGATCGCCTGCCGCGCGGCGGAGCGCAGATCGCACCGGGTCCCCTCGTCCGTCCGTGCGCGCGCGGCGCGCAGAATCGTCCTGATCGCCGCATCGAGGCGGTCGACCTCGCTCAGCACCGCCTCCGGCGCCACCGGCTCACCGGACAGCTGCGCCAGCTGCGCCTCGGCCCGCAGGACCGTGAGCGGTGTCCGCAGCTCGTGGGCGATCTCGTCGGTGAGCCGGCGCTCGTCCGCCAGCGCGTTGTCGACGCGCTCCAGGAGGTGGTCCAGGGTCCGCCCCAGTTCCCCGAACTCGTCGCGGGGGACTCCGAGGTCGAAGCGGCGCCCGGGTTCGTGATGGCTCCAGTCGTCGGCGAGGGCGGCCATCTCGTGCACGACCCGCAGCGCGCGGCGCACCACGAGGTGCGCGACACCACCGGCGAGGAGGACCGCGAGGCCGCCCAGTATCAGCGACAAGGTCAGGCTGCGCCGCTCGGAAGTCTCGTAGGGCGTGAGGTCCACCCGGACGATCACCATGACGTGATGGCCGTGGACTGGGACCTTCCGGGCGTACAGGAGGTAGTCGCCGACGGCGGCGGTCTGCGAGCGCCGTGCGCCTGCCAGCGCCTCGACGCGCTCGACCATGCCTGCCGGTACGTTCCCGTCGATCAGGCGTCCGTCGGCGTACACCCAGGCGACCTCGTCCAGCGCCTCGCTGCGGTTCTCCGTCAGCACGACACGGCCGCCCACGGTGGTGACGTTCGCCCCGACCGCCTCGGCGCGGGTACGCGCCAGATCGCGCGCGTCGGCGTCCGTGACCCGGCTCAGCAGCACGTGCGAGACCACGACCAGAATCGCGACCACGGCGGTGGCGATCAGCACGGTGAGCGCGACGACTCGCTTGCGGAATCCCGTCACTGCCTTCGTCCCGTCACTGCCATCGGTAGCCCACGCCGCGGACGGTCGCCAGACGCTCGGCCACACCCAGCGGACCGAGCTTGGTCCGCAGCCGGCGCACGAAGGAGTCGAGGGTGTTGTCGTTGACCTGCGCTCCGTGCGGCCAGCCGGCAGCGATGAGGGCGTGGCGGCGCACCGCGTCGCCCTGCGAGGCGATCAGGCGGCCCAGCAGCCGGAACTCGGTCGGGGTCAGGCTCATGCTCACCGAATCGTAGGTCACCACGTGCTTCGCCGGATCGAGGACGACCTCGCGCGGTGCGGGCGCCACCGTGGCCCGGCGCAGCAGCGCTCGGACGCGGACCAGCAGTTCCGGGATGTCGAAGGGTTTGGTCATGTAGTCGTCGGCGCCGGCCTCGAAGCCGCCCACCTTGTGATGCAAGCCGTCCAAGGCGGTGAGCATCAACACCGGGGCGTCGACGCCGCGAGCCCGCAGGGCCAGGCAGACGTCGCGGCCGTCGGCGTCCGGAAGCCCGAGATCCAGGACGACCAGATGGGGCGCCGGTGCGAGCTGCCGCAGCAGGCTGTCGGCCGTGGCGGCGACGCAGACGGTGTGGCCGTCGTGCTCCAGGGCGCGCCTGAGGACGCCGCGGACCGCCGCGTCGTCTTCGCACACCATGATGAAAGCCACGTGCAGACCCTAAATACTCCCGCCCCAGTTCTCCATCTTCCCTGGTCAGCCGCCTGACAGACGGCAGCAGGCCGCTGGCGCCCGCCGCTCCTGCCCTGCCATGAAGCCACGACGGTCGGCCGCGACCGGCCGGGGCAGCACCAGTCTTCCCGTCGGTGCCCGTCGCATCCTGGGAACAGGCTGCGACAGCTTGCGCGCACCGGTGTCCTGCGCCCCCGGCGTGGGGTCGGGGACCGCGATGTTCTGGGCAATGGAACGCAACACCGTGGGAGGCCGGAGCCGTACGACTGGTTGGCGGCTGTCCTCTGGAGCAGGCCGTGGGCGAGGACCGGGAGCAGTAGGTGCGGTTTGTCCGGGAGCGCGACGGTGATCAATACGACGCCGGCGCTGCTGTTGTTCATGCCGAGGGCGAGGGCGAGGGCGAGCGAGGAGGCGGCGGGCGGGTCCAGCCGCAGCAGCCGCGCCGCGCACCGGCCGACCACGAACGACAGCCGGCGGACCAGTGCCGCCACGACCAGAGCGACACCCAGCATCAGTGGACGTGGCCGGGCGACGAAGGAGCCGAGGGCGCCGCCGGCGTTGACGTACGTCAGGACCAGCGAGCCGGCCAGGGCCGCAGGCGCGACTGCGCCCAGTACTCGGACGAGCAGGGACGGGGGCAGAGCGAGGCGGACCAGAATGCCCGCCGCGCAGGGACAGCGGTGTGGTGAGCGGGCTGAGGAGGGTGGAGGCGAGGACCAGGCCGACCATGGTGGGCTGGTCGCCGTCGCCCTTGCCGGTCCCACCGTGGCGCCGGCCGCCACGGGCATCGCGACGATCACGAACAGCACCAGCCACAGCAGGCATGGTGCGGTAGACACCGGCAGTCGGATCAGCGGTCCGAGCGGCAGAGCGTGGGAGCGGCAGCGCGTGGGAGTGGCGCAGCCACAGGCCGGGGCCCGGCACGAGGAGGGCCGCGGCGTAGGACAGGACGACAGCCCGGCCCGGACGCCGCCGCAGCCGGTCATCAGACGGGCCTGTTGCGGTCGCCGCTGCCAGCAATCGTGTCATCTGGCGTGACGACGCGTGCAACACCGGAAACTGCACCCACTCCTACGCCGCGGACAAACGGAAGAGCGACCGCGTTCCCTCCTGCAAGGGTGGCGACACTGTGGGCGTGGGCACGCTCGATCCGAGTGGACGCTGGTATGCGAGCGCCCTCCGGGACAACCGCCTGGCAATTCTCGACCTGGACCGGGGCACCTGCCATGAATTCGACGCAATGCCCACCACGAACTCCAGCGACTTAGACCAGACGTTCTCGGTGGCCTGGTCAGGACATCACCTGATGCTGCTGGAACAGCGGTCCGGGGCACTCGCCTCCGTGGACACCTCATCCAACAAGATCGACAAGCGATCCGAGTCGCGTTGCCCTACGCGTGCGCGAGGCAATCACCCGATGCTGCGACCGAGTTGACGTGGGCGGACTCGGAGGCGCGTGACAACGACATCAGGGCCTCCCGGCGTTGCTCGGTTGGATTCTCATCCCCGAGCTACCGGGAGGCCCTGTCCTCAGGCAGGTACGGCTTCTCGCCCAGTGTGCCGGCCTGCACGCGTGAGCGGGTCCTGCTGGTGTGTCAGAGCTGGTAGAAGTCGGTGTAGTGGTTGGGGGAGTACCAGACCGCGCCGGTGTTGGAGTCGACGACGATCCGGACAGCGTCCCGGTGGGCGCCGCAGGCGCGGGGGTAGACGTCGTACTCGTAGAAGGTGTCGCCGGAGGGCAGCTGCCCGTCGTTGTTGTAGAACTCGCCGCCCGCGTAGCTGCACTGGCCGTCCGGCCAGTCGACCCAGCCCCGCGAGGTGGGGTAACCGAGGTCGGACCAGGTCGAGTTGGCCGAGGCCGCGTCGGAGCATCCGGCGATGTTGCAGGAGCTGTAGACCGCCGCGTTCGCGGCGGGGCTGTTGATCGCGGACACGCTGAGCACGGACGCGATGGCGGCGAGCAGCACCGCGAATCGCCTGGCCCAGGACAGCTGGGGACGTCGCAGAGTCAGCAAGGAATCCTCCAAGTTTAAGGTGAACATGGGCATGAAATGTGCATGACACTCTGATCCGCGTGCGTAACAACCGGGTGCACTGGTGGTTACGCACGCGGGTCAATTGCCGTGTGGTTCTGGCGCATTGCGCTTCAGTCGCGGCGGCAGGCCGCCAGCCTTCGGCCGCTCGGTCTGACGGAGTTCGGTGCCGTGGCGGTACAGGTGGCCCAGTACCGCCTCGGCACCTTCTGCGTCACGCTGCCGCCGAAGTGACTTCCCGGCGCAAGCCGGGGTACCGGTGCAGCCTGGCCGCCGTGCGGACGGTTCGTCAGCCGGTGCTGGTGGGGGTCAGCAGGTGCGGTCGATGAGGTTGAAGGTCTTGTAGTGATCGGCGGTGTAGTAGTCCTCCTGGGACTGCTCGCCGGTCACGATGCGCCGTGCGCCACGGGTCGGCGCACCGGGCGTGATCACGGTGTACTCGTGGTAGTAGTCGGCGGCGCTCTGGGGCGGGAGGACGCCTTCGACGTTGGTGAAGACGGTCCCGTCCTTGGGGAAGGGGAAGGGGCCGCCCTGGTCGATCAGGCTGAGGGTGTCGTGTGCCTGGGAGGGGAGCTGGGAGTAGCAGATGTTCCCGATGTCGCTGGCGTGGACGACGTTGGCGTGCGTCGTCGTTGCGTGAGCGGTGGCGGCGACGGCGGGTGCCGCGGCCACGGCGGTCCCGCCGAAGAGCAGGGCTGCGGCGAGGGCGCCCGCGGTGCCGATCCTGGTGATCTGTGGGGGGAAGTTCATGCCGCCCAGCATGACGCGCGTAGACATGCCCCTGTCAACATTAAACGAGTGAAGTTTCCCGGGAGTTCACCGAGGCACCTCAAGGCGCCCTGATCGTCTCACTGTCACCGACCGGCCGGGCCTCGCCTGGGGCCCTCCGGTGTCCGGACTCCGGATCCGGATGGGCGGACAGCGGTGTGAACAAGATGTGGTGCAAGCGTGAACTTATGTGCGTGGGGCGGGAGTCCGGCCTTGTGTACGGGTGGGGCAGGTGCGAATACTGAAGCGACGGTGCTTGGCATGGACGTGACATCCGCTAGGGCGGGTGACTCGTCCCGTGCCAGGCATGTCACACCTACCTCCCGGGCCCGCGTGACTCCCCACAGTCAGGGCCCATCCCCCCATGAGAGGCAGTCAGTTGAAGCACAACCGCATGCGCCACCGCCGTACGATGCTGGCCGGCGCGGGCGCACTCGCGCTCGCCGCCACCGCCAGCCTCACCCTCACCAGCGCCCAGGCCGCCCCCGCGTCCCCGGCGGCCAGGCTCTCCCCTTCCGCCGCGACCACCCTGGCGTCCCAGCTCAAGAGCGGTACGGCCGGCGCGTTCTACGACGCCAAGGCCCAGAAGCTGGTCGTCAACGTGGTGGACAAGACGTCCGCGGCGGCCGTCCGGGCCAAGGGCGCCGAGGCCAGGATCGTCCGGCACTCGATGGCGCAGCTCGACGCGGCCCGGCAGACCCTGAAGGCCCAGGCGACCATCCCCGGCACCGCCTGGGCCATGGATCCCCGGGCCAACAAGGTCGTGGTGACGGCCGACCGCACGGTCACCGGCGCCAAGCTGGACCGGCTCACCAAGGTCGCCAGGAGCCTCGGCGACACCGTCGAAATCCACTACACCAAAAGCGAGTTCAAGCCCCTCGTCGCCGGGGGCGACGCGATCTGGGGCAGCAGCGCCCGCTGCTCGCTCGGCTTCAACGTCGTCAAGGACGGCCAGCCGTACTTCCTGACCGCCGGCCACTGCGGCAACGACGTCAAGGAGTGGTCCGACCAGCAAGGCGGCCAGACGATCGCGACCACCGAGCAGTCCACGTTCCCGGGCAACGACTACTCGATCGCCAAGTACACGGACAACACCGACCACCCCAGCGAGGTTGACCTCTACAACGGCAGCACCCAGAAGATCACCAAGGCCGCGGACGCTGTCGTCGGCGAGAAGGTGCAGCGCAGCGGCAGCACCACCCAGGTCCACGACGGCACCGTCCAAGCCCTGAACGCCAGCATCAACTACCAGGAAGGCACGGTCAGCGGACTGATCCAGACCGACGTCTGCGCCGAGCCGGGCGACAGCGGCGGCGCCCTCTTCGACGGCGAGAGCGCCCTCGGCCTCACCTCCGGCGGCAGCGGCGACTGCACCAACGGCGGTCAGACCTTCTTCCAGCCCGTCCCGGCCGCCCTTGCAGCGTACGGCGCACAGATCGGCTGACCCCCGGGCCTCGGGCCGAACGGCTCCGCTCAACGGCATGAACCGGCCCCCGGATCGCCCGGGGGCCGGCGCCGCTGACGGATTCCTCCCAGATGAGGTTGATCCGCTGTTCACCGGCCAGGACGGCATGCCCGGCGAGACCGCGGCCGGTGGTGTAGGTCCCGTCGTGGTGGAGTGGTGATGCTGGGGGCTCGGCGCAGTCCGAGGGCGGGAGGTCTCCGTACAGGTCGGCGTGCAGCGCGGTGGCAAGGCAGTGGGCCCGGCGACTTGGCTGGTCAGACGGGATCGGCGGTGGTGGTGGCCGGCCGGCGGGAGAGCGCCTCGGATGCCTTGGCAGTGGCGTAGAGGGACGCGGCGAGGGCGAGTGCGAGTGTCGCGCCCGCGGCGAAGACGCCGGCCGACGGCTCGGCCTGCGGGCTGCCGGCTTCGGTACGGGCGGAGCCGGTGAGGAAGGGAACCACCACGAGGACGGCCAGGCCCAGGGCGATCTCGCTCCACACGACCTTGGGGAAGTGTCGCAGCGTCAGATGGAAGAGCGAGGCGCTCTCGCCTGCGCGGCGGGCCTGGACCATGCGTGGCATCAGCCAGAACTGGTTGAAGGCGCCCGCGAGGACCAGTCCCAGGACGAGGACGATCTTCACGAGCAGGGCGAGGCCGTAGCCGGTACTCCACAACTGGCTGATTCCACCGACGTGTTCCCAGCTCATCCACAGACCCGAGACGACGACGGCGGCGACGCAGATCATCGCGACGAGGCTGAAGCGGCGCCACATGTCGGCCCAGAGCACACCCGCGTCCGGGCCCAGGCGGCGGCGGGCACCGGCGAGGACGCTCAGCAGGACCAGGCCGCCCAGCCACACCGTGCCACTGATGATGTGGATCTGGGTGAAGACCAGGTCCAGGAGCGCGTCCGTGGTCTGCGGGGCAATGGCCGGGACGGCGGTGATCAGCGTGACCGCCAGCGCGAGAGGCAGAGCGGTCCGGGCGATCGGCTCCAGATGGCGCCGCGCGCCGCGTGCGAACAGGGCCGTGAGGCTGGCGGCGGTGACGAGTAGGACGAGGTTCTGCACCAGGAATACGGTGCCTTGTGCGATCCAGGCGCCCTTGTCGGCGGGTGCCCGCAGGAACTGCCATATGTGTTCCGGGGCGAGGGCGTCGCCGAACGGCATGCCCGTGCCCGCCCGGGCGACGCGCGCGGCGAGCTGGAGGTAGCCGGTCACCAGCAGCACCACGCCCGACCAGGCGAGGTATATCGCCGAGCGGTGGCGCAGCACAACGACGTCGTCGCTCGCGGCCGGTGAACTCCTGAACGCGGGGCGGACGGTGGCGGCGTAGGTGACGAGACCGCCGATGGAACCGGTCAGGCCGATGAAGTAGCCGGTCTTGGTCACGGCCCGCCAGGTTGTGGGCAGGGTGTATCCGGCCGTGTCCTGGGCCAGCAGGAGTGCACTCATGAGGTAAGGCTAACCTAAGTTCAAGGTTCGGATGACGCGGGACGCCGGCCAGCCCCGGCGTACGGCTTACGGCTGACGACCGCTGCACGCCCCGCGTCACCCCGGGGAGAGGGGGGCTGGTCAACGCGCGCCGCGTGCGCAGCGTTGTTCTGTGGGTAGGTGCGGTACTCCTCGGCCGGCCGGGACGGTGACGCGGAGTGCAGGTGCCAGCCCCGTGCGGTGGCCCGCCACAGCCTCCGTTTGGTCTCCGGGAGGATGCCGAAGCAGTCGACGGGCGGGGGCCGGCTCTCCGGCGGGGCGGTGGCGCGGACCGTGACGGGTCGGCGCGGCCGCGGCGGGAAAGTGCCTGGATCGAGCGAGGCAGGCAAGGAACTGAAGACAAATCAGTGGCCGCTCCGGAGACACCCATTGAGCTTCTTCCGCCGTGCTGCTCCAGGGCGAGAACGGCCTTGGGTATTGACGTCGAGCGGTTGGGGCTGCAGCGGGCGCGGCGGAAGACGCGCCAGGGCTTGAGTTGAGGGAAGGTCCGCTCGACCGGGCTGGAGCCGCCTTACGCGGCTCGCGGCAGGGCCCATGCCGCGCACTCGGCGTCACGCGAGATCGAGCCGGTTCCCGGCTCGGCCGACACCCCGTCGGATCATCAGAAATTGCCCGGTTTGCACTTTATATTGAGAATCGGTCGTGGCGGCACCGCCCTACAGAAGGAGTATGCAGATGATCCTCAGCAGCCTGCTTGAGGCAGTTCTCGGTCTCGTCGGAGCCCTGCTCTAACCGCACCGGCACACCCATTCAGAGCAGGGGACATCGGCACCCGCTTCCGGCTCCTGGCCGGGGCGGGTGTTCGTCGTTGCGGCGCCGGGCCACGGCTCGCGGGTGCCGAGCCCGGAGGATCCAGGCGGCCGGTGAGGCGGAGATGCAGGGTCGGCAGGTGTGGCAGTACCTGGTCTTCGCGCAGGCAGGCGTTGGGAGCGCGACCGGGGTCGGGCCGGGTGGCGCTGGTGAGGCCGTGGCGGCACCGGTAGCCCGGACGGTGGTGAGTCCCGTGCGCAGGGCCGACGACGACGCCGCCCAGACGGTGGCCGGCCGCCGTCCGCGGCCCGCTCTCCTGCCCGCGCCGCCCTCGCCGGCACTGGCCCAGGCCCCGCTACCGCACTGCCGTACCTGCGCCACCGGGTCACCGCACGGGTCCGCGCCCCGCACGGTGCACGCCCGGAAAGCCGCCGCCTCGCCGTCCTGCTTGCCGCCTCGCCGGTCACCGTGACGGCACTCGCACTGGCGGCGCCACCCCGGCGCCCGGCCGGTTCCCGGAGGTCCTGCGCCGCTGATCGCCGGCATCCGATAATTGACGTGCCCTTGACCGCTGCCCTCAACTCCGCTCCCACGGCCCAGGACTAGGCTCCAGGCGACCCGTGTCCCGGTGACACCGGGACCGTGTCCGCGCCAGCACAGCCCAAGACGGTCCGTTCTTCGGAGAGTTGGGGGAATCGCCATGCGCACACGTACAAGAGCCTCTCTCGTGGCCACTGCTGCCGCGTTCCTGCTCGTCGCCACCGTGGGCAACTCGGCTGCCGCGGGCGACGGCCAGCCGGTTGGCCTGGTCTCGCCCGGTGATCCTTACGCCGCCTGTGACATCAGCGGCGACGGGACCGGTACCAACTACCCGTCGGCGGAGGCCGAACCGTACGTCACCACAAGTCCCCGTGATCCGCGTGACGCGGTCGGGATCTTCCAGCAGGACCGCTGGTCCAACGGCGGAGCCCGGGGGCTGACCGCCACGTACACCCATGACGGTCGGCACTTCACCGAGACCCCGCTGCCGTTCTCGCACTGCGCGCCGGGCGGGCTCAACTACCAGCGCGCGTCCGACGGCTGGGTGAGCACCGGCCCCGACGGCACGGTCTACGCCAGCGGCCTGGTGTTCGACGCCACCGACGCGCGCAACGGCGTGGCCGCCTCGACGTCGTACGACGGCGGGCGCACCTGGACCCACACCACCCCCCTGATCGACGACACACAGGCCCAGTTCACCGACGACAAGAACGCCGTGACCGCCGACCCCGTCCATCCGGGCGTCGCCTACCAGGTCTGGGACCGCATCGACGAGGACGACTCCGCCAAGGTCTACGACGGGCCCTCCTACATCTCCGTCACCCGGGACGGCGGCCGGCACTGGTCCACGGCCCGCCCGTTCGTGGACACCTCGGTCGTGCCCCACTCGCAGACCATCGGCAACGTCATCGTCGTCGACCCGCGCACCGACACCCTCTACGACGTCTTCGACTGGCAGACGTACGACATCGACTACGCGACCGGCACCTTCACGCCCACCGACCTCCACTTCGCCGTCGTGAAATCGACCGATCAGGGCCGCACGTGGAGCAAGCCGGTCACGGTCGCCAAGGACACGTCCGTACCCGAAGTCG
This sequence comes from Streptomyces sp. NPDC055966, assembly GCF_042269865.1. Classification (NCBI taxonomy): domain Bacteria; kingdom Bacillati; phylum Actinomycetota; class Actinomycetes; order Kitasatosporales; family Streptomycetaceae; genus Streptomyces; species Streptomyces sp. NPDC055966. The sequence continues at coordinate 129,936 of NZ_JBHJYK010000013.1, forward strand.
ATCCCAACGCCCCCACTGACGCGACCAAGTCCCTGCGGGCGGGCGGCGACCTGCCGAACGTCGCCATCGACCCGCACACCGGCGAGCTCTACGTCGCCTACGAGGGCTCGGACTTCAGCGGAGGTGCCCACAACTCCGTGGAACTGGTCCACTCCGCTGACGGCGGCCGGACCTGGTCGACTCCGAAGCGGGTCAACTCCGTCACCTCCGCACCCGCCTTCACGCCCTCCATCAGCGTGGACGCGCGCGGCTCGGTCGCGATCACCTACTACGACCTGCGCTACCTCACCGCCGGGAACACCACCACCCTCCCCGCCGCAGCCTGGCTGCTCACCTTCCCGCGCGGCGCGGAGAACCACGCCACCGAGCGCCGCATCTCGCGGGTCTTCGACTGGCTCCGGGCCCCTTACGCAGGGGGCCACTTCCTCGGCGACTACGAGGGCCTCGCCACTGACGGTCCCGTCGCCGTACGGCCGCTGTTCGTCGAGACCAATGCCGACGCGCCGCAGGACTCCACGGACGCATACAGCGGCCTGTTCCTGACGGGTGGGTCTTACGGCCCCTCCGCGGCGGCTACGGCCGTACCGCATGCGGCAGTTCGGCACGCGGCCAGGCCGCACAGGATCGTCCGTTGATGTGCTGACGCGCCGCAAGGTAAACAGCCCACCATTTTTCCTGTGAGCCCTTTGTGTGACTGTTGTGGTCACGCCAAGATCCCCTCTGTGCCGGGACACCCCCATATGCCCGGTGCAGGGAGGAGTGGGCATGTTGCCCCCGAAGTACCAGCGACGGTTCATCACCTGCACCGTCGTAGCGGCCGCGTTCGGACTGGTAAGCACCCAGTCGTTCGCGGCGTCGAACGCCAGACCGCGGCCCTGGCAGGCGCGCCACCAAGCCGCCGTGGGCCGCCAGCACATCAAGGCGGTGCACGCGGGCCATGGGTTGTCCGCGTTGGCCGCCTCCGGGGGCGATGACGGGGGCGCCGACGAGGCGGAGAACTCCGCCGAGGCGACTGCCCAGTTCACCGAGGCACGCACTGCCCCCGGCGTGGTCGCGCCCGGCGCCTACGGGGCGGCCTGGCAGCAGCTCCAGTCCATGAAGCACACGAGCGGCAGCTGGGACCACGTCACCAAGAAGGCATACAACTCCGACGACCCCCGCTACCGCGACGTCAACTCCAACTCCAGTGGCGGCGCGGGCGAGGTGACCGGCCGGATCACCGGGATCGCCGCCGACGACCAGGGCTATGTGTACGCGGGCGGCGCCAACGGCGGGGTCTTCCGGTCCACGACCGGCGGCGGCCACTGGAAGCCGATCTCCGACAGGCTCCCGTCCCTGTCGACCGGCACCCTTTCCCTCGACGGCCAGAAGCGGCTCTGGTACGCCACGGGCGAGTCCAACACCGGGGCGACGTCCTTCGTCGGCACGGGCGTGTATGTCCTGAAGGACCCGCGTCACGGGCAGTTCCAGCCCGGTGACCGCGTCGGTGGCGCCGAACTGGAGTCGACCGTCATCCACGCCCTGCGCTTCGCCGGCGCCAAGGTGTGGGCGGCGACCAGCACCGGCGTGTGGTCGCACTCGACGACCACCCTGTCCGGGCCCTGGAAGCAGGAGTTCGCTCCCAACCCCGACTATCTGCCGGGCGGTTCGAAGGCGGACGACCCGAGCGCGCCGTACAAGAACATCGCCAACGACATCGCCGTGGACCCCAAGGATCCGAACAAGGTTCTGCTTGCGGTCGGTTGGCGCGGCGGCGACACCTACAACGGCCTGTACGCCGAGCAGGGCGACGGCAGTTGGAAGCCGGTCAGCGGACTCGGCGACCTGCCCACCAGCAGCGGCGACGTAGGCAACATGACCTTCGCCGCCGCTGCCGACGGCTCGCGCCTGTACGCCATCGACCAGTCCCCGGCGCAGATGGCCGCCAACCCGGACAGCGGGCTCAAGGGCGTGTACGTCTCGAAGAACGGCTCGCCGTTCGGGCCGTGGACGCAGATCGCGGACTACACCAAGCTGAAGGCGTCCGGGTCGGCACTGCAGACCGCCGGCTACATGCCCGGCATCCAGTCCTGGTACAACCAGTTCCTCCAGGTCGACCCGGCCAACGCCGACCACCTCTACCTCGGCCTGGAGGAGGTCTTCGAGACCAAGAACGCCGGCCAGAGCTGGACGACCCCGGGCCCGTACTGGAACTTCCCCTTCCCCTGCTGGAGCAACGACCCGGCCAAGCAGACCGGTGACTGCTCGCCCACCGTCCACTCCGACCAGCACGCCGTCGCGATCGGCAGCTACCGGGGCAAGACCTGGGCGTACGTCGGCAACGACGGCGGCATCTACCGCCGCCCGCTGAACGGCGCGGTCGACTCCGGCGGTCACGCCAAGGACTGGCAGTCACTGAACGACGGCACCATCGACACCCTGCAGTACTACTCCGTGGGCGTCGGCAAGGACCTCACGTACGGCGGCGTCTCGGTGACCGGCGGTCTCCAGGACAACGGCCAGTCCATCCTGCGCGGCCGTGACAAGGTCATGGGCTCCGACTTCGGCGGCGACGGCGGCGACACCATCACCGACCCCGCCAACGGCTGCAACATCGCCCAGGAGTACGTCTACCTCGACATGTGGGTGACGCAGAACTGCGGCGTGAACGACGGTTCCTGGTCGACGGACCCGACGAAGGCCACCGAGTTCGAGGTCGCCCCGCCGGACAAGGACCTCGGTGGCGCGGGCGCCCGCTTCATCGCGCCGATCGCCGCAGACGCCAAGGACACCAACACCTGGATCGCCGGCGGCCGGCACGTGTGGGTGAACACCAAGGGCTTCGCCATCCGCTCCGGCAAGGAGTGGACGAACGCGTACGACCTCGGCGAGGGCCACGTGGCCACCGCCGTGGCGTCCTCCGGCGGCACGGTCTACGTCGGCTGGTGCGGGCCCTGCAACAACCAGGGCTTCACCCGCGGCATCGCGGTCGGCAACGCCGACGGCACCGGATGGCACCAGCTGAACCTCCCGGTCGACGGCACCGTCCCCAACCGGTACATCTCCGGTTTCGAGATCGACCCGGCCAACGCCCAGCACGTGTACGTGGCGATCAACGGCTTCTCCCGCCGCTTCACCGAGGGCCCCGGCGCGGGCGTCGGCCACGTCTTCGAGACCAAGGACGGCGGCGCGAGCTGGACGGACATCTCGGCCAACCTGCCCGACGTCCCCGCCGACACGGTCAAGCTCCTCCCGAACGGCGGCCTCGCCCTCGGCACCGACCTCGCCACCTTCTACCGCCCCGCCGGCGCCACCCAGTGGCAGGTCCTGGGACACGACCTGCCCACCACGGCCGTCATGCAGCTCCGCCTCGGCCCCGACGGCAAGCTGTACGCCGCCACGCACGGACGCGGCATCCGGTCCTTCGACGTACGGCGCCTCAAGGCCCGTAAGGACTGATCACGCCCCGTACGTCCCGAACGCTGACGACGGCCGGTGCGCACCCCGTTCCCGGGGACGCACCGGCCGTCCGGCGTTCGGATTCACTCAGCCGCAGCGTGAAAGGGGGCGCATTCCCGGGCCCCCACGTGACGGTCACCGCCCCGATGCGTGCGGCCAGCGCAGCGGCTTCCTGCCGTCAACTCGCTGTCCGGGTGCGGTGTCCGTGCATGCAGACTGTCGGCGTGGCCCGCCGCGTGCTACGGCGAGGTGGGCAGGTGCGGGGAGCGGAGTACGAGCAGGGTGATCTCGCTGGGGGCGAAGACGCGGAAGGGCGGGCCCCAGAAGCCGGTGCCGCGGCTGGTGTAGAGGAGGGTGCGGGGGCCGTGGTGGCTGAGGCCGGCGAGGGCGGGCTGGTCGATGCGGACCAGGTGGTGGAAGGGCCAGATCTGGCCGCCGTGGGTGTGCCCGGAGAGCTGGAGGTCGACGCCGGCTGCTGCCGCCCGGTCGACGAACTTGGGCTGGTGTGCCAGGAGCAGGACGGGCAGGTCGGGGTCGGCGCCGTCCAGGGCTCCGGCGAGGTGGGCGCGGTGGCCTGCCAGGCCGGAGGACTCGGCCGTGACGTCGTCCACACCGGCGACCACGAGGGTGTCGCCTCCGCGTTCGAGCAGCAGGTGGCGGTTGCGCAGCGGCTCCCAGCCCAGCTCGTCCATCAGGTCGACCCAGCCCTGGGCCTCGCTGTAGTACTCGTGGTTGCCGGTGACGTAGACCCGGGCCCGGGTTGCCTGCACCGTACCGAGTGGGGCGGCCTGGGCGCGGCGGCGTTCGGCCGTGCCGTCCGCGATGTCGCCGGTGTGGCAGACCAGGTCGGCCTCCAGCGTGTTCACCGTCTCGCACACCCGCGCCGACCAGCGAGCGCGATCGAGCGGGCCGTAGTGGGTGTCGGTGATGAGGACGACGCGGACACCGTCCAACCCCGCGCCCAGCCGCGGGAGTTCCACGTCGAGTCGGCGCACGCGTGGCACGCGGCGGGCCTCGGCGTACCCCCAGGCGAGCAGCACGGCGGTGACACCGAGGACGGCCCACGTGACGATCCGGGCCCGGTCCTGACTCCCGCCGACGCCGGCCACGGTCAGGGCGAGCCGCAAGAGGACGCCGAGCAGAGCGGACCAGGTGAACAGAACCCAGCTCGTGCCCAGCAGGGTGTCACCGACGATCGCCGCCCGGTCCTGCTGGCGCCGGCCATGGCCGCGCGCCATCGCGAGCGGCATACCGATGAGGCCGAGGGCGAACAGGCCGGTGCCGACCAGCGTGACGGGCAGCGGCCAGTGCTGGCCGGCGTACAGGAGCACCCAGCAGGGCACGGCCCACAGCAGGACGGGGGCGATCAGGGGGATGTAGCGCATCAGGCGGTGCAGTCGGCTCTGCCGCGGAGCTTGCGCTTCCCCCTCGGCGGGCCGGGTGTTACTGGTGGCGGTCATGCTTCCCCTCCCTGACCGGGCTGCCGTCTCGCGCACTGTATCCGGTCGCCCTCGGGCCGACCGGACCGGCGTTCATTGAGCGCGGCCCCTTGGCAGCGAAGGGTTCTCCGCGCGATGGCAGGACTCCGCCGTAGAACACCTCCACTGGCTGGATACGCACCGAGGTGGTCGCCCGGCTCGCTGGTCCGGTCCGCCGTCCGACAGGCGGGCGGTCTACGTGCCGCTCTGGACCCGGGCGACGATCCGGTCCGGGTCGAACAGGACCCATCGCGCAGTCGCCACGCCCGACAGTCGCAGCCGGCAGGCGGTGACGCCGTCGGGGCCCGTCCACCATCCGGTGGTGGATCCCGGCCACGGCCATCCCTCCCCGTCGTACACCTCGACCGGCTGATAGGTGTCACGCACCTCGTCCTCGGGCGGCAGCGGACACCCTTGCGCCAGTTCGTCGAGCACGCCTTCCGCGGCGGTTGTCTCCCGCATGGCCGGCCCCTCCCCTTCGCCTCTGTGGACGCTTCCATCATTGCGCAACTGATGAGGTTTTCGCTGAGGGTGGCGAAACGAGCACCGGCCGCGACGAACGGTTCAGGAGTCGGAGTCGGGTTGGCTGCGGGCGGCGGCGTACGCCTGGGCGGGGGTCATGCTGACGCCGTTGAGGGAGACGGTCCTGTAGGGGCTGACCTGAGCGCACCCCTTGGGCTGGTCGGCCGTCTGGGCGTGGGCGTCGGAGACCGCGGCGTGGGTGTCGGCGGGGGCAGGGGAGGAGGCGCCGGTGCTGCCGTGGCCGGCGGGGTAGCTGGTGCCGCTGGGCCAGTCACTGCCGATGACCAGGGTCAGGCCAGTGCCGCCGCCCTGCTTGAGGTGTGAGGAAGGCAGGCCGAGGGCGCTGGCCGCCGCCTGGGCCTCGGGCTCCTGCCCGGTGCCGTAGGTGAGCGTGGTGACGGACGCGGTGGTGGGGGCGTTGGCCGTGGTGGTGCCCTGGCTGAAGCCCTTGTCCGTCAGGGCGGTGGCCAGCTCGGAGGCCCGGCCGCCGACAGTGGTGCCGTTCTCGATGGTCACGGCGATCCGGGAGGGAGTGACGGACCGGGCGGTGGCGGAGGGTGCTGCGGACTTCTTGCCCGAACCGGCGGTCAGCGACTGGTCGTTGGCGATGCTCGCGAACAGCGACCTGGCCCCGGCGCCCGGCACGACACGGTCCCTGTTATGGGGATCGGCGGCGGTCTGCATGGTGGTGAAGGTGATCCGGTGGGAGGGGACCTTGTCCAGGTCGGAGGCCAGGCCCACCAGCTTGCTGATGCTGCCCAGCCCGTCGTCGACGGTGAGCGCCTTGGTGGCCGCGTCGGCGAGGCCGTAGACCTTGGCGGGGTCCGTGAGCGTGCCGGCGCTCTTGAACTTGCGGATCATCGCCCCGAGGAAGAGGTGCTGCGAGACCGTGCGCCCGAGGTCGCTGCCGTCGCCGAAGCCGTGCCGGGAGCGGACGAACTCCAGGGCCCCGACGCCTTTGAGGGTGTGAGTGCCCTTGGACAGCTTCAGGTGCGAGTAGGTGTCGTAGACGTTGTCGCTGACGCACACGTCCACGCCGCCGACCGCGTCGGACATGCTGACCACGCCGGAGAAGTCGAGCTTGACGAAGTGGTCGATCGGGATGCCGGTGAGCTGGTGGATGGTGGCCACCTGGCAGGCCGGGCCGTACGAGAGAGCGCTGTTGATCTGTCCGTAGTAGCCGGACGTGGACTGCTTCGACGTGGGATCGGTGCAGGCCGGGACGTTGGTCATGGTGTCGCGGGGGACGCTCATCACCGTGGCGTTGGAGCGGTCGGCGGCTATGTGCACCACCATCTCCACGTCCGCGTTGCCGTTGCCGGACTGCACCCCGGTCCGGGAGCAGCCGCCGCCCAGCCTGCAGTCGGCCGCGCTGGTGCGCCCGTCCGAGCCGATCACCAGCAGGTTGATCGGGGTACGGCCGAAGGCGTCCGCCTTCTCGCTGCCGCCCTTCCCATCGAGTGAGACGCTGTTGATGTTGCCGTTGAGGTGCTCGTAGAACCACCACCCGGCGCCGGCGGTCACCAGGACCAGGAAGGCCAGGCACGTCCCGGCGATCCGCAGCGCCCGCCTGCCCCTGCGCGTCGGCCGGACGCGGCGCCGCGAGTTCCCGCGGCCGGAGGACCGGGACGCCGCCCGTGCCGCCGCCCGGCCACCTGGCGGGCGCTCGTCGGCAGGCCTGTCCGTGTGCCGGCGGGGCACCTGGGCAGTGCGGCGGCGCGTGGCTCGGCCGGCGGAGCCGTCCCGCAGGTCACTCATGTCCCACTCCCGGCAATGGTTGCGCCCAGCAGTCCCTCGGGGGTGCGGCCGGTGGTCTGCGGCCGGTCCGTCGGGCGAAGTGGGGCGGCACTTCAGTTGCGTGATTGCGCAATCTAGCAAACGGACGGGCCGCTGCTCACCAGTCGGCCTCGATTCACAGGTGGGGACATCGCTGCGTAGGCGGTCCGCCACGCCGAGTTGTCCTGGCCGACGACACGCGCTTCGATGTCATCGCTCATGGTCGGTGGCTGCCCGGCGTTCGGGCCCGGCACGACCGGTCCTCTCGGTGCCGACGGGGCGGTCGGCCTTCAGCGTCGCCCGCAACTCGTCGGCGTCCGGCTGGACAAGAGCGACACGCGCGTGGTCGTCACGCCAGAGCACGGTGACGAACTTGGTGTTGTGCAGGTCGATGGTCTTCAGCGACATGGCGAAAGAGATCAGCGCGTCGGTCGTTCACAGGCCGGAGTCGACGTCCTGTGGCACCCGCACGGGCGGGATCACGACCAGCGCATCACGCGGGATCGAGACCGCGAGGGCATGCCGTGGTCGGCGTAGACGTGCAGGAGGAATGCGCTGTCGGAGCGCCCGACGTCGTTCTTGCTTCCGCCGCCCGGCGCGTTGTTGCCGTGGACGCGACCGTCGGAGCCGATGACGATGACCTCAGCCGCGGCGCGGTATTGCAAGGCGTCCTTGAGTCCATGACGCCTACACTGGGCGGGTGCGTGTGAAGCGTCTTTGAGGTACGGACGGGAGAGGACTGTGGCGCAGATCGTCGATGGCTTCGAGGATCTGTCCGCCGAGGCGCTCGCGGAGGCAGCCACCGCCTTCGGGCTGTTGGCCTCGACGCCGCGGCTCCACATCATGTGGGCGCTGTCCCAGGGCGAGAGCGATGTGAGCCGGCTCGCGGAACGGGTGGGCGGGACGCTGCCCGCGATGAGTCAGAACCTGTCGAAGCTGAAGCTCGCGGGCCTGGTCCGCTCCCGCCGCGAGGGCCGGCGGCAGATCTACCGTATCGACGACCCCGACGTCCTCCTCGTCGTCCGGCTGATGGTCGGTCAGCTCGCCCGGCGTACCGGGGAATCGATGCCACTGCGGGGACGGTCGCGCAGGACCGGCGCCTGGGACTGCCCGGCCTGAGGCAGCGCGCCGAGACGCCGACTCCCGACGCGGCCCGCACCGTCCACGTGTGAAGGCAGCACGACCGGGACGTCTCCGCCGACGGGTCCCTCTGCCTCGACGAGTTGGTCGGACTCCGTCCGGTCACCGCGCTCGCGCTCGTCGTCAAACGGCCCGCGCGGCCCGCTGCTCGTGGGCGGCGTGGCCGCGTCAGCGGCGGCCTGCCTCGCCATTGCTGACCGCGCGGCGCCTCGTCAGCCGCCTGATCCGTACGTGAGATCGGAGCACGGGTCGTCGTCCGCCGAGCGGGCGTCGTCCGTCACCGAGCCGGGCACTGTGGTCGGGGTTGCCGCGGCGGAGGAACCGCCCGTGGCGTAAGAGGCGCCCAGGACCACGTTGATGCCCGATCCGCCGATGAAATGGAGCTGGGCGCCGGGGAAGAGCCGGGCCACCGTCTCGGCTTGTGGCTTCAGGGCGGCGCCGTACTCGATGACGGTGGTGGCGTCGTCCTGGCTGCTCGCCCTGGCGGTGCCGGTGACGGTGAAGCCGTGCTCCGTGAGTGCCGAGACGGCCCTGGAGGTGAGGCTGCTCAGGGTGGTGCCGTTGTATACGGCGACGTCGATACCGGCGCCAGAGACGCTCTGGGTGGGGCTGGGCGATGCGGCCGCGCCGCCCTGAGGCTGCTTCTTCCCGCTGGCGTCCTTGCCGTCGATGGTGCGATCCGCCTTGAGCGCTGCCCACAGGTTGGAGGCGTCCGGCTCGACGACGGCGACGCGTTCGCCGGCGTACCGCCAGGGGAGGGTGACGAACTTGGTGTCGTGCAGGCCGATGTCCTTCAGCGACATGGCGAAGGAGATCAGCTTGTTCGCCGTGCCCAGTCCGGGGTCGACCGTGAGCGACTTCGTGGCGGCGTCGGCCAGCGGCAGCAGGTTGACGGGTGTGATCCCGTCGCTCCTGACCTTCTTGACGAGGCCGGCGAGGAAGGCTTGCTGCCGTTTGATCCGCCCTATGTCGGAGCCGTCACCGAGACCGTGTCGTATACGGACGTAGTCCAGGGCCTGTTGTCCGGAAACGGTCTGCTCGCCCTTCTTGAAGAGCAGGTTGCCCCGGGTGGCTCGGTTGGGGTCGAGGTCCTTCTCGTAGACGTCCTGCGGCAGGCAGACCTGCACCCCGCCGACCACACCGGTCAGCGCCGCGAAGCCCTTGAAGTCCACGACCACGGTGTGGTCCACGCGCAGACCGGTGAGCTGTTCGACGGTGTTCTGGGTGCAGGCCGGATTGCCCTTGTCCGTCTGCCCGACGGAGAACGCGGAGTTGAACATGGCGTCGGTCTGTGACTTCGTCCAGGAGCCGTCCGGCAGTCTGCAGGGCGGGATGGTCACCAGGGTGTCGCGGGGGATCGACACGGCGAGGGCGTGCTTGTGGTCGGCGTAGACGTGCAGCAGGACCGCGGTGTCGGAACGGCCGATGTCGTTCGTATCGCCGCCGCCCAGTGAGCTGTTGCCGTCATTGCGCGCGTCGGACCCGATGACCAGGACGTTCTCGCTACGGGACGGGCCTGCCGCGGGGCGGTGTCCGGACAGGCCGCGCGCGTCGAAGGTGTGGATGCCGCTGTTCAGCTTCAGGTAGATCCAGCCGAGGCCCACCGCGCCGAGCATCACGACGACCAGCGCGATGAGCAGCATTGTTCGCCACGGGCTGCGCCCGCGGCCCCGTGCTGTCCTGCCGTCCCTTGTGGTGGTCATCCGGGCGCCCCCGTCCGTCCGCGTCATACAGAAGGGACGACTGGCTCTACCCAATGGTTGTACAGTTGCGCAATATGGCAATTATGGCAGAGGGCGGGCCACCCTGCCTGTTCTGAGTCGCCGCCCGAAGGACAAGCTGTTCGGCGCCGAAGAGCTGCCCGTCAGGGGTACGGCGCGATCCGCCACCGCCCCTGCCGACGATGTGGTGTCCGCCTCGGCCGACCCCGCCGGCTGTCTCTTTCGGGCCGTTCCCGGGGACGGCACCACGGTGCGGTCGGCCATCGAGGGCGCAGGGAAATTGCCGCCCAACATCATGCGTCGTCCGTGCCGACGCGAGCTTCGTCGACGGAGGCTGCGGAGCTCGCGGACGGGTAGTCTCGCAGGCGGACGTCCGGCGAAGGGGGAACGCGCGTGTCCAGTGAGAACATGTTCAGTGTCTACGGGCGGATGACCGCACTGCCTGGGCGGCGTGACGAGCTGATGACTCTGCTCCTTGACGGATTCCGCGCCGGTGGCGAGGACAGCGGCCTGCTTGCTTACAGCATCAACACGGCCTTTGACGAGCCGGATACGGTCTGGCTGACACAGCTGTGGATCGACAAGGAAGCGCACGACGCGGTCACCCGTTCCGAACCGGTCGCGGCGGTGACTCGCCGGGTGTTTCCACTCCTGGCTCAGCAACCCGAGGGCTTTTACGGCCACGCCGTCCATGTGCACAGCCGAATCACCGAGTCTTGATCATTCCGTCGCGCTTGCCGTCAGGTCGGTCAGGAGGTCGCTCATTACCGTCTTCTCCGCGATCCGTACGCCGAGTTGGGTGAGAGCTGGGCGCGGCTCAGGATCCCATGCCGCGGTGGCGGGCGTGCCGGTCGGAGGTCTGGCCAGGGGAGGGCGCCGGCACCGGACAGGACGAGGCGTGGGCGTCTCCGAGTACGCGGGCGGCGAAGGCGGGCAGGGGGACAGGGCCGGGTCGGCCGGAAGGCGGTGCAGGGCTTCGGCGGCGTGGTCGAGCAGCGTACGGGGCGCGTCCGGTGAGTGGGCGAGCCGGTGCCCGCGGCCGTCCTGGTGGCGGTCGCGACCTCCCGGGCCCGCGCACGGACTCGCACGGCCACGATATCGGTGGGCGTGGGGGGCCGGGAGCGGCATCAAGCGCCATCTGAAGGCCTCTGAACGCGAGCCAATGTGCCGCACTTTGGGTGGACCGGTGGCTTATCCATGTGACGTCGCCGGGGCCGACTTCGGGTCTGGGGGGAGTCGTGGCTCCGTCGGCTTCGGCCATGTCGTCGGCGAGGTTGCTCCGGCATCCGTCGCAGTGCATCGCCTTGAGTTCGATCCGTCCGCGCTCGTACCCCCGTCCCGTCTGCCATCGAAACGGCAGGGCCGAGCAGCCGCGTCGCGAGCTTCGAGACCGCGCGGGTCCGCGGTCAGCGAACGCGGACTGTCTCGGTGGGCGTGACCGTTTGCAGGTGCAGCCTGTGCGAGGTCCAGCCCGTCTCGTAGAGCGCGCCGCGGAACTGCAGCGTGCCTCGGTGCTTCGCCTGGACCCAGGTATCGACTGCGCCACCAAGGCCGATGCCTCCGTGAGCGCACTTCACCGTATGCCAGGGCCCTTTGCCCTGTCGTTGCTGCACACAGAACTTCTGAAAGTCTTCCGAGTCGTTCGAGGCGTCCCCCTTCACGTGGACGCGCTCGCCGGCCTTCACGGTGTGCGGGCTTACCTTGAAGTCGTAACTGATCTTCGCGGAAGCTGTCACCGTGCTCAGCCCAAGTGCCGCCACGCCTGCTGCCGTGACGACGGCCGCACGTACAGCACGTCGGTCGAGAAAGCCCATCGTCTGTCTCCCCCTTCGAGCCCTTCGAGGTCTCGGCCGTGGCAACGGCGAAAAGCGGAGTACCCGAGACCGTCCCCGGTCCGCAGCCGCCCTATCAGTTCACCGACCGCACCCTGTCAGAGGGAGAATGCCCGAGCGCCGTTGCCCCGCGATTCGTCATTTTTTGGCGGCTCTCGCCGAGCCTGGCGCCCTCACGGAGACCGGGTATCGGTGTCCCCCTTGTACAGATTCCGGATCTTCCCCTGACCCTGATCCAGGGCTCACTCGTGAATCCTGCCTCTGGGCACGGCCGTGTCTCCTTCGGTCGACGATGCTGGAAGGCCCCGGGTCGCGACACAGGGCCCTTGGCCAGCGAACCCGACTCCCCGTGCGACAGCGACCGCTGTGCACCGAACGGGTGACGACGGCCACCAGGCCCCGGCGCGACCCTGACGGGCTGCCACATCCGGATGAATCGCGGGGCCCGCGATGCCTGGAAACAGGACCGCAGCGGGGTTCGGTAGAAGTGGAGGTACGGCGTCCGGCAAGCGCTACCCGCAGAAGGCCGCTGTTCGGCCGCCGTCGGCACCTCCCGTCAGGGGGTGACGAACTGGTAGCCGGCATCGAGCAGGCGGGGAAGCACCAGGTGCAGGGCGGCCACCGTCTGGGAGCGGTCGCCTCCGCCGTCGTGCTCAAGGATGATCGATCCGGGATGGGCGTGAGCCATGATCCGCTCGACGATGAGCGAGGTGCCTGGTCGTGACCAGTCATGGGGGTCGACGGACCAGTCCAGGAGCCGCATGCCCATCGCGCGGCAGGTGGCCAGGGTTGGCTCCGACCAGACTCCGTAGGGGGCGCGGAAGATCGTGGGGCGCTGGCCGGTGACCTTCTCGATCGTGTCGCTGGTGCGTTCCAGCTGGGAGCGGACGGTCGCTGCGGATGCCCGGGCCAGGTCGGCGTGGGTCCAGGTGTGGTTGGCGATCAGGTGGCCTTCGGCGGCCACCGCCCGCACCAGGTTGGGGTACGCGCTGACGCGGGCACCGACCTGGCAGAACGTGGCGGTGACGGCGTAGCGGCGCAGGAGGTCCAGCACCTGCGGAGTCCATTCCGGGTTCGGACCGTCGTCGATGGTCAGCGCGATCGCTCGCGGGCCCTGGTGAACGTAGAACTCCGGCCTGCCCGGCAGCTCGACGTAGGCCGGCTCGCTGGCGTGAGAGTCGCCCGGATGAGTGGGCTTCACGGTGTCAGGTGCCGGCCTCCCTTCGTGTTCAGGCGTGGCGCCAGGGGCTGTGCAGGCGCCGAGAAGCATCAATCCGCCGACTGACAGCAGGGCCCGGCGGGTGACATGTGTACTGCCCGTGTTCTCCATGCCTTGGGTAACTGCGTCACCCCGGAGGGTGGTTGCGCTCTTTGCGGACAGAACACGGGCCTGGTCCACTCGATGGAACGGGCGGTGCCGGTTGTCGTGGTCGGCGTTGCACGAAGGTGTTTGCTTTCGGCGATCTCGGCGGGAAAGTAGCCCTGCCGCAGCACTGACTGGACGGTGGCGGCGCGGAACGTGATCCCCGACCGGGCCCGCGTCTCCTCCGCAGCAGCCCGTCGGTGTGCGCGGTCACGGCGTCGGCTGGCGGGCGGAGGTCGTGGAACCCATGAACTGGACCGTGCGGCGTCGGCCGGCCGTGCGGGCCAGGGTCGCCATCGTGCGGTTGAGGCGGCCGGAGATGACGCTCGGCGGTGGTGTGCGGCGGTCGAGCGTGCGCAGTGCCGTGGCGACGACCTCCTGCGGGGACTGGCGCTTGCTGCCGCCGTCTGCCGCGTCCGTGCCGACGACGTCGAAGAACTCGGTGCTGGTCGCACCGGGCGACAGCGCGAGCACGCGCAGCCCGGTCCCGCGGGATTCGTGCCACAGCGCCTCGGTGAAGTGCAGCACGAACGCCTTGGCCGCCGCGTAGACGGCCATGTTCGGGATGGGGAAGTACGCGGCCATGCTCGCGACGTTGACCAGGACTCCGGTGCCGGCGGTCCGCAGCGGCTCGATGAATGCCCGGCTGATGTCGACGACGGCCGCGATGTCGACGCTGATCTCCTGGCCGAGCCGCTTGGGGTCCTCGGCGTGGAACGGCCCGAAGGTAGCGAATCCGGCGTTGTTCACGACACTGGTCACCCCCAGGCCGCGGCGCGCCACCTCCTCGGCGAGGGTCTGCCCCGCGGCGGGCAGGCTCAGGTCGAGGGGGATGACTGCGGCCCCTACGCCGTGAGCCGCGGTGAGTTCGGCGGCGAGCGTCTCCAGCCGTTCCGCGCGGCGGGCGACGAGGACGACGTCCGAGCCGCGGGCGGCCATCTGCCGGGCGAACTCGGCGCCGATGCCGGCGCTGGCACCGGTGATGAGGGTGGTCTGGCCGTGGTAGTCGACGGTGCTCATGGGCGGCTCCCGGGAAAGGGTGGACATGCTCGAGGGTGACACTCCTCTGGCACTGTACGCCGAATATGTCACACAGTGCCAGACCGGTACTGAGTGCAGAACGCTGTAGGCTACGGAGTCATGAACCATCGCGCGGGCAATCCGGCGGGGCTGCGGGAGCGCACCCGGCGAGCTGTGCAGGCCGAGATCGTCTCCACTGCGATGCGGCTGTTCCTCGAGCACGGATTCGAGGCCACCACCATGGAGCAGATCGCGAACGAGATCGGCATCTCGCGACGCTCGCTGTTCCGCTACTTCGGCACCAAGGAGGACATCGTGCTCGGCGACCACGCCGAGCACGGCGAGGCCCTGCGGACCGCACTGGAAGCGCGTCCAGCCGGCGAACCGCCCTGGGAAGCTCTCCGAGCGGCCCTCAAAGCGCTCTACGACTCGCTCCCTTACTCACCTGAGGACTTCCTCAAGATCACCAGCATGCTGCACGCCTCGCCCTCCCTCCGGGCGCGCCAGCTGGAGAAGCGCCAGCAGTGGACGGACCTGCTCGTCCCGGACATCGTGCGACGCCTGGGCGCAACCACGGACCCGATGGACGAGCTGCGGGCCCGCGCGCTCGCCGCCTGCGCCCTGGCCTGCCTGGAGACCGCAACGGACGCCTGGGTGCGCAGCGGCGGCACGATCGACATGGAGCGGGCCTTCGACGAGGCGGTCGCCGCAGTCCGGGGATGAGGAGGCCGTCAGGCTCGGTCCGGGGAGACTGCCGTAGCAATCAGCGGGTTCGTGGCGCCCTCGTTCGCCGCGACCACCACGCGCCCGGCACCGTGCCCGTCGGCCAGGCCGACCAGGTGGTCGAAGTGCCGGACACCGGCGCGCCGTTCACCAGGCAGCCCGCCGTGACGGTGCCCGGTCGGGGCGAACTCGGCGGCCCCGCAGGCGCTTGCCGAAGTGCGGGCGACAGGAACGGACCGAGCCGGGCGTCGAATGCCGGTGCATCAGGACGTGCCGCAGGTTTCCCGGTGGTAGTCCTTGTCGCCGGCGGGCACGAGGTTCAGGTCCCGCCGGACGATGCTGATCTTGTCGCCCCAGCCCCGGCACGCCTTCTTCATGCCCTGCTCGGTGTACTCGATCACCATCATGTGGTGGCCGAACGCGGCGGCGTAGTCCCCGCATTCGTCGTACTGGCCGCACTCCTCCACCACGGCGAAGTCGACGCCGACCTGCTTGCGGTACGGAGCCAGCGCCGCCGTGTTCTTCTGACCGATGGCCAGGCCCTGCGCGTGCGCGTGGACGGCGAGCAGGGACAGGAACGCCTTCGCGTCGTTCGCGGTGAGCAGCCCGTGGGGTACGCGTGTGTAGCTGTCGTAGTTGTCCGGATCGATGGCCTTGTAGCCCTTGGCCGCGCATCCGTCGATCCAGGCGTTCACCTTCCGCGCGATCCGCTTGCGCTTGGCGTCGGTGTGAACGTCCAGCATGGCCTCCCCCCAGTCCTTGTCCATGACGACCTTGCCCGCCCTGTCCCGGAGCAGCAGATCGGCATCCCACTCCTTCTCCGCGCCCGGCTGGGCCTGGAAGGCGTTGACGTAGCAGATGTTGTAGAGCCCCGGTGCGGGCGGCGCCGTGTGGTCACGGACGACGGCGGACACTCCGGCCGGCGGGGTGTAGGGGCCGCCGAGCTGGTAGTCGAAGCCCGCGTGCACAGGCGGAAGCGTCACCTTGGACGATCCCTCGACCGCGTTCCCCGACGCCGCGTCGGCCCCGGTCGAGGCGGTCGCGGACGAGGAAGGCGACTGCCCCGTATCCTCGCCGCGCGAACAGGCGGTGGCGAGGAACGAGGCGACGGCGACCGACACCGCGCAAGCCACAGCGGAGCGACGGGGAAAGATCCGGTTACGCATGGTCGACAAGCTCCAGAGAGAGGAAGGGGGTGGCCGGAAGACGCCGGGGCCGCACGCAGCACCGCCATGGGCCGCTGCCGGACGAAGCGGTCACTTCGTCAGGACGATCAGTACACCGGCACCGAGGAAGACCATCCCGCCCAGCAGCAGGGAAACCGCCGTCCCCATCATGTGCCGCCACATGCGCACCCGTGCCGTCTGGGGGTGCCGACCTTCGTACACCACCGGAACCTCACGCCCGGTCTCCAGGCCCATCCCGGTCCCCCGCATCCGGGGCGAGAATTCCACGCGGTGTCCCTGCTGGTCATGGAAGGCGATGACCGGCACCCAGATGTGCCCGTCGTCCTCGGCGACCCGCGTGTTGTCGACCACGACGCCTCGCGCGCGAATGCCGTCCCGCCGCAGCCGCCGCACCACAGCCGCCTCCCGCCACGCGACGGCGAAGAGCAGCACGGCTGCCAGAGCACACAGCACCGCGCCCGTAGTTCCGTTCGACATCGACCGCTCTTCCCGTTCCGTCCGGCACGCCGAGTTCCTCGCAGTCGAGGAGACGCGGCACCCGGAAAGGCGGTTGCAGCACCGGATGGCCCGACTCCTGGAACGCCGGGGTCGGGCGACGGGAGATCTCGCCGGCCGGCCGGATGCCGGCTTCAGCGGGGAACGTTCGGCCCGGTGAACCTTCCGCCCCCGGCCCGCGTCTTCCCGCGCGACCGCCACCACACGCCCAGGAGAACAGACGTGGCTGACAAGGACGTTGAGCAGACCGACGGGCGAGGTTACGGCCCGGGGCCCTGGTGGGCGGGCCTCGGGACGTGGGGGGCTGTCGCACTGATCGTCTTCGGGGGGCTCGCCGCAGCGTGGGCCTTTTTCCGGCTGCCCGGCACCCCGGAGGAGTCGGCGTCCGGCTACTACCAGGCCGCCAGGGTCATCGCCATCGGCCTCGTGATCGCCGGAGGCACCTTGCTCAGCCGCCGTCGCGCCCGGGCCGCAGCCACCGAGGAGACGAACGGGCCGGAACGCTCCTGATGCCGCCGGCCGTGCTCGTTCCGGCTTGAGCAACCCTCGCGCGCGCCGCTCGGTCTTGCCGGATGCCGGGGTCGGGGCAGTGCCCTTGCCGGGCGCCGGTTCGGGGGTGGAAGACGATGTGCCGAGTGCGCGAGTGAGGGTGGAGATGACGAATCCGAACACCGTGGTGACGTGGGTCGACGCACGCGAGAGGCTGCCTCGGGACGGTACACCGGTGGCAGCGGCGATCACGGGCCGGTATCCAGCTGACATCGCCGCTGAGTCCGCGGCCGATACGGCGTTGGGTGAGGAATTCTGGCTGGTGAGGCCGATGGTCTTCACGACTGTGCACTGGAGTGAGGACGGGGCGGAGCACAGGGACTGCTTCGTCGATTCCGACGGGGTTGTCCGTTTGCCTTACGGCCTTGCCAGTGATGAGACCGTGACTCACTGGGCTGAGCTGCCCACCCTGCCAGGCGGCATGACGCACCTGGTTCTTGGGGAAGGCGTGCGGTCAGCTCTCCAGAACGCGTGGGGCGCTCGCCCCGTCACCTGACGCACAGCGGACACCCTGAGCGAGCGCGTGGCTCTCCCGATGGGCCCGGGCCGTGGCCATCAGGACGTCCAACGCGGTCCGGGTCCGCACGAGTTCGTCGATGTGCTCGGAGAGCCGGTCGCGCTCCTGTGCCATCCGCTCAAGAGCGGCGTCGTAGTTGCCCTCGCTGGGCGTGTCGACGCAGGGCAGCAGCTCGGAAATCGTACGACTGGACAGACCCGCCGCGTACAGGCGCTGGATGAATCGCACCCGCTCCACCTCGGCCTCCGTGTAATGCCGCTGGCCACTGGCGCTACGGCTGCTGGTCAGCAGCCCCTGCTCCTCGTAGTAGCGCAGCGACCGGACGCTGACGTCGGTACGCGCCGCGAGCTCGCCGATCCGCACGACTGCCTCCCTTGGTGAACCACGCCACAGCGCTTGCCTCTGACATCCATGTCAGGTTTTAGCGTAGCGCTGTGCCCGGCATCCGGGCACGCGATACAGACGGAGGAGCCCGACGTGACGAGGTTGTTCAGCAGCTACCGACTCGGCGACCTGACCCTGCCCAACCGGATGGTGATGGCCCCGATGACCCGCGTCAGGGCCGCGTCCGGCGGCCTCGCCACACCGTCCATGGCGGCGTACTACGCGCAGCGCGCGACAGCCGGACTGATCGTGTCCGAGGGTGTGCAGCCCAGCCTCATCGGGCAGTCCAACCCGGGCACGCCCGGACTGCACACCGAGGAGCAGGCCGCCTCGTGGCGTGCCGTGACCGACGCCGTACACATCAACGGCGGACGGATCTTCGCCCAGCTCATGCACGGCGGCCGGGTCTCGCACCCCGACACGACCGGCCACCAGCCCGTCGGCCCCTCGGCGATCGCCGCGGTGGGCGACGTCTTCACCCCGACCGGCCCGCAGCCCGCACCCACACCCCGCGCACTGGACACCGCCGAGGTGCCCGAGCACGCCCACGCGTACGCCGAGGCGGCCCGCCGCGCGATCGACGCGGGCTTCGACGGAGTCGAACTCCACGGTGCCAACGGCTACTTGATCTCCCAGTTCCTCTCCTCCAACGCCAACCGGCGCACGGACCGCTACGGCGGCACGGTCGCGGGCCGGATCCGGTTCGCCGTAGAGGCCGTGGCCGCGACGGTGGACGCGATCGGCGCGGCCAGGACGGGCATCCGCCTCTCCCCGGGGGGCGGCTTCTGGGGCGTCGAGGAGACCGACGCGCTCACCCTCAACACCACGCTGCTGACGGAACTGGCCCGGCTCCAACTCGCCTACGTCCACCTGGAGATGACCACGGACGAGGAGGTGCTCATCGGCCTGCGCCGCGCCTGGCCCGGCACCCTGATCGTCAATCCGGTCCTCCCGATGGGCCCCAAGCAGACCGGCCGCGCGGAAGCCGACCACTGGCTGGGCCTCGGCGCGGACCTGATCAGCTTCGGCCGCGGCTTCCTCGCCAACCCCGACCTCGTCGAACGCCTCCGCACCGGCCTGCCGATCGCCCCCGTCGACGAAGCCACGTACTACCAGGGCGGCGACACCGGTTACCTCACCTATCCGGCCTACCAGCACACGGCCTGACGCCCATGCGGGCGGGTCGACACAGACGGCCCGGCCGGCCACGCGCCCCCACTGCGGCCGCATGGCGCACGTCAGCGGAAGCCGGATGGAGTACGCGGCCGCGTGGCGCTGACCGGGTGAAACAGGGCCACGCGGCAGCGTCGACCGCGGAACCCGTCGGGAGACGGAACCGGTTCAGCCCTCGCCGGTTCCGTCCCGCTCGGTACGTCGGTTGGCGTCGATCTCGGCCATGTGCTCCTCGGCCCAGGAGCGGAGCGCGGCGAGCGGCACCTCCAGAGACAGCCCCAGTGGGGTGATCCGGTAGTGCACGCGCGGCGGGACGGTCGGCTCGACACGGCGGGAGACCAGGCCGTCGTGAGTAAGGCTCCTCAGGGTGGCCGACAGCATCTTCTGCGACACGCCGGGCATCCTGCGCTGCAACTCGGCGAACCGCACCTCCTGCGGAGCGGCCTCGGACAGCACCTTGATCGCCATGGACGTCCACTTCGTACCGACCCTGTCGAGCAGCCGACGCGTCGGGCAGTCCGGATCGAAGAGGTCCCCGCGCGCGGCGGCGGGGCCCGTGGCTGGGGTGGTCACCCGGAGCTCACCATCTTTCGGGAAAGTGCCGTCTTGGTACGTCGAGCCTAGTCACCTACTTTCATCTTGTAACCAATAGTTACTGCCATGGGAGCAGATGTGACGCCTCACACCCCCTCGCCCGCCAGCCGTACCACCGGTCCAGACCTCGATCCGGACGTGGAGATACGGACCGTCACGGCGGGCGGCATGACCCGTGAGGTGGCCCTCGCCGGCGAAGGCC
Organism: Streptomyces sp. NPDC055966; assembly: GCF_042269865.1. Classification (NCBI taxonomy): domain Bacteria; kingdom Bacillati; phylum Actinomycetota; class Actinomycetes; order Kitasatosporales; family Streptomycetaceae; genus Streptomyces; species Streptomyces sp. NPDC055966. Next base: position 150,050 of record NZ_JBHJYK010000013.1, read on the forward strand.
CCGCCCTCCTGCTGCTGCACGGTTTCCCGCACACCTGGGAAGTGTGGCGGGCGGTCGTCGGCCCGCTGGCCCGGCACCACCGGGTGATCGCGCCGGACATGCGGTGGCTGCGCACCGACAAGGCTGCGTCCGGCACGGAGGCCACGGCTGAGGGCTACGACGCCGCGACGCTCGCGCGGGACGCCGAATGCCTGCTGGAGGCGCTCGGCGTGACGGACGTAGCGGTGGCCGGCATCGACGCGGGAGGCCCTCCCGCCTTCCTGCTCGCCCTGCGGCGTCCCGGCCTCGTCCGGCGCCTGGTGCTGATGGAGGCGCTGCTCGGCGGCCTGCCGAGCAGTGGGCAGACCACGGCGGGCGGACCCCGATGGTGGTTCGGATTCCATTCCGAGCCCGGTCTCGCGGAATCCGTGCTGACCGGCCACGAGGACCGTTACATCGGCTGGTTCCTCGACAACGGCACGCTCGGTCGCGGCGTACCCGGCGCGCTCCGTGAGGCGTTCATCGCCGCCTACACCGGCGAGGACGCCTTGCGCCGCGCCTTCTCCTACTACCGCGCCCTGCCGGGCAGCGCCCGGCAGATCAGAGATGCCACCATGACGGCCCGGCTCACGATGCCCACCATGGCCATCGGGGCACACCCTGTCGGTGCCGCGCTCGAACAGCAGTTGCGCCCGATCGCCGACGACCTGACCGGCCATGTCATCGAGGACTGCGGTCACATCATCCCGCTGGATCGCCCCGAGGCCCTGCTCGCACTGATCCAGCCGTTCCTGGACGCCGACGTCGCCGTGTGACGGCGGCGGCCCCACGCACCGCGGCGGTGTCAGCGGGCCGGGGGCCCCTCGACGCCGGGGACAGGATCCTCGGCGAGCGTGTCACCGGCCGGGCTCCGCAGCAGGACCAGTGCATCGGCGCTGGGAGTGCCCGGCTGTGGGGAGCAGACGGGCGGATGTGCGCCCACGCCGCCTCCACGATCGTGCCGGTGGCGCGTTCCGGCAAGCCGGCCGGGTCCTCACCTCATTCCGATCATTCCGGGCAGGATGCGAGTCCGAGTGCGTCCCGCAGCGCAGGCGGTGGGCAGCGGAGTTGCTCTGCGCCGCTTCGTCGCCGTCCAACTCGTGATGATCGCCGCCGGCATGACGCTGGAAGAGGCCGCCGGCTTTCTCGGAATCCCGGACCTCTGGCACCGGGGCGAGCCGGAGAGCCGCAAACTCCCTGCCCTCAGCCGCTCCCGGAGAGACCACCGCAGCCAACTGGAGCCGGGCCTCCTGGCAGTAGCCCGTCACATGTCCCGACTTCAGGAGCTCGTCGCCCCACACTCGGCAAGAAGAGCGGGACCCGGTGCCGTCCAGCACGCCGATGCCCTCGCAGAGGCGTTGAACTCACTGAAATCGAACCCGTGGAGGCCGCCGGGGTCGGTGTCAGTGGACCGGTTCGAGATGGTCTGCGTCCGGGCGCCCGGCGCTCAGGTGGGCGGTGAGGAAGCGGGCGGCGCGGTCGAGTGCGGCGTCCGCCTCGTCGAGGCGGCCGTAGTGGTGTTGGAAGACGTGGGGGAGACCGGGGCCGACTTCGAGCGTGACCTCGACTCCGTCGGCGCCCGCGCGGCCGGCCAGCCGGACCGCGTCGTCGAGGAGCACCTCGTTCGCCCCGACCTGCACGAGGAGTGGGGGCAGTCCGGTGAGGTCGGCGAACACCGGACTGGCCAGAGGATGCGCCCTGTCGCCTGCGCCGACGTAGAGATCGGCGTAGGCGCGCACGTCGGCCTCGGTGAAAATGGGGTCGGCGCTCTCCTTGGAACGAATGCTTCCTCCAGCGAGGGTGAGGTCGGCCCAGGGGGAGAAGACGACCACGGCGGCTGGTTGCGGCAACCCGGCCTCCCGGGCGGCGAGCAGCGTGGCGATGCTCAATCCGCCACCGGCGGAGTCACCGGCCATGACGAGGTCCTGTGGGTCGGTGCCCGACGCCAGCAGTTCCCGGTAGGCCGCGAGCCCGTCGTCGACAGCCGCGGGGAAAGGGTGCTCGGGCGCCAGCCGGTAATCCACCGACGTCGCGCGCAGCCCGGCGCGGCGGGCCAGTTCACCGACCAGCCCTGCGTGGGTGTCCGGTGAGCCGATGACGTAGCCGCCGCCGTGCAGGTAGAGCAGTCGGCCGCGGCCGGAGGCTTCGGCCGGCTCCAGCTCCAGGGCCGGCCCCCCGCCCAGGACGGTCCTGCGGGTGATCACGCCCTCCGGCGCGGGCCGGGTGACAGCCGCGGCGAAACCGCTGCGCTGCTCCTCGGGAGTGGGCCGCGTCTCGCTGCGAGGGGCGGAGCGGAGTATGGCGTCCAGGGCGTCGCGCTGCTGTCGGGACATGCGGGGCCTCCATGGGTCGGGGTGCGAGGATGGATTCCTGGGAATCCACCTGCCTGACCCCAACCGGATTACAGGGAAGATGCTTCCCGGGAATCTACTGGAGCGAATGTGAGCTACGTCACCCCGATCTTCTCCGATCTGGTCCGCGTCGAGACCCGGCTCTACAACGCGGTGAGCGCCCGATTGCGCGCCGAACTAGGGCTGGGGCTGGGACAGTTCGAGCTTTTGGAGATCATCGACCGCGTGCCGGGGTGCCGCGTGCTCGACATCGTCGGCGAACTGGCGATCACCGTGGGGGCCGTCAGCAAGGCGGTCGACCGGCTGGTCGCTGCGGGCTGGTGCCAGCGGGTCGCGCACCCCCAGGACCGCCGCTCGTCCGTCCTCCGCCTCACATCCGCGGGTGAGAAGCAGTTGTCCGCTTCCCGCCCCGTTGTCGAAAGCGAGCTCAACTCACTGACCGCGGCGGTTCCTCCCGACGACCTGGCCCGCATCGCCTCGACCCTGGCCACCCTTCGCGCAACCCTTGAGACGGGCCCCGACCCCCGGAGTTGAGTGACAGCAGGTGTGCCGACGGCCAGCCGGCCGTCGGCAGTCCGGAACGCCTCGTACGCGGTCCGCGAGCCGAATCTGCGAGCCGAGCCGGCCGGCCACTTGCCCGGCGGCGAACAGGACGCCGGTACGCGGGCGGTGGACATACGCGGCGAGCACACCGTTGGAGGCGAGGAGCCGTGCGGTGAGGTGGCACCGGTGCACGCGGAGTCCCTACTCCGCCGCCGAGGGCCACCGGCGGTCGGCAGGTCAGCGCACATTGGCTCGGGTGTATACAGCGGCTCCGGGGAGTACGGCCACACCGTGCCCGCCGGCACGACAGAGCGGGCCCTCGCCTTCCGGATCAGCCGTTGCCCCATCAGGGACCCGGATCCGCCCGACCCACCGAGCGACAACGGGAAGGGCCGCCACCGTCCGGCTTGCCGAGCGCACGAGCCCGTGAACCGGCCCTGGGCGGCCGGCCCCCGCCGCCCGAGCACCGGCTGCGTCGGGCCCATGCCCGCGCCACGCCGCCCCGTCGCGGGCCGCAGTGAACGGATTGCAGTACGGCGTACGACGCGACGTCACGGACATCAGCCGAATACGATGGAACTGCGTGTCCGCTTCTGCGGCAAATGGGAGGCTATGCCATGGACGGAATTGCCGACATGGGAGGCACCCAGGGCTGGGGACACGTTCATCCACCGGACCGCGAGGAGCGCGTCTTCGCGGAGGACTGGCAGCGCAAGGCATTCGCGCTGGCGATTCTCTCCAGCCGCGTTGCCTGCGGCGGCGTCAACACGGATGCCTTCCGGCACGCGTTGGAGCGCCTGGACCGCGCCGCCTACCTGGACGACGGTTACTTCGGGCGATGGCTCAACGCCGGAGAACTGATGCTCACCGAACACTCCGTCCTGGCGCCCGGTGCGGTCGAGGCCCGCGCCCGCAACCTGCACGGCGAACACGTGGAGGAGCCACCGGTCCCCACACCTGCCCTGCCCCGGTACACACCCACCGCCGAGGGCTCACTGCGGTCCGTGGAGACCTCACCGGCCTTCGGCGTAGGCGAGCGTGTACGTGCCAGGAACATGTCCGTGCCCGGGCACACTCGACTGCCGCGCTACGTCCGGGGACACAGCGGCGTCGTCGAGATCATCCAGCCCGCCCATGTGCTGCCGGACACCAATGCACACTTCATGGGCGAGAACCCCCAACACGTCTACTCGGTGCGGTTCGACTCACGCGAACTATGGGGCCCCGACGCCGAACCCTTCACCGTCATCGTGGACATGTACGAGAGCTATCTGGAGACGACCGCATGACCCCCACCGGCGGCTCCGACGAGAGCCCTTCCGTGGCGCTGCGCACCGAGGCGCTCGAACAACTGCTCACCGAGCGCGGCCTGATCGACCCGAAGGCCATGGACGCGATCATCACCCGCTACGAGACGAGCGTGGGTCCACTCAACGGTGCCAAGGTCGTCGCCAGGGCGTGGACGGACCCCGACTACCGGCGGCGTCTGCTCGAAGACGGCACCGCCGCCATCAAGGAACTCGGTTTCTCGGGACAGCAGGGCGAGCACATCGTCGTGGTCGAGAACACCCCGACCACCCACAACGTCGTGGTGTGCACGCTGTGCTCGTGCTACCCGTGGCCGGTCCTCGGCCTGCCGCCGAGCTGGTACAAGGACCCCGCCTACCGCGCACGCGTAGTCAGGGAGCCGCGCACGGTGCTGGCCGAGATGGGACTCCCGCTCGACGACGATGTGCAGATCATCGTCCGGGACTCCACCAGCGAGGTGCGCTGGCTCGTACTGCCCGAGCGCCCGCCCGGCACCGAGCGCCTCACGGAAGAAGAACTCGTGCCGCTGATCACCAGGGATGCGATGGTCGGCGTAGCCAAGGTGGCGGCACCGTGAGCGCGCCGTTGGACACCGAGGGCCCGGCAGCACCTCCCCGCTCCAACGGCGAGCTGGTGTTCGCCGAGCCGTGGGAAAGCCGAGCCTTCGGCATGGCCGTCACCCTGTACGAGGCGGGCGTCGTCAGCTGGCCGGAATTCCAGACCGCGCTGATCGCCCGGATCGCCGCCTGGACAGCCTCACGGGAGCACGACGAGCCCTACCCCTACTACCGCCTATGGCTGGGCGCCCTGGAGGACGTACTCGCCGGCCTCAGCGCCGTGTCCACGGACGAGGTCATCACACGTGCCCAAACCCTGGCACAACGCTCCCCGGGTCACGACCACCGTGACCACGCGCGCTGACTCCGGCCCCTTCCGGGCAGACTCCCCGGCCACCCGCACGCGAGTGGCCGGCGGCCCGGCACAAGGACATGCGGGGGCGACCGTCAACGGCCGCTCCCGCGTCATCTCCTGGAGCAGAGAAGACCTCGGCACCGCTGCCCGAGACCTCGACGTCGCGGCAGCGTGATCGCGATTCGCCGCAAGGTCGAGTGGCACGGGAGGCGACGGCGGGCCAGGATTGGCGGCAACCGGAGGTCGCCGTCGGCGTCACCGGGGGGCAGGATCAGAGCGACAAGGGGTTGCCGTCACGGTGATCGACACGGACGAGCTAGCCAAGCGGAACGCCGGATTCGCCGACGGCGGATCATTCGCCGGCCTCAAGCTCATGCCCAGTGGCAGCCTGACGGTCATCGGCTGCGTCGACCCACGTGTCGACCCCTCCGACGTGCTCGGGCTCAAGCTCGGCGAGGCAGCGGTGATCCGCAACGTCGGAGGTCGGGTCACGCCCGCGACACTCCGGACGCTGGAGATGCTCTCGAAGGTCGTGCAGGCCCGCACGGCCGGCCCTCGCCCGGGCGACGTCCACTATGCGGTCCTGCACCACACCGACTGCGGGATCACCGACCTGGCCGCGTTCCCCGAGCTGCTGGCCGATTACTTCGACGTTCCGGCCGGGGACCTGGACGCCCGGGCGGTCACCGACCCTGTCACCGCCGTCCGCGTCGACGTCGACATCCTCAAGCAGGAGCTTCGGGCCGGAGCCATCGTCTCAGGGCTCGTGTACGACGTGGCCACCGGGCTCATCGAGATCGTAGTCCCGCCCGCGCGGGTGGAAGCATGACTCCGCACGGCGCCCGCGGCCGGTCCGGCCGGCACGACCGCCGTGAGCCTGCGGCTTGTACCGGGATCTGCTTCCCTGGCCGGTCGTATCGGCGGGGAGGCGCTTTCTAGCATGTGCGACGATCACGGGCACTCGGCGGCCGAGGCGGCGTGGTCAGCGCCTCGCGTCGCGGAGGGACCGGCTGTCGACCCGGTGACACTGCCCGAGGTCGACGAGGTCAGGGTCACGACGATGGTCGACAACACCTTCGACGCCCTGCTGGCCCCTGCCGAAGGCGTCGCCAGGGCGTCGGTGGACGCCGGGCGGACCGCCGCGCGGCAGTTCGCCGGCGGCGAGGCCCTCGCGGGGCTGCGTGCCGAGCACGGCTTCTCCGCCCTGGTCACCGTCCACAGCGGGAACGCGAGCTGCACGCTGCTGTTCGATACCGGCGCGTCGCCGGACGGGCTGGCGGTGAACGCCGAGCGTCCTGTCCGGTCGCCGTGGTCTGCCCGGCGCGCTGGAGTGGGGCTTTGCGAGTAGCGTGGCTGATACGACGCGCTCATCGGCCGCTTCCGCTGCCGGCCTCTCCGTCACCTTTTGCGTCCGCTGCCGGCCGTGGCGTGACATTCCCCTTGCGGCCCGTGCGCCGAATTCTCATGAAGCGAAAATTCCGGACAAGTGTTGGAGGGCGATCATGGCCTTCGCCACTGCCGAGGACGGCACGCAGATCTATTTCAAGGACTGGGGATCGGGTCAGCCGGTGGTCTTCTCCCACGGCTGGCCGCTGACCGCGGACGCATGGGATCCGCAGCTGATGCTGATGGCGGACAACGGCTTCCGGGTCGTGGCCCACGACCGGCGCGGAGGCGGCCGCTCGGGCCAGCCCTGGAAGGGGAACGACCTCGACACGTACGCCGAGGATCTCGCCTCCGTCATCGAGGCCCTCGACCTCCGCAACATGATCCTGGTCGGTCACTCGACCGGTGGCGGAGAGGTCACGCGCTACATCGGCCGGCACGGCACGGGCCGTGTCGCCAAGGCGGTCCTGCTGGGTGCGATCCCCCCGTTGATGCTCAAGACGGATGCGAATCCGGAGGGGCTGCCGATCGAGGTCTTCGACGAGATCAGGAAAGGCGTGCTGACGGACCGTTCCCAGTTCTACAAGGACCTCAGTGCCCCCTTCTACGGCGCCAACCGCGAAGGAACGACCGTCTCCCAGGGAACCCGCGACGAGTTCTGGCTCTGGAGCATGACGGTCGGCATCAAGGCCGCCTACGACTGCGTCAAGGCGTTCTCGGAGACCGACCTCACCGAGGACCTGAAGACGTTCGACATTCCCACGTTGATCATTCACGGCGACGACGACCAGATCGTGCCCATCGTGGCCTCCGCGCAGAAATCGTCACAGCTCGTCAAGGACGTGACCTTCACGGTCTACTCGGGTGCGCCGCACGGTCTGTCGATGGTCCCCGAGTTCGCCGAACGGTTCAATGCCGACCTCCTCGCATTCGCCCGCGGCTGACCGGCGTGGTTCGGGCGCTCCGATGACAGCCAGGATGCCGGTGAGAACGCCGGTATCAGCATCGCTCTTGTCCGCAAAGCCCGACCGGGCAGCGATGCGGCAACTGCGACACGGGCGCTGGTCGCACAACCGGGCCTGCCTGCTGACCGCGAGCTTCCTGACCACTGCGAGCGGGTACGCGACCCACGGGCTGGAACCAGCTCGAACCGTCCGGTGACAACTGCATCCTCCACTCCTCCTCGCCGATCCTGCTCGTCACTCCTGTGGCCGGCGCGCCGGAAGCGGTCGTGGCGACCAGGGTCGACAGACAGTGCGGTGAGACCGAGTCCGGCGTCCAGACGCCGTTGCCTCAGCTCCTCGCCGAAGTCGGTGGAGCGGCCAGCAGGGTTGCGCACGGTGCCCGGGCCCGGGACCGGTCCGGATCTTGGGTTGGCAGTCGGTGAGAATGATGTGAGTTGCTGGATGTGCACGGTGCGGCGTCCATGAGCCCTGGCGCCCGAGGAAGGCGACCGCGGCCCCTCCGGCCGCGTGGTCCCCGGCACGGTACGGACCGGACGCCCGGGTGGGCAGGCCCGCCTCCTCGCCCTGGTAACCGGTTCCGTCCGACCCGCGTACGACGGCAGGACCCAGCAGGCCACCTGTCCGTTTTAGCGAGAGATCGCCGGATTGTGAAACGTAAGTAAATTTATGAACTTGCCCTGAGAGTTGAAGGGTTACTCTGTCGGCCACAGGAGCCGGGGGCGGTCACGCGTCCCGGTGGCGCGGTTCGACTTACGCGCGCCATGCATGCCTCTATATGCTGCTGAACAGGACTGGCGCTCAGGGAATGACAGATAAGACGTCGTCGAACGCCGAGCGGGTCCTCAGAATAGGCCGCGCACCCGACAATGACCTCGTCGTACCGGACCCCATGGTTTCCAAGTACCATGCGGTGCTGCGGCAGACGGGCGAGGGCGAGCCTGAAATCGCGGATCTCGACAGTTCCAACGGCACGTACGTCAATGGCCATCAGGTTGCCCGGCACGTGCTCGGCCCGAGTGACACCGTGGTGATCGGCCATTCCAGACTTCATCTGACTGACGGTCGGCTGGTCTGCCCCGACGGAGGCACAAGTTCTTTCACCGCCCGGGACCTGACGGTCCGGGTGCGTCAGCGTGGTGAGGCGAAGACCCTGCTCAGTCAGGTCAGCCTCGACCTTCCTGAGAAGTCCCTGGTGGGCATCGTGGGGCCCTCCGGCTGCGGTAAGTCCACCCTCCTGCGGGCGCTGACGGGCTACCAGCCCGCCGACGAGGGCGAGGTGCTCTACGACGGCCTCAACCTCTACACGCACTTCGCGGAACTCCGCCAGCGCGTGGCTCTTGTCCCGCAGGACGATGTCCTCCACCCGCAGCTCACCGTGCGCAAAGCACTGAACTACGGAGCCAAGCTGCGTTTCCCGCGCGACACCGATGCCGCGGCCCGGAAAGAGCGCGTGAAGGAGGTACTTGAGGAACTGGGGCTCTCGGACCGCGTGGACACTCGGATCACCGCGCTCTCCGGCGGGCAGCGCAAACGTGTCTCGGTCGCTATGGAACTGCTCACCAAACCCGCTCTGCTGCTGCTCGACGAACCGACTTCCGGCCTCGACCCGGGGCTGGACCGGCAGGTCATGCACATGTTGCGCGGTCTCGCGGACGGTGGCCGCCGCGTCGCAGTGGTCACGCACAGCGTCGCCAACCTCCATCTGTGCGATCGCCTGTTGGTCCTCGCGCCGGGCGGCCGTACCGCGTATTTCGGCCCGTCGCACTACGCGTTGGAGTTTTTCGGCTACGACGACTGGGCGGATGTCTTCCAGGCCTTCGACCTTCATCCCGATCGGGACTGGGCGGCCCGCTACCGCGAATCGATCCACCACCACACCTACACCGCGGTGATGGAGGAGTTGGCGGCCCGGAGTACCGACGCACCGGACGACGGAGCGCAGAGCAAGAACCCTGATGCGGGGGATCCGGAGCAACAGAAGAAACTGAAGAAGCCGCGGAAACGACCGAAGGCGGGGAGCGGGTCACGGGAGTCCTCCGGTGCCCCATCGGTTCGTCCGCCGAGCTGGCGCTCCCAGTTCACCACACTGATGCGCCGCAACTTCTCGGTCATCGCAGCGGACCGGGGCCATGCGGGTCTGCTGCTCGCCCTGCCCCTGATCATGGGGGTGCTCAGCGTGACAGTGCCCGCTCAGTACGGCTTCATGGCCGCCACACAGAGCTGCGTGAAGGCGGTGTCCTGTGTTCCGAACTACAACGTCGACGCCCAGCCCGTCCTGCTGGTGCTGGCAGTCGGCGCATGTCTGACCGGTACCGCGAACTCGGTGCGCGAGTTGGTCCAGGAGCGCGTGGTCTACCAGCGGGAGCGTGCCATAGGGCTGTCCCGGTCCGCCTATGTCCTGGCAAAGGTGATGGTCTTGGGGCTGATCACCGCGGTACAGGGATTGATGGTGGTCGCGATCGGACTGGCCGGCCGTCGGCTGCCGACGGTGGGACTGGTGACCACACCGTCCGAGATCGAGCTGGTGCTGGTGGTGGTACTGCTCTCCACCACCTCGATGATGCTCGGCCTGATCATCTCCGCCCTGGTGCGCACCGCCGAGAAGACCATGCCCCTGCTGGTGCTCGCCACAGTCGTCCAGGTGATGTTCAGCGGCGCGGTCTTCCCGCTGTTCAACCAGATGGGCCTGAACCAGCTCTCCTGGCTCGCCCCGTCCCGCTGGGCGGTCGCCGCACAGGCGGCCACCATCGATCTGGGCCGGATCGGTCCGCCCACGGACGAGAAACACCCTCACTCCGCTGATCCGCTGTGGGTCCACACCGCCCACCAATGGTGGCTGGATTCGGGAGTGCTGGAAGGCTTGGGGCTGGTCGGCATCGTCGTGGTGCTGGTGCTCCTCCGACGCCATGAGCCGCTGGTCATGCGCCGAGGCTGACCGGTCGGCCCCGCGGAGAAGCTCAGTGATGAAGTCGTCCGGGCCGGGGGTCGCACCGACAACGGCTGACACGGGTGGGCCGTACGCGCCGCAGGCCAACGGTCGGGTGTGGCGGTGGCAGAGGGCCGCGGCTCGGTGGTGCGCCGGTTGTCCGGCGCCCGGCGCACCACTCGTCCCGAGGTCATGCGCAGGTCAGCACCGGGTTCGCCCAGTCGCCGTGGTCGTTGCCGTTGCCGTCGCCGCCGTCCCCGACGGACAGGTCGAGGACCTGCCCGCCGGTGACGGGGACGTCGAGGGTGAGGGGCGCCGACTTGCCGTTGAGGACAGGGGTGGTGGTGAGCACCTTGCCGTCGAGGAGGACGGAGAAGGTGACGGTACCGGGGTCACCGTTGTCGACGCCCACGGTCGCGGTGAACCTGCTGCACTGCCCGGCGAGGTAGACCATGACGTCGCTGGGCGAGTTGGTGCCCAGGCCCTTGGCGTAGACGGTGCCGCCGAGTTTGAGCGGTGCGCCGTCGTTCGCCGCGGTGCCGCCGACGCTCTGGTCGCGTTCGACCGGGCCCCAGCCGTTGCTGGCCGACAGGAATGGCAGGTCGCTGACCTGGTCGGTCCCGGCGGGTGGCGGGGGTGGGACGGTGGCGACGATCCGTTCGTCGGCGGCGGTGGCGGACCGGTGGCGCTGGACGAACGCCGCGGTGGCTTTCAGCGTGTTGGTCTTCGCCATGCCGGAGGGGGTGGTGACGTCCCAGCTGAAGGTCACCGAGGTGCCGGGCGGGATCCGCCGAGCCGCGGTGGGCGTGGGCTTGGGGGAGACCGTCCAGCCGTCGGGCGCGGCGAGGTGCGCCGTCACGCCGGAGGCCGCGGGTGCGCCTGCGGGCACCCGGAAGGTCGCGGTGGCGGTGAAGTGCTGTGCGGCGCCGGCCGACCCGGGCGCGTTCAGGGTGAGGCGCGCGCCCGGCGCGGCAGGCATGGCGTACCGCGTCCGGTCGTAGCGCGGGCTGTCGTTCTGCGGGACCCTCAGCGAGGACGCGTAGGTTCCGTAGTCGGTCAGCGCGACCTTGCCGAGGCCGCCGGTGGAGCCGTCCAGGTTCCATACGGCGATGGCGATCCGGTTGTTCCCGTTCGGGTTCAGGATGCCGTCGGGGACGGGAAAGCTGTGCTGCGGGCCGAGGTAGTTGACGTAGTTGCCCATGTCCCAGCCGTTGACGTAGATCTCGGCGCGGTACTTGCGCGACGGGTCGTCGGTGATGGTCAGGCCGAGCGAGGTGTCCTGTCCCCTGGGCAGGTCGAGGGCGGCGTCGGTGGTGTACCAGGAGACGCCCGGGGTGGTGTCGGTGGCGGGGAGGCTGGTCGGGGTCCAGTCGCCGGTGGGGTAGCCGGGCAGCATCCAGCCGGCCCGTTCACCGTACAGGCCGCCGGTGGCCAGTGGGCCGCGCACGGTGTCGACGGGGGTTTCGCCGCCACGGACGCCCTGCAGCCGCCAGGTGACCGTGTTCAGCGGGTCACCGTCGAGGAGGGCTCCGGTCAGGCCGCGGGCGGCCTTGTTGCCGTTGGACTCGTTGTAGTCCTCCTCGTGCCCCATGTTGACCGTCAGCACGGATATCACGTTGTCACCCCCGGTCCTGACCGCTCCGGCCGGGAAGCCGTAGGTCTTCTGGCCATCGGTGGTGGAGCTGCCGAGGAAGGTGCCGTTGAGCCAGACCGAGGAGGCTGCGGCCCGGCCGCCGCTCTGCGTGGCCAGGGTGATGCCGGTCTCCTTGCCGGTGCCGGTGAACCTGCCGCGGTACCAGGTGCTGCCGGTGTGGAAGCCGTAGTCGTCGGCGAACAGCACGGGGAGGCTGCCTGGTTGTGTGGTGCTGTGGGTGGTGGTCCGGTCGGCCACCTGCCAGGTGGAGTCGTCGAAGCCGCGCTGTGCCTCGGGGGACTCCTGCATGTGCTTCCAGCCGGTCAGGGCCGGCAGGGTGACGGGGGCGGCGGTGGGTACGGTGCCGGTGAGGCTGCCGTCCGCCGAGGCCGTCGTGCGCACCGATGTGCCGTTCCAGGTCAGGGAGTCGGCGTCGGCGAACACCTCGACCGAACCGTCCGTGCCGGTGTCGCCGGTCAGACGCAGGGACCTGCCGCTGGATTCAGCTCCGCGCAGCAGGTGTGTGCCGCGGACCAGCGCCGGGCCGGCCGCGGTGTCCTGCCGCCAGAAGGTCTTGGCGGTCGCGGTGTCGGCGAGCAGCAGGAGCAGCGGGTGGGAGCCTGCGGTGACGGTGACCCGGGTCAGGCCGGTGTGCCGGTAGTTCAGGCGCAGGTCGCCGGTGGCCGGGTCCCACGTGGAGGTGACGGTGCCGCCCGTGGAGGTCACCGTCGGCTTGGACGCGTAGTGCAGGACCGTCTCGCCGTCCGAGCCGTGGTCGCCGTAGAGCACCGCGACATCCCGTCCGGCGATCGTGGCGTCGGTCATGATCTGCGAGGTGGAGTACTGGAGGCGGTTGCCGCCCAGGTCGTAGTCCGCGACGATGACCGAGGACTCGCGGCCGTCCAGGGTGAGGGCGGTGCCGGGCTGCTGCGGGACGGTGTAGACGGGCGCCGTCGCGGCGGAGCCGGTGGTCACGTCGACGGCGTCGACCGTCACGAAACTGCCCGAGGCCGCGGCGTCCTTGGTGCCGGTCACCACGATCTTCAGGGTGTGCGGTCCCTTGGTGAGACCGCTCGCCCGGTACGCCACGTACTGGTTCTGCTTGGCGGCGCCGTAGGCGTCGACCGTCTTGACCTTGGTGCCGTCGAGGTAGACGTCGGCGATGCCGTGGTTCGTGTCGAGGTTGCTGATCCACTTCACGCCGGTGCCGGTGAAGGGCACGGACACGGTGTCGCCGGCGGTGTTCGAGAACGACTCGGTGTGCTGGTAGTCGCCGCCGGTGTAGTTCTGCTCCGCGCCGACGTGCGACCAGCCGCCGGTGTACGTGAGGGCCGGGTCCGGGTCGTCGTAGGTGTACCCGGTGTGGGCGCCGAGGTCGATCGTCACATGGGCGCTGTCGCTGCTGGTGGCGGTGGAGTCGGCGTGCCGCAGGACATGGAACTGCGTGCCGGTGTCGGGGTTGGCGCGCGCGGTGTCGACGATCTTCGGGTTGTCGGTGGGTGTGGCGGGCAGCGCGTCGGTCTTGGTCAGGGGCGTGACGGCATGGGTGAAGTAGCCGATCAGCTTGTCCTGGTCGTACTTGGGGTCGAGTTGGCGGGTCTCGCGGATGGCGGCGCCGTAGTCGTAGGAGGTGTAGTTCTCCGGCATGCCCAGCCAGCCCCAGTTGGTGCCGCCGTAGGTCATGTAGAAGCTCTGCGAGGTCGCGCCGACCGCGATGTTCTGCTTGTAGAACACGTCGGCGAACCGGTCGTTGATGAGCTGGGCGCACTTGTCGTAGCCGGGGCCGCCCCACGGGTCGAAGGCGCCGCCCTGGAACTCGGCGGTTGCCAGCGGCTTTCCGGCCACATGGTCGTAGCTGATGTCGGGGACACCGTTCCACTTGGTGGGATCGGAGCAGTTGAAGCCCTGCGGATAGGAGTCGGCGCCGTCCACGTCCAGGGCGGCGTCACCGGAGTTGAAGGTGCCGTTGTTGTTGCCGACCAGCGGCACGGTGATGCCGTCGGCCTTCGCCTTGTCCTCCAGGTGCTTCATGTAGGTACGGCCGGCCGCCGAGCCGTGGTAGTACTCGTTCTCCACCTGGTACTCGATGACCGACCCGGCGCCGTCGGTGAGCTGGTGGCGTTTGATGATGCGGTCGATCTGCGTCTGCCACTCGTCGCTGTACTTCAGGTACTCGGGGTCGGAGGTGCGGGTGTTGCCCGCCGTGGTGGAGAGCCAGCCGGGGAAGCCGCCCCCGTCGACCTCGGCGTTGATGTACGGGCCCGGCCGGGCGATGACGTAGATGCCCAGGTCGTTGGCCATGTCGAGGAGCTTGTCCACGTCGCGGACGCCGGTGAAGTCGTAGACGCCGGGTGCCGCGGAGTGGTAGCCCCAGTCGAAGTAGAGCGACACCGCGTTGAAGCCCGCCGCCTTCATCTTCTGCAGGGTGTCGAGCCAGAGGGCCTGGCTGGGCAGCCGGAAGTAGTGGAACTCTCCCGACCACAGGTACGTCCGCTTCCCGTCGATCATGAACGAGTAGCCGTCGTACGTCACCGAGTGTGCCGCGGGCGAGGCCGCGGCCGGCGCGGCGGAGGACGCCGGGACGGCGCCCGCCGCGGGCTGTGCGCCCATGCCCGCTCCGCACACCAGGGCGATGGTCGCGGCGACCGCCAGGCGACGTCTGACTGCCCGGCGACCCGGGCCATGAGCCTTCATCTGGTCCTCCAGCAAGCTGATCGCCCCCCGAATACCAACCACTTGCACCAGAACTCGTGGCTTCAGAGGTTTGAATTATGTGCGAATCTGTTGGTGTGAGGAGTGTTGCGGGTCGGCGAGGGCGGCGCAAGACCTCGAACACCGTTGTCTTGTGAGGGCCGTGAGGTCGGCGGGGGCTGAAAAGCATTGCCGTGCAAGGGGTGTTGACGGGGCTTGTCGGCACCCTAAGATCCCCCTGCTCGAAGTATCGACCATCGTACGGAATATCGAACGAAGGAATGAGCCGCATGCCTTCAGATGCCGGAGTGCCCCGCAGAACCGTCCTCACCGTCCTGGGCGCCGCCTCCCTCGCGGGGACGTTCGCCGCAGCTCCCGCCGGGGCCGCCGAACTCACCGGCACGACCGCGCGCGCCACCGCCGCGGAGCTCCCCGCGGCGGCCGCCCACTGGACCTTCGACGAGGGCTCCGGCACCACTGCCGCCGACTCCTCCGGCACCGGTCGCACCGCGACGCTCCAGGGCGCGGCGGGCTGGGGCACCGGCAAGGCCGGCGCGCACAGCCTGAGCCTCACGGCAGGCGGCAACGCCACGGCGTCCGGGCCGGCCCTCGACACCTCCCGGGCGTTCACGGTGGGCGCATGGGTCAACCTCGCCCAACTCGGCGGCTACCAGACCGCCGTCAGCATCGACGGCAAGGTCGTCAGCTCCTTCTACCTGGGGCTGCGCGACGACACCGGCACCTTCGCCTTCGCCCGGCTGGGCTCGGACGCCACCCAGAACGCCGCGGTCGCGGCCGCCGCCTCGGCGCCCACCACCGGCACCTGGACCCACCTGACCGGGGTCAGCGACCCGACCGCCGGCGTCATCCGCCTCTACGTCAACGGCGTGCTGGAGGGGGAGACCGCCTACAGCGCGGGCTGGGCCGGCAGCGGCGACACCGCCGTCGGCCGCGCCCTCTACGGCGGTGGGCACGTCGACCAGTGGCACGGGCTGATCGACGACGTGTGGATGTTCCCGTCCGCCCTCACCCCCGAGCAGGTCGCGGCGCTGGCCGGGGTCCCGGTGGAGAACACGACGCCGTTGCTGAGCGTGGTCGTCGGCAACCCCGCGCACGCCGTGTCCCCCGTCCTGCCGGGTTTGATGTTCGAGGACATCAACCACTCCGGCGAGGGCGGCATCTACGCCGAACTGGTGCAGAACCGCTCGATGATGGCCAGCGACACCACGCCCCTCCACTGGTCCGCCGTCGGCGAGGCGACCCTCGCACTCGACACCGACGCCCCGCTCAACGCCGCGCTCGACCGGTCCCTCAAGGTCGAGCTGCCGAGCAGCACGGGTGCGGGAAACCGGGCCGGTGTCGCCAACGACGGCTTCTGGGGCATACCGGTGCGGCCCGAAACCGTCTACACCGCCCGGCTGTTCGCCAAGGCGTCGCGACGTGTCGGCCCGCTCAGGGTGGCCATCGAGTCGGCGGACGGCAAGACGGTGTACGCCTCCGCCCATGTGCCCCACATCGGCACCGCCTTTCCCCGCCGCCCGTTCGAGCTGACCCTGCGGACCGGCTCGCGCACCCCCGTGACCGGGGACGCCAGGCTGACCGTCACCACGGCCGACACCGCCGCCGCGGGCGAGACCCTGTGGCTCCAGCACGTGTCGCTCTTCCCGCCCACCTACAACGACCGGCCCAACGGCCTGCGCATCGACCTGATGGACAAACTGGTCGCCCTGAAGCCGAAGTTCCTGCGCTTCCCGGGCGGAAACTTCGTCGAGGGCAACACCGTCGCGACACGGTTCAACTGGAAGAACACCATCGGCCCGGTCTGGGAGCGCCCGGGCCACATGGACGACGCCTGGGGCTACTGGTCCACGGACGGCCTCGGACTCCTCGAATACCTGGAATGGGTCGAGGACATGCACGCCCAGCCGGTCCTCGCCGTCTACGCCGGCTACTCGCTCAAGGGCGAACACGTCACCGGTGACGCGCTGGGGCCGTTCGTCCAGGACGCACTCGACGAGATCGAGTACGTCACCGGCCCCGTCACCAGCACCTGGGGCGCACGACGTGCCGCCGACGGACATCCGGAGCCGTTCCCGCTGGAGTTCGTGGAGATCGGCAACGAGGACTGGTTCGATTCCTCGGGGTCGTACGACGAGCGGTTCGCGGCCTTCCACGACGCGATCAAGGCGAAGTACCCGCATCTGAAGCTGATCGCCACGACGCCCGTGACGAGCCGCACGCCGGACCTGATCGACGAGCACTACTACCTCGCGCCGTCCGCCGCCCAGGCCGCCACCCACAAGTACGACAACCGGGACCGCTCTTCCACGAAGGTGTTCGTCGGGGAGTGGGCCGCGCAGGAGGGCCGCCCCACACCCGACCTCAACGCGGCGCTCGGCGACGCGGCCTGGCTGGCGGGACTGATCCGCAACTCGGACCAGGTCCTCATGGAGTGCTACGCGCCGCTCTTCTCACACGTCAGGAACAACGTCTGGGCCACCAACCTGATCGCCTACGACAACCTCACCAGCTACGTGTCGCCCAGCTACTGGGCACAGCACATGCTGACGAGCAGGCTCGGCACCACGGTGCTGCCCGCCACCGCACGTGCGCTGCCCGGCCTCGCCACCGTGGCCACCCGCTCCGGGAACCGCCTCCACCTCGCGGTCGTCAACTGCGGGACGCAGAAGGTGAGCGTGCCGGTCGAACTGAAGGGGCTGGCCAGAGGGGTCAAGAGGCGTGCCACCGCGACGGTCCTGACCGGCACCTCGCGCACCGCCACCAACACGCTGACGGAACCGGACACATTGGTGCCCAGGACGAGCACCGTCACCGGCGCGGCAGCGTCCTTCACCAGTACCGTGCCCGCGCTCTCGGTCACCGTACTGGAACTCGACCTGACCTGACCGCTCACTGCCCGGCGCCGGCACGGCCCGCACACTGCGCGGTCGTCGTCAGGCGCCGGGTCGTCGGCCGAGCAGGCACCACCCGGTGACGGGCCGGCCGTGGCCGGGCCGCGGTCCGGGAGCACGCCGCCCGCGGCAGGGGCGTGAAGCAGGAGGGTCCGGCAAGACCCTCGCCGTCGACTGCGGGATCCGCCACACTCACGGGGCTTCTTACCGAGGCGGCTTATGGTGCGTCGCCATGACTCGTACACGCCTCTACCGCAACGGCTCCCTCATCCTGGAGGACTTTCCGACCGCTGACATCTCGGAATACGTGAACGATCCGGACGTGGCGGTCTGGCTCGACCTGTGCGATCCGTGCTCCGCCGACTTCGCGATGATCAGCGAGGAGTTCGGTCTGCACGAGCTCGCGGTGGAGGACGCGCGACACGAGCATCAGCGGCCGAAGCTGGACCGCTACCGCACCCATGCCTTCCTCAGCGCCTACGCCATCAGCGCGGACGAGACCGGAGGGCGGCTGACCGCAAGCGAACTGTCGGTGTTCATCACGCCCACAGCGTTGATCACCATCCGCCCCGACCACCGGTTCGACATCGAGAAGGTCGTCGAACGCTGGGACAACAACAGCGATCTCGCCAAGTACGGAGTGGGATTCCTGCTGCACGGACTCCTCGACCACATCGTCGACGGACATTTCGCCGCCGTGCAGGACCTCGACGACCGTATCGAAGCGGTGGAGGACCTGCTTTTCGACGAGGGACGCGAGCAGATGGACTCCGTCCAGCGGGATTCCTACGCACTGCGCAAGAACCTCACCAAGCTGCGCCGCGTGGTGCTGCCGATGCGGGAGGTCGTCAACAGCCTCCTCCGGCGTGACCTGCACATCGTCGCCGAGCCCTTGCTTCCCTATTACCAGGACGTGTACGACCACGTCCTCAGGGCCACCGAGTGGACCGAGTCACTGCGGGACATGATCACGTCCATCATGGAGACCAATCTGACCGTTCAGGGCAATCGCATGAACCTGATCATGAAGAAGGTCACCAGCTGGGCGTCGATAGTGGCCGTGCCCACGGCGGTCACCGGCTTCTACGGGCAGAACGTTCCGTATCCCGGAGTCAACACCCATGTCGGCTTCCTCACGTCCACCGGTGTCATGGTCGTGGCGTCCGTGCTGCTCTACTGGGTCTTCAAACGTAAAGACTGGATATGACCCACTGCAACGGCTTGGCTCGTTCCCTCCCGTTTCACGTGCCAGATCGCTGGAACGATCTCTACGGTTGTTCCCGTCGGCACACGACGAGCGACCGGAGCATGGGGGAGAACGGTGGAAGCCGAGTTGATGGCTCTGGCGGCCATGGGCGCCAGCAGCCTCACCACACTGGCGGTGCAGGATCTGTGGGGGTGGGGGAAGAAGAAGTTCGCCACGCTCCTCGGCCGAGGCGGCTCCGACGGACAAGCGGCAGCCGAAGAGGCACTTGAACGTCTGCGGCAGGAGTTGCTCGACGCGCGCCGCACCGGTGACGAGGACGCGGTGGCCACCGCTGAAGGGGCCTGGACGCAGCGCTTCCAGAGCCTGCTCGCCCAGCACCCCGAGGCCGCCGACCGGATGCGGGCGGTCGTCGGAGAGGTGGTGGAGCGGAGTCCCGCCCCGGTGGCGTTCGCCAACATCCTCCACTACGTCAACAACACCGCCGTACTCCAGGCGATGAACGCCTACTGGGCGCGGTGCACCACGGCGCACCACATGACGGCGCTGTTCCTTTGCGGCCTGCCGGGAGTGGGCAAGCGCACCACGGCCCGCCACTGGCTCCAGTCCCACCGCGACGCGCTACCGGAAGAGGTCCTCCAGGCCGATCTGGCACCGGACGAACGGGGCCGGCCCGCCGATCTGGCCGCGATTCTGGAGCGCTGGCTGGAGCAGCTGGGTGTCCCTCGCGAGGAGCGCCCCGCCGGGTTGGAGCAGAAGGCGTCGGAGGTGCGCGGGCAGCTTCGCCGCCGGCGGATGGTCGTTCTGCTGGAGAACGTCACCAGACTCGCCCAAGTCCGCCCGCTGCTCCCGGACTCGCCCCACACCGTGCTCCTGATGACCGGTCAGCAGGTGCCGACCGGGCTGGAGTCGTTGCTGGACTTCGAACCGGTCGAGGTCGCGCCCCTGCACGACGAGCACGCCCTCGAACTGCTCGTGAAGGTCAGCCGCAGTACCGAGAATCCCGAGCGGCTTCGGCCCGTCGTACGGCAGTTGGGCGGCCTGCCGCTCGCCGTACGGCTCATCGCGGGGCAGTTGAAGTCGCCCGTGCCGGGAATCCTGGAGGACATCACCGCACTTCTCGCGGATCGAGCCTCGCGACAGGAGCTGTTGACCGTGGACGACGCGCAGGACCTGCCCGGCGCACTCGACGTCAGCTACGGGAACCTGGCCGAAGAAGCGGCCGTGCTCTACCGGAGACTGGGCATCCTGCCTCACGTCGACTTCCAGATGGACACCGTGTACGCGCTCCTGCCGGACCGGGACGCTTCCACGGCGCGGCGCGGTCTCCAGACGCTGATCTCGGCCCGGCTCGTGGAACGAGAGGGAGTCGACACCTATCGACTGCACCCGCTCGTCCACGACCACGCCGCGACCGTCGCGGAACGGGACGAGACAGGGCCCGAACGCGACGGGGTACGCGGCCGGATCGTGCGCCACTACCTTCACACGGCCGAGTCGGGCGAGGCGGCACTGTCGTCCCGCTGGCGACACGACCCCATGAACGTCTATACCGGCGAGGCGCGATCGACCGGGGAACGGGCGACGTACACGGAACGCGAACTCGCCCGCCGCCGCACGGGACTGCTCGCCGCTGTGCACCTCGCCCACGACAGCGGGCTGCACATGGAGGCCTGGCGACTGTGCCAGGGGTTGTGGACCTTCTACCTCCGCACAGCGAGCCACGCGGAGTGGATCGAGTCCCACGAGGTCGGCCTCGCCTCCGCCCTGGCGTGCGGTGACCGCATGGCGGCGGCACGTATGCACTACCAGCTGGGCTTCGCACACCTGGACCGCTGGAGCGTGGAGGAGAGCGACCCGAGCCGGGCCCGCGAACATCTCGGAGCGGCACTCGACATCGTCGGTGCGGGAACGCCCGACCGGAGCGAGGCGGAGCAGCGTACGCGGTCGAGTGCGTGGGAAGGACTGGCGCTCCTGGAGCAGAAGCTCAAGCGCCCGCAGCACGCGCTCGCACGCTTCGACCAGGCCGTGGCAGCGCTCGACGGGGTGAACCACCCCCGCGGTCTCGCCCTGCTGGCCTATCACCGGGCCGCCACGTACACCGCACTGGGGCGTCACGACGACGCAGAGCGCGCCCTGCGGGAGGCACGCGAAGGCTTCGAGGCACTCGGCGCGGGCAAGGACATCGCCCTCAACGTCGGCAAGTGCTGGGTACGGACCGCGCAGGACCGGCGTGCCTGCGGGCGGCCCGGCGAAGCGGTCCGGGCCCTGGACGAGGCGATCGTGGAACTGGCCGAGGCGGACTCCGCCTACGTTCTCGCCGCCGCTCATCTGCTCCGCGGCGACGTGTACCGGGACCTGGGCGACGACGGCCGGGCGACCGCCGATTGGGAGTGCTCCCGGGAGCTGTTCACGGCAGCCCGCAGCAATCGCGCGGAGGAAGCGCGGGAACGGCTGACCGGTTCAAGGAACGGGGGCGAGCTCCAGTAGGGCAGGGGGGAGCTGGTCGCTCGCGCGGACTTCGATCCGGACGGTGCCCCGCAGGTGGCGTCGCCGTGGAGACATCTGCGCCCATGCGTGGACGGCTGATGCGGCGAGGGGGCAGGAGACCCAAGCGGTGCGGTCGACCCAGTGCGCGCGCAGCCTGGTGTCGTCGGCGAAGAGCACGGTGCAGCCCTGGTCCGCCGCCTCCACCGCGATGAGACCGCACCCGGGAAACCGAGCGGCGACGTCGGACCACTTCACCGCTTCGGGCTGTGGATACCGCTCGTGCGGAAGCACGAGGACATCGGCGGACCGGGGCCACCGGAGGTCGGGGTCATCCGGGTCGGCGACCAGATGAGCACCGGTGACGGGGGTGTTCCACCTTCGCTGGAGCGCGGCGGGGAAACGGTGCACGCGGACGCCCGGCGCGAGGCCGCTGTCGTACGACGTCGTGGTGACCAGCATGGCGGGCAGGTGGGGAAGGCGACGTTCGTGGAGCGGTGAGACCGATGGAACGGGTATCGGTCGAGTCGCGGCGGGGCGGGAGGGCTCCGGCAAGCGCAGCCAGGAGTAGAAGAGCCGCCGCAACAGGGCCGCTGACCTGCCGGGTTCCGATGTCACGCGGTGCCTCAGGGCGATCAGTTCCGGATCGCCGCGCTGGGCTTGCGCGGCGCGCGCGAGCTGGGCCGGAAGCGGCTGTGCCGTGGCGAGCCGGGGCAGGACTTCACCGAGTCGCTCCATCGGAGATCCAGGAGCGACGACCAGGTCCCGGAACGCGCCGAGAACGCAGGGAATGCCGAGCGCGACTCCGTACGTCGTCAGTGATCCGTGGTCGCCGACAAGGAAATCAGCAGCGCACAGAGCGGCCTTCCATACCTCCGTCTCAGGGCGGGGAAGCATGAGACCCGCGTCGATCAGCGGAGCGAGCCAGGAATGCATCTGCCAGGCTCCGTGCCCGTACCAGGCGTTGGGATGAACAGCCGCCAACACGCGGAATTCGTCCGCCGGTAGTTCGGCGAGGGTGCGCCGCAGCACATCGGTCTGTGGCGATCCCAGGACAGAGCCTTGGCCCCACGTCGACGACACAACGACCAGACGCTGGCCCGGCAGCAGTCCGAGAGCGCGCCGATATGCCGGGCGGAAGGCGAGACCGGCCTTCAACTGGTCGAGACAGGGGTCGCCCGCGACGTGAGCTACCGGCAGAGCTTCAGGACACCCCTCAGCAAGTCGTTCGAGTTGCTCCTGATGGGACAGCACGATCGCGGACGGGATCAGTTTCCCGTCATGCACGAGCCACTCACGCGTGAGGCCGAAAGCTCCCTGCTCCCTGCTCCCTGCTCCCTGCTCCCTGCTCCCTGCTCCCTGCTCCCTGCTCCCTGCTCCCTGCTCCCTGCTCCCTGCTCCCTGCTCCCTGCCAGCGTTTTATTGTAACCGGCTCCGTGTGGTGTACATATGAGAGGGAAAGGAATCCTGTGCAGATCTCCGCCCCGACTGGTGGAAATGGCGACATCGAAATCCTGGGAAAGCGCGTCTTCCCACGGAACATAGAGCATGCCCCGTGAAGCGAGGAATTCCCTCGTGCCTTCGTCGAGCGCCGACGAACCCGTACTGGTGAAAAACACCTGGACCCGCTCATCGCTCTCGAAGGCGGACAGCAGATCCAGCAGTCGAGTTGCGGAGGTGATGTTGTGTACGACTCCGAGAACAGAACGCTCGGCGAGTACCGTGCTCCAGCGCCGTCCGTCACTGCTCAACGCCGCGGGGAGCCGTCCCGCCTCACCCACGTCCACCCCGCATGATCGTCCACTTCCGTCGGGTTACACGATAGCCATGCTCTGCGCCGGTGTCGTCGCACCTGGGCCCCGCCCGGCGGACCCCACCTGCTTCACGGTTCCGCCCGAGGCGTCGGTGTCCCGGTGCGCGCCGGTGGTGAGGCGGGGGTGCGCAGGCGGGCGGTGATGGCGTGGCCGATCGGCGTGGTGTCCGAGGTGGCGGGGAGGCGGAGGCGTTCGGCGAGGTCGCCGAGGTGGAGGTCGCAGGCGGTTTCGATCAGGCCGGCCAGGACGTCCGCGGCGGCGTGGGCGCGCACCGTGGCGGTGGCGAGGACGGCGGTGCCGATCAGCCCGGCGGGCCACCAGACGGCGGTGAGGGCGAGATGGAGCAGGCCCCAGGCGGCGAGGCGGGCGGTGGCGGCGTAGGTGTCGCGGGCGGTGGCGATGTCGGTGCGCAACTGGTCCGGGAGGACGGTCCACAGGCGGGGCCAGGCCAGGGCGAGGTCGTCCAGGCCGTTGAACCGGGCGATGCGGGTGGTGGTGCGCGCGAAGCGGTCTCCGGTCCGGGTGGGGCGCTCCGGGCGGGCGGGGCCGAGGCGGGCGCGGCGGCGCTGACAGGCACGCACCCGGGCGGCGTGGGCCGCGTCGTCCCGGCCGCCGGTGTCCCGGGCGGCTTGCAGGATCGCGGTCTTCAGTCGCCGCTGCGCCGTGTCCCACCGCTGTCGGCGCCGGGCGAGCAGCCAGGCGGCGGCGGGCCGGTCACCGGGCAGCGCCCACAGGCGCTCGACGAGGCCGCCGAGGGCACCGGCGAGCAGTCCGGCGCCGGCGCCTGCCAGCAGGATCGCGCAGGCGGCGAGCGCGACGGTGCCGGGGGCGTGAGCGGCGGGGCGGGCGGCGAGTTGTTGGAGCCAGGCGCTCAAGTGGTCCGTGGCGAAGGCGTGCGCCTGGCCCAGGTGCACGCCCGCGGCGAGCAGCCCGGTCCACAGCAGGCCGGGCAGGAGCAGGGCGTTGACCCACCGGTCGGCGAGTCTGGTGCCGATGCCGGCCAGGAAGGCGCCCGTCATCGCGGACGGGGGCGGTAGGGCCTCATGCGCGCATCCTCGCCGTGGGCGGCGCAGATCGGCGCGGACGGGGTCTCCTCCGGGAGGACGACGCGGCTGCACCTGTCCAGCGGGCATGTCCATCCCGCAGGTTCACCGTCTTGCGGTGTGCGTCGCGCCGTTCCCAGTCCCGGCGGCAGGGATGGCAGGCGGCGGGTGAGTCCGGGCAGGCCCTGCCGGGCGCATGCGTCCTCGATCGCGTCGATCAGCGCGGACACGCGACGATCGTCGGGGGCGCCCCGGCCGGCGAGCAGCGTCAGCAACTCGGCGAGCTGTGCCTGGGCTCCGCCGTCGCGGATCGTCGTCGCCAACTCCGGCCAGCGGCTGAGCTGATCGCACAGCATCCCCACCCGGTCGCTCACCGCTTCGTCCATGCCTGCCCCCTCTGCCGGCCTCGGACGGGCGGCACGAGCCCCGGCACCGGCCCCGCGCCGGCGGGTGAAGCCGCTCCTCCCGAAGCAGCACGAGCATAGGCCGCGTCAGCCGGTGCGGTGGGTAGCATCTGCCAAACGCACACCGCTCGTGCCACGTCGTCACCACACCGTCCGGACAGGTGTGTTGATCGGCTTCCAGGGTGAGCCGTTCTCCGGGGGGATGTCTGTCATGCCGGACCGCGAGGCGGCGCTCGCCGCCCTCCACCACCACCTCGACCGCGCCGTCGGCGACCCCGCGCACCTGCTCGGGGCGCAGGCCATGAACGCCGCGCACGCCCTCGCCGGCGCCGCCGATCCCGCCTGCGACCTCGCCGCCGCCCACGCCCTGGGCTGGTACCACTGGGTGCGTCACCTCGTCCTTCCCCGAGGCCTCGACCGGGACGATCTCGCCGCCGCGGTTCGCCTGCTGGCCCTGGTCCACCGGACACACCCGCGGTCCACCCCCGAAGCTCTGCACGGGACGTTGCAGCGGCTCGTCGCCGAGAGCCCGGTGCCGGATGCCGATGACAGCGCCGCAGCCGCCCTGCATGTCCGTGCCGTCGACCTGCTGCGCGCCTACGAGCGCACGCAGCGGCGGGAGTTGCTGGAACAGGCCGTCTCCGTGATGCGCACGCTGATCACCATGCTTCCCGAGGAGCATCCCGCCCGCGCCGCGGTCCTGAACAGCCTCGGGTCCTCCCTGCGAAGCCTGGTCGAACGCGGCGGCGACGCAGGCCTGTTGGAGGAGGCGGTACGGGCGAGCCGTCAGGCGGTGGCCGCCACCCCAGGCGAGGATCCCGACCGCGCCTTGTACCTGAACAACCTCGGGAGCCACCTGCGGTTCCAGTTCGGGCGCGTGGGCGAGGTGGGTCTGCTGGAGGAGGCGGTCGAGACGGGCCGTCGGGCGGTGGCCCTCACCCCGGACGAGGGCCCCTACCGTCCCATGTGCCTGAAAAACCTCCACACAGCTCTGGGCCTTCTGTACGAACACACCGGCGAGGTGGGCCTGTTGGCGGAGGCGGTCGAGACGGGCCGTCGGGCGGTGGCCGCCACCCTCGACGACGATCCCGACCGTGCAGGGCGGCTGGGCGACCTCGGCATCGACCTGCGCGTCCTGTTCGAACGCACCGGGGAAGTGGGCCTGTTGGCGGAGGCCGTCGAGGTGAGCCGTCGGGCGGTGGCCCTCACCCCCGATGACCACCCCGACCGGGCGGAGCACCTGAGCAACCTCGAACACGCACTGCACATGCTGTTCGAACGAGCGGGCGGTGAGGTGAGTGTGCTGGAGGAGGCGGTCGAGGTGGGCCGTCGGGCGGTGGCCGCCACCCCCGACGACGACCCTGGCCACGCCGCCCGTCTGACCGACCTCGGGATCGATCTGCAGGCCCTGTTCGAGCGCACCGGCCGCGTCGATCTGCTCAGGGCGGCGGTGCGGGCAGGCCGTGAGGCGGTGGACCTCACCCCCGACGACGCCCCCGACCGCGCCGTCCATCTGAATCCCCTCGGGGCCTCCCTGCGGTTCCTGTACGAGCGCACCGACGACGCGGAGGTGCTTGAGGAGGCGGTACGGGTGAGCCGTCAGGCGGTGGCTGCCGCGCCCGACGACCATCCCGACCGTGCCATGTACCTGAACAACCTCGGGGCCGCCTTGCTGAGGCGGTTCGAGCGCACCGATGACGCGTGTGCGCTGGAGGAAGCGTTGTCGACAGGCCGTCGGGCGGTGGCCCTCACCCCCGACGACCACCCCAACCTCGCGATGTACCTGAGCAATCTCGGGTTCACCCTGCGGGCCCGGTTCGAGCGCACCGGCGAGGCGGAGGTGCTGGAGGAAGCGGTACGGGTGGGCCGTCGGGCGATCGACGCCACCCCGGACGACCACCCCAACCTCGCGATGTACCTGAACAACTTCGGGCTCGCCCTGCGGGTCCGCTTCGAGCACACCGGCGAGATCGCCGCGTTGCGGGAAGCCGTGCAGATCGGCCGTCGCGTCGTCACCCTCACCCCCGACGACCGCCCCAACCGGGCCGCGGCCCTGAGCAATCTCGCGAACGCCCTGCGGGTTCTGTTCGAGCGCACCGGCGAAGAGGGGGTGCTTGAGGAGGCGGTACGGGTGAGCCGTCGGGCGGTGGCCGCCACGCCCGACGACCACCCCCACCTCCCCGCGACCCTGAACAGCCTCAGGAACGCCTTGCAGAGGCAGTTCGAGCACACCGGCGAGATCGGGACGCTCAAGGAGGCGGTACGGGTGAGCCGCCGGGCGGTGGAGGCCGCGCCCGACGTTCACCCCGACCGCGCCATGTACCTGAGCAATCTCGGGATCGCCCTGCAGAGGCAGTTCGGGCACACCGACGACGTGGGGGCGCTTGAGGAGGCGGTGCGGGCGGGCCGTGCGGCGGTGGCCGCCACTCCCGCCAACCATCCCGACCGCGCCGTCTACCTGAATCCCCTCGGCAACGCCCTGCGGCTCCTGGCCGAGCGCACCGCGGAGACCGACCTCGTGGCACAGGCCTGTGCCTGCTACCGCGAGGCCGCGGACACCTCGACCGGTGAGACGATGTCCCGGATCCGCGCGTACCGGTCCTTCGCGCTCCTGACCTCGGGCCCCGGTGCTCCCCAGGCCGCACTGAAGGCCGTGGAGGACGCCATCGATCTGGTGGGCGCCCTCGCTCCGGGCAGTCTGGCCCGCGCGGACCGCGAGCACCAGCTCAGCCGCCTGCCAGGTCTGGCGGGGGAGGCCGCGGCCGCCGCGCTGGGCGCGGGCCGGCCCGTGCGCGCCGTGGAGCTGCTGGAACGCACCCGCGGCATCCTCGCCGCCGAAACCCTCGGCATCCGCAGCCGCGACACGGCCCGCCTGCGCGAGCGCGCGCCCCACCTCGCCGTCGAACTCGACCGGCTGCGCGCCCGACTCGACGCCCTGAACCGTCCCCGCTCCGTACTGGCGCAGGAGAGCACCGCGACCGAGGCGACCCTCGCGGCGGACCGGCGCCTGGCCGAGGACCGGCGCGCGACGCACGCGGCGTGGCAGAGCCTGCTCGGGCGGATCCGCGGCCTGCCGGAGTTCGAGGACTTCCTCCAGGCGCCCCCCATCGACCGGCTCGCCCGGGACGCGCACGACGGCCCCATCGTCTTCGTCACCACCAGCCCCGGCCGCTGCGACGCGCTCGTCCTGTCCGACACCCCCGACAGGCCCGTCCAGGCCGTGCCCCTGAACGGCCTGACCCACGAGATCGCCGTCGCCCACGCGGACCACCTGCAGGCCGCCGTTCAGGCCACCACCGACCCCCGACTCGCCCCCCGGGAACGCGCCGCAGCCCAGCGGGAGATCCTCGCGGTCCTGGCCTGGCTGTGGGACACCGTCACCGAACCCGTCCTCACCCGACTCGGCCACACCGCCGCCCCCCGCCCCGGTGCGCCCCGGCACCGTCTGTGGTGGTGCCCTGTCGGGGTGCTGTCCGCCTTCCCCCTGCACGCCGCCGGCCACCACGCCGACGCCCCTGACCGGTCCGGCGGCCCGCGCACCGTGTTCGACCGCGTCGTCTCCTCCTACGCCACCACCGTGCGCGCCCTCGCGCACGCCCGCACCCGCCACGCCGGCCCGGCAACCCCCGGCACCCTGATCGTCCCCGCCGCCGACACCCCCGGCACCGTCCCCCTCCCCGGGGTCCGGTCCGAGACGAGGGCCCTCACCCGTCTCATCCCGGACGCCCACCTGCTCGACCCCGCGTCACGCGCCGCGGTCCTGCGCGCGCTGCCCGGCCATCGGGTCGCCCACTTCTCCTGCCACGGCCACGCCGACTGGAACGACCCGTCCCGAAGCCGCCTGGTCCTCCCCGACCACGCCACCACCCCGCTGACCCTCGCCGACATCACCACCCTGGACCTGACCGCCGACCTGGCCTACCTCTCCGCCTGCGACACCAGCGTCACCGACCCCCGCCTCGTCGACGAGTCCCTGCACATCACCGGCGCCTTCCACCTCGCCGGCTACCAGCAGGTCATCGGCACCCTGTGGCCCGTCGACGACCGGACCGCCGCCGAAGTCGCCACCGCCTTCTACACCCACCTCACCAGCGGTGGCACCACCCCGGCCCAGACCCACCGCAGCGCCCACGCACTGCACCGGGCCACCACACGCCTGCGCGACCGCTACCCCAACACCCCCAGCCTGTGGGCCGCGTACACCCACACCGGCCGCTGATCCCGCGCCCCGCGCCCACGCGCGTGCCCCGTCGCCCCCCGGCCGCTGCCGCAGCAGCGCACCCTTTCGGCATGGTCCGGGCCGGCCCGGCGTCGGCAGCCGCTGGAACAACCGCCCGACACGGGGGAGACCTGCCGCGGAAGCGCCAACTCCCCAATGCCGCTCAGCCGTTGCTCAGCGCTCGCAGCACTGCCCCCAGATGCTCCAGCGCCTCGGGGACGCCGGCCTCGACGGCCTTCCGGCACCACTGCTCGCCTTCGGCCACGTCCCCGGCCATGGCGAGACCCAGCCCCAGGAGCTCCATCGACCGGCCGTTGCCGGCCTCGGCACCCCTGCGCCACCACCGATTCGCCTCGGCCTCGTCACCGCGTCGCGAGGCCATCTCTCCCGCGAGGAACATGGCCGAGGGATCTCCCGCCTCGGCCGCCGCCCGGAACCACCGCTCGGCCTCGGCCTGCTCGCCGTGCCGGGCCAGCCTGAACGCCAGTGAGACCATGGCCAGGACGTCCCCGCCCTCGGCCGCGCCGCGCAACCAACGCTCCGCCTCGGCAGCCTCCCCGCGCTCCTCCAGCAGGTGGGCCATCCTCGTCATCGAACCCGCGAGCCCGGCGGCTGCCGCCTTCCGGTACCACACCTCGGCCTCGGCGGTGTCGCCGCGCTGCTCCAGCAGTCGGCCCAACAGCTCCATCGCAGCAGGCTCCTCGGCGGACCGCCGGTACCACTGCTCGGCTTCGGCCTTGCGCCCGTGCTCGTCCAACAGCATTCCCAGCATGAGCATCGACCGCAGATGCCCACCCTCGGAGCCCTTGCGGTACCACTGCTCCGCTGCCGCCAGATCGCCTCGGCGTTCGAGCAGCGACCCCAGGTGGAACATGGGCTCGACACGCTCGGTGGCTTCGGCGGCCACCCGGTAGAACTCCTCCGCGTCGGCCACTTCCCCGCGGTCCTCGTGCAGCAGCCCCAATCCCGTCAGCACATGGGACAACAGCTCGGGAAAGCCCGGGTCGTACGGCGCCTCGGTGATGACCCGTGCGGCCTCCCGCAACCGCCGCTCCTCATCGGCCGGCTCTCCGCGCCCGGCCGCGAGCCGGGCGAGCGCGTTGAGGGCGTGGGCCTGCGCCAAGGGGCTCACAGCCGCCTCCGCCGCCCGGCGGTACCACGCCTGCGCCCCGGCGAGGTCCGTCCGCTGCTCCAACAGGGCCCCGCCCCTGAGCACCGCCAGGGCGTCCCCGCGCTCCGCCCCCTCCCGATACCACCGCTGTGCACCCGTGACGTCGCCGCGTTCCTCCAGCGCGGTTCCCATGGCCCCCCACGCCGGGACGTGGCCGGCATCGGCAGCACGCCGGTACCACTCCTCCGCGTCGGCGAGGTTCCCGCGTTCGTGGAGCAGCGCGCCGAGCCGAACCATCCACTCGGGGCTGCCGGCCATGGCGGCTTCCCGGTAGCAGCGCTCTGCCTGCTCCGACTCTCCTCGTTGAAGAAGCAACCAGCCGACATGGCCCATCCCGGGGGCATGTCCCGCTTCGGCGGCCCTGCGGAACCACACCTCCGCCTCGGCAACGTCACGGCGGTCCCTGAGCAGGATGCCCAACTCGACCATCGCTTCCGGGTCTCCGGCCTGGGCGGCCTCGCGGTACCGCTGCTCCGTCTCCATCTCGCCCCCGTCCTCGCGCGCCGGCCGAGGAAGGCGGCGCCGCAGTCCTCCCGCGGATTCTCCTCCGCACCGGCAGGACGGAGAAGGGGGCGCTGTCATGCCCGTCTCGCAGGACTCCTCGCTCCAGGCGGCGACCGGAACGCACTGAATTACCGCACAGGAATTCGTCCTTGCCCAAAGGGAACTCCATAAACCCCACCAGGAACCGACGTACAGTTATGCAACAGTAGGCTGCACGGGATTACCCCAGCCTCGTACGCAACAGTCGAATTTCCCCTTGCGGCCCTACCCGGCCGGCTGTAGCGTGTGGCACGCAAAGTTGAGGGTGCTGCGAAGCAGCGTACCCGCCGCGTGGCACGGTCACATCTCAGGCTTATTCAAATGAAAGTCCCTGCATCGCGCGCGCTTTGAGAAAACCGGGGGGACAGAGGGATGTATTCCCTATTGACGCGATTATGGGAATGGTGTCGACTCGGGCGCCTGATTCTGAGTGTCGTCGCAGGCCTGACGGTGTTGTCGCGCGCCACTCTCCTCACCGCGACCCCGGGGCGAACACACGGGTCCGGGACCGCCCGCCCATCCTCCCGGCCCATCCGCGCGCGTGGCCCACGAGGAGCCTGCCGTACCCGTGCGGCCGCCAGGGTGCCGGCGAGGGGCGGCGGGCCGTGCCCGGGGCCGGCCGAGCCGTCCGGAACGCGCCCGCGGCCCATTCGGCGATCGCGAGCGTTCCCGCGCACCGCCGGTGACGCGGCCGTGGTCCCCGCATCAGGCATGACCAGCGGCGATACCAACACGCGGGCCGACACCGGCGACGTGCCCGTGCACCATCCGCACCCTCTAGCGCCGTCCATCCGGCGCGCCCGCCACACAAGCCCACGCATCCCGTGGAGGCACCCCATGGACGCGGTCGGTTCCCGGCCTTTCGATCCACGCGACCAGGGCGCCGACCGGATCCGATAGTTCCGCCCGAAAGACGACGGGGGAGTTCCGCCATGCCCGAGCCCACCAGCACACCCACCGGCACGCCCGCCCGCACGAACCGGCCGGCCGACACATCCCGCGTGCGGGCGAACGCCCAGATCACCATGGATCCGGAAGCCATCGATCTGCCGTCGCTCGTGCCGGTCATGTACACCTTCATGTTCCGGAACATCTCCAGCGACGGCTTCGCCTTCAGCGATCCTCAGTCGCCGGGCGACATCTCCCGGAACTCGAAGCCGGGTTGCATCATCGCCGCGCCCTCCTTCCCGGCCGACACCCCCGGCATCGACGAGGACTACGTCTTCAACTGGGTGCGCGACGGGGCCATCACGGCCATGGAGGTGGCCAAGGCCGACATGCCCGCCCGCCCGGGCGGGACGGTGCAGACGCTCAACGACTACGTGCAGTTCGCCGACCTGTGCCACTCCAACGCCCAGCCGCCGCTGACCAAGGGGCACGCCTGCTTCAACATCGCCGGCGACGCCCGCCCGTGGACCGAGCAGAACGACGGTCCGGCCCTGCAGACGATCACCGTCCTGGCCGCCTACGACCAACTCGACGTCGGCACCCAGAAACGGGCGGTCGACCTGGTGAACGCGAACGTGGCCTACCTCCTCGGCGTCTACCAGGCCCCCACCACGAACCTGTGGGAGGAGCACAGCGGTTACAGCTTCTTCGCCCGCTCCGCCCAACTGCGCTGCTTCGAGGAGATCCAGGCCTCGACGGTCGTCGGCATCGACAAGCCGACCGGGCTGCGCCCCGCCATCAAGTGGCTGCGCCAGGCGCTCGCGAGCCACTGGGACGGAAGCGTGTACGTGAGCATGCTGGCCGACCCCGGTGACGGGGCCCAGCCGTCGCCGCAGAACCCGGTCGTCAGCGGTTACGACCCGAACATCGACATCGTCCAGTCGGCCGTCTACGGCGCCGTTCCCGTCACCGACACCAAACTGCTGGCCACGGCGGCCCGACTGCGCTCGCAGTGGGAGGAGGGCGGCATCGCCTTCTACCCGATCAACAAGGCCGACAAGGAAGCGTTCGGCATCGGGCCGCTGTTCGGCCGCTACCCGGGCGACGTCTACGACGGCGACACCGCGCACCCGGTGCTCGGCGGCCACCCCTGGGCCCTGTCCACGTGCAACGTCGCGGAGCTGCACTACAAGCTGGCCGCCGCGATCAAGTCCAGCGGCAAGGTCCCCCTGGACGACCTGT
The DNA here is from genome assembly GCF_042269865.1 of Streptomyces sp. NPDC055966. Classification (NCBI taxonomy): domain Bacteria; kingdom Bacillati; phylum Actinomycetota; class Actinomycetes; order Kitasatosporales; family Streptomycetaceae; genus Streptomyces; species Streptomyces sp. NPDC055966. The sequence continues at coordinate 182,710 of NZ_JBHJYK010000013.1, forward strand.
CCGCACCCTTCTTCGCCCAGTCCGGCATCGACGCGTCGACGGCCCCGGCGGCGGCAGCCGCCGCCCTGGCGGCCACCGGCGACGCCATGGTGCGCGCCGTCGTCTACCACAGTGACAACCTGGAGCTCTCCGAGCAGTTCGACGGCACCACCGGCTTCGAGCGCAGTGTGCACAACCTGACGTGGAGCTATGCCGCCTACCTGTCCGCCATGCGGGCCCGGGCCGAGGCCGTGTGACCCATGGCCGACCGACGCGCAACCCCAACCCCACACCGGTCCCGGCCACGCCCGGCAGCGGAGGAGTGACTGCCCCATGTACGCGAAGTTCCCCGAGGGGGCGGCACAGCGCACCGACCCCGCGGCGGCGGCCGAGATCCTCTACGACGCCGTCATCGTCGGCGGCGGGATCGCCGGCGCCCTCATCGCCTCGCGGCTGAGCGCCGCCGGCAAGAGGGTACTGATACTCGAAGCCGGCCCGGCCGAGGACCTCACCCTGAGGGGCTACGAGAGCTACCTCGACCGCTTCTACTCGGCCACCGGCAAGGACAACCAGTCCCCCTACCCGGTCGTCGCAGCCGCCCCGATGCCCCGCGGCACCGACGCACGCCGCATCCCCCCGGGCGCGCCCGACGCCTCGGCCTACCTCGTCCAGAGCGGGCCCTTCGCCTCCGACACCACCTACACCCGGGTCCTCGGCGGCACCACCATGCACTGGGAGGCCAAGACGCTGCGGATGCTCCCCGAGGACTTCCGGATGCGCACGCTCTACGGCGAGGGGGCCGACTGGCCGCTCACCTACGAGGACCTCGCCCCGTACTACACCGAGGCCGAACGCGAGATCGGCGTCTGCGCCGACGTGGCGGACCAGGCCTACCTCGGGATCACCTTCGACGAGGACTACGTGTTCCCGATGAAGGGGCTGCCCCTTTCGTACCTGGACCGGATGGTCGCCAGGGACCTCGACGGGATGCCGGTCGAGCTCGACGGGGAGCGGCGCGAGCTGCGGGTGCGGCCGTTCCCGCAGGGACGCAACGGGATACCGAACCCGGCCTACGACGGCGGGAAGGGCTACCAGCCGCGAGGGGCGGTGAGCACGTACCAGGTCGAGGTCGGCGGGCGGTGCCAGGGCAACAACAACTGCGTGCCCATCTGCCCGGTGCAGGCCAAGTACCACGCCGGCAAGACCCTCGCGGTGGCCCTGCAGAGCGGCCGGGTCGACCTGGTGGCCCAGGCGGTGGCCTACAAGGTGCACGTCGACGAGCGGACCGGCCGGGTGACCGAGATCGAGTACCGCCGCTACGACCGGCCCGACAGCCCCGGCTTCACCACCGTGCGAGCCCGGGGCCGGCTGTTCGTCCTGGCCGCCAACGCGGTGGAGAACCCCCGGCTGATGCTGGCCTCCGGGCTGCGCGGCTCCAGCGGCCTGATGGGGCGCAACTTCATGGACCACGCCTACCTGTTGGCGTGGGCCCTGCTGCCGGAGGTGGCCGGCACCTTCCGGGGCACGAACTGCACGGGCGGCATCACCGACCTGCGCGGGGGCCGCTTCCGCCGCCGCCAGGCGGCCTTCAGCGTCGACATCCACAACGACGGCTGGGGCTGGGCCCGGGGGGCGCCGATGACCGACCTGGCCGACCTGGTGGACGCCGGCGGCCGCTACGGCGAGTCCCTCCGCCAGGGCCTGGTGGACCGGGTCTCCCGCCAGCTGCAGCTGGCGTTCATGGTCGAGGTCCCCGCCAACCCGAGCAACCGGATCACCGTGGACCCGGCCTACACCGACCACCTGGGGAACATGCGGCCCATCCTCACCTACGACATCCCCGACTACACGATGCGGGGCGTGGCGTACGCCCGGCAGCTGTCCAGGCGGATCTTCGCCCGCCTCGGAGCCGAGGACCACACGGCGTACGACCCGAACTTCTGGGGCTACGCCGTGCACGCAGGCGAGGGATACGAGATCCGGGGCGGCAACCACCTTGCCGGCACCCACACGATGGGCAGCGACCCGTCGACCTCGGTCGTCGACGCGGACCAGCGGAGCTGGGACCACGAGAACCTCTACCTGGTCGGCGGGGGAAGCATGCCCACCGTGGGCACGTCGAACGTGACGCTCACCATCGCCGCCCTGTGCCTGCGCAGCGTCCGGGCCATGCTGGCCCGGCTCGACGCGGAGACCGCACCGATCGCCGTGGAGGTGGCCCGGTGACCGCGTCGACCATCGACGACCGTGACGACCTGATCAGCTATCTGCACGTGGCGATGGCGCTGGAGCACGCGACCATCCCCCCGTACCTGACCGCGTACTACTCCATACACTCCACCACCAACTCCGACGCCGCCCACATCATCCGGGTGGTCGCGGTGGAGGAGATGCTGCACCTGACCCTCGTCGCCAACGTCCTGAACGCCATCGGCGGCAGGCCCGACCTGACCCGCCCCGGCTTCGTGCCGTCCTACCCGGCCTACCTGCCCGACGGGGAGAGCGACTTCACCGTCGACCTGCGGTCCCTGTCCCCGGAGGCGGTGGAGACGTTCTGCAAGATCGAGCGGCCGGGCCGGGCCCCCAGCGCCGACGCACGGCTGCTGCGCACACCGGACGGCGGGAGTCCGGTGCTGGCGTTCAGCCCGACGGCCGAGGGGATGCGCTTCTACAGCATCGGCGAGTTCTACGCGGAGATCATCGAAGGCCTCGAAAAGGTGGCGGCCGGCGACCCGGGGCTCTTCTCCGGAGACCCGGCGCTGCAGGTGGGGCCCGAGTACTTCTACTCCGGCGGCGGGTCGGTGATCGTCGTCTCCGACCTGGACTCGGCCTGCCGGGCGCTGCGCTTCATCGCCGCGCAGGGCGAGGGCCTCGACTCGGGCATCCACGACGCGGACGGGGAGCTGGCCCACTACTACCGGTTCCGGCAGCTGCAGCTCGGCCGCTACTACCAGGTGGGCGACGACCCCGACGCGCCGTCCGGGCCGCCGCTCAGTGTCAGCTGGGACGACGTGTACCCGGTGAAGGTGAGCCCCCGGCTGGCCGACTTCCCGGCGGGATCGGAACTCGCCCGTGCCGCCCGGGACTTCAACGCCGCGTACGGGGCCTTCCTCGCCCTGCTCACCAGGGCGTTCACCGGGCAGCCGGGCCTCTTGCAGGACGCCGTCTGCGACATGTTCCGCCTGCGTGACGGGTTCACCCAGCTGGTTCGCAACCCCCTGCCGGGCAGCGACGGCCTGCACGCCGCCCCGACCTTCGAGATCCCGGCCGCGGTCGGGTCCGATCCGGGGGCCTCCCGGTCCGCCGGCAAGACGGAGCGGGCGGTGGCACGGTGACCGCCCCGTCGTTCGAGGAGTTCCTGCGCCTGTCGGTCGACCTCACCGCCTTCGGGGAGACCGAACTGCTCGGCACCGGTCTGGCCCGGCAGTACCTGGCCAAGGTGCGGGCCGCCTGCGGCGACGAGATCGTCACCGCCCTCCTGGACGCCCACCGGGCGGCCCGGGCCGACGCGGCCGGTGACGCCGGCAGCCCCGACCGGATGCTGCTCGACCGGATCCTGCTCGACCGGTCCCTGCGCCACCGCATCTTCAGCGACGAACGCCTCGGACCGGTGGCCCGAGGTGTGATCAAGCTCTGGTACGCCGGGATGTGGTACGCGCTGCCCCCCGAGTGGACCGACCGCTACGGGGCCCACGCCGCGGGCGAGGCCTCCACGGTCACCGCCGCCTCCTACCAGGAGGGGCTGCTGTGGCGGGCCATCGGCGCCAATCCTCCCGGCGCCAAGGGGCCCGGCTACGGCTCCTGGGCCCAGCCACCCCGCATCGAGGACCGCTACCTGAATGGGGCGACGAAATGACCGACTTGGCGGGCCGCCTCGGCCCGGACAAGGTGAAGCTCGGCGTCTGCTGCACCCTGTGGTGGAACGACGACTTCCCCGCCATCGACGCCGGCATCTCCTTCGGCCAGGCCGTGAGCGAGATGGCGCTCGCCGGCTTCCAGGGCTGCAGCATCGGGCACAAGTACCCCTCGGACGCCGCCGCGCTCAAGGCCGCCCTCGATCTGCGCGGCCTGCGGGTGTCCGAGCCCTGGACGAGCACGTACTTCACGATCGGCAAGATGCGGCACAAGACGATCGCCGCCTTCGAGGAGACGCTGGCCCACATCAAGGCGCTGGGCGGGACCGAGCTGGTCGTGGCCGAGTTCGGAGCCTCGTCGCACCTGCTCCCCGTCGACGTGTTCGCCAACCGTCCCGTCTTCACCGACGCCCAGTGGGACGCCCTGACGTCGGGCCTGGACGAGCTCGGCAAGATCGCGGGCTCGGCCGGGATGAAGCTCAGCTATCACCACCACATGGGTACCGGCGTCATGACCCGGGCCGACGTCGACAGGCTGATGGCCTCGACCGATCCGGCACTGGTCCACCTCCTGCTCGACACCGCCCACATCGCCTTCGCGGGCGACGATCCACTGGACCTGGCCAGGGCGCACGCCGACCGCATCGGCCACGTCCACCTGAAGAGCATCCGGCCCGAGGTCGTGAGCCGGGTGCGGGAAGAAGGCCTGTCGTTCCAGGAGGGCGTCGAGCTCGGCGTCTTCACCGTGCCCGGGGACGGCGCGATCGACTTCCGGCCGATCCTGGAGGTGCTGGCCGACGCCGACTACCAGGGGTGGCTGGTCGTGGAGGCCGAGCAGGACCCGAACAAGGCCAACCCGCTCGAATACGCCAAGAAGGCCCGCGCCTATCTCGCCGACGTCCTGGGCTGGTAGCGAACGGAGGACCCGGGAATGAACGAGACATTCGAACGGGACGTGTTCTTCAGCTTCTTCATGTTCACGGCCGACCTGAGGCCGCAGGACGCGCGGTACACCGCGGTCCTGATCAATCATCTGAAGGCCCTCACCGACATGGGCTACGACGGCTTCGACCTGCACATCGCCCCGCAGCCCGCGACCGTCGACCACAAGCTCGAAACCGACAGCTACGTCGCCCTCAAGAAGGCGTTCGACCAGGCGGGGCTGAAGGACGTGAAGTTCACGACCAATGTCGGGACCACGCGGACCTTCGACCCGACGTCGCCCTACGAGGAGCAGCGCAGGCGGGCCCTGTCCTACCTCACGTCACGCGTCGACATCACACGGGTCCTGGGCGGCGACTCGATCATGTCGGGGCCGTTCCTCTACCCGTACGGCGTCTTCCCGGTCACGGACGCCGACGAGCCGCTGTGGAGCGACGCCCTCCAGGACTGGATGAAGTCGCGCTATCGCGCGGCGCGTTCCGTCTTCGAGGACCTGGCGGAGTACGCCGCGGCGCGCGAGGTGAAGCTCGCCATCGAGCCCGTCAAGAGCTGGGAGACGCCGCCACCCAACATGGTCTCCGAGGCACTGGACTTCCTCGACGGCTTCGAGCACTCGGGGGCCGGCGTGACGATCGACACCGCGCAGGTCGTGATGGAGAGCCAGGGCCCGTCGGTCTTCCGGGACAACGTCGCGCGAGCGGTCCGGCGGGACCGGCTCCACTACGTCCACATCTCCGCGCCCGACCGGGGTGCGGTGAAGGACAGCTGGATCCCGTGGGACGTCGTCCGGAACGAGATCGAGCCGGTGTATCGCGGGCCGTACCTCGTCGAGGTGTTCAACGCGATCCCGCCCTTCGTCAGCTCCATGCGCATGGCACGCCGGCGGTTCTGGCGGCCCGGCGAGGACGACCCGGTGCCCGGCGTCGACAGCGCCTACGACGTCGCGAGGGCCGCACTGGAGGAACTGCGGGAGCAGGTCATCACTCCTTCCGCCCAAGTGCCCGGGAAAGGTGCCGCATGCTAGCCCAGGTGTCGGATCCCATCATCATGGTCGTGAAGCAGTCGGGCGACGTCCGCATTCACACCTTCGTCGCCTCCTTCGCGTACAGCAATATCGCGAACGCCACGCACATCATCGAGACCAGGAACCAACTGGTGCTCGTCGACGGGCAGTTTCTCGTTCCCTACGCGAGGGCGTTCAGGGACTACGCGGACAGCCTCGGCAAGCCGATCGAGCGGCTGTACGTCTCCCACCGGCACCCCGACCACTGGTTCGGTGTGGGGGCGGCGTTCGGCGACGTCCCGATCCACGCGCTGCCCGAGACCATGAGCTTCATCCAGGAGCACGGGGAAGCGTCGAGGAGCGACCACTGGAAACTCGGCGACCTCGTCCCGGACCGGATCGTCGTGCCCAAGCAGGCCGTCGGCCCCGGCACCGAGACGATCGACGGGGTCAGGTACCTCTTCGACCGGGTGACAGAGACAGAAATCGACTTCCACCTGACCATCAGGCTTCCTGATCTGGGAGTCTATTTCACTCAGGACCTGATCTACAGCGGCACCCATCTGTACCTGACACAGCACATGGACCACTGGATCCAGGTGCTCCAGGAAATGCTGCTGTCCGACTACGACCTGTTCATGCCGGGCCACGGCCTGCCGGCCGACAAGAACGAGGTCGCTCGCAACATCGAGTACCTCTCGGCCGCCCGGCAGGCGATCGGCAACGGGCTGACGGGCGACGCCTTCAAGGGTTTCATGCTCCAGCGGTATCCCGAACGCAAGTGCCCGGGGATATTCGACATCTACCTGCCCCGGCTGTTCGGCGGCGCGAGCGACTACTGACCCCGGAGGCATTCGGACCATGAACGAGACCTGCACCGTAGGGCAGTACCTGGTGGACCGGCTCCGCCAACTGGGGCTGGGTCACCTCTTTTCCATCGCGGGCGACTACTCGATCGAATGGCTGAACCGCTACGTCGCGCCGAGCGGCATCGAGATCATCGAGGAAGTCAACGAGGTGAACGCCGGTTACGCGGCGGACGGATACGCGAGGCTGAAGGGCGTCGGGGCGCTCTGTGTCACCTACTCCGCGGGCGCACTGTGTGCCGTGAACGCCGTCGCCGGCGCTTATGTCGAGAAGGTTCCGCTCGTGCTGATCAACGGCACACCGAGCATCAAGAAGACCATCGTCTTCGAGCAGACCGGCTTCAGCGCGCATCACTTCATCAGCGGACGTGAAACGGACCTTCAGTCGTTCGAGCACATCACGGTCGCAGCCGTACGCATCGAGAACCCGGACGTCGCACCGACGTTGATAGATTACGCGCTGACCCGGTGCATCAGCGAACGGCGCCCGATCTACATCGAGCTTCTCCAGGACATGGTCGACTTGACGTGCGAGCCGCCGAGGGGTGTTCTGAAGCCGGCCAGGATCCTGTCGGACGAGACCAGCCTGGAACAGTCGGTGGCGCAGATCTGCGCCAGGCTCGAAAGCGCCGAGAACCCGCTCGTCTGGGTCGGTGTGGAGATCGACCGGCTCGGCCTTCAGGACAAGGCCATGAGTCTGATCCAGCAGCTGAACGTCCCCTTCGTCACGGAACTCCTCAGCAAGGCCGTCCTTTCCGAGGACGATCCCCTGTTCGCCGGCGTGCTCGACGGCCAGGCGTCATCGACGGCCGTCACGGATCTGGCCGCGACGTCCGACTTCGTGCTGGCCCTCGGCGTGTGGCTGACGGACATCAACTCGCTCGGCTGGGAGCCGGACTACGACAAGACCGCGTTCGCGTCGTTCGACGCGGTCAAGCTCGGGACCTTCTTCGGCGGACAGGTCGCGCTGGAGCACCTGATGGACGGCATCCTGGCACAAAAGGTCGCGCCCAAAACACGGAAACTCCCGGAGAAACCCGCTCGTGGCGCGCCGACCACGGGCTCGTCCGACGTGATCACGTACCAGGGGTTCTACAACTTCATCCAGCAGTACATCGACCGGAAGACCATCGTCGCCGCCGACGCGAGCATGAACTACTTCGGGAGCCTGCTGCTCGACGTGCCACGGCCGGGCGGGTTCATCGCTCAGTCGTCCTACTCGTCGATCGGTTACGGCGCGGCGGCTGCGACGGGTATCTGCCTGGCGAAGGCGCCCGACCAGAGAGTCGTGGTCTTCTCGGGTGACGGCGGATTCCAGATGACCGCCCAGTGCCTCTCGACGCAGACTCGCTTCAGGCTCAACCCGATCGTCTTCGTCATCGACAACGGCGTCTACGCCGTGGAGCAGTGGCTCGGCGATGCGTCGGTCTTCCACGCCGACAAGCCGTTCTTCAAGCCGTGTGTCCTGCACCGGTGGAACTACAGCCGGCTGTCGGAGGTGTTCGGGTGCCGAGGGTGGGAAGTCGGCACGTACGGAGAGCTGACGGCTGCCGTGACGGGTGCCCTGAAGAACTCGGACAGCCCGTCCATCATCCAGGTCCACGTGCCCGACAAATCGATCCCCGAGAATGCGAAATGGAAGACCCAGTAACAGTAACGGACAAGGAGCAGGAATAGTGCCGACGAAGATCACCGCAATCTACGAGAACCCGAAATCCCCCGAGGAGTTCGAGGCCGGTCACCACGAGCAGATCGCGCTGGCGAAGAAGATCCCCGGAGTCCAGCGGATCGAGAGCGCGAAGGTCTGGCCGAAGGAGGACGGCAGCGCGACACCGGCCTATCGCGTACTCGACATGTACTTCACCGACTACGCCGCGGCCAGCAGGGCCGTGACGACCGGAGAGGCATCGGCGTTCGTCGCCAAGGCCTTCGAGCTGGCGACCGGCGGTGTGCGCCTCCTCTTCACCGATGTCGAGGACGTCTGACCTCGCTTCGTCCGAGGCGTGGTGGGCATCCCACGTGCCTCGTCGGCACGTGGGATGCGTCGCGGGGGTCGTAAGCTTCCTCGGGTTTGTGACGAGCGGGGAGGCGTGCGTGGGGCGGGAATCAGTCCTCAGTGACCGGTACGAGCTGGTCGAGAGGCTCGGGCAGGGCGGCATGGGAACGGTTCATCGAGGGGTGGACCGCCAGCTGCGCCGCACTGTCGCGGTCAAGCTGCTCTCCTCGGCGCTGGCCCACGATCCGCAGTCACGAGCCCGCTTCCGGCGCGAGGCACACGCGGCGGCCGCGCTGAACCACCCCGCAGTGGCCACCATCCACGACGTAGGGGAGGAGCCCGACGCCGACGGCCCGCGGCCCTATCTGGTGATGGAATACGTACCGGGCACGACCCTCGCCGAGGCCCTGCGCGACGGCCCGCTGCCCGTCGCCGAGGCCATCGAGACGGCATGCGCCGTGCTGGACGCGCTGCAGCACAGCCACGAACACGGCATCGTGCACAGGGACATCAAGCCCTCGAACATCATGCGCACCGGCCCCGGCGCCGTGAAGGTCCTTGACTTCGGCATCGCCAAAGCCTTCACCGAGACGGCCACCCGCATCACCGGCAGCGGCGCCGCTATCGGCACCCCCGCCTACCTCTCGCCCGAGCAGATCAACGGGGCGGAGGTCGACCACCGGGCCGACCTGTACGCGATGGGGTGCCTGCTGCACGAACTGCTGACCGGGCAGCCGCCGTTCCGCGGCGAATCGCCGTTCGCCGTCATGCACCAGCATCTGTTCGCCGAACCCGAGCCGGTCTCCCGGCTCCGTCCGCAGGTGCCGCCGGCGGTGGAGGCGGTGATCCGGCGTGCTCTGCGCAAGGATCCGAAGGAACGATTCGCTGACGCACGGCAGATGGGTGCCGCTCTCGCCGAGGCCCTGGCCCGGTCCGCCATGCCGACGGCCCAGGCCCCCTCACCCCTCCCGCCGGCGCCGCGCCCCGGCACTCCCGCCACGCCCGGCCGCAGGTTCGTGCCGCGCCTCACGGCCGACAGCGTCCTGGCCCTGGCGGGGTGTCTGCTGTCGCTGCTGTGCGCACGCGGCCACGTGGTGGAAACGGCCCACTTCGGCTGGGTCGCCTCCGCGGCCGGCCTGCTGGGGCTGGTGGCCCTGCCCTGGTCGGCACGTCTGTCGTGCGTCGTGGGCTGGGGTCCCGTGGCGGAGGCCGTGGCGGTGAACTCGGAACTGCGGCGCGCCAATGACGGGTGGGCCCACTCGTACGTCGGCATCGCCGCACTGCTGGCGCTGACCGCCGCCTGCTGCCTGGTGAGCGCGGCACGCCGCAAGGGGGGCGGCGCCGGTTCACTGGTCGCCTTCTGGTTCTGCGCCACCGCGTCGGTCTGGTACGTCCTCGACGACCTGCGCAAGCTCTTCGTGTTCTACCTGCTGCTGTCCCTGATGTCCGTCGCCGCCCTGTCCTGGGAGACCGCGGTACGTGTGCGGCGCCGTGGCGGCGGCACCGCCGAGTGAAATACACCAGGGCCGTGTCCGTCGGCCCGGCCCGGTTCGGGGGGTAGGTTTCCTGCGGCCCGCGTCCACGGAACGAGTCCTGTGGACGCCCGTTTGACCGCGGATACCCGTCAGACCCTCCTACCGGGAGAGAACACGAGACATGTCTGCACAAGAACCTGCGCAACACCCGCCCCAGCGCGTCGGCGTCGTGGTCGAGTCCCTGTCCGGGGAGACACGGGTCGCGGCGACGCCGTCGACGGTACGTCACCTGCTGGGCCTGGGCTACGAGGTGGTGGTGGAGTCCGGGGCCGGCGCGGCCAGCGGCTTCGGCGACCAGGCCTACCTCGACGCCGGCGCCGCCATCGGCCAGGCCTGGGACGCGGATGTCGTCCTGAAGGTGAACGCTCCCTCCGACACGGAGATCACCCGGCTGCGCGGCGGCGCCACCGTGATCGCCCTGCTGGCCCCGGCACAGCAGCCCGAACTGCTGCGGGCACTGGCGGATGCCGGGGTGACCGCGCTGGCGCTCGACGCGGTGCCGCGCATCTCACGCGCCCAGACGATGGACGTACTGTCGTCGATGGCGAACATCGCCGGGTACCGGGCGGTGATCGAGGCCGCCCACGTCTTCGGCCGGTTCTTCACCGGCCAGGTCACCGCGGCGGGCAAGGTGCCGCCGGCGAAGGTGCTGGTCGCCGGTGCGGGCGTGGCCGGTCTCGCGGCGATCGGCGCCGCCTCCAGCCTCGGCGCGATCGTGCGGGCCACCGACCCGCGGCCCGAGGTCGCGGACCAGGTGAAGTCGCTGGGCGGCGAGTACCTCCCGGTGAACGTCGTCCAGGAGGCGAGCACCGACGGCTACGCCAGGGCGACCTCCGCCGACTACGATCGCGCCGCCGCCGAGCTCTACCACGAGCAGGCCGGGGACGTGGACATCGTGATCACCACCGCGCTGATCCCGGGCCGGCCGGCGCCGGTCCTGCTGACGGCCGGGGACGTGGCGGTCATGAAGCCGGGCAGCGTCATCGTCGACATGGCCGCCGCCCAGGGCGGCAACGTCGAGGGCACCGTGCCCGGGCGTGCGGTCGTCACCGACAACGGTGTCACCGTCATCGGCTACACCGACCTCGCCTCCCGGCTGCCCGCCCAGGCCTCGCAGCTCTTCGGCACCAACCTGGCGAACCTCCTGAAGCTGCTCACCCCCGGCGGGGACGGGCGGCTGACGATCGACTTCGACGACGCCGTACAACGGGCCGTGACCGTGGTGCGGGGCGGCGACGTCACCTGGCCGCCGCCGCCCGTGGCGGTCTCGGCCGCACCCGCCCCGCCGACCGGGTCGCCGCAGACCGTGCCCGCCGAGCGCGAACCCGAAGCGAGGGGACCGAGGCTGACGCCCGTTCGGCGCTACGGCCTGATCGGGCTGGGCATGCTCTCCCTGTTCCTGCTGGTGGCCTTCGCCCCCGCCCAACTGGCCGGAAACTTCACGGTGTTCGCCCTGGCGGTCGTGATCGGCTACTACGTCATCGGCAAGGTGCACCACGCGCTGCACACGCCGCTGATGTCGGTGACCAACGCGATCTCCGGGATCGTCGTGATCGGCGCCCTGCTGCAGATCGGGCACGAGAACCGGATCGTCACCGCGCTCGCCTTCGTGGCGATCCTGCTGACGAGCGTGAACATCTTCGGAGGTTTCGCCGTCACCCGCCGTATGCTGTCGATGTTCTCGAAAGGCTGAGCCGAGATGACTTCACTGACGGCGTCCCACGCCGCCGACCTGGTCGCCGCGCTGCTGTTCGTCCTGAGCCTGGCGGGCCTGTCCCAGCACCGCACCTCCCGCGCCGGCGTCGTCTACGGCATCGCCGGCATGGTCCTCGCGCTGGTCGCCACGGTCGTGCTCGCGGCGCGGAGCATCACTGCGGGCGCGGTGACCCTGATCGTGGTGGCTATGGCGCTCGGCGGGGCGGTCGGCCTGTGGCGGGCCCGGCGTGTCGAGATGACGCAGATGCCCGAACTGATCGCGGTGCTGCACAGTTTCGTCGGCCTCGCCGCGGTGCTGGTGGGCTGGAACAGCTATCTGGAGGTGGAAGCGCACGGCAGGGCGCAGACCCGGATCGCTGCCGACCTGCTGGGCATCCACCACGCCGAGGTGTTCATCGGCGTCTTCATCGGCGCGGTCACCTTCACCGGCTCGATCGTCGCGTTCCTGAAGCTCTCGGCGCGCATCACGTCCCGTCCGCTGACGCTGCCGGGCAGGAATGCGCTGAACCTCGGCGCGCTCGGCGCCTTCGTCGCACTGACCGCCTGGTTCACCGTCAGCCCGGACCTGGCGCTGATGATCACGGTGACCGTGCTGGCGCTGGCGCTCGGCTGGCACCTGGTCGCCGCGATCGGCGGCGGTGACATGCCCGTCGTCGTCTCCATGCTGAACAGCTACTCGGGCTGGGCGGCGGCCGCGGCCGGCTTCCTGCTCGACAACAACCTGCTCATCGTGACGGGCGCGCTGGTGGGCTCCTCCGGTGCCTATCTGTCCTACATCATGTGCCGGGCGATGAACCGCTCCTTCCTCTCCGTCATCGCGGGCGGATTCGGCATCGAGGCGCCGTCCGGCCGTGCGCAGGAGCAGGGCGAGCACCGGGAGGTGCGGGCGGCGGAGGCGGCCGGGATGCTGGCCCGCGCCCGCTCGGTGATCATCACCCCCGGCTACGGCATGGCCGTCGCCCAGGCCCAGCACCCCGTGGCGGAGTTGACGCGCCGGCTGCGCGCACGGGGCGTCGAGGTCCGGTTCGGCGTCCACCCCGTCGCCGGGCGCCTGCCCGGGCACATGAACGTCCTGCTGGCCGAGGCGAAGGTCCCCTACGACATCGTCCTGGAGATGGACGAGATCAACGACGACTTCGCCGGTACCTCGGTCGTGCTGGTCATCGGCGCGAACGACACCGTCAACCCGGCCGCGACCGAGGACCCGGCGAGCCCCATCGCGGGCATGCCGGTGCTGCGGGTCTGGGAGGCGGAGCAGGTCGTGGTGTTCAAGCGCTCCATGGCCTCCGGATACGCGGGCGTGCAGAACCCGCTCTTCTTCCGCGAGAACAGCGGCATGCTCTTCGGCGATGCCAGGCAGAGCGTCGAGGACATCCTGGCCGCGCTCGGCACCGACGGCCACGAGGAGCCGACGTCAGCCGCACGCCAGGCGACGACCGCCGGCCGCTGAGCCGGGCCCCTTCGCCGGCCGCGGGGGGGCTGCATACGATGCGGCGACGACCGAAGCCCGTCGCCTCCGCGCGGGACGGAGCCCTGCCCGACCGGGAGCGGCCCCTCACCCCGGCCGGCGAGGCGTTCGTCCCCGCCGCGCGTGCGGGTGACCGTCTCGGTGCCCTCATCGCGGCGCTGCTCGCGAGCGCCGGGTTTCGAGGCCAGGTCGGTAGGGGCTTCGCCCGGGTGGTTACAGTCGCACCATGGCTGATCTACTTCACCGACGCGGTCTGCGTGCACCGGGGACGTCACCTGGGCGATATGCGCGATCCGGGGTAATCCGGTGAATATCCGTCCGAATTCCCGGAGTGGAGCGCGTGCCGTCGCCGAGCCCTGCGTCGCCGTCCGGCAGCGCCTGCCGAGAGCCCGCCCGTCCACGGGTGCAACCGTGCCGACAGACCTCTGCGGGTGCGAGCTGATGCGGCCGGCCATGTGGAAAGCTGCCGTGGTGCCCGTATCGGTGGGTGCGGTGGGGCCATGGGCGACGACGGCACGTCCGGTCTGCCGGATCGTCGTCGCACCTCCCCGCCGCGAGCTGACGGAGAGGACCGGTCGCTGAGCTGCCGAGACATGTGCTGCCGTGGGGGGAGGCGCAGTTCCCGATCACCCGTGTGTGAAAGAGCCATGACCCGAGTGCGACCCAGAGGCCGACCTTGACGATCAACAACAACGAATGGACTCTGCGACCTCTGGCCCTGGGCAGGAGGACAGCCGGGTACACGGCTCGGACGGGAGACGGCCGGCCGCGGCCGCGCGCCGCGTTGTGGGCGGCGGGGGCAGGCGTCCTCCTGTTCGCGCTGGTCGGTGCGAGCGCGCCCAACCCGAACACGCTGAGGGCGCCGATCACCTGGCTCCGGCTGCCCGCCATGCCCGGCACACTCTCCGAGGCGGCCATGGCCGCCGCCGTCGTGCTGTCGTGCGGAGGAACGCTCGGTCTGCTCCACGCACACGGCCGAGGGTGGAGTCCCGATCCCCGAACTCTGTTCCGCGGGGGCGCGCTGGCCGTGCTCCTCTTCGCGAACCTCACCCCGGTCGGCTCCTCCGACGCGGCGAGTTACGCCGCCTACGGTCGTATCGCCGCTCTCGGCGGTGATCCGTATGTGACGACCCCCGCCCAACTGGGCGGTGCCTACGCGCATTTGGTCGGCGACGCCTGGCGGAACTCCCCGTCGGTGTACGGGCCGGTCGCCACGTGGTGGCAGGCCGCTGCCGCGTGCGTGGGCGGTAACCAGCCGTGGCTGACCATATGGGTGCTGATGCTCGCGAACGCGGCCGTCTTCCTCGGCGTCGGCCTCCTGCTGATGCGGACGGCCGACGATCCGGTACGGGCCGCACTCCTGTGGAGCGCCAATCCGTTGCTGATCGGGGTGCTGGTCGGGGGCGGGCACCTGGACACCCTCGTGGCCGTCCTGGCGGTCTGCGTGGTCCACATGGCGCGCAGCACCGGCGGCAGGCGCCGGGACCTGACCATCGGCGGCCTCGTCGGCCTGGCCTGCGGCGTCAAGGTCAGTGCCGCACTGCTCGGTGCCGGGGTGATCTGGCTGCTGCTCCGACGCGGCGCCTGGCTGCGGGCGGCCGGCGTGGTGGGAGCGGCCACGCTGATGGTGGCGGTGCTCTACGGCATGTACGGCCTGCACGCCTTGGACCCGCTCTCCAAAGCCTCGCACATGGTGTCGATGCCGTCGTTGTGGGGCGTGTTCCAACACGGTGCGACCGCTGTCGTCGGGCCGGCCGCGGCCGCGGCGAGTGTCAGCGTTCTGTGGCCCGTGCTGATGCTCGGGCTGGCCCTCGTACTCCACCGGCACGTACCGGCGGAGGCCCCGGTCGTCGTCACCGTCCCCTTCGTGCTCTCCTTCGCCTGGATCATCGCGGCACCATGGTCCATGCCGTGGTACGCGGCTCTTGCCTGCGCACTGGCGGCGCTGTTCTGCCCCGTCCGCCTCTCGCAGCTCCTCATCGTGGTCACGGCCGGCCTGGCCCTGTTCCACACCAGCGGCGGTCACGGCTGGTGACCGCGCAGTCGGCGGGATTACCGCAGACGTGCCGCGCTGCGGTCGTCGAGGTCCGCGAAGAAGCGGTCCACGACGTCGCTTTCACGGACGACCCCGTCGAGGGACTCGCCGACCACCCGGCCGGCCAGCTCCGTGGCCAACGACACGACGACACCGTGCAATTCCGTCTTCGCGGTCTCCCGGTCGGCCGCGAGCCGGGCCTGAGCTTCGGTGATCATCGCCTCGCGTTCCCGCAGTGCCTCGGCGCGCATCTCGGCGATCAGTTGAGCGCCCTGTTCCAACGCCTCCTGACGCAGGCGAGCCGCCTCGTGCCGAGCGTCCGCCAGTTCCTCGCGGTACATGGCGAGGACCTCACCGGCCTCGATCGCCGCCCGCTCGGCCTGTTCCCGCTGACCGTCGATGGCGTCCCGGCGTTCGGCGAGCGCGTCGTCGATCCGGGGGAGAAGGATCCTGGACAGAGAGAAGAAGATCACGGCGAAGGTCAGCACGCACACCAGTGACGGGGCGAGCCGAGGTATGAGGATGCCCATGCCGAGATTTTAGAGAGACATTGACATGTGATGGGTGTGCGTAAGGTAAGAGTTTGCCCCCAACTGGGCGGCGGCAAAAGCTTTCTGATGTCCCCTCAGGTCAGGTGTGCCAGCCGGGTTCGAGGGTGTCGAGGAGGGCGTGGAAGGCGGTGTCGGCCTGGGCCCAGTGGCCGTTCGCCAGGGGGGCGATCAGGAGGCCGAGGCCGGCGTCGGTGAGGAGGGTGGCCTGGGTCCGGGCCCGGTCCTGGTTCATGCCCAGGCCGTGCAGGATCGAGGTGAGCAGGTCCGTCCACTCGGTGACGATGTCTCGCATGACGGGTCCGTAGCGGTCCGGGTGGAGCACGCTGGCGCTCATGACCTCCAGGAAGAGGGGGAGCGTGGCGCGTACGTCGGGTTCGCCGAACTGCCGCCACAGTTCCTCCATGAAACGGCGCAGCCCCGCGGGGTCCGTGGGGGAGCCGGTCGTGTCGAGCGCGGTGCGGACGCGGAGGAGGGGGCGGCGTTCGTAGACGGCGAGCGCTTCGGCGATCATGCGTTCCTTGGTGCCGAAGTAGTACAGGAGCATGCGGTCGCTGGTGCCCAGGGCCTGGGCCAGCGGACGCAGGGAGAGATCCGTGACGCCGTTGCGCAGTACGTAGGCGCGGACACGGTCGAGAAGTGCGCGCCGTTTGGCCGGGTCGGGTGGGCGAGGCATGGGGGCTCCTGGATGCGTGAGGGACGCTTCCGATGACCGATGACCGATTACTTACTTTTGAGAATTTTGGAGCGCTATTTACCGTAGCAGTCATTACGTCTATATTTGTATGTAGCGGTTGCTACATACACGCGTCCGGCACGAGCCCGGCGCGCACCCGGTGGGCCGCTCACCGTCAGCCCCAGAAGGATTGATCGCCATGGCCACCGACGCCATCGGCCGTCCCGTCGGCCGTCCCCTCGCCCGTCACCAGGAGAGCGGGTCGTCTCGCGGTGCCGCACCGTCGTGGTTCGCCAGGCAGTGGGCCATGTGGTCGCGCACGCTGGCACCGCTGCGGCCGCTGGACGCGCCCCGCGGCCGCCCCACCCCCTGGGACGCCTCCTGGCCCTTGCGCCGGGAACTCACCTCCGCGGGCCGAGCCCGGCGGCTGGTGACCGCGCAGCTGGGCGACTGGGCCGTGACCGACCTCGCCGACACCGCGGAACTGCTGGTCAGCGAGCTGGTCACCAATGCCCTGCGCCATACGCGGGGCCCGCTCAGGCTCAATCTCCGGCTGCGCCAGGGCAGGCTGTTGTGCGAGGTCGAGGACACCGAGTCCGGCGGCCCCGTGCGCGGCGTCGCCGACGCGGACGCCGAGGGCGGTCGCGGCACGGAACTGATCGACCTGCTCGCGGACGCCTGGGGCAGCAGGCGGACGGCCACCGGCAAGAGCGTCTGGTTCGAGCTGCGGTGCGGGGACCGGTTCCCGGACATGCCGGAGACACGGTGATGATGCGGCTCGGCGGCCAGTCGCTCGGCTGCGCGGACACCGGCTGACCGTCCTGGTCGCCGCTCCTGCCCCCGGTGGTCGTGCTGCCTGACCTGTGCGAGGACGGCAGCGGTGTGAGACTGGGCGCGGAAGGGGTGATGACCGTGCCGGATCCTCCGCACGCGTTCTCCGGTCCCGGCACCGCCGTCGACGAGGATCTGCTGGAGCGGCTGGTCATCGAGGCGCAGTCGGCCCTGCCCTTCGAACTGTCGGCCTTGGCGAACCGGTGCGCCTCGGCCCTCGGCCTGGACACCGCGCTGATCTACCTCGTCGACCTGCAACAACGGCTGCTCGTCCCCTTGGACGAGGCCTTGCAGCCGCTGCCGGTGGACCGCTCGCCGGCCGGCTGGGCCTACCGTTCGGTCTCCCCCCGGGTCGTGGGCGGCGACGGCGGCGTGATCGTCTGGATGCCCCTGGTCGACGGCGCGGAGCGGCTGGGCGTACTGGCGGTGCGGGCCGCCTCGCCCGACCGGGTCCGGATGCGCCGCTGCCGGATGCTGTCCCATCTGTTCGCGATGCTGGTCACCTCCAAGCGCGCCTACAGCGACTGGCTCGCCGCCCGCACCCGCACCGTGCCGATGGGGTTGCCCGCCGAGATGCTGCGGGCCTTCCTGCCCCCGCACACCGTGGGCAGCCGCAGATGTGTCTCGACCGCGGTCCTGGAGCCGGCGTACGACGTCGCCGGAGACGCCTTCGACCACTCGGTGGTCAAGAACGTGCTGCACACCATGATCCTCGACTCCATGGGGCACGATCTGACCGCCGGTCTGAGCACGTCGGTCGCCATGGCGGCGGCGCGCAACGCCCGCCGGGGCGGTGGTGACCTGGCCGATGTCGTCGGCTCCGTCGACCAGGCGCTCGCCCGCTGGCTGCCCGACCACTTCTGCACCGGCGTGCTGTGCCGGCTCGACGCCGAGACCGGGGTGCTGCACTGGGTCAACTGCGGGCACCCTCCGCCGCTGCTGATCCGTGCCGAGCGGGTGCTCGCCGGGGCGCTGGACCGCCCCCCACAGCCGCCGATCGGCCTGGCCGGCCCGCTCGCCCCGGCCGTCCGGCAGGTCCACGAGACGGTACTGGAACCGGGCGACTGCGTCCTGCTCTACACCGACGGTGTCGTGGAGGCGCGCGACGCGAACGGCGCGGAGTTCGGCCTCGACCGGTTCACCGACTTCGTCATCCGCTCCAACGCCGCCGGCCAGCACCCGGCCGAGGTGCTGCGGCTGCTCATCCACGCCGTCCTCGACTACCAGCGCGACCAACTGCGGGACGACGTGACCATCCTGCTCTTCGAATGGTGCCCGCCGGCAGCCGGGCCCCGCCCCCGCGCTGCCGCCACGGGCGAGGCTCCCTGATCCTCGGAGGTCCTCGGCGAGACGCCCGCGGGCGAGTGGAGAACGATGGAAACGGTAGAGGTGAGGCAGGAGGCCGACGCGGCGGGACCGGCCGCCACGGGCGTCCCGTCGTGTCGGCCTCCTCGGCCTCCGCGACGGTGCCCGGGGCCACGGTGGCCGAGCGGGCGGAACGGGCGGTGACCGGCATGGGTGATGCCACCCCCCTCGGCGGGAGCCGTGCCGCACGGCCCGATCCGGCAGACCCGGCCACGGCGGTCGTCGACGACCGGGGAATCGTGACGGGATGGAGCACGGGCGCCGAGCGCCTGCTCGGCTACCCCCGCGGGGAGGCCGTCGGAAGCCCGGTCACCCGTCTGATCGCCCCGGACGCGGGCAGCGGCGACGGCCTCCCGGACCTGAGCCCGGCCGGCACGACGGCCCTGCTCCGGCACCGGGACGGCCGGCCGGTGCCCGCGCGGGTGCGGGCCTATCCGTCGGTCGACCGTACGGGCCGCGCCCAGCGGCTCCTCGTGGTGACGTCACCGGAGCACTCACCGCCGGACCTGGTGACGGCCGACGAGGCGTTCACCCAGTGCCGGCTCCCCGTGATCCTGTACGACTCCGCGCTGCGGGCCGTACGGGCGAGCGCCGGAGCGGTACGGGAACTCGGACTGAGCGAGGAGCGGATGCGTGGCCGACGCGTCACCGACATCCTGCCGCCCCACCTCTGCCACCGGGTCGAGGACGGCATGGGCCGGGTGCTCGCGTCGGGCGAGGCGGAGCAGTTCCACGTCCGGGGCAGAGCCCGACCGGACGGACCCGAGAAGGTCTGGTCCGTCACCGTGTCCCCGCTCACCACACCGGCGGGGCAGGTGCGGCACCTGGAGGTCTCCGCCCTCGACGTCACCGAACAGCAGCTGGCCCGGGAGCGGCTCGCGCTGCTGAACGACGTCGGCGCGCAGGTGGGCAGCACCCTGGACGTGATGCGCACGGCCCAGGAGATGGCCGACGTGACGGTGGGCCGGCTCGCCGACTTCGTCACCGTCGACCTGCTCGACTCGCTGTGCCGCGGAGTCGAGCCGAGGCCGTCCGGAACGGGCACGGTCCCGCTGCGGCGCGTGGCGCAGCAGTCCGCGCTGCCCGGGGTGCCCGAGGCGGTGCGGGCACCGGGAGACGTGGACGACTACCCCGAGTCCGCACCACCCGTGCGCTGTCTGGCCACGGGCACGCCCTCCCTGCACCGCAGCGAGGACGCGGCGATCAGGGAGTGGGGGCGGGCCGATCCCGACCGGGCCGAAGTGGTCCGCGGGTTCGGGATCCACTCGATCATGGTCGTGCCGCTGCGCGCCCGCGGCATCACCCTCGGTGTGGCGGTCCTCGTCCGGCATCGGCGCGAGGAGCCCTTCTCGCACGACGACCTGCTCCTGGCCGAGGAGATCGCCGCCCGCACCGCCGTGGCCATCGACAACGCCCGCCGGTACACCCTCGAACGCGGCACCGCGCTGGCCCTGCAGCGCAGCCTCCTGCCGAGCCGGTTCTCGGCCCAGGAAGCGGTCGAGGCGGCTCATCGCTACCTGCCGGCCCGCACCCGGGCGGGGCTGGGCGGCGACTGGTTCGACGTGATCCCGCTCTCGGGCGCCCGGGTCGCGCTGGTCGTCGGCGACGTGGTGGGCCACGGACTGCGGGCGTCGGCCACCATGGGACGGCTGCGGACCGCGGTGCACACCCTGGCCGACGTCGACCTTCCCCCCGACGAACTGCTCACCCACCTCGACGACCTGGTCACCCACCTGGCGACCGAGGAGTGCACCGCGTACGACGAGGTCGATCTCGACGTCCCCACCGGTCTCATCGCCACCTGCCTGTACGTGGTCCACGACCCGGTCTCCAGCCGCTGCACCGCCGCCTCCGCCGGCCATCCGCCGCCCGTCGCCGTCACCCCGGACGGCACGGCGGGCTTCGTCGACGTGCCGCCCGGCCCTCCGCTCGGGGTGGGGGGTCTGCCCTTCGAGACCGTCGAGTGGGACGTGCCCCCGGGCAGCCTGCTCGCGCTGTACACCGATGGCCTGGTCCAGGGCGCCGGGCACGACCTGGGCCGGGGTCTGGAGCTCCTGCGCCGGGGCCTCGGCCGGTCCGCCGCCCGGCCGCTGGAGACGGTGTGCGACGAGCTGATCCGGACGCTGCTGCCCGCGCGGCCCGGGGACGACGTCGCCCTGCTCGTCGCGCGGACCCGGGCGCTCGACGCCGACCGGGTCGTCACCTGGGACCTGCCCTCCGATCCGGCGGTGGTGGCCGACGCCCGCGCACAGGTGCTGGCCCGGCTGGACGCCTGGCGCCTGCGCGACGCGGCGTTCACCGCCGAGCTGGTGGTGAGTGAACTCGTCACGAACGCCATCCGCTACGGCCAGCCGCCCGTCCAACTGCGGCTGATCCGCGGGACGGCGCTGATCTGCGAGGTCTCCGACGGCAGCGGCACCGCCCCGCACCTGCGCCGGGCCCGCACCTACGACGAGGGCGGCCGCGGTCTGCTGCTCGTCGCCCAGCTCGCCCAGCGGTGGGGTACCCGGCACCATGAGGGCGGGAAGACCATCTGGGCCGAGATCGAACTCGCCGAGCGGGACGGGTGAGGGGATCGGCCGCACGTACGCGATGGGGGCCGCGGGACGCCACTCGACCGCGGCGCTCGGTGTCCGGCGGCCCGCCGTCACGGACTCACCCGTCGTGAGGCGGAGTTCCTCACGCTGATGGCGCGGGCCATGGCCAACGTCGAGATCGCCGGGACCCGCGCCCCTTCTCACTCGTTCGGGGCGGGGGAAACGCCGGGAGGGAATCGGGCGGCGAGGGCATGGCCGGATGTGCAGGCGCGAGGGCACTGGGGTGTAAATGCCCAGGTGAGTCGGGCTGTTGGCGGGCGGGTGCGGGCCCGGGCACCAGAGCGTGACGCCTGGTGTCCGGGCCCGGTGGTGCGGGGAGGGCGTGCGGGTTGTCGGACAATGGTGGGGATCGGGGTCCCCGGCCCGATTGCGGCGGGCCGGGGCCTCATCCTGTGCTGCCGCTGTCCGGTCAGTCGTCCCAGCCGCCGTCGCCCCAGCCGCCTTCACCGCGGCCGCCTTCGCCCCGGCCGCCTTCGTGGTCGCAGTCCACACGGAAGCTGGCCACGATGCCGTCCTTGACGTGGACGCCGTCCTTGACGTGGAGATCGTCGACGCCGAAGCTGGTGCTGAACGCGCCGACGGTGGCGATGGGGGCGCCGTTGTCGCAGACGGCCCCGCGGAAGACCTCCACGCGCTTGTGGCTGTCGTTGCGGACGTTGAGGGTCTTGGCGCCCAGGCCGCTGATCACGGTGATGCAGTCGCCGGGGCGGGCGGAGTAGGACCGCTCGTTGATGAGGATGCGGCCCTCCTCGTGGCGCTCCTCGTGACCCCGGCCTTCCTCGCGGCGGCCTTCGTTGCCCTTGCCCTCGTTGCCCTTGCCTTCGTTGTTGTTGCTGTTGTTGTTGCTGTTGTTCTTGCCCTGCCCGGAGTCGCCGCCGAAGGGCGCCTCCGCGGCGGGGGCGACGGCCGCCGGGGCCGCCTGGGGCGCCGGGGCGGAGGCCGCCGAGGCGTAGGTGATGCCGGTGACGGCGAGTGCCGTGGCGGCTCCGGCAGCGGCGGTGACCATGGTGGAACGAGCGAGCTTCATGTCGCTTCTCCTGTCTGGATATCTCGGAGACGTCGGCTCGTCAGCCGACTGCGATCAAACGTACTCACGGCTGTCACATCGGGCATTTCGGGAAATTCGCGATGGAGGCCGATCGGGTTATATGCGGCCCTTTCTGTCGCTCGGTCAGGAAGTGAAGTGACCGAAAAAGAAGGCATATTGAATGACGATTAGGCCTTCCGAATGATCTCTGACGGCTGCTCACCCCACGCCGACAGCGTGTCGCTGTGAACGCCGTGAGGTGGTTCGTGTTAGCGGGCGCCCGCATCGGCCGGTGGGACGCGCCGTCATGGCGGCTCGCCGTGGCCGGCGCGCGACGGCGCGACCGGACGTGCCCGGCGGTGAACTTCGCGCACAGAAAGTCTTGTTGGCCTCGTTGACACGCCGCAAGCACACGCGTTTCACTCAACACTCGTGCATGGCAACGTTGTCAGGCCGTGCGGGGCGCGGCCGGAACCGCTGCCTGTCGTCGGCGCTCCGGCCTTCTTCGGCGCGCCTGCACCTGATGTGCGAAGCACGAACCGCTGCGGAGGCAACCGATGGTGAGACCCCGACGTTCAGCCGCGCCACGTGACCGAAAGAGATTCCGCCAACGCCTGGCCGTGGTCGCGGTCCTGGGCCTGGCCGCCCTCCCCCTTCCGGCGACCGGGAGCGCGTATGCCGCGAGCGCGACACCGGCCCTCGTGAAGGACCCCGCGTCCCTCGTCAACCCCCTCATCGGCACCTCCGGTGCGGTGGACACCTTCCCCGGCCCCGACATGCCGGCCGGCATGGTGCAGTGGGGGCCGGACACGACGCCCGACCGCGCCGACGGCGGCGGCTACGAGTACAACGACAACAAGATCTCCGGCTTCAGCCTCACCCATGTCTCGGGACCCGGCTGCCCCGTCGCGGGCGACCTGCCCGTCCTGCCGGTGACCGGCGCGCTGCCGGGCGACCTCGGCAACGCCTCCGTCGGCTTCAGCCACCACGACGAGCAGGCAGGCACCGGCTCCTACAAGGTCACCGACGCGAGCGGGGTCAGGACCGAGCTGACCGACACCACCCGCGCCGGCCTGGGCACCTTCACCTTCCCCGCGGGTGCGCAGGCGAACCTGCTGTTCAAGCTCAACGGCGGCGCCACGCAGGTGGACGGAACCCGCGTCCAGGTGGTCAGCGACAAGGAGATCAGGGGCGCGATCGACAGCGGTCACTTCTGCGGCGCGAACAACCGGTACACCCTGCACTTCGACGTCATGTTCGACCGGCCGTTCACCGCGAGCGGCACCTGGATCGGCGGCACGGTCAACCCCGGCGCGACGTCGCTGACGGCGGGCAGGGCACAGCAGAACCTGAAGGCTCCCCGGTCGGCCCCGCTGAAGGAGAAGCACTTCACCGTCCCCGCGAAGCCGGCCCCGACGGTCCACGGGAGCGGCGGCAAGGCCTCCGCCGCGCCCTCCCCGGCCGCGAGCGGCGGCGCCGCACCCCGCTCGTCCGGCGCGGGCAAGGCCGCCCAGCCCCCCACGACGGGGGCGAACGGCATGTACCTGACCTTCGACACCTCCGCCGACCCGTCGGTGAGCGCGAAGGTCGGCGTCTCGTACACGAGTGACGCGGGCGCGGCGGACAACCTCGCCACCGAGATCAAGCAGTGGAACCTCCACGCCGTCGAGCAGGCCAACCACGACGCCTGGAACGCCGTACTGGGCAAGGTGCGGATCGGCGGCGGCTCCGCGGACCAGCAGGTGCAGTTCTACACGGCGCTCTACCACGCGCTGCTGCACCCGAACGTCCTCTCCGACGACAACGGCCGGTACATGGGGATGGACGACCAGGTCCACAAGCTGGCCACGGGGCAGCAGGCGCAGTACGCCAACTACTCCGGCTGGGACACCTACCGCTCCCAGACCCAGCTGATGGCGATGGTCGAGCCCAAGGTCGCCGGTGACGTCGTCACCTCGATGCTCAACGGCTATGACCAGACAGGGCTGCTGCCCAAGTGGGCCTCGAACAACGGCGAGAGCTACGTGATGGTCGGGGACCCGGCCGCCGGCATCATCGCCGACGCGCACGCCTTCGGCGCGACGGGCTTCGACACGGACAAGGCGCTCGCCGCCCTCCAGCACGAGGCCACCGTCCCCAACAACGACCGCCCCGGCGAGTCGGTGCGGGACGCGAAGGGCTATCTCCCGCTGGACGAGAACGACTTCGGCTGCTGCAACTTCTACGGCCCGGTCTCCACCCAGCTGGAGTACGACTCCGCCGACTTCGCCCTCGCCTCCTTCGCGAAGTCGCTGGGCAAGACGGCCGTCTACGAGAAGTTCGCCACCCGCGCCCAGGACTGGATGAACGTCTTCAACCCGCAGACCGGCTACATGCAGGCGAAGGACAAGGACGGCCGGTTCGCGGGCGGTTTCACCCCCGGCACCTCCAACGGCTTCGTGGAGGGGACGTCCGCCCAGTACACGCCGATGGTCCCGTTCAACCTGCGCCAGCTCATCCAGGCACGCGGCGGCGACCAGGCGTACTCGTCGTACCTGGACGGCCTCCTCGACAACATCACCGCCCCCGGCAACACCAACGCCGACCTGAGCAACGAGCCCAGCGTGGAGATCCCCTGGGAGTACGACTACACGGGGCAGCCGTGGAAGACCCAGGCAGCTGTCCGCGAGGCCCAGCAGAAGCTGTACTTCAACGCTCCGGTCGGCTCGTTCGGCAACGACGACCTCGGCGCGATGAGCTCCTGGTACGTGTGGTCCGAGCTCGGCATGTACCCGGAGACCCCGGGCACGGACACCCTGGCGCTCGGCAGCCCGGTGTTCCCGGTGGCGCAGGTGACCTTCGCCGGCGGGAAGACGGTGCGGATCAACGCGCCGCAGGCCGCTCCCCAGGCGCCGTACGTGCACGCGCTCGACGTCAGGGGCAAGGAGTGGAAGACCTCCTGGCTGACGTACCAGCAGTTCAAGGGCGCGGGCACGATCGACTTCACGCTCGGCACCCAGCCCGACACCTCCTGGGCGTCCGACCCGTCGGCGGCACCGCCGTCGGACACCACGGGCGGCGGCCGGGTGCTCGCCGCGACCGGTCCCTCCAGCGACGGCCTGGTGCTCCAGCCGGGCACGTCCGGTGACGGCACGCTCGACCTGACCAACCTCGGCGCCGCGGCCGTCACGGTCGACTGGAAGGCGACGGCGTCCTCCGGCGTCACGCTGGACACGGCGTCCGGCTCGCTGACGGTGCCCGCCTCGGGCAGCGCCGAGGCGAAGGTCCACGTGGCCGCGGGCGCGAGCGAGGGGACGTTCCCGGTCGCCTTCGCGCTGACCGACCACGGCACCGGCGCGGCACTGAGCGGGGCGACCCTCCGGGTGGCCGTGGCCAAGGCCGGTGCCCTGTGGCCGTACGACACCAACGAGGGCGTCTACCCCGACGGCGCCCACTTCTCGGGAGGCTTTGACGACGGCGGCTGGGCGTTCTCGCAGAACGCGCTGTCGGCGGCCGGCGTCACCAGCGGCTCCCCTCTCACGGTCGACGGCATCACCTACACCTGGCCCACCGTGACCTCCGGTCAGCTCGACAACCTGGAGATGGCCGGCCAGCGCATCCTCATGCCGGCCGGCACGTCGGGCGCGTCACTGGGCCTGCTCGGCACCGCGACCAACGCGCCGACCGACGGCAGCGGGGTCTCCGGCACGGTGACCGTCACCTACACCGACGGCACCACCGCGAAGGCGACGGTCGGCTTCTCGGACTGGACGCTCAACGGCGGGTCCACCAAGCCGCTCGCGAGCGACACGACCGCCGTGACGACGGCCTACCGGAACACCGGCAGCGGCGGCCGGGACAACGTCGGGACGTACGTCTTCGCCACGAAGGTCCCACTGGACCCGTCCAGGAAGGTCGCGTCGATCACGCTGCCGGTGACGGGATCGACGGGCACCGACCACCTGTTCGCCTACGGCTTCGGCCAGTAGGCGGACCAGGGACACGGGCGCTCACGACGGCGGGCCGGTTCCCGGGTGCGAGCCCGGGAGCCGGCCCGGCCGGGTCCCGAGGGCCGCACGCGCGCGGTCGTGGGCGCGGTCGCCGTCGGGGGCGTCCAGGGCGCGGCGGTACCAGTAGCGGGCCTCTCGCCACTGCTCCTCGCCGGAGGCGACATCGCCGAGGAGGACCAACACCGGTGCGGTCAGGACGGGTTCGCCGGGGCGGGAGGCGGACGGCTGCGGTGCGGGGGCGGCGGTCCCGCCGGGCAGGGCGTCCCGTGCGGGCTCGCTCTCCGGGGCGGGGCGGGCGTCCGCGGGCGCCGAGAGGATCTCCGCGAGCCGGTCCCAGCGGCCCGTGTCCCGCAGCAGCGGGGCGTACGCGGTGCGCGCCTCGGCCTCCGCCTCCGGGTCGCCGGCGGACAGCACCTGCTCGAAGCGGTCGGCCGCCTCGTCCTGCCGCCCGGTGACGACGGCGAGCCGGGCGAGCAGCAGCAGGGCCTGCGGGCGCTCGGGGCTGTCCGCCGCGGCGGCCAGCGGGAGCAGGGTCTCCTCGGCCTCCTCGGGCCGGCCGAGCTGGGCGAGCGTACTGCCCAGATACCGCCGGGCCTGCGGTTCCACGGCGGGGTCGCCCGAGGCCACCGCCCGGGTGAGACGGTCCCGGGCCTCGTCCAGTCTGCGCTCGGCCAGCCGCGTC
Organism: Streptomyces sp. NPDC055966; assembly: GCF_042269865.1. Classification (NCBI taxonomy): domain Bacteria; kingdom Bacillati; phylum Actinomycetota; class Actinomycetes; order Kitasatosporales; family Streptomycetaceae; genus Streptomyces; species Streptomyces sp. NPDC055966. The sequence continues at coordinate 209,819 of NZ_JBHJYK010000013.1, forward strand.
ACGCCGAGCAGCAGACAGGCCCGGGGCGCGCTGTCCGGGGCACCCGACTCCACGGCGGCTTCGAGCAGCTCGGCGGCCATCTCGACCTCCCCGGCGTCGAGGAGGTACTCACCCCGGTCGAGGTAGCTCTCGGCCACCGCCTCCGGGTCGTCGGACGCGGCCGGGTCGGCCAGGAGCCGCCGGGCCGCCGCGTGATCGCCCTGGCGAAGACGCAGGGTGCCCAGGGTCGCCCGCGCCACCTCGGTGACGTCCGAGGGCTCCCCGCGCAGGACGTCCTCCAGGAGTTCCGCGGCCTGTGCCTCGGCCGGATCCCCGCCGTCGCCGAGGTGGGACAGGGCGAGGAAGAGCCGGGCCGCGTCGGACGCCCGGGGCACGTCCGCGGCCACGGCGTCGCTCAGCAGTCGCAGTCCCTGCGACCGGTCGCCCGAGACGATCCGGACCTGGCCGAGCAGCGACTGCGCCCAGGTGGCGAGCACGGGAAGGGACGCCTGCATGGCCTCGACGAGCAGGTCCGCCACCGGCGCGAACCCCTGCGGGTCGTCCGGGTCGGCGAGGTCCGACAACATGAGCGCGAGGCGGATCCGGGCGAGGTGGGACCACTGCTCATGGCCGAAGCCGATGGCCTGCCGGTAGGCGGCCTCGGCCTCGTCGTACCGCTCCAGCACGGTGAGCAGTTCGCCGAGCAACTCCGCGGCGCGCGGGCCGTGTCCGGGGTGTCCGGAGGCGACGGCCTCGGCGAGCAGCGCGGTGAACGCGGCCACGTTCCGCGGATCGTCCGGGTCGGTCGTCACTGCCAGCATGACCGCAAGGTCGATCCGGGCGAGCTGGGACCAGTGCTGGTGGCCGGAGTCGATGGCCCGTCGGTAGGCGGCCTCCGCCTCCTCGTACCGCTCCTGGCCGGCCAGCAGATCGCCCAGGTGGTCCAGGGCGAGCGGGGCGTTCGGCCAGGGCCCGGCGGCGACCGAGGCGAGCAGCCGTTCCGCCCGGTCCGGGTCGCCCTGCCGTACGGCCAGTCCGGCCAGGGAGAGTTCGGCGGTCGGCGCCCAGTCCGGGTGGCCGGATGCCACGGCCTGGCCCAGCCGGTACTCGGCGCGCTCCGCCCGCCCGCCCGCGATGTGCCAGGCGCCCAGGGTGTGGGCGGCGCGGGGCGCCAGGGCCGGGTGGCCCGACCGCACCACCTCGCGCAGCAGTTCGGCGCCCCGCTCCTGCTCCTCGTCCCCGCTCACCAGGAGCCACCCGAGCGCGAGCCGGGCCAGCGGCCAGGCCAGCGGGGCCGGGGCGTCCAGCACGCTTTCGAGCAACGGACGCGCCTCGCCCCACCGGTTGCACGCCACGAGGAGGTCCCCGAGGTTGGCGCAGGCGAGGGGCGCGGCCAGCGGGTGAGCGCCGGCCATCACCTCCCGCAGGAGCTCCTCGGCCCGCGCCAGCTTGCCCTGGTTGACCAGGACCCAGCTCATGTTCGTCCGGGCCAGCTCCGCGATCGGCGCGGTCACGGCGGCGTCCACGGTGCGGGGGAGTGTCCAGGGGCCACGGTCCGGGCCGGGCAGGTCGCCGGTGCGGGCCGCGCGGGCCCGCAGCAGTTCGGTCCCGCCGCCTGCCGGGCCCTGCTTCCCGGCACCGTCCAGGGAGGCGGGAACGCCCTCGTCGGCGAGCAGCCCGCCGAGCCGGGCCTGTGCCAGGCCGGCCACCTCGTCGTCCCCCGCGGCCAGCACGTCCTCCAGGAGCGACAGCGCCCGGTCGTGCTCCCCCTGAAGGATCAGCAGCCCGCTGAAGAACACCTCGGCGAGCAGGGCCAGTTGACGGTTGTGACAGCCCATCGCCGCCTGGAGCAGCTCGCCGGCCCGCACCCGGTCACTGGCCGCCAGCATCCCGCCCAGTTCGACCTGGGCCAGCGGCACCACGTCCGGGACGCCGGAGTCGAGGGCCGCCTCCAGACACTCCGCCCCCTGCGCGAAATCGCCCCGGAAGAGTTCGAGCTGTCCGAGCAGCAGGGCCGCCCAGGCGGCGTCGTCCGAGTCCCCGCCGATCTGCCGGACCCGGCGCAGTGCGGCCGCGGCCACCTCCGTCTCGTCACGCACACCGGCGGTGAGGGCGATGGTGAGCAGCTCGCCGCTCAGCCCGCCCGGCTGGTCCGGGGCCCCGGTGCCGCCGGAAGCGCCCCCGCTCACGGCGAGCCGCCAGGCGAAGCCCGGCACCCGCGCGCCGGGGTCGTCGCTCCTGGCGTCCAGATAGTCGGGTACGTAGGGGAAGACGGTGTACATCCGCTGTGCGGGCCCGTCCCCCGGCGCGGCGTCCCCGGTGTCCGCCGGGGCCACGGGCCGGTCGGGGTGGAGCAGGGCGATCTGCCCGGCGACGGGTTCGCGCGCCCAGGCGAGGCCGGTACGGAACGCCGCCTCGTCGGCGTCCAGTGACGGGTGCGCGTCGCTCAGGTACCCGCGGAACAGCCGGAACAGGACGGCCTCCGGCACCGCCCCGCGCAGGCCCATCCGCCACCGGTCCGCCGCCGCCCGGGTCACCGCCCAGCCCGCCGGGCAGCTGTCGAAGCCGTCCGTCAGCCGCCGCTCCAGCTCGGGCGCGGCCACCAGGACCTGCCCGATGCCCCGCGCGGTGAAGTCCTCGCCCGGGTAGTGGCGGGCGGCCTCCGCCAGTTCCTCGTCGGAGAGCCGCTGCGGCAGCTCCACCTGGCGGGCCCGGCGCAGCACGCTGCGCGCGAGGCGGCCCTGGTCGTCCGCCCGGTCGAAGAGCGCCTGCCGCTGTACCGACGTCATGGAGGCGACCACGGTGACCGGCGGGTCCTGCCGTGCGAACCGTTCCAGGACCTGGACGTCGAGTCCGCCGGGCCGCAGATAGTGGTCCAGCTCGTCCAGCCAGAGGACCACCCGGTCGGGGCCGGCGGGCAGCCGCAGCCGGGACAGGTCGCCGGGCGCGGTCCGGTCGGCGGCGGGTACCAGGAGCCGGGCCCGCGGCATCCGGCGGCGCAGCAGCTCGAACAGGGTCCGGGACTTGCCGGACTTCGACGGGCCGACGAGCAGCAGCAGCCGCGCGCCGTCCGGCGCGGCCGCGAGCGCGCCGTCCAGCGCCTCCTCCAGCAGCGCGTCCGGCCCGGGGCGCGTGACGTACGTGTCGGCGGGGCCGTCCTCGGCCGGCAGCCCGCTGTAGGTGGAGGGGCTCACGCCGACGTGGTACGGGTCCACCTCGGCGACGGGCGGCAGCTCCCCGGCGCGTGTGAGGGGCAGCGCGAGCCGTGACTCCAGGCGGGCCCGCAGCTCGTCGGCGGCCTGCTCCCGGACCTGCGCCGCCAGGGGAGGCCAGTAGCGCAGCAGCGCCTCGGTCTTGATCGCGTACGCGGTGCCGCTCGGACCGGCCCCGCGGGTGCCGGAATCGCCGCCGCGCTCCCGGGCGTTGAGGATGCCGATCACTCCGTCGCCGTCCTCGTCCCACACCGGTGCGCCCGAGAAGCCGGGTTCCGGCGCCCAGCCCGCACGCGGTTCGAGCAGCAGCCACTCGTCGCCCGCGTGGTCCACGATCTCGCCGCGCACCGGGACACCGCCGCGCGCGTGCTTTTTCGGGTAGCCGTAGGCGCGGAAGCGGTGGTGCCAGATGCCGGCCGCCGTGGTGCACAGCGGTGCGGGGCGGGCGCCGGGCGGTGGGTCGCCCGAGAGTTCGAGGACGGCCACGTCCCCCGTGCGGGCCTCGGTGACCGGGTGCCAGCCGTCCGGCAGCACGGTCGCCCTCAGCGCCTCGGCGTGCCGCACGTGCTGGAAGCGGACGTACACCGCGGCGCCGGGCCTGTCCCTGGCCGGGCCGACCACATGGGCACAGGTGAGGATGTGGCGCGGTCCGCACAGCACGCCGACGCCGTGTGCCGGTCCGTCGGCGGCCGAGTGCCGGATGCTGACGAGCCAGGGCGGCTGTTCCCGGCCGAGGGCCACGGGTCGTCAGTTCCCGGAGCCGGCCGGCCGCTCGGGCGCACCGTCCGGCCGCGTCCAGCGCAGCCGTACGGCGAAGTGCCCCTCCGCGGCGGTCCTGGCGACGACGACACCGGCCTCCGCGGTGAACTTCATACCGAAGTCGATCTCCATCTCCTGCGGGGCGAGGGCACGCGCGGTGTCCACCACCGACCGCAGGGTGGGCAGCGTGGACTCCAGCGACTCCCGGATCCGCCGCGTGGCCTCGACGATGCCGTCCTCGCGGCGCGAGATCAGCTCCAGACCAGGAGTGTCGTCGGCGACTTCGACGACGAGTTCGGAGCCTTCCGGCCCCTGGAAGCGCACAAGCTCAGTCACGGGTTCCCCCACCCTCGTCGCTCTCGTCGCTCTCGTCGCTCTCGTCGCTCTCGTCCCCCGGACGAGGCCCGGCCGCTGCCTGGGCAGTCTAGATCCGAACGGCGTTGCCTCACAGGCGAATTCGGGGGCTTCGGCGCTACGCTGCCCCGGTCGGCGGTGTGACGGGGAACCGGGGGTGCGGATGGCGGCTGCGGACGACATGACCCCGGGCGAGCGGGCCCGCCGGGATCTGCGCGGGGCGCTCGCGGACGGTGCCGGAGCCGCGGCGGCCCTGTCGGCGCTCGGTGCCTCGCTCCGGTGGGCCGCGCAGGAACTCGCACAGGCGCGGGACGCGGACGGCGTCGCCGCGCTGGAGGGGCTGTTCGGCCTGTTCGACGCGCTGGAGGAGTTCCCGGCGCTGGCCGAGCAGGCGCCCCGCCTCGTGGCGGCCGCCCGGCCCGGCCGGCGGCCGGCGGAGCAGCTGGACGAGCGGCTCGCCGAGCTCACCGCGCTCGACGGCCGGCTGCGCGACGACCGTGCGGCCCTGGAGCGGCTCGCCACCACCGAGGAGGAACTGCGCCGGCGCCTCGCGGAGCACGGGGAGTTGCGGGAGCGGATCGCGGAGCTGCGCCGCCTCGAACGCCTGGTGGACGCGCTGGACGCGCTCAGCGGGCAGCAGCAGGTGGTGGACGAACGGCTGACGCTGCTGCGCTCCCGGGACACCTCCGCCGAACAGACCCTGGCCGCGGACTGCGGCGCGTTGGTCCGGCTCGGCGAGGACCGGCTGGACGCGCTGGCGCCACGGACCCGCGAGGCGCTGCGCCAGGCCGAGGAGACCGGCGAGCGGCTCGCCGAGGAGGAGCGGGAGCTGGCCCGGGTCACCGCCGAGCTGGACGAACTGCGCCGACGCCTCGACGCGGTCCGCGCCGAACTCGGCGAGCACGTACCGCAGTTGCGGCGCCACGCCCAGGCGGACCGGGAGCTGGCGCAGGCACTGTCCGCATGGGGCGACGACGATGAGGCACAGGCCCGTGGCGACCGGCTCACCAAGAACGGCACGGCCCTGGGGCGCGCGCTCCTCGACGCCGGTGACGTGGAGCGCCGCCTCGCCGCGATCGACCGGGTGCTGCGGGACGCGCTGGAGTAAGGGAGGGGAACGGAAAGAAAAGGCCAGGCGAGGCCAGGCAAGGGGGGTGGTCAGCGGCCGGGGGCGGGTACGTCGTCGGCGGTGAAGGCGGAGTGGTCGGTGGTGGTGGGGGCGGTGCGCAGACGGCGGGCGAGGCGGGCCTCCATGGTGGCGAGGAGGCCGCGGATCTCGCGGGCGTTGCCGAAGCCGCCCGGGTCGATGCGCCGCCGGGCGTCGAGCCAGCGTCCGGCCCGCTCGGCGACCTCCGGCGTGAGGACGTAGCCCTCGGCCCCGGCGCTGCGGCGCAGCACTTCGACGAGTTCCTCGGTGCCGTACGCCGGGAACTCCACGCGCAGGGTGAAGCGGGAGGCCAGGCCGCTGTTGCCGCGCAGGAACTCGTCCATCTCGCGGGGATAGCCCGCGGCGATCACCACGAGCCGGTCGTTCCAGTGCTCCATCTCCCGGACCAGGGTGTCGACGGCCTCCCTGCCGAAGTCGGCGCCCTGGATGCCGGAGCCGGACGTGAGGCTGTACGCCTCGTCGATGAAGAGCACCCCGTCGAGCGCCTCGTGCACGGCCTCCCGGACCCGGGGCGCGGTCTGGCCGACGTACTCGGCGACCAGGTCGGCGCGTGTGGCCTCGACCAGATGGCCCCTGCGCAGCAGTCCGAGGTCGCGGAGCATCCCGCCGACGGACCGTGCCACGGAGGTCTTCCCGGTGCCGGGCGGCCCCGTGAACAGCAGGTGCGGGGGCGCCGGCAGACGCCTGCCCCGGGCCTGGCGCAGCCGGATGCGGTCGGCGAGGTCGGTGATCGCCTCGCGCACCGAGGCGAGGCCGACCATGCCGTCCAGGTCGGACAGCAGGGCCCCGTCGTCGGGCGGGGGCCCGGGCAGCAGGGCGCGGTACTCCTCCGGCAGGTCGTCCACGGTGAACGGCTGCTCGGTGTCCTCGCCGACCCGGACGGCCCACTCGGTGAAGATCTGCTCGCCGAGGTCGCGCATGGTGCCGGCGTTGCCGAAGTCGGGTCGGCGGGTGGCGTGCAGCGCGGTGACGACCTCCAGCAGCCGGTCGGCCGACGCGTCGTCCCAGCGCAGGCCGCGGGCCGCCAGGTAGCGCAGCAGGATGGTGTGCAGCACGTCCGGCGGGTAGTCGGGAAAGGCGATCCGTTCGCGGAAGCGGCGGGCGAGGCCGAGGTCGGCGGCGAGGAACTCGTCGATCTTCTCGGGGTATCCGGCCGCGATCACGACGAGCCGGTCCCGTTCGTTCTCCATGCGGGCGAGCAGGGTCCGGATGACGTCCATCAGGAATCCGGGGCCCTCCTCGCCCACGCCGTGCACCTCGTCGACGAACAGCACCCCGTCCAGGGCGTCGTTCACGGCGGCGTTGGCGAGGGGGGTGCTCTGCCCGACGTAACCGGCGACCAGGTCGTCGAGCCGGACCTCCACCACATGGCCGCGGCGCAGCACGCCCAGTTCGCGGTACATCTCGCCGACGAGCCGGGCCACGGTCGTCTTCCCGGTACCGGGCGGACCGGCGAACAGCAGGTGCGGGGAGGCCGGTTCGGCGCCCGTGCCGCGCCCCAGGTCGTCCAGCCGTCGTTCGGCGGCGATCCGGCTGCGCAGCCGCCGCAGGTGGGTCTTCACCGGCTCCAGGCCCGGCAGGTCGGCCAGTTGCTCCTCGGCCGTGCGGATGTCCGGGCCGGCCGGCACCCCCGGCCGGTGTCCGGCGGACCGGGGCAGCCAGCCGCGCCCGGCAAGCTCCTGGCCGCTGAGCGGGGTCTCGCCGAGGGACAGCAGACGGCTGCGCCAGTTCTTCACGGTGAGCGGCTGGGCCGCCATCGCCCGTACCACGGTGTCCAGTTCGCGCCAGTCGCCGATGCGCAGTCCGTGGCGCAGCCGCAACCGCTGGACGAGGCGGTGCAGTTCGGCCTCGTCCGGGAAGCCGACGTGGACGGCGGGCGCGGCCTGCCGGCGCAGCCGGGCGGCCAGTGCGGGGTAGCCGTGCAGCGACTCGACGTACTCCACACAGGCGTCGAACGTCGGGCGCGCGAAGACCAGCACGACCGGGTGGTCGTAGTCGCCGTGCCGGGCCCAGTCGCTGAAGAAGGTGTCCAGGGGGCGGGTGGCGTCGGTGTGCCGCAGGGTGCTCTCCGCCTCGGTGAACACCACGGCCGTGCGGCGCGGGGGATTCGCCAGGTACCCGGACAGGGTCATGACGGTGAACGGGTCGGACAGGGCGCGCGGCGGCCCGCCTTCGGCGGACGGGGTGGTCGACTCCGCCGCGGGCGCGGCGTCCCGCGGCGGTCCGGGCGGGCGGACGACCACCCGGCCGAGCGGTCCGCGCAGCCGGGCATGGCGCATGAGGGGAGGCCCCGCGGGTCCTGTCCCCTCCGACGCGTCCGATGCCCGTGACGGTCCGTCGGCCGCGGCGCGGCCGGCCGGCCTGGACCGGGCCTCGGACTGCGGGTCCAGGAAGTACAGCGGCCGGCGCTGGGAGCTGTAGGCCACATACGCGCAGGACTCGGCGCGCAGCACATGCCACAGTGCCGCGTCCAGGTTCCGCTCCCGGTAGTCGGCGCCGACGAAGGTGTCGTCGACGCCGGGCCCGTACACCACGGTGAACGGCTCGCCGGCGCCGAGGCGCAGGCCGGCGAAGCGGGAGCCGAGCCGGCCCGTCATACGGCGCCGTCGGCCGGGAGCGTGCGCGGCCGGGCGGCGGGCCGCCGGAACCGGTCCAGGTCGGCGGCCGCCGGATCCGGGACGCCGGGCTCGCTCTCCAGCGCCCCGGTCGGGTGCCCCGCCTCCTGGAGCGCGTGCCGTACCGCCTCGGCCCGGTCCCGGAGTTCCCGTTCCGAGGCCGTGTCGTGGTCGTAGGACAGGACGCGCAGGACCTGCCCGGTCTCGCCCTCCGGCGGGGGCAGGATCTGCACCACGATCCTGTTGCCGTTCGCGTGCTCCAGCACGGCGTGGTACGAGCGGCGCTGGTCCTCGTCCTGGTACTCGCCGTCCGTCAGCTCGTAGGCGCCGATCCGGGAGAGTGTCCCGGCCACCGAGTCGGCGAGGTTCACGCGCAGCTGTGAGGCGAGCTGCCGCATGCCGGCCCGGTCCACGATCTCACCGAGCCGGTCCTCCAACCCGGCTGCCGCAGCGGCCAGTTCGCGCTGTTCGGCGGTGGTCGTGGCGTCGTCCCGGGCCCGGGCCAGCGGCTCGGCCGTCTGTTCGCGCAGCTGTGCGAGCTCGCCCTCCGACCAGTGGTCCACGTCCAGTTCGACCCCGTGCAGCGGCTCCCCGTCGGGTCCCATGACCGGCCTGACCTCGTTCTGCGTGATCAGCGTCTCCACCAGGACCAGGGCCTCGACGGCGGCGTCCTGGGCGAGCCGTCGCTCCAGCTCGCGGTGCTCGATGTCGAGGCGCAGCTCGCTGAGGTCGAGGTAGGCGCCCTGGGCGAGGGAGAGCGCGGCCTCGTACTGGCCGGCGTCGCTGTTGCGCCGTGCGGTGGCGAGGTCCAGGCGCAGCCGGTCGAGCCGGCCGGGGGCGTGCCGCTCGTGCGGCAGGGTGGAGTCGATGAGACCGGCCATCGTGGTGCCGTCGGCGAGCCAGTCCCGGGCGGCGTCCGCGGCGCGCTCGCGATGGCCGGCGAGCTCGTCGACGCGTCCGGTCAGGCCGGCGATGTCGCGGCGGCGCTGGTCGCGTTCGGCCGCGAGTTCGCGTTCCAGGGCCGCGCGCTGCTGGGCGAGCCGGGTACGGGTGTCGCGTTCGAGCCGGTCCGCGGTGCCGCGCAGCTCCTGCTGCAGGCGCTCGGACTGCTCGCGCAGCCTGCGTCCGGTGTCCCGCTCCAGCCGCTGTGTGTGGGCCGCGAGCCCGGACAGGGTCTCCTCCGTCCGGCGGGCGCGCTCGTTCAGCTCGGCGCGGGTGCGGGCCTGGTCGGCTTCCGTCTGCCGGCGGACCTCGTCGAGGAGCCGGGGCATGTCGCGCCGGACCTGCTTGAGGTTCTGGGCCGCCCGTTGGGCCTGGTACCACTGTGTCTCGTCCACCAGGATGCGCTTCTTGCCGCTCATGTCAGTCGTCCTCGCCTGGTCGGTCGGCCGCGAGCCGCGCCCGGGGGTGCCGGGGCCTCGCGTCGGGTGTCTGGGGAAGGCACAGCCGTGAACGGGCCTCGTCCACGGCGGAGTCGAAGGCCGCGAGCAGCCCGGCGGGCGGGACCCCGACCAGCAGGGCGGCGGGCCCGTCCAGGGCGATCTCGGCGGTGCGGGGCCCTTCCGTGAAGTCGTAGCCGCAGTCGGAGAGCCTCGGTGTGAGGTGGTGGACGCGCTGGTTGCTGCTTCCGCGCAGCCCCTTGCCGTCGTCCAGCCCGGCGACGTACCGGCCGTCGATCAGCACGTCGACGAGGCCGAGGAGTTCGGTGACCCCCGGTGCCGGTGGCCGGGCGCGCAGCCGTTCCAGGCGGTGGCCGGTGAAGCAGATCACCGAGAGGTCGCGCCGTGCGCGGGCCGCGCGGACCAGCGCGGCGAGCCCCGCGGCCTGGGCCATCGGCTCGCCGCCGGACAGCGTCAGACCGCGCACGCCGGGGTCGGCGAGCAACTCGCGGGCCAGCTCCGCGGGGTCCGCGCGGCGGGCGGGGCGGTCCGGGATCCACTCCGGTGCCAGACAGCCCGCGCAACGGAACGGGCAGCCCTGCACCCACACCACCGACCGCCGCCCCGGGCCCAGGGCGTGGGTGCCGACCCGGGTGGCGGCGACGTTGAGGTCCGGGCCGCTCACGGCAGGTCTCGTTCCGAGGGCGCGGGCCGCCCGGGCGGCGCCGGCGGCGGTGGCGGGGCGGCGCGCCAGGGCCCGTCCCCGTCGGGCGGCAGCGACCCGGGCCGCGGGATCGGCAGCGGGCCCGGCTGCGCGCCGGCGCCGGACGCGGCCGGCGGCGCGGGCGGCCCGCCGCTGTCGGCCAGGTAGGCGAAGCTGATGCCGTTGATCACCACCGAGTCGCCGGGCCGGCACACGGCGTCCGCGCTGCGGGCCGCGGTGCCGTCAGGGCTGTAACGCAGTTGCAGCGCGATCCCGCGCGTGCCGTCGGCCGCCCGGAACCGGCGGCCGTACACGCGGCCGCGGCCACCGATCCGGGCCGGTGCGAGCGTCAACTGCCGCCCCCGCAGGACGATGTGGTCCTGCGGGCCGCCGCCGAGCGCCGGGGACAGCACCAGGCGGCCGCTGAGGGCCGCCCGGTTGCGCCGCAGCCACAGCAGCAGCGCGGCGAGGAGGACCGCGAGGGGGACGCCGGTCAGCAGGGGCAGGGCCAGCGGCGAGCCGACCTCGGTGCGCAGCCGCAGGCCCGTGGCCGGTCCGTCCACCGCCGCCGGCACGTCGAACCGCACGTCGTCGAGGGTGGCCGCCCAGGGCGTCGTGACCCTGCCGTGCACGGTGACGCCGACCTCGGCCCGCCAGGTCCGCCGCACCGGCAGCAGTCCGGCGTCGGGCCTGCCGCGCACCTGGACGGCGAACCGCCGTGCCGCGCCCGGCTCCAGGGTCACCCGGTCCGGCAGGCCGGTGACGGTGAGCGGCTGTCCGTTCACGCTCGCGCCGAGGCCGGTCACGGTCAGCGGCAGCCGCTTGGTCGTGGCCGTCAGCGTCAGGGTGGCCGCCGCCCCGCCCCGGCCCAGCTCCAGTGTCCCGGCGGGCGACAGCGTGGCGGTGACGCCCCTGCCCGCGTCCTGGGCGATCAGCCGCGCGGCCTTGCGCGCCCGGGCCTGCTCGGCGGCCCGCCCGAGATAACCGGCGAGGTTCTGCACCGAGTCCGGCCGCAGCTCGGTGGTGTCCGGCACGACGCGGGACAGCTGCGCGGTGCCGGACTCGTCGGTGGCCAACGGCAGCGAGTAGGCGGCCAGTTCGTGCCGGCCGGCCAGCTTCTCGGCCCGGCTTCGCAGCGCGTCCCACGCCGGCCCGGAGGCCTTGGGGTACCGGGAGCCCTCCGGCGGATCGTGCCGGCCGTCGGTGAACATCACCACGGAGCCGACGTCGGCGGCGTCGGGCCGCTCCAGCTCGGCCAGGCCGCGGTCCAGGGCGGCGCCGATATCGGTGTGCACGCCGGAGGGCCCGGCCTGCGCGGGCAGCCTGCCGATGACGGCCTTGGGGTCGGACGGGTGCCCCAGATAGACGGTCTCGGCCGTGTTCCCGAACGTGAACAGGGCGACGTAGTCCTGCGGCGACAGGCCCTTCAGGAACGGCAGCAGCGCCGAACGGACCGACGAGTACCGCCCCTTGTCCATCATCGAGCCGGAGACGTCGACGAGTACGACGTAGTCGGCGGGGACCTGCTCCAGGCCGAGCGCGGAGTAGATCGCGGCGCGGCTGGGACCCGGTGCGGCCGGGGCCGTGCCGGCGGCCGCGGGGGCCGCCCCGGACGGCGCGACGGCCAGGGCCGTGAGCACCAGGGCGGCGAGAGCGACGGCGGCGCGGTGGACGGCACCGGCCCGGGCGCGTCCCGGACTCGGGCTGGGCGGGGGCTTGTTCATCGAAGGCGAGCTCCTCGGGCGCGACGCGGTCGGGGGCGGTGGGGCCGGATCAGGTGTCGGGCGGGGCGGGCAGGGGGCCGAGCGGAACGCGGGTCTCGGTGTCCGGACCCTCCGCGACCGCGCGCAGCACCAGGGCCGCCGCCCCGTCCGCGCCGACCCGGACGCCGACGCGGCAGAGCCCGGCCGGTGCGCCGGGAGGCAGGGTGACGTCCGGCAGCGGGACCGGCCGGCCGTCCGGGCCGACGGCCTCGACCCGCACCGGGCGCCCGGCCGCCGTGTCGGGGAGCACCTCGGCCGGCCGGCCGTCCCGGACGGCGAACACGGTGTCGCCGCCGGGCTCCAGGGCCCCGGGGGCGGCCAGTTCGAGTGCCTCGGTGCACAGCCGTCCGGCCACCCGGCGGTGGGTGCTGATGCGGACGGCGTACGGGTAGCGGTCCCCGGGGTCGGCGAGCCCGGCCGCGACCAGGGCGCCGCCGACCGCCGCCGCGTACCCGGCGTCCACGTCCGCGGGCAGGGGCAGCAGCCGGTGGCTCTCGGCCAGCTGCCGGGTGAGCGGTTCGAGCCGGGCCAGCCCCCCGGCGAGCAGCAGCGGGGGCGGCTCGGCCGCGCCGGCCGGTGCGGCGACCTCGGCCACGGCCCGCCGTACCGCGTCGATGAGCGGCGGCAGGGACGTCCGTACCTGCCCCGCGGTGACGTCCCGGCCGGACAGGAGGTGGACCGGGGTGTCGTCGAAGGGGTCGGGCCTGCGCACGGCCCGGGCCACGGCGAGCCCCAGCCGGCGGCCGCCGGGGTCGGCCAGGCGCGCCGCGGCCAGGTCGCGGTGGGCTTCGTCGGTGTCGCGCAGACCGGCGGCGGCGAGCAGCGCCGTGTCGAAATCCGCGCCCAGCAGGCCGGTCGGCCCGGTCGCCTCGGCGGTGGCGCGCACCAGCACCGAGGAGCCGGCCCGAGTGCAGCGGGCGGCGTCCGCGGCGCGGGCCCCGGCATCGCACACGAGGTACTCCCCGGTGTCCGCCGGTCCGCCCGGGGTCTGCCGGACCAGGGCGAGCAGGGCGTGGGCGGCGTCGATCGCCCGGGGCCGCGGACAGCCGTCCGCGGCGAGAGCGGCCGTCGCTGGACCGGCCAGCGCGCGGGCGGTGCGCCGCGGCAGGACGACCACGGCCCGGGCGGGCGGGCCGTACCGGGCGAGGTAGGCGCCGTACGCCTCGCGCAGCGCGGCGACGGGCCGGCCGCGCGTGGCGGCGGACAGCGGCAGCCCCTCGCCCGGTACGTCTGCGGGCAGGTGGACCGGGCGGGCAGGCCCGGCACCGGGCCCGGCGACGGCGAGGCGCGCGTAGCGGGTGCCGATGTCGAGGGCGAGGGAGCGCGGCGGGCTCATACGCGGTCCTCGCCTCGGCCGCGCCGCCCGAGCAGCCGGGAGAACACGCCCCGTTCGGACTCGCCGGAGGTGCCGGACGCCGGGTGAGCGGGGTCGGGGTAGGACCGGCGGCCCCCGGCGGGATGCTGTGTCCCCGGCGGGTACGACGGCCGGTGGGCGCCGCCGGACCCGGCCTGGCCGGGGAACGGGGGAGGAGCTGTCGGCTGCTGGCGCGACGGCTTCTGCCGCAGGAGCTTGATCGCGTGCTCGACGCTGTCCTTCAGCTCCCGGTGGCAGTCCAGTGCCCGCTGCCGGACCGGTTCGCCGAACCGCAGCTGGGAGACGGAGTAGTAGAGCAGGTCGCCGAGCGCCTGGTGCGGGGCGGTCCGGTTGAGGTGCCCGGCCAGCCGGTGCACGAAGTCGCCGCGTCCCGCGTGCTCGTGCAGCCAGGGCCTGATCGCATCGAGCACGGCGGAGGGGAACTCGACGGTCTGCTGGGCGTGTTCGGCGTACCGGGAGTGCGGGCTCGCCCGCACGATGGCGTCGCCCAGGTGCTCGGGAGCGGCCGTGCGGGCGGCGACGAGCCGGCGGATGTCGGCGGTGTGGGCCAGCCACTGGAGGTCGGGGCGGTCGCGCAGCCGCTGCTCCCACGGTGCGGGCATGTCGCGGGTGAGCCAGTCCCCGGCGTGTCTGAGCAGCTCGGCGATCCTGTCGAGCAGCGGACCCTCCAGGCCCACCAGGCCCGCCGCGCCCGGCTCCTGAGGGTGTGTCAGCTCCCACAGGAGCGGATACGGCACCTGGTCGAGCCGTTCCCCGACCAGCCCCTCGGCCAGCCGGCCCTCCCCCCGGCCCCGCAGCCCCAGGTGCGGCAGCTGCTGCCTGAGGACACCGGCGTACTCGGCGCCCGCCGCGCCGTCGTCCGCGAAGAGGCGGGCGCGCTGCACGCTCCCCAGCAGGGGAAGCTGGATCAGATCGGCCCAGGCGGCGTGCCTGCCCGCGACGCCGCGCTGTTTCGGTACGAGGACGTCGACCCGCCGGAGCAGGAAACCCCGGTCCTCGTCGGTGCCGGCCAGCCCCGCCGCGACCTCGTACAGCTCCGGGTGGAGCCAGCAGAGCACGTCCGGATTGCCGGCGTGAGCGGCCAGGCGCAGGCCGGTGCGCCAGGCCGTCGGGGAGATTCCGGCGAACGCCTCGATGCCCTGCCCGTCCGGACCGGCCGACGGCTCGCGGTGGATCAGCGCGGCGCCGTGCAGCCAGTCCGGGGCGCTCTGCCGGTCCGCCTCACCGGGCCGCCGCAGCAGGTCACGGACCAGCCGGTCGTCCAGCGTCCGATGCTCGGCGTTGACGTCGAGCCAGGCCAGCGCCAGCTCGGGGCGGCGCGGCAGGACGGACTGCACGGCCGCCACCGTGCTCTCGTCCAGCCCCCGCTGCACGGCGTGCAGCAGCGCGCCGCGCGCGAGCAGGCCGTCCGGCGCCTCGGCGGCGGTGCCCGCGTCGAGGTAGCCGGCCAGGACGGCGGCGTGGGCCTGCCGGTCACGGGACGCCGCCGCCAGATCGAGGACGGCCCGCACCCGCTGGACGGTCTGCCGCTCGACGGGCCAGGAGTTGAGTTCGTCGGCGAGGGCCGCGCCGGTCCGCGCGGACCAGTGCTCCAGGAGCAGGGCCCGGGCCTGCGCGCGCTCCGCCTCGGGCAGGGCGGCGGGCAGGGTGCAGCGCGCCAGATGACGGGCCACCGTGGCGGCCTCCCGCTCGTCGAGGCTCGCCAGCGGGTGCAGGCTCAGCAGCCTCGCCACGTCGCCCAGCCGGCCGGCGCCCCGTTCGATGTCCGACACCACCACGGCCCGGAGGTCGAGATCCCGCAGGTGCCGCAGCGCCTGCTCGGCGTCCTGCGGGGTCAGCGGGGCGCGATGGGAGAGCAGATGGGTGAGCAGCGCCTCGATGCCCACCTTCTGCCGCAGCCGCAGCAGTTCCGCCAGATAGGCACGGCCCTGGGCCGAGCCCGGCCCCTGCGGCGGCGGCCCCGCGAGCACGGCGTGGCACTGGCTGCCCCGGGGACGCAGCGCGAAGGTCAGCCGCAGCTCGTGGTCGGCGCCGTGACCGGCCCAGGTCGCGGCGGACAGCCAGGCCCTGCTGCCGTACGGCAGCAGGGCGCAGATCCCGTCGAGCACGGCGACCCGTGTGACGGCGCTCAGACCGGCGTGCTCCGGCGACAGCGTGATGGCCACGTGCCGCCCCTCCAGGAGCAGCGCCGCGGACCGCGCGGCCCACTCGAAGCCGATGTCCTCCTCGATGTACCGGGCCAGTTGGGCGACCCCGGCGGGCCGTGCGGCGAGGACGAGGCGGGGCGGGTGTGCGGCGTCCGCGTCCACGGCCGGCCACGCGGTGTCGAGGGCGGCGTCGTACAGCGAGGTCCAGGTGAGCCCCGCGTCACCGGCCGGCTGCCAGTCGAGGAGCAGCAGCCGGGCCGAGTAGCTGATCCGGCCGGTCGCGTCCCGCCCGCCCGACCAGACGGTCTCCACCAGGCCGGTCACGGGCCGGCCGGCCTCCGTGCCGCCGAGGAACGCCACCCACGGCAGTGCGTCGGGGGCGTGGGCGCGCTCGGCGCGTGGCGTCTCCGTGGACGCGGCCCAGAAGTACTTCTGCGCGATGCGGGGTTCCACGCTGCCCGCCTGTACGTCGTAGGCCACCTGACCCGGTGCCTTGCCCTGCAGGGACCAGGCGGCGCGCACCGGGGACCCGGCCGGTGGCCCGCTCACCTGCGCCCCCACCGGGGCCTGCCGGTGCGCGGCGGGCGTCCGGCCGTGCCCCGCAGAGCCTCCTCCAGCGTCATCAGCGGCTCGATGACGTTGATCGGCGTCGGCGGAGAACTGCAGATCCGCTCGCCGTCCGGCTCCACGTTGACGTAATTGCGGTAGTCGAACTGGTTGTTCGGGTTGAGCCGGAAGCCGATCGCGGAGCTGGCGTGGAAGGACATCCGGTCGGGGTGGAAGAAGTTGCCGAGGGCGTCACGGACCAGGCGGGCGCTGCCGCCGCGGAAGCTTTCGCAGATCCAGTCGAAGAAGCCGTGCGCCTGATGGTCCGGGACGCGCGGGACGGCGCCGACATGCTCCTGGGTGACCCAGCCGGCCCGCAGCGCCGGCTCGAAGACGTCCGGGTGGTCGAACTTGGTGATGCACACCGCGACATGGTGCGGCAGCCGGCCGTTGCCGAGGAGCCGGCCCTCGTCGCGCACCCGGGCGGCCATCTGACTGGCCATTCCGTAGAAGTAGTTGATGCTCGCGGTCTGCTGGTTGGCGTCCAGCAGCGGGTCGAAGAGGTAGACGAGACCGCCACAGCTCGTCAGGTGGGTCACGGCCTGTTCGTGCAGGTCCTCGCTGACCTGGTTCGAGCGCGGGTTGAAGGCCTCTCCGGGCAGGTCGAGCACCTCCAGCGCGAAGGTGATCCGCCGGCGGGTACGCAGCCCCCGGGCGGGCCGCGTCTCACCGGCGAACGACCACCTGAGGTCCCGCTGGGCCCGGGTCGCCTGCGGGAACACCTGCTCCGACACCAGCTGGTCCACGCTGTCCTGAAGGAACTCCGCGGAGGAGGGATCCATCCCGGCGACCACCCAGTTCACCTGGCCGCGTCGCTGGTGCTGCATCGCGGCGATCGGCACGGCGCCGAGGAACGTCGTCTTCCCGGACCCGGAGGCTCCCCACACGCCGATCCTGACGCCGACGGGAGGAGCGCCCCGGAGCGACGGAATGGCCAGCGGCGGCGCGCCCAGGTCGGCCACGGTGTGGGTGTCGGCCGCGGTGTGGGTGTCGGCGCCGGGCAGGCGCGGCTCGGCCGCGGGCAGGGGCGGCAGCGGGGGAGGCGGTTCGGCGCTGCGGGGCGCGCCGTCGAGGGCGAGCGACTGCCACGCGCGGTTGCCCCCGTGGTGCCCGTTCGGGGGCTGCCCCGGGTCCGGGGAGCGGGCCTCGTCCTCGTTGTCCCAGGAGCCCGGGTCGGGTCGATGAGGCGTCGTCATGGAGTGCGTCAGCTCCTCGGTGGGTCTGGTGGGCGCGGGGGGAGAGGCGGTGCGGCGAACGCGAGCGGGCTGCCGTCGGTGCCGTGGGGCTGCCCGGCGGTCAGGGCGAGCGCGGCCCGCTCCGCCGAGTCGGTGCCGGGCCGCAGGACGAGGCCCTCGGTGCCCGTCAGGTCCTGCCAGGTCTGCTTGAGGTAGTGGCCCAGCCGGTGCCCGCTGGGCACCCCGGCGGCGGGCGCGGTGAAGGGGGCGGCCCGGATGCCGACCCGCACCCCCCGGTGTCGCAGGGTCCCCAGTTGCTCCCGCCAGTCCACGGCGCGCGGGCAGCCGGGGACGAGGCCGTCCTGGGCGGGCAGCGCGGGCGGCCGGCCCCCGACCACCAGGAGGACCCGGTCGAGGGAGTCGGTGCGCGGTCCGGCGGTCATGCGCGCGGCGGCCTTGAGCGCGTCCTCCAGCGAGGAGGTGAGGGTGTCCCGGGACCGTATCTCCACGGGCAGCTCCCGCAGTTGGCGCAGTGCCCGGCCGGGCGGTCCCGGCGGCACGGCCCGGATGAGCCCCCGGGCGGGCTGGTGGGCGTTGCGGGGCGCGTGGTCGTAGTAGCCGATCACGGCGACCCGCAGGCCCCCGCCCGCGCCGGCATGGCGCTGCGCGGCACGGATCAGGTCGTCCGTGAAGCCGACGCGCTCGGCGACCTCGCTGTCGGCGGTGCCGGACATCTCCACCGCGCACAGGAGTTCCAGGGGCCGGGGCCGCCGCAGGCGCCGCGGCATGCGGTGGACCAGGTCGTGCAGGTCGGGCTCCGGTCCGTGCGCCGTCTCGGCCAGGACGTGGCCGCCGGTGCGCACCTCGATCTCGCCCGGTCCGTGCAGGACGAAGGTGAGGTGCGCGGAGCCGAGCGCGGGCAGTTCGACGCGGGGCAGCCGGACCAGCGGGGGGTGCCGGTCCTGCGGGCGGTAGCGGCCGGCGAGCAGCGGCAGGACGACGGGCAGGGTCGCGGACGGTGCGGCGGCAGCGCCCGCCGCGGTCCCCGCCCCGGCGGACGGCGGGGGCATGACCGGGGGACCGCCGTGCACGGTGACCGAGGCCGTCCGGGTCTCGCCGGGCGCCAGCCGCAGACCGGCCTCGAACAGGACGTGGTGGGCGAGTTCCACCGGAACGTGGTCACCCGCGCCGTGTCCCGCCCGCGCCAGGAGCAGTGTGTGCGGCTCGCGCAGGGGCGCACCGCGCAGCACGTCACGGACCCGGGCCGTGGTGGCGGCCGCCGTGCCCGGACCGGGCGCGGCGGCCGGGTTGCCCTCGGCGCGCACCGCGCACACCTCGTACAGCACGGCGGCGGCCCGGTCGAGGAGGGTCCAGCCGGTGCCGCCGCGCAGCAGCACCACCGCGGTGCTACGGGTGCCGGTCACCTCGTCCGCAGGGGGGACGACTGCGCGCAGCCAGCCGCGCACGGCCCGGTCGAAGCCCAGGCGGTCCACCGGTTCCACGGTGCCCACCCCACCGGCGAGCCGGAACCGACGCAGGGCGTCCGCGGTGCCGAGCTCCTGGACGAGCTCGGTCCAGGGCGTCTCGGCATGCGCGGCCGTGTGGGGCAGACCGGCGGTGTCGGCGAACACCCGTACCACCGAGGCCTGTTGGGTGCCGAACTCGACGAACAGCGCCTCGGGCACCTCCCCGGTGGTGAGCCCGCGCAGCAGATCGGCCAGGGCGGGCGGTCCGGCGGTCACCGGGGGAGCGGAGGCAGGCCGCGGGCCGGGGCCGTCGGCGGGGTGCGGAAGGCCGGAGGGGTGCGGGACGGCGGCGGGGTGCGAAAGCCCGGCGGGCGGTGGGCGAAGCAGCCCGGCCAGCTCCGAGCGCCCGGCGGCGTCGCTCAGCGTGCGCCGGGCGGCGTCGAGATCCCAGGTGTGCGCGGCGGCGGCCAGCTCGTCCGCCGCACACCGGTGGTCCTCCTCGGTGGCGGCACCCAGGACCGGATCCCCGAGGAGCGGGAATCCGCAGACCCGGCAGCGTCGTTCCTCCCCTCCCGGGTGAAGGCACACCGGGCAGGGCACCACCGGGCCGGACCGCGTCTCGTCAGCTCCGGAAGAGAGCGGCACGATCGCGGCACCGTCTCACAGCGACCGTGGGCGAGGTACACACCGGGAAACACCTTTGATCCATGTCACAACTGCCCCCTTGCCTCTCTCGGGCCGAGTAGAGCCCGATGAGCCATCCAGTCATGCCGTGGTCCCACGGACCACTGGTAGACGCCCCGTGTGATTGCGCCGGTTCCCGCCAACGGGTTGCTCATTGTCCCGATGGTGTTCCCGCGCCGCAACGGGTCCTGGGGTTTCGGGCGGCCGGCCGTGGCGTGCGCGCACGGGCGGGCGCGACACGGCCCGGCGGCGCGGGGAGCCACGCGTTCCGGTGTCTCCCGCACCCCGCCTCCGCGTCACTCCGGATCCCCCGAGCCCCCACCCGGCGGCCGGGCATAGACTCGGGCCGCTGAGCCCCAAGGGCAGGGCGCGACGCGGGAAGTTGGTGTCCATGAGCGGGGAATGGGCGGGAGCCGGGCTGCCCCCGGCGGCGGCCGCGCGCATCGCGGAGGTGCGGAGCAGCGGGACGTGGTCCTCGGCGCTGTCCACCGGCGCGTTCGCCGCGCTGCGCGCCGTGGGGTTCGAACCGGTGGGCCAGGTCATGGGTTCGGCCGTCTACCACGTGGGCCGCAGCGGCCGGTACTGGGGCTATCACGACTGCCTCTACCGGGGCATGCGGTACGCCTTCAGCGGTGCCCCGGCACCCGTCGCCCTCTCCGGAGGCGGTGCCCCGTCCGCCCGGCTCGTCGAGGTGCTCGACGGGGCGCGCCGCTCGGCCCTCGACCGGATGGCCGCCGAGTGCTCGGCCCTCGGCGGCGACGGCGTCGTCGCGGCACAGCTGACGGTGGCGCCCTTCGCGGCCCAGCCCAACTGCCTGGAGTTCAAGGTGATCGGGACCGCGGTGCGCGCGGCCGGTACGGTCCGGGCGCCCCAGCCGTTCACCTGCCACCTCGACGGCCAGGGCTTCGCGAAGCTGGTGACCGCGGGCTGGGTCCCTGTCGAGCTGCTCTACGGAATGTCCATCGGCGTACGCCACGACGACTACACCACCCGCGCCCAGACCCGTTCGTGGAGCAACACCGAGGTCAGCGGCTGGAGCGAGCTCGTCCAGGCGGTGCGGGCCGACGCCCGGGCGCACCTGCGCGCGCAGAGCGGCCGGCGGGGCGGCGACGGCGTGATCCTCGCCGCGGGCGACCTGCGCATCTGGGGCGAGTCCTGCACGCGCGGCAGCGGCAACAACGAGCAGAAGGACCATGTGGCCGAGGCGACGCTGGTGGGCACCACCGTCGCCCGCTTCACGGCACGCGAGGAGCCGCCCCGCACCCTCACCGTGATGCCGCTCGACCCGGAACGACGCCGGCGGACCATGCGCCGTACCGCCACCGACATACGATGAGGGGAACCCGCTGATGACCGCCTTCAACCCCGCCGACGGCACCGCTCACGGCCTGTCCGCCCAGGGGGTGCCGGCCGACGCGATGCGGCGGCTGGCCGAGCTGCAGCCGGGAAAGCCGGGTTCGATCTTCACCAGCGACCTGTCGGTCAACGAGTTCCTGCTCGTGCGCGAGGCGGGATTCCGGCCCATCGGCCTCGTGCTGGGCAGCTCGATCTACCACGTGGGCATCCAGCTGGGCCGCTGGGGCAAGAACCAGGAGCTGACGACGCTCAGCCAGGCGATGTACCACGCCCGTGAACTGGCGATGACCCGTATGGAGGCGGAGGCGGCCCAGCTGGGCGCGGACGGCATCGTCGGGGTGCGGCTGAGCGTCGAGGCCCGTGAATTCGGCACCGACATCGCGGAGTTCATCGCCGTCGGCACCGCCGTCAAGGCCGACCACCCCGCGCCGGGCGCGGGCGGCGGCAGCTGGCGCAACCTGAAGGGCCAGCCGTTCACCTCGGACCTCAACGGACAGGACTTCTGGACGCTCATCCGCGCCGGCTACGCCCCGCTGGGCATGGTGATGGGCACCTGTGTCTACCACATCGCGCACCAGCGGATGGGGCAGATGTTCTCCAACATCGGCAAGAACGTGGAGATCGAGCAGTTCACCCAGGCGCTGTACGACGCGCGCGAACTGGCGATGGCGCGGATGCAGCACGAGGCGGAGGAGCTGCGGGCGGAGGGCGTAGTCGGTGTGCAGCTCAACGCGCACAACCACCGCTGGGGCGGCCACACCACCGAGTTCTTCGCGATCGGCACGGCCGTACGGCCGCTGCGTGAGGACCATGTCATCGAGCGCCCGACGATGGTGCTCGGCCTGGACGGCTGAGCGTACGGCCCAGCAGACTCGGAACGACCGCACACCACGAGAGGCCCCACGATGACCTCCCCACAGGACCCCGTACCGTTCGAGCCCGCCGGGGCGTCGGACTCCGTCGAGCTGCTGACGGCCGCGCTGCGCAGGGACGCCGCCGACCTGGAGGTGTACGCCCGGGTGCTCACGGGGACCCTCGCCGAGGCGCTGCCGCCGGGCTCCGTCGCCGTCGAGCGCAGACGCGGCCTGGCGGACCGGCTCGCGGGGCGTGCGGGCCGTGTCGAGCGGGTCGAGGTCCTCCTCGGCGAGCAGCGTCTCGTGCTGGACCTCGCGGGCGCGCATCCCCGGGGCGAGGTGTGCAAGGAGGTCCGCGGCGTGGTGCTTTCGCGGCGGCCGGTGGCGCTCGACGAGTGGGTGCGGGAACTCGCGGTCGCGGTCGCGGCCCGAGCACAGTCCGACGCGCGGGCGCGGGCGGCGCTGGAACGGCTGCTGCTCGGCGAGTAGCGCCACGCCCTGCGCCGCCTACGCCACGCCCTGCGCCACCTGCGCCGCGGCCGGCCACCTTCGCGGGAACCCGGAAAATCACGTGCCCCGGCCCCGTCCCGCCTCGTACTGTCGGGACACGTCAGACACAGAACGGATCAGACACAGGACAGAGGGGAGCCGGCCGTGCGTGCACACAGCGCTGTCGTCGCTCCCCGTTGCCGGTACGAGGTGATCCTCGTGTCCTCGTCCGGCCGGTGCCCGCTGCGCGGCCGGCACCGGACCCCCGTGACGTCCCGCTGACCTCCCCTGCCCGAACCGGCCACGTGCCGCCGGGCCGTGCCGCCGGCGTGCTCTTCAGGGCGTACGGGTACATCGCGCCGCCCTTTTCTCCGCAGACCGGAGAGGCTCCGAACCCCAGAAAGGCCCCGGGCCGTGCGCACGCACATCACCAGTTCCGCCACCGCTCTCACCGCCGTCCGCAACCTCGGCATCCTCGCCCACGTGGACGCGGGCAAGACCACCGTCACCGAGCGGATCCTGTACGCGACGGGCACCACCCACAAGCGGGGCGAGGTGCACGACGGCACCACCGTCACCGACTTCGACCCGCAGGAACGCGACCGCGGCATCACCATCTTCGCCGCCGCCGTCAGCTGTGCCTGGGGCGGCTGTCGCATCAACCTCATCGACACCCCCGGCCACGTCGACTTCGCCGACGAGGTCGAGCGCTCGCTCCGGGTCCTCGACGGGGCGGTCGCCGTGTTCGACGCCGTCGCCGGGGTCGAGCCGCAGAGCGAGTCGGTGTGGCGGCAGGCCGACCGGCACGGCGTCCCGCGCATCGCGTTCGTCAACAAGCTGGACCGCGCGGGCGCCGACCTCGACCGGGCCGTCGCCTCGATCCGGGAGCGGCTGCACCCGGCGCCGCTGGTCGTGCAGCTGCCGATCGGCGCCGAGGACGCGTTCACCGGTGTCGTCGACCTGGTCCGGATGCGCGCGCTGACGTGGGACGACGCGACCGGTACGGCGGTGGAGGGCGTCGTGCCCGAGGAGCTGCGGGAGGAGGCCGTACGACGACGGCGGGTGCTGGAGGAGGCGGTGGCCGGGCTGCATCCGGGCGCGCTGGAGGAGTTCTGCGCGCAGGACACGCTCCGCTCCGCCACCCTCACCGCCGCCCTGCGCGATCTCACCCGCACCGGGGACGGCGTGGTCGTCCTCGCCGGCTCGGCCTACCGCAACCGCGGCATCGAACCGCTGCTGGACGCGGTCGTCGCCTATCTGCCCTCGCCGCTGGACGTCCCTGCCGTACGCGGCGTGCACGCGGGCGGCGAGCAGGAGCGGGCGGCCGATCCGCAAGCCCCGTTCAGCGGGCTGGTGTTCAAGGTGAACGCCGGTACCACCGGACGACTGGCCCACGTCCGCGTCTACTCGGGCACCCTGGAGAAGGGAGACACCGTGCACGAGCAGGGCAGCGGGCGCACCGAGCGGGTGGCGCGCATCCTGCGCGTCATGGCGGACCGGCATGTCCCGCTCGACCGCGCGGTCGCCGGGGACATCGTGGCCCTCGTGGGCGTGAAGTCGGCGCGGGCCGGATCCACCCTGTGCGACCCCGGTGCCCCGTTGCTGCTGGAGCCGCCGACCGCGGCCGAGCCCGTGGTGTCCGTCGCGGTCGAGGCCCGGCGGGCCGCGGACACCGGCCGACTGGCGGCGGCGCTGGCCCGGCTGGTCGAGGAGGACCCGTCGCTGGTGGTGCGCACCGATGCCGAGACCGGGCAGACCGTGCTGTCCGGGATGGGCGAACTCCATCTGGAGGTCGCGGTGGAGAAGGTGCGGCGCGACGGCGGACCGGAGGTCACGGTGGGGCGGCCGAGGGTCGCCTGTCGCGAGACGGTCGTCGCGGGAGTGACGGGGTTCGGGTACCGGCACGTCAAACAGGACGGCGGTGCGGGGCAGTTCGCGCACGTCGTGCTCGACGTGGCGCCGCTCGGACCCGAAGTCGGCGCCACCGGCTTCGAGTTCCGCTGCACCGTCACCGGCGGGTCCGTACCGCAGGAGTACGTGCGGGCGGTGGAGGCCGGGTGCCGGGACGCCCTCGTCGAGGGGCCGCTCCACGGGCATCCGGTGACCGGGCTGCGGGTCACGCTCACGGACGGCTCCACCCATGTGAAGGACTCCTCCGACACGGCCTTCCGCGCCGCCGGCCGGCTCGGACTCCGCGCGGCCCTGCGTGCCTGCGCGACGGCCGTGCTGGAACCGGTCGCCGAGGTCACGGTCACCGTGCCCGAGGACGCGGTCGGCACGGTCCTCGGGGACCTGTCCGCCCGGCGCGGCCGGGTCGGCGGCTCCGAGAGGCGGCGCGGCGCGGCCGTCCTGACGGCGACCGTCCCGCTGGCCGAACTCTTCGGCTACGCCACCCGGTTGCGCAGCCGCACCCAGGGCCGAGGCACCTTCACCACCCGCCCCACTGGCTACGCCCCAATCCCCCGACCCCAACCGACCCCCACCCCCACCCGCTAGCGGTCCCCGGAGCCCGGCACTCCGGCCCTCCGGGCTCCGGGGACTCCAAATTCCCCGGCCTGCCCGGACTCCGGGTACCTGGGCTCCTGGTCTCCGGGCTCCGCAGACCTCGGGGCCCGGGTACCCGGGCCCTGGGCCCCACCCGCACCCCGACCCCACCCGCACCCGCACCCCGACCCCACCCCCGGCCCCCGCCCGCCCGCGTCCACCGCCAACACCCTCACCACGCCCAACACCCCCTCCCGGCGCACGACTTCATCACGACTGTCCTCACCTGTGCCCAACCCCTTGACGGCTGCCGATTCCGAGGTTTAACTCACGTCCTAAATTAAGCCATGAGGAGCTTTCGGGAGTCGAAGGCGACGTCGTGTGACGTCGGCTCCCGTCGGCGGCCTCGGGGATCGACCCCCGGAAAGGGACACCAGGAGCCATGCGCAGAATCCGAGCCGCGGCCACCGGCGCCGTCGCCCTGTCTCTCGCCCTCGCGGCCACGGCCTGCGGCGGCGGTTCCGCGACCGGGGGCGGGTCGAACGACTCCCCGAAGACACTGACGTACTGGGCCTCCAACCAGGGCGCCAGCATCGCCGTCGACCAGCAGGTGCTGAAGCCCGAGCTCGACAAGTTCCAGAAGCAGACCGGCATCAAGGTCAAGCTGGAGGTCGTGCCCTGGTCCGACCTGCTCAACCGGATCCTCACCGCCACCACCTCCGGCCAGGGCCCGGACGTGCTGAACATCGGCAACACCTGGAGCGCCTCGCTGCAGGCGACCGGCGCACTGCTGCCGTGGGACGCCAAGAACTTCGCGAAGATCGGCGGCAAGGACCGGTTCGCCGGCGCCGCGCTCGACTCGACCGGCGTCCGGGGCAAGGACCCGGCCGCGGTCCCGCTGTACTCGATGGCGTACGCCCTCTACTACAACAAGAAGATCTTCGCCGACGCCGGAATCTCCCAACCGCCCGCCACCTGGGACGAGTTGGTCGCCGACAGCAAGAAGATCGACGCGAAGGGCAAGTCCGCGCTCGGGGCCGAGGGCTCGAACCCCTCGGAGAACATCCACCACGTCTTCGTCTTCGCCCGGCAGCGCGGCGCCGACTTCTTCACCCCCGACGGCAAGCCCGACTTCACCGCTCCCAAGGTGGTCGACGCGGTCAAGAGCTACGTCGACCTGATGGCCACGGACAAGGCCATCCCGACCGGCGACGCCGAGTACGCGCAGAACCAGTCCGTCAGCGATTTCGCCAAGGGCAGGCAGGCGATGCTGCTGTGGCAGTCCGCCGCCGCCAACCTCACGTCCCAGGGCATGAGCGCCGACTCCTACGGCATCGCGCCGGTGCCCGTGCTCTCCGGCACGCCCGGCAGCGGCACCCAGGTCGACTCGGCGTTCATGGGCATCAACCTGGCCGTCTTCAAGAACACCCACAACCTCGACGGCGCCACGCAGTTCGTGAAGTTCATGACCTCCGACGCGGAGCAGAAGATCCTCAACAAGGCCTACAGCTCCATCCCGCCGGTCACCTCCGCGCAGGCGGACGCCGCCTTCGGCACGCCCGCCGACACGGTGCTGAAGAGCACCCTCTCCGCGTCCGCGGCCGCCATGCCGCAGGTCCCCTCCGAGTCGCAGTTCGAGACGACCGTCGGTACGGCCGTCAAGGACCTCTTCGCCGACGCCGCCGCCGGCCGCGCGGTGACCACCGGCTCGGTCAAGGCCGAGCTGGAGAAGGCCCAGCAGCAGATGCCGGCGGCGTGAGCGGGCCGATGACACCTCCGCCGATGACGACGACCACCGCCTTCAAGGAGCCGGTGCGCGAGGGACCCCCGGGCGCGGCGGCGCGCGAACCCCGCCGCCGCACCGGGCGGATCCGCCGCGCCGCTCTGCCCTACCTGCTCCTCCTGCCCGCCCTCGTGCTCGAACTGCTCGTCCATCTCGTGCCGATGGCCGTCGGCATCGTGATGAGCTTCAAGGAACTCACCCAGTTCTACATCCGCGACTGGGGCACCGCCCCCTGGTCAGGCCTCGGCAACTACACGGTGTCGGTGGACTTCGACGCCCCCGTCGGCAAGGCCCTGCTGCACTCCTTCCTCGTCACCGTCGGCTTCACCCTGCTCTCGGTCGCCCTGTGCTGGCTGACCGGCACCGCCGCCGCCGTCTTCATGCAGGACGCCTTCCGCGGCCGCGGCCTGCTGCGCACCCTGTTCCTGGTGCCGTACGCGCTGCCCGTCTACGCGGCCGTCATCACCTGGGTGTTCATGTTCCAGCACGACAACGGCCTGGTGAACCACGTCCTGCACGACCAGCTCCACCTCACCGACCGGCGCTCCTTCTGGCTCATCGGCGACAACAGCTTCTACGCCCTGCTGACCGTGTCGGTGTGGAAGGGCTGGCCGTTCGCCTTCCTCATCGTGACGGCCGGGCTCCAGAACATCCCACGGGAGCTGTACGAGGCCGCCGCGCTGGACGGCGCCGGGATGTGGCAGCAGATCCGCCGCATCACGCTGCCCTCGCTGCGCCCGGTCAACCAGGTCCTCGTCCTGGTGCTGTTCCTGTGGACGTTCAACGACTTCAACACGCCGTACGTCCTGTTCGGCAAGTCCGCCCCGGCCGCCGCCGACCTCATCTCGGTCCACATCTACCAGGCGTCCTTCGTCACCTGGAACTTCGGCACCGGCTCGGCGATGTCCGTCCTGCTGCTGCTCTTCCTGCTCGTCGTGACGGGCGGGTACCTGCTGCTCACCTCGCGCCGACGGAGGCCCGCCCGTGGCTAGCGCCAACTCGCCCATGGCACCCCCGCGTTCGTTCCTGTGGACCCGGCGGATCTTCCTCACCCTGCTCACCGGCTTCGTGCTGATCCCGGTGTACGTGATGGTCTCCAGCTCGCTCAAACCGCTCGCGGACGTCACCGGGAAGTTCCGCTGGCTGCCCAGCGGCCTGACGATCCGGCCGTACATCGACATCTGGTCGACCGTCCCGCTCGCCCGCTACTTCGTGAACTCGCTGATCGTGGCGGGCGCGGCGACCGTCTGCTCGGTGGTCATCGCGGTGTTCGCCGCCTATGCCGTCAGCCGCTACGACTTCCGTGGCAAACGCGTCTTCACGGTGACCGTGCTGTCGACGCAGATGCTCCCGGGCATCCTTTTCCTGCTCCCGCTGTTCCTGCTCTACGTCAACATCGGCAACGCCACCGGCATCGCTCTGTTCGGCTCCCGCGGCGGCCTGATCCTGACGTATCTGACCTTCTCCCTCCCCTTCTCCATCTGGATGCTGATCGGCTACCTCGACTCCGTGCCGCGCGATCTGGACGAGGCGGCACTGGTCGACGGCTGCGGCCCGCTCGGCGCGCTGCTGCGGATCGTCGTGCCCGCCGCGATCCCCGGCATCGTCGCGGTCGCGGTCTACGCCTTCATGACCGCGTGGGGCGAGGTGCTCTTCGCGTCCGTGATGACCGACGACACCACCCGCACCCTCGCCGTCGGCCTCCAGGGCTACTCCACCCTCTACGACGTCTACTGGAACCAGATCATGGCCGCGTCGCTGGTCGTCAGCGTGCCCGTGGTGGCCGGGTTCCTGCTGCTCCAGCGCTATCTCGTCGCCGGTCTGACGGCGGGCGCCGTCAAGTGACCGATCCCGCGTACTCCGAAGGGACTTCCGTGTCCGAACGCATCGACCTCGCCGCCTTCCCGCCCGACTTCCTGTGGGGCACGGCGACCGCGGCGTACCAGATCGAGGGGGCCGTCGCCGAGGACGGCCGGGCGCCCTCGATCTGGGACACCTTCTCCCACACCCCGGGGAAGACCGCGAACGGCGACACCGGCGACGTCGCCTGCGACCACTACCACCGCTGGCGCGAGGACATCGCCCTGATGCGGCAACTCGGCGCCGACGCCTACCGGTTGTCCGTCGCCTGGCCCCGCGTCCGGCCCGCCGGCACCGGCCCGGTCAACCCCAAGGGCCTCGTCTTCTACGACGAGTTGGTGGACGCGCTGCTGGAGGCGGGCATCACACCGTCCGTCACGCTCTACCACTGGGACCTGCCGCAGACGCTCCAGGACCGCGGCGGCTGGCCCGAGCGGGACACGGCCTTCGCGTTCGCCGAGTACGCCGAGGCGGTCGCCGGCCGCCTCGGCGACCGTGTGAAGCTCTGGGCGACCCTCAACGAGCCCTCGTGCTCGGCCTGGATCGGCCATCTGGAGGGCAAGATGGCCCCCGGCTGGACCGATCTGACCGCCGCCGTACGGGCCTCGTACCACCTGCTCCTCGGCCACGGCCTCGCCGTCCAGGCGGTGCGGGCCGCCGCGCCCGGCGCCGAGATCGGCATCGTCAACAACCTCTCCACCGTCCACCCGGCCACCGACCGCCCCGAGGACGTGGCGGCGGCCCACCGCCAGGACGGCCACGTCAACCGCTGGTGGCTCGACCCGGTGCACGGCCGCGGCTTCCCGGCCGACATGGTCGACACCTACGGCGTCGAACTCCCCGTCCACGCAGGCGACTTGACGACCATCGCCACCCCACTGGACTGGCTCGGCCTGAACTACTACTTCCCGGCCCACGTCGCCGACGCCCCCGACGGCCCGGCGCCGTACGTCCGCGCCGTGCGCCGCGAGGGAGTCCCGCGCACCGGCATGGACTGGGAGATCGACGCGAGCGGCATCGAGACGCTGCTGCTCCGGCTCACCGAGGACTACGGCGCCCGGAAGATCTACGTCACCGAGAACGGCTCGGCCTTCGAGGACCTGGTCCGCCCGGACGGCAGCGTCGACGACCCCGAGCGCCAGGCCTATCTGGAGCAGCACCTCGCCGCCTGCGCCGCCGCCGCCCGCAAGGGCGCCCCGCTCGCCGGCTACTTCGCCTGGTCCCTGCTGGACAACTTCGAGTGGGCGTACGGCTATGCCAAGCGCTTCGGCCTGGTCCACGTCGACTACCGCACCCAGGTGCGCACCATCAAGGGCAGCGGCCGCCGGTACGCGGACATCGTCCGCGTCCACCGGGGCCAGACCCGCCGAGCCGCCTGACCCGCCCCCCTACGGCCGGTGGGCCCGGACGCGGGAGTCCGCCCCCACCGGCTTCATGCAACGAGTTCCAGGTCCGGGGAACGCGCGGCAGTGCCTCCGCCGCCTGCCCCGCGCTCCCCGCGGACCAGCCGGGCACCTACCGCACGACCTTCTTCGACGACTTCTCCGGCGCCGCCCTCGACCACTCCAAGCGGCGCGTCGTACGCCTCGCCCTCGGCGGCGCCTGTCCGGAGGGCCAACGGCGGGCGGGCGGTACCCTGGCACCTAATGCATAGGATGTGCAAGTGCATCCATATAGCATCAGACCCGCAACCCCCTCCGACCTCGACGGTGCCAGGTCCGTCATGCTCGACACCGTCTACCGGGACTTCGGGACCGGATACGTGCCCCGTTGGCACGCCGACATCGTCGATCCCGCCGGGGCCTATCTCGTGCCCGTGCGGCACGCGCTGTTCGTCGCGGTCGACGGGGTGGGGGAGGTCGTCGGGACCGGGGCGCTCGATGCGCGGGGGCCCGTGTGGCCGCCGAATCCGCGGTGGCTGGCCGAGCGGTATCCGTCGGGGTCGACCGCGCAGTTGCGCCGGGTGTACGTGCGGCCCGCGCACCGCAGGCGGGGGATCGCGCGGCAACTGGTGGAGCGGCTCGTGGAGTTCGCCGGGGCGGACGGGGGGTACCGGGCCGTGTATCTGCACACCGATCCGGCCGTGCCCGGCGCCGAGGCGTTCTGGCGGTCGCTCGGGAAGGTCGTCCATGACGAGCGGGCGGACCCCGGACGTCCGCAGAGCCTCGTGCACTTCGAGCTGCCCGTGGGGGCGGGGTGAGGGTGCCGCCGGTTATGAAAATGATTGTCATGTAGTCTGGGGCTCGCGCCCAATCGTCCGAAACGAACCGAGGATCATGTCTCTCCCGCGTCCCCGGCTGCTCGCCGCCCTTCTGCTCACCCCCTTGCTGGCAGGCTGCTTCGCCTCCGGTGCGGGCGACCATCGCGGCGGCGGTGCCGGCGGCGCCGCCCGGCTGCGCGTCGCGCTCGCCTTTCCGCCCGCCGAGCGGCTCTCCCCGTACGGCGCCGACGGCACGATCCTCACCCGGCTCGGCGTCACCGAGGGGCTGACCGCGCTCGACGGCAACGGCGCCGCCGCGCCCGCCCTGGCCACCTCCTGGCGGCAGGACGGCGACCGCAGCTGGCTGTTCACCCTGCGCGAGGCCACCTTCCACGACGGCACCGACGTGACCGCCCGCGCCGTCGCCGCCTCCCTCGCCCGCGCCGCCACGGCCCGGCCCGCCCCGGCCGCCCTGTCCGGCGTGGAGCTGACCGCCCGGGCGGTGGACGCCCGCCGGCTGCGCGTCACCACCGAGCGGCCCGACCCGGTCCTGCCCCTGCGACTGTCCAGCCCCGGCCTCGCCGTCCTGTCCGCCACGGCGTACACCCGCAAGGGCGCCGTCGACCCGGTGGGCAGCGGCACCGGGCCGTTCGTCCTGAAGAAGGTGAACGGGACCGCCTCCGCCACCCTCGACCGGTACGACGGCTACTGGGGCGGGCGCGCCCGGGCCGGCGGCATCGACGTCCGCTTCGTCGCCGACGGCACCGCCCGCACCAACGCCCTGCGCAGCGGTGACGCCGACCTGGCCGAGGCCGTGCCCGTCGCCCAGGCCGCGAGCCTGGCGGAGGGGACCCGGCGCGAGACCGCCACCACGCGCACCACCAGCCTGCTGCTCAACTCCCGCTCCGGGCCGCTGCGCGACGCCGGGCTGCGGGCCGCCGCCCGCGCCGCCGTCGACACCTCCGGCCTCGCGCGCGGCGTGTACGAGGGGCACGCCGACCGTGGGACCGGGATCTACGGGCCCGCCGTCACCTGGGCCGAGGGCAAGCACCTCAAGCCCGCGGGCCGGGCCGCGGCGAAGCGGCCCCACGGGACCGAACTCACCCTCGCCACCTACGACAACCGGCCCGAACTCCCCGAAGTCGCCCAGGTGTTGAAGCAGCAGCTGGAGAAGGCGGGCTTCCGGGTGAAGCTCGTCGTGCGCGAGTACGGGCGGCTGGAGGGCGACGCCCTCGACGGGAAGTTCGACGCGTTCGTGCTCGCCCGCAACAGCCTCGTCGACACGGGAGACCCCGTCGCCGTCCTGGCGAGCGACTACACCTGCGACGGCGGCTACAACCTGGCCCTGCTGTGCGACCGCGCCGTCGACCGGGCCGTGGCCGCCGCCGAGCGCACCGCCGACCCCGCCGGACGGCGGACCGCCGCGCTGCGCGCCGAGGCGGCGATCCTCGCCACCGACACCGTCGTACCGCTGGTCCACCAGCGCGTCGTCACCGGCGTCTCCGGCGCGGTGAAGGGGGTGCTCCTCGACCCCTACGAGCGCACCCTCGTCGGCACCGGCACCCGGCGCTGAGCGACATGCGCAGCATGCTGTGGCGGGCCTCGCTCGCCGGTGCCCTGGTGTGCGGGATCGGGCTGCTGCCCTGGCTGGCCCGCACCGATCCGGCGCTCACCGTCCTCAAGGCCCGCGCCCAGGACCGGGATCCCGACCCCGAGGTGCTCGCCGCCATCCGCCGTCAACTGCGCCTGGACGACGGGGCGTTGACCCTGCTCGGGCGCTGGCTCGGCGGACTGGCGCGCGGGGACGCCGGACAGTCCTGGATCTCCGGCGCCGACGTCGGACCGGCCGTGCTCCAGGCGCTCGGCGCCTCCCTGCTGCTGATGGCCGTCGCCCTGGCCGTCGCCCTGTGCACCGCGGCCGCTGTCTGCGCCCGCACCCTGTGCCGCGGCGGCCGCGACCGGCCCGGCGGCGCCGGCTCCGCGATGCTCGCCACGCTCCCGGAGTTCCTCACCGCCTCCGTGCTCGCCACCGTCGTCGGCGTCCAGCTCGGCTGGCTGCCCGCCCTCGGCTGGTACGGCCCGCGCCACACCGTCCTGCCCGCCCTCGCCCTCGGCCTGCCCGCGGGCGCCGTCCTCGGCCGGCTCCTCGACGACCAGCTGCCCGGCGCCTTCGCCGAGCCCTGGGTGCGGGCCGCACGGGCGCGCGGACTGCCCGACCGCTCGATCGCCCGGCAGGCGGTCCGGCGCGTCCTGCCCGGACTGCTGCCCAACACCGCCCTGTTCGTCGTCGGCATGACCGGCGGCGCCGTCGCCGTCGAGCAGATCTTCGACATCCCCGGACTCGGCCGCACCATCCTCCAGGCCGCCCTCGCCCAGGACCTGCCCGTCCTCCAGACCGGCACCCTCTGCCTGGTGCTCCTCGCCGCCCTGGCCGCGGGCACCGCCCGGCTCGGCGTACGCCTGCTCGTCGG
The DNA here is from genome assembly GCF_042269865.1 of Streptomyces sp. NPDC055966. Taxonomy (NCBI): domain Bacteria; kingdom Bacillati; phylum Actinomycetota; class Actinomycetes; order Kitasatosporales; family Streptomycetaceae; genus Streptomyces; species Streptomyces sp. NPDC055966. The sequence continues at coordinate 242,701 of NZ_JBHJYK010000013.1, forward strand.
CCCCGCCCTCAAGGACGGCGCCGTACCCGCACTGCACCCGGCCACCGCGCCCGCGCGGGCTGCGACGCCGCTCCTCCTCGCCGCCGTGCTGCTGGCCGTCCTCGCCGCCGGTCTGCCCCGCGACCCGCTCGCCCTCGACACCGCCGCCCGCCTCCAACCACCCTGCGCCGCCCACCTGTTCGGCACCGACGCCCTCGGCCGCGACCTGCTCGCCCGCATCGCCCACGGCGCCCTCGACACCCTGCTGCTCGCCCTCGCCCTCAGCGCCGGCACCCTGCTGGCCGGGCTGCTGCTCGGACTGCTGCCCCGGCTGTCCGGGCCGCTCGCCGACACCGTCAACGCCGTACCGCCCGTCCTCGCCGCGCTCCTCGTCACCGCCGTCGCGGGCGGCGGCCCGGCCACCCCCGCGCTCGCCGTCGCGGCCGTCGCCTGGGCACCCCTCGCCGCCCACACCAGCGCGCTCCTGCGGCAGGAACGCGCCGCCCTGCACCTCACCGCCACCCGCGCCCTCGGCGCCGGCCGCTGGTACCTGCTGCGCCACGAACTCCTGCCCGCCGTCGTCCCGCCCGTCGCCCGGCACGCCCTGCTCCGGCTGCCCGGCACCGCCCTCGCCCTCGCCTCGCTCGGCTTCCTCGGCCTCGGCGCCCAGCCGCCGTCCCCCGAGTGGGGCCATCTCCTCGCCGAGAACCAGCCCTACGCCGAACGCGCCCCCTGGACGGTCCTCGCCCCCGCCGCCGTACTCGCCGTCCTCGGCGCGCTCGCCGTCACCTCGGCGGCCGCCCTACGACGCCCGGCGCGCGCCGAACGCCCGGCCGGCAAGGGGGAGCCGGTGACCCGATGACGTCCGTGCCCGCCGCCCCGCACCCGGTACCTGCGGCGGCTCGTCCTGCCCCGCCGCTGAACACGACGCCCCCGCCCCACGTATCACCCGACCGTGGGAGACTCCCTCACCATGAGCGCGTCCCCGGCGGTGAGAGGTCTGCGTGCCGCGGTGTTCGCCGCGGTGTGCGTGCTCCTCGCCGCAGCCGGGCACGGGCTCGCCATGGGGACGATGCCGCCTCTGTGGGCCGACGCGGCCGGATTCGCCGCAGTGTTCGCGCTCGGCTGGATCCTCGGCGCCCGCGAACGGTCGCTCACCGGCATCGGCGCCGCCATGCTGGCCACCCAGGCCGCCCTGCACACCGGCTTCGACGCCGCCCACCACGGCAGCCGGCTCGCGTCCGCGGCGGGCATGACGGCCACGCCGGGCCACGGTACGGCGGTGACGCAGAGCCACGCGATGCCGTTCACGCACGGCCCCGCCACGGCCGCGGCACACGTCCACGCGACGGCGTCCGCGTACACGACCGCCCACGCCACCGCCGCCCATCTCCTCGCCGCGCTCGCCGCCTCCTGGTGGCTGCGGCGGGGCGAGGCCGCCCTGTGGTCGCTGCTGCGCCGCACCGCCCGCCTCGTCCCCGGCCTCGCCGTCCGGCGGGGCGAGGCCACGCTGCCCGCCCCCGCCCCGCACACCCCGTGTCTCCCGGACGATCCCGGGCCGCCCCGCCGTGCCCCGCTGCGGCACGCGGTCAGCCGGCGCGGACCCCCGGCCCCGGTCCCGTACCCGATCCGACCCCTTCACCCACGTCACCCGTACGGAGACCGACCCGCCATGTCCGCCACACGTCCCGCCCTGCGCCGCGCCGCGACCGTCGTCGCCGGTGCCGCCGCCACCGTGCTCCTCGCCGCCGGTGCCGCCTTCGCGCACGTCACCGTCCACCCCGAGAGCTACGCCAAGGGCGCCACCGACGGCGTCCTCACCTTCCGCGTCCCCAACGAGGAGGACGGCGCCTTCACCACGAAGGTCCAGGTCTTCCTGCCCACCGACCACCCCGTCCTCGGCGTCCTCGTCCACCCGCAGGACGGCTGGACCGCCAAGGTCACCACGACCAGGCTGAAGACGCCCGTCAAGACCGACGACGGCACCATCACCGAGGCCGCCTCCGAGATCACCTTCACCGGCGGGAGGATCGCCGCCGGACAGTACGAGGACTTCGACGTCGCCTTCGGGCAACTCCCTTCCGACACCGGGCAGTTGGTCTTCAAGACACTCCAGACGTACTCCGACGGCAAGGTCGTCCGCTGGATCGAGGAGCCCACCGGCGGCGACGGCCCGGAGAACCCGGCGCCCGTGCTCAGACTGACGGCCGGTGGCACCGGCGCGGCCACCCCCGCCAAGAGCGCCGCCACCACCCGGGCCGCGGACTCCGCCGACTCCACGGCCCGCGGGCTCGGCATCGCCGGGCTGGTCGTCGGCGTCCTCGGCCTCGCCGCCGCGGCCTTCGCGCTCGTGCGGAGCCGCACGCCGCGGGCGTAGCAGCGGGCAGTCAGTGCGATGCGAAGGGCCCGGACCGGCATTCCCGGTCCGGGCCCTTCCCCCTGCCCGCCGCCGCTCAGCGCCCGGCCAGCTCCAGCACCGGGGCCTCGGCCGGCACCCGCACCGGCGTACGCGACGTACGCCACAGCCAGCGCACGTCGCGCCCGAAGGACCACACCAGGGAGCCCAGCGCCAGCAGGACGACCGCGAGGTTCGCCGGCCGCGGCAGCAGTTCGGCCCCCGCCACCAGGAGCGCGACGCCCTGCACCGCGGCCACCGTCTTGCGGGCGAAGGAGGGCGGCAGCGGGGCGTTCAGCCAGGGGGCGAGGCGGGCGGCCGCGACGAACGCGTACCGCATGCCGCCGATCAGCAGCACCCACGGGCCCAGCTGCATCGAGACATAGACGCTCAGCACGAGGATCAGGAACGCGTCGACCTCCATGTCGAAGCGGGCCCCGAGCGCCGTCGACGTCCCCGTACGGCGGGCCACCTTGCCGTCGACGCCGTCCAGGAGGAGGGCGACGGCGGTCAGGCCGACCAGCACGGTCACCGGCGGCGAGCTCTCGAAGGAGTCCGCGACCAGGGCGGTCACCCCGCCCACCAGGGTCGCCCGGCCGAGCGTGACCCGGTTCGCGGGACCGAAGGAGCGCAGCCGGGAGCGGTGCAGGGCACGGGCCAGCACGGCCCAGGTGGCGAACGCGAACGCCAGCCCCGTCAGCCAGCCGGCCGGCCCCATGCCTATCGCCGTGCCGAGCAGGGCCAGCAGCAGGATCTGTACGCCCGCTCCCACAGCGGTCTCCTGCTGGAGCCTCGCGTCATACGTGTTGTTCAGGGCCACCGCACACCCTCCGGCCGAGTGACAGAGTCGATCAACGCCGCGTACTGTGCGCGGCCTGTGCACTTCTCGGTACGTGAACAACTTGCCCACTGTTCAGGAGGATGCCCATGAACCGCTCGGCCCGCGCGTTCTGGCTGCGCTCGCCCGGCCACGGAGAACTGCGTGACGTCACCCTCGCGGAGCCCGCCGAGGGCGAGGTCCTCGTGCGCGCGCTGTACTCGGGGGTCAGCCGCGGCACCGAGACGCTCGTCTTCCGCGGCCAGGTGCCGCCCGGCCAACACGCCGTGATGCGGGCGCCGTTCCAGGAGGGCGACTTCCCGGGCCCGGTGAAGTACGGCTATCTCAGCGTCGGCACGGTGGAACAGGGCCCGGCCGACCTGATCGGACGTACCGTCTTCTGCCTGTACCCGCACCAGAGCCGTTACGTCGTCCCGGTGAACGCCGTCACCGTCGTACCCGAGTCCGTGCCCGCCGCGCGCGCCGTGCTCGCCGGGACCGTCGAGACCGCCGTCAACGCCCTGTGGGACGCCTCGCCGCTGATCGGGGACCGGATCGCCGTGGTCGGCGGCGGCATGGTCGGCTGCTCGGTGGCCGCACTGCTCGCCCGCTTCCCCGGCATCCGCCTCCAGCTCGTCGACGCCGACCCGGCCCGCGCGAAGACCGCCGAGGCCCTCGGCGTCGACTTCGCGACCCCCGACGGCGCCCTCGGCGACTGCGACCTCGTCATCCACGCCAGCGCCAGCGAGGCCGGCCTCACCCGCGCCCTGCAGCTCCTCGCCCCGGACGGCACCGTCGTGGAGCTGAGCTGGTACGGCGACCGGCGCGTGAGCCTGCCGCTCGGCGAGGCCTTCCACTCCCGCCGGCTCACCGTGCGCAGCAGCCAGGTCGGCACCGTCTCCCCGGCCGCCCGCCCCGGCCGCGGTTACGCCGACCGGATGGCACTCGCCCTCGACCTGCTCGCCGACCCGGCCCTGGACGCGCTCATCACGGGGGAGAGCGAGTTCGAGCAACTCCCCGACGTCATGCCGCGGCTCGCCGCCGGTGACATCCCGGCCCTGTGCCACCGCATCCGGTACGCCGAGGCGGGTCTGACCTGAGAAAAGAGTGAGAGGGGACTGAACACGGGGAAGCGAAGAGCCGTACTAGATGTCATCCCCGGGCAGGCACGGTCCGGGGGGACCAGACGCGCCGCACCTGGAGGGTCGTCCGTTGTTCAGCATCACCGTCCGCGATCACATCATGATCGCCCACAGCTTCCGCGGCGAGGTGTTCGGACCCGCGCAGAAACTGCACGGCGCCACGTTCCTCGTGGACGCCACCTTCCGCCGCGAACAGCTGGACCAGGACAACATCGTGGTCGACATCGGCCTCGCCACCCAGGAACTGCGGCTGATCACCGCCGAGCTGAACTACCGCAACCTCGACGACGAACCCGACTTCGCCGGTGTCAACACCTCCACCGAGTACCTCGCCAAGGTCATCGCCGACCGGCTCGCCGAACGCGTCCACAAGGGCAACCTCGGCGAAGGGGCCAAGGGGCTCGCCGCCATATCGGTCACCCTCCACGAGTCGCACATCGCCTGGGCGAGTTACGAGCGTGCCCTGTGACCGACGCGACCGTGGAGCGGGCGCGGCTCTCCTACGTGCCCGCACAGCCCACCGCAGCCGAGCAGCAGGCCGGAATCATCCCCATGTCCCTGCGCACCGTGCACTTCGTGATGCCGGCCGGCATCGACGACCCGGCCGCGCCCAGCGGCGGCAACGCCTACGACCGCCGGCTCTGCCTCGACCTGCCCGGCTTCGGCTGGCAGGTCACCCGGCACATCGCCGCCGGCATTTGGCCCCGCCCCGACCGCACCGCCCGCGAGGCACTCGCCCGCACCCTGCGGGACCTGCCGGACGACGCGATCGTCCTGCTCGACGGACTCGTCGCCTGCGGCGTGCCCGAGATCGTCACCCCGGAGGCCGAACGCCTGCGCCTCGCGGTGCTGGTGCATCTGCCGCTCGGCGACGAGACCGGCCTCGACCCCCGGGACGCCGCCGACCTCGACGCCCGGGAACGGGCCGTGCTGCGCGCCGTACCCGCCGTCGTCGCGACCAGCGACTGGGCGGTGCGCCGGCTCGTCTCCCACCACGGCCTCGCCCCCGACCGGGTCCATGTCGCCCCGCCCGGCGCCGACATCGCGCCCCTCGCGCCCGGCACCGACGGCGTCTCCCGGCTGCTGTGCGTCGCCGCGGTGACCCCGCGCAAGGGCCAGCACCGGCTCGTGGAGGCCCTCGCGGCGGTGCGCGACCTGCCGTGGACCTGCGAGTGCGTCGGCGGACTCGTCCACGACCCCGTGTACGTCGCACAGTTGCGGGAGCTGATCGCCCGGCACGGCCTCACCGACCGGCTGCACCTGACCGGCCCGCGCACCGGCGCCGGCCTCGACGCCGCCTACGCCGCCGCCGACCTGATGGTCCTGACGTCGTACGCGGAGACCTACGGCATGGCGGTGACCGAGGCGCTGGCCCGCGGCATCCCGGTGCTCGCCACCGACGTCGGCGGGGTGCCGGAGGCGGTCGGCCGGGCTCCCGACGGCGGGGTGCCCGGCATCCTCGTCCCGCCGGAGGATCCCGGCGCGCTCGCCGCCGAACTGCGCGGCTGGTTCGGCGAGCCCGACGTACGCCGCCGGCTCAAGGCCGCGGCCCGCGCCCGGCGTGCCGCGCTCGACGGCTGGGCCGCCACCGCCCGCAGCCTGGCCGCGGTCCTCGGCCGCCTCCCCGAGACCCCGGGGAGGGCGGCATGACGGCACGCGACACCATGACGAACGCGGCCGCCGCGATCCCGGCCCAACCGGGGCCCCGGGAAACGGAGTCGCCGCGGAAGAGCGAGAGCGAGGTGGAGTCCGTGCCGCGCAGGGAGACCGACGGCGGTGCGGCCGGTGCGGGACAGGGCGACGACCGTGGCCCCACTCCGGCCGACGCGCACGGCGAGCCCGGTACGACGGCGTCCGGTACGACAGCGGCCGATGACGGGTCCGCCGACCTGGGGCCCGCGGCCGCCGCGGCCGACTCGGTGCTCTCGGTCGTCCCCGGCGCCGGGCCCGCCGGCCGTCCGGGCGAGCGGGCCACCGTACGGCTGCGGGACGACGAGCCCGGCGAACCGCCCCGCTACGCGCCCGAGTGGCTGCAGCTGAGGGAGAGCGCCGACGCGACCGCCCGTGCACACGATCTGCTGGACCCGCTGCGGATCCGGCTGGCGAACCTGCCGGGCCGCCCCGGTGCCCTGGCCGTGCACGACCTCGGCTGCGGCACCGGCTCGATGGGCCGCTGGCTCGCGCCCCGCCTCGACGGCGCCCAGCACTGGGTCCTGCACGACCGCGACCCCTATCTGCTGCACTTCGCCGCCGTGGCCAGCCCGCGCTCCGCCGCCGACGGCAGCCGCGTCACCGTCGAGACCCGGCGCGGGGACGTGGCCCGGCTGACCCCGGACGCGCTGAGCGGCGCCTCGCTGGTCACCGCCTCCGCGCTGCTCGACGTCCTCACGCGCGAGGAGATCCTCGCCCTCGTCGACGCGTGCGCCGGCGCCGGTTGTCCCGCGCTGCTCACGCTGTCCGTCGCCGGACGCGTCGAACTCACCCCGCACGACCCGCTGGACGCCGAGATCGCCGAGGCGTTCAACGACCACCAGCGGCGCACGGACCTGCTCGGCCCGGACGCGGTCACCGTGGCCCGCGAGGCGTTCGCCGCGCGCGGCGCGAACGTCCGCGTCCGCCCGAGCCCGTGGCACCTCGGCCCCGAGCAGGCCGCGCTGACCGAACAGTGGCTGCGCGGCTGGGTGGGCGCGGCCGTGGAGCAGCGCCCCGACCTGGCCGAGCGCGCGGCGCGCTACCTGCGCGACCGGCTCGCCGCCTGCGCCGCCGGCGAGCTGCGGGTGATCGTCCACCACAGCGACCTGCTGGCCCTGCCCCGCTCGACGGACGGCACCTCATGACCGCGCGGGCGACCGCGTACCCCGCGGGTGCCGGACCGGCGGAGAACGAGGCCCCCGCCCCGGCCCCCGCCTGCTCCGCCACGCCCGCCGTCGGCCCGCGGCGCCCCGGCGGCCGTGCCCTGCGCACGCACCTCGGGACCGCCGCCGGTGTCGTCATCCTCGGCGCGCTGCTGTGGCGGCTGGGCACCGGCGCGCTGCTCGACGGGCTGCGCCGGATCGACACCGGGACCGTCCTCGCCGCCCTCGGCATCGGCGTGGTCACCACCGTGCTGAGCGCCTGGCGCTGGCAGTTGGTGGCCCGGGGCCTGCGGATCCGGCTGCCCTTCGGGCCCGCCGTCGCCGACTACTACCGTGCGCTGTTCCTGAACGCGGCCCTGCCCGGCGGGATCCTGGGCGACGTGCACCGCGCGGTACGGCACGGGCAGAGCGCCGGCGACCTGCGGCGCGGCGTGAAGGCGGTGGTGCTGGAGCGGGTCGCGGGGCAGATCGCGCTGGCCGTGTCCGGCGCGGCGGCCCTGCTGGTCCTGCCCTCGCCGGTCCGCGACGAGGTCCGCGCCTTCGCGCCGCTCGCCGCCCTGGCCGTCGCCGGCACCCTCGCCGTCGTCCTCGCCGTGCGCATGAACCGCGCCCCCGGCCGACGCCGGACCGCGCTGCGCACGAGCCTCGGCGAGGCACGGCAGGGGCTGCTGTCCCGGCAGGCCGGGCCCGGTGTCGCACTGTCCTCGGCCGTCGTCCTGGCCGGACATCTGGCGATGTTCGTCGTCGCGGCCCGGGTCGCCGGCTCCGCCGCCTCGGTGGCCGCCTTGGTCCCGCTCGCGGTCCTGGCCCTCGTCGCCATGGGACTGCCGCTGAACATCGGCGGATTCGGCCCCCGCGAGGGCGTCACCGCCTGGGCGTTCGGGGCCGCGGGGCTCGGCGCGGACAGCGGGGTCGCCGTCGCCGTGGTCTACGGCGTGCTCAGCTTCGTGGCGAGCCTGCCCGGCGCCGTCGTCCTCGCCGCCCGCTGGTACGCCGGGCTGCGCGGCTACCCCCGTACGGCCCCCGCGTCCGCGGCGCCGTCGGACGCGGTGAGCAACGTGAACACCGCCGAGAAGGAATCCGCGAGGCTCGCCAGCAGGTCCTTCCCCTTTTCCGCCGACCCCAGGGAAGGACGGCCGATGACGCCCGATTCGGTATAGGCGGACATTCCCACGGTGAGCAGATGACGACGGTCGTCGGCGATGAAATCGGCGGACTCGTGACCAGGGCGGACGAATTCGGGATGAGCGTGCAGAAGAATCGAGGTCTCGATTTCCCCGGCATGCATGTCGGAGAGCAGCGAGGTCTCCACCCCCGCCCGCTCCCGGGCCTCCTCCCAGTCCTCGGCGGCCGGGAACAGCGCCATCCGCTCACCGCGCGCGGACGCCTCCTGCACGACGTTGCCGAGGACGTAGTTGCCGCCGTGCCCGTTGACCACGACGAGCGTGTCGACCCCGCCGCGGCGCAGCGACTCCGCGATGTCCCGGACCACCGCGTGGAGGGTCACCGAGGAGATGCTGACGGTCCCCGGCCAGCCGGCGTGCTCGTGCGAGCAGGAGACCGTCACCGGAGGAAGGAGATGCACCGGGTGGACGGCGGCGATCTCCCGCGCCACGGCACAGGCGACCAGCGTGTCGGTCGCCAGCGGAAGGAAGGGCCCGTGCTGCTCGAAACTGCCGACGGGAAGGACGGCGACCTGTGCGGGAACGCCCGCCCCCCGCGCCCGTACGTCCTGCGTGGTGTCCGCCGGCAGCACGCCGTACATCCCGCGCGTCCCGCTCATTCCGCGCGTTGCCTCGTGTGCCGCCGCCCGCACGCCCGAACCACTCATTGTTTCACGGCCTTTCGTCTCGCTTGAGGAATCAGATCATGACAGAAAACACCGGCGTCGACATCGGCGTACTGGGCTCGAAGTCCGCAGGGCGGACGGACACGGAACGCGTCGTGAATGCGCCGCTGCCCACCGTGTACGGCAAATTCCAGGCGATCGGCTACCTGGACCACGACCGCGGCGAGGAACAAGTCGCCCTGGTGTACGGCGAGATCGGCACCGAGAACGTGCTGACCCGGCTGCACTCCGAATGCCTGACCGGGGACGCGTTCGGCTCCCGGCACTGCGAGTGCGGCGACCAGCTGGCCTCCGCGCTGCGCGCCGTCGTCGCCGAAGGCAGCGGTGTCGTCGTGTACTTGAGGGGGCACGAGGGCCGCGGCATCGGCCTGCTCGCCAAACTGCGCGCCATGGCGCTCCAGGCCGAGGGCCTGGACACCGTGGAGGCGAACCTCGCGCTCGGCCTGCCCGTCGACGCCCGCGACTACGGCGTCGCCGCCGAGATCCTGCGCGACCTCGGGGTGCGCTCGGTCCGGCTGATGTCCAACAACCCGCGCAAGCGCGAGGCCCTCGTCCGGCACGGCATCCAGGTCGCCGAGCGGGTACCGCTGCTCATCGAGCCGTGCGAGAGCAACATCACCTATCTGCGCACCAAACGGGAGCGGCTGGACCACATCCTGCCGCACCTGGACGCCGTCGCCCACGGCTCCTGACGGCCCGGCGGTCAGCCGGCCAGCGCCTCGCTCACCAGCCGCCGCAGCTGCGGGAACACCTTCAGCGTCCTCGGGCGCACCTGGGTCATGAACTGCACCGTCAGCTCGTGGGCCGGGTCCACCCAGAACGCGGTCGTGGCCGCGCCCGTCCAGCCGTACGCACCGAGGCTGGACGGGGCCAGGGTGCGCGACGGGTCGACCACCACGGAGACGTTGAAGCCGAAGCCCAGGCCGTCGTTGCCGGGCTCCTGGTGGACCGGGGCGCCGAAGGCGCGCAGGACGGCGCCGCCGGGCAGCCGGTTGCCGGTCATCAGCGCGACGCCGTCCGCCGACAGCAGCCGGACGCCGTCGAGTTCGCCGCCGCGGCGCAGCATCTCCATGAACCGGTGGAAGTCGTACGCCGAGGAGACCAGGCCGCCGCTGCCGGACAGGAACCGCGGCCGGCCGTGCACCGGCAGCCCCGGCACCGGCGCGATCCCGCCCTCGTCCGTCTCCCGGTACAGCTCGGCCAGCCGGGGCTCCTGCCCGGGGGCGAGGTGGAACCCGGTGTCGGCCATGCCGAGCGGGCCGAGGATCCGCTCGGCGAGGAACGCGTCCAGCGGCCGCCCGGACACCACCTCGATCACCCGGCCCAGCACGTTCGAGGCGACCGAGTAGTTCCACTGCGCGCCCGGTTCGAACTGCAACGGCATCCGTGCGTACACCTCGACCGTCTCGGCCAGATCGGCACCCGGCGGCACCGAGTACTCCAGCCCCGAGTCGCGGTACAGGGCGTCGACCGGATGCTGGTGGTAGAAGCCGAAGGTCAACCCGGCGGTGTGGGTGAGCAGATGACGGATCCGGATCGGTCCGGCGGCCGGCCGGGTGGTGAGGCCGCCACCCGAACCGCCCTCGTACACACGGGGGTTGGCGAACGCGGGCAGATGCCGCTCCAGCGGATCGTCCAGGCCCAGCCGGCCCTCCTCCACCAGCAGCAGCACGGCCACGGCGGTGACCGGCTTGGTCATCGAGTAGATCCGCCACAACGTGTCGGATTCCACCGGCAGTCCGCCCGCGACATCGCGCCGCCCGTACGTCGTGAGGTGCGCGATGCGCCCGTCGCGGGCCAGGGCCAGCAGAAAGCCGGGCAGCCGCCCCGCGTCCACGTGGTCGGCGAAGCACCGGTCCAAGCGGTCCAGCGCCGCGGCGTCCAACCCCGCCTCGTCCGGCTCGACTTCCTGCCCCAACCCCGCCATCGCTCTCCTCCGCTCGCCGCCGTACGCAATGCCTGCCGGCCGCCCGGCCCGGTCCGCGTCCGATGCTCATCGTGTCGCAGAAACGGTGTGCCGGAGGTGATCTTCGACGGTGGGTGTGACCGACGCGACGCCGCGCGCCGCCCCGGACGGCGCGCAGGCCGGCAGCACGCCGAGCGCCGGGCCGGCCGCGAGGACGAGCAGCGCCGGCCCGGTCCCGGCGCCCAGCAGCGCGGTCTGCGGGCGCGTTCGGCCCACATCGCGCTCGCCACTGCAACCCGGCCGAACACCGCCGCGGACGCGGCCCGGACAGCACGAGGGCCCCGAGCGAGAGCAGCACCCGAATCGAGCAACAGTTCGACACCCTCTCCGTCCAGGGCGAGTGCCGCCGGCCCGGCGCATGGGAATGCGCGGCCCGCACCGCCGAGTTGACCGTGATATGACTCACGACACCACGCAGGACGCCCTGCTCGCCCTGCTCTCCGCAGGTCACGGCGGCACCCTGGTCACCCTCAAACAGGACGGCCGCCCCCAGATGTCCAACGTCAGCCACGCCTACTACCCCGAGGAGCGGCTCATCCGGATCTCCGTCACCGACGACCGCGCCAAGACGCGCAACCTGCGCCGCGACCCCCGCGCCTCGTACCACGTCACCAGCGCCGACCGCTGGGCGTACACCGTCGCCGAGGGCACCGCCGAACTGACCCCGGTCGCCCGGGACCCGTACGACGACACGGTCGAGGAGCTGGTCCGTCTCTACCGCGACGTCCTCGGCGAACACCCCGACTGGGACGACTACCGGGCGGCGATGGTCCGCGACCGGCGCCTGGTCGTACGGCTGCGAGTCGAGCGGGCGTACGGGATCCCGGAGAAGGGGTGAGCGGGGGGCGACCATAGGCGGTAGGCAGTGGGGGTGTCACGGAACGGAGGTCGGCGATGGGTGAGGAACGGCCGGGGCCGCGGGAGCGGATGGTCATCAGCGCGGCCCAGCTCATCCGGCGGCACGGCGTGACCGCGACCGGTATGCGTGAGGTCGCCGTCCACGCCGGGGCACCGCGCGGGTCCCTGCAGCACTACTTCCCGGGCGGCAAGGAACAGCTGGTCAACGAGGCGATCGACTGGGCCGGACGGTACGCGGGCCGGCGGATCGGACGCTTCGTCGCGAGCCTGGACGAGCCGAGCCCGAGCGCCCTGTTCGCGGCGATGGCCGCGCAGTGGACCGACGAGTACGCGGCCGAGGGTTTCGCCGCGGGCTGCCCGGTCGCCGCGGCCACCGCCGAGTGCGCCGCCGCCGGCGGCTCGGCCCGTGCGGCCGCGGCCGCCGCCTTCACGACCTGGCGGACCCCGCTCGCCGAGGCCCTGGCCGGCATGGGCGTCCCCGCGACCCGCGCCACATCCCTGGCCACGCTGATGATCAGCACCCTGGAGGGCGCGATCCTGCTGGCCCGCGCCGACCAGGACGTACGCCCGCTGACCACGGCCGTACGCGAACTGGGCCCGCTGCTCGACGCGGCGGTGGCCCCGGCGCCCTGACCAGGGCGAGCCGCTGACGTCAGTCGAACAGCTCGGACGCGCCCGTCCGCCCCACGCACAGGGCCCAGATGACGAGCCCGGAGAAGGCGATCAGCACGATCGACCACACCGGGTGGTACGGCAGGGACAGGAAGTTGGCGATGACGATCAGCGAGGCGATGGCCACTCCGCACACGCGCGCCCACACGACGCCCCGGAAGAGGCCGAGGCCCACGAGCAGGGCGACGACACCGAGGACCAGATGGATCCAGCCCCACCCCGAGAGGTCGAACCGGAAGACGTAGCTGCGCGTCACGAGGAACACGTCGTCGTGGGCGATCGCCATGATGCCGCGGAAGATGTCCAGGATCCCGGCGAGTACGAGCATGACCGCGCCGAAGGCGGTCAGGCCGGTGGCCCATTGTTCCCTGGCGGTGGGCGCGGGTGCGGTGGGTGCGGCGGTCATCGTGCCACCTCGTTTCTGTGCCGTGCGACGTGCTCGGTGCTCCGGTGCGGCGGGAACCTCATGGTGCGGGGTGCGCGGGCCCGCCGCCGGTGAGGACCAGTTCCTTCGCCCGCCGGAACTCGTCGTCGGTGATGTCGCCGCGCGAGCGCAGCCCGGACAGCTTCTCGAGTTCGTCGGCACTGGTCGGGGGTGTGCCCGCGTGGGCGGTCTCGCGGATGTAGGTGTCGACCGCCTGCTGCTGCGCACGGACCTGTTCGGCCTCGCGGCGGCCCATGTTCCTGCCGCGGGCGATCAGGTAGACGAAGACGCCGAGGAAGGGCAGGACGATGACGAACACGAGCCAGCCGGCCTTGGCCCAGCCGCCCAGGTCGTCGTCCCGGAAGACGTCGACGATGATCCGGAACAGCAGGACGAACCACATGATCCACAGGAAGAACACCAGCATGGACCAGAAGACACTCAGCGCCGGATAGTCATACGCGAGGTAGGTCTGCGCGCTCATGGCTCCTCCTCCGTTCCGGGACTGCACCCGGTCGTCGTTCCGTACGCCTCCCAGCGTGCGCGGGGCGGGTGCGCGGCCACCTCACCCCTCACGGGTGACCCGTACCGGGGCCGCGGCGGTGGGATCACGACGGCGTCTGGCGCAGCTCCAGCACCCTCAGCCCCAGGGACTGGCAGCGGGCCAGCAGGCCGTACAGATGTGCCTCGTCGACGACCGCTCCGAAGAGGATGGTCTGACCGGCCATCAGGACGTGGTCCAGCTCGGGGAACGCCCTGACCAGCGTCTCGGTCATCCGTCCGTCGACGCGAATCTCGTAGCGCATGAGCTGTCTTCCCCACGTTTCCCAGGTGTCCCACGTTTCCCACGTCTCCCGAAGGGGCGTGCCCGTTCCTGTCGGTTCGATCCTCCGCCGGGTGCCCACCGCGCTGCTTCACCCGTGGGAGGTGACCCGCGGGCGGTGACCTGTGGGAGGTGACAGCACCGCCGCGTCCGCCCCGGAGCGTTCCCGTCACAGGAGGTCCAGGTCACGCGCGCGGCGCACGGCGTCGTGACGCCGGTTCACGCCCAGCTTGCGGTAGGCGCTCTTGAGGTGGGTCTTGACCGTGTTGACCGACACGTACAGATCGGCGGCGATCTCCTGCGTCGACATCAGCTGCGCCAGCCGGCGCAGCACGTCTCGTTCGCGTCCGCTCAGCTCTTCCACCACCGGCAGCGGCGGCCGCTCCCCGGCCCGCCGGGGGCCGCCGGGTGCCGGCGGGCGGGGGGACAGCCAGCCCTCGGCCAGCGGGCGCAGGGGCACGGTGCTCAGCAGCGGGCGCAGCCACGGTCCGGCGTCGGCGAAGGGGCGGCGCAGCCGCTCGCGCCGGGCCTCCCGCAGCGCCTGGGCGACGAGTTCCCGCCGGCGGTCCACGTCCCCGGCCGCGCCCGCCAGCTGGGCCCCGACCAGTGCGGCTCGTACCGTGACGGCGGGGCCGGCCCGGTCCTGTGACCGCACCCCGTCGAGCAGTTCGGCCGCGGCCTCGGGTCTGCCCGCGGCCAGCTCCGCCTGCGCGGCTCCCACGAAGCACACCGGGTCGCCACCGGGCTCGTCCGCGAGCAGCTTGGCGGCCAGCTCCGGCCGGCCCTCGGCGAGGTGGGCGGCGGCGGCCACGGACGCCGCGTGCGCCTCGGCCCAGGGAGACGGCACATCGGCGACGACGGCCCGGTCCACCGCCTCCAGTGCGGCCTGCGGGTCGCCGCGGGCCAGGAACAGCCGCCCGGCGACGATGGACTGTGCCGCCGACATCACCGGGTCCGGCGGCAGACGCTGTGCCTGCGCCGCGGCGTCCAGGAGTGCCTGGGCCCGGTCCAGTTCGTCGCGGTCGACGGCCACCGCGGCCAGGACCAGCGTGGCAGGCCCAGGCCCAGGCCCGGGCGCGGGGGGCGGGTCGCGGCGGTCCGCCGCGGTGAGCGTGGCCAGCGCCGTGCGCTCGGCGCTGCCCGGCCGGCCCTTCAGATAGTCGATCAGTGCCAGGTGGCCCAGGCACTCCTGGCGCGCCGGTGCCGTCGCCGCCGTCCGGCCGGAGTCGGCCACCGCGGTCAGGGCCGCTCGCGCCTCCCGGACCCGGCCGGCCCACAGCCGTGCCGAACCGAGGTGGGTGCGCAGGAGCGCGAACAGCTCGGGGTGCGCTTCCAGGAGCCTGCCGGGGACGTCGCCGCGCAGCTCCTCGGCGGCCTGTGCCGCCGCTTCCGCCCGTCCCGGCGCACCGGCCAGGCGCGCGGCCACGGTCTCCAGGAAGGCGCAGCTCAGCCGAGCCGCGGCCAGGTCGGCCACCGCGTCGCCGTCGTCGCCGGACGGGCCGCCGTCGTCGGCCGCTGTGTCTCCGTCGCGCGATGTCAGGGCCTGTGCCGCCCGGCGCAGCGGGGCGAGGCCGTGCTCGACGTCGCCACGGGAGAGTTCGAGGGCCGCGCGGACGAGGTCGGTGGCGGGACCGGCGGGCCGCGGGCCCATGCGGGAGAACAGCTCGGACAGGTCGTCGACGTGCAGGCCGGTGAAGATCTCCCCGATGGCGAGATCGCCGACGAGGGCACCGGCGGCGGTCTCCCAGTCGCGGGCCGCGGCCGCGTGGCCGAGCGTCTCGCCGAGGGAGCCCGAGCGCCGCAGCCAGCGCGCCGCCCGGCGGTGGAGTTCGGTCTCCAGGCCCGGGCAGCGCACCCGGAGGTGGGCCCGGAGGATCTCCCCGAACAGCGGATGGAGACGGAACCAGGCGTGCCCGAGGTACTCGACGAACGCGTTCTCGCGGTGCAGGCCGGTCAGGATGCGTGCGGCGTCGGTGCGCCCGGTGAGGGCGTCGGCGAGTTCGGGACAGCAGCGTTCGAGGATGCTGATACGCAGCAGCAGATCCTGCGTCTGTGCTGTCTGCCGCTTGAGGACCTCGGCCAGCAGGAAGTCGGCGATCGTGCTGCGGTCGGCCTCGAACTCCTTCAGATACGCGCCCGGATCGGGTTCCGTCCGTGCGGCCAGGGCGCACAGCCGCAGTCCGGCCGCCCAGCCCCGGGTGCGCTCCACCAGCGCGTCCACGCCGTCGGCCGGCAGGCGCAGCCCGTGCAGCGCCAGGAGATCCGCCGCTTCGCCGGAGGTGAAGGCCAGTTCGGCGTTCCTGATCTCCGTGACGGTGCCGGCCGCCCGGTAGCGGTGCAGCGGGAGCAGCGGTTCGGTGCGGGTGACGAGCACCAGGCGCAGGCCGCGCCCCGCCTGCTGGAGGACGAGTTCCAGCTGGTCCGCTATCTCGGGGTCGGCCGCCCGGTCGAACTCGTCGATGACCACGATCACCGGTGTCCTGCGGGCGTCCAGTCCGTCGGCGAGCCGTGCGAGCAGCGCGTCGTGCACGTGGCCGGGTTCGGTGGGCAGGCCGATCCCGGAGTCGACACCGGAGTCCGGCCCCACGCCGGCCAGCCGCAGGGCCTGGAGGAGGTACGCCCAGAACGTGCCGCACCCCTTGTCCGCCACCCGGGCGGTGAGCCAGGCGACGGGTGCGTCCTGTGCGCAGGCCCAGTCGGCGGTCAGCAGTGTCTTGCCCGCTCCGGCGGCTCCGTCGACCACGGTCAAGGGGGTCAGCCGGGCTTCGTCGAGGTGGGCGGTCAGCCGGTCGCGCCGCAGGAACGTCGCGGGCCGGCTCGGTACGGCGAAGCGGGTCCGCAGGAACGGCTCCCCGCGGGGATCGGCACACCATGTCGTCGGGGCCGGTCCGTCCCTGCCCGGAGTGGCCATGGTGCCCACCACCGCTCATGATCCTCAGGTGCCGACGGCGTTCCTCCCGCCCTCCAGGGTGTCCCGGCGCGGTCACGCGCGACAGGGGCCGATGGTCCCGGGGGCGGGCCGGACATGCCTGGCCCCGCCGGGCCCGGTGCTTGTCCGGGCCCCTCCGCCGCACTAGCCTCCCCCGCGTGATCAACGGTGCACATGTGGTGCTCTACAGCCGGGACCCGGAGGCCGACCGGGCCTTTCTGCGGGGGACCCTCTGCTGGAACTACGTCGACGCGGGCAGCGGATGGCTCATCTTCAAGGCGCCGCCCACCGAGGTGGCCTGCCACCCCACCGAGGGCACGCCCGCGCACGAGTTGATGCTGACGTGCGACGACCTGGACGAGACCCGGCGTCAACTCGCCGAGCGGGGCGCGGAGTTCAGCCGCCCCGTGGAGGAGGCCCGGTGGGGCCGGGTGACCGCGGTCCGCCTGCCGGGCGGCGGCGAGATCGCCCTGTACGAGCCGCGTCACCCGCGTCCCTAGGAGCCCCCCGGTCCGGGCTCGCCCCACTCACGCCTGATCCGCTCAGGCCGGGTCCGCTCAGGCCGTGATCCGCTCCGCCTGCGCCGTCCGGCGCCCGCCGTCCCGCTCGCCGAGCAGTTCCGTCGGGACGGCGTGCGTCTCGCGGGCGCAGAGCGCGGCGACGACCGGCGGTACGCACAGCGCGGCCGTGAACAGGGCCACCGCCCCCCAGTCGGCGCCGTCCGGACCGGCGATCTCGGCGGCGAAGGTGACCGCGAACCCGGCCACCGCGAAGCCGGTCTGGGTGCCGATCGCCACACCGGACAGCCGGACCCGGGTCGCGAACATCTCGCCGTAGAAGGCGGGCCACACGCCGTTCGCCGCGCTGTAGAGCACGCCGAAGGAGACGATGCCGAGGGCCAGGGTCAGCGGGTAGGAGCCGGTGGAGATCGCCCAGAGGTAGCCGGCGGTCGCCACCGCGCTGCCGGCCGCGCCGATCAGGAACACCGGCCGGCGTCCGATCCGGTCCGACAGGGTCGCCCACAGCGGGATCGCGCCGAGCGCGACCAGGTTGGCGAGGGCGCCCACCCACAGCATCGAGGTACGGGACATGCCGACCGCGTCGCTGGTGGCGTAGGCCAGCGCCCACACCGTGAAGATCGTGCTGACGGAGGCGATGAGCGCGCCCGCGATCACGCGCAGCACGTCCGCCCAGTGCTCGCGCAGCAGCACCGCGAGCGGCAGCTTCGCCACGCCCTCGGTGGCGGCCTGCCGGGTGAAGGCGGGCGTCTCGCGCAGCCGGCGCCGGATGACGTAGCCCGCGACGGCGACCGCCACGCTCAGCCAGAACGGCACCCGCCAGCCCCAGGAGAGCAACTGGTCCTCGGGGAGCCGGGCCACCGGGATGAAGACGAGGGTGGCGATGAGCTGGCCGCCCTGGGTGCCGCTGAGCGTGAAGCTGGTGAAGAACCCGCGCCGGTGCTCCGGCGCGTGCTCCAGGCTCATGGAACTGGCACTCGCCTGTTCGCCGGCCGCCGATATGCCCTGGAGGACACGGCAGAGCACGAGCAGCACGGGAGCGAGGGAGCCGACCTGGGCGCGGCTGGGCAGACAGCCGATGAGGAACGTCGACAGACCCATCAGGACCAGCGTGAACACCATGATCTTCTTGCGGCCGAGCCGGTCGCCGACGTGCCCGAGGACCAGCGCGCCGAGCGGCCGGGCGGCGTAGGCGACGCCGAAGGTGGCGAGCGAGAGCAGGGTCGCGGTGGCCGGATCGGAGGCGTCGAAGAACACCTTCGGGAAGATCAGGGCGGCGGCGCTGCCGTAGACGAAGAAGTCGTAGTACTCCAGCGCGCTGCCGATCCAGGCGGCCGTCGCCGCCTTCCAGGGCTGGCCGGCAGGGACGTCGGGGGCGGGCGCGGGGACGGACTCGGACACGTCGGTGCTCCTTCGGGGGAACGTCACCCTGCGGAAGAGGGGAGTGAGCGGCGAGGGGGAGCGGGCGGGGCCGGATCGCGGCGGCTAATTAACCCACTGGGTAGTTAGTCGTGGTGGGTGGGATGTTGCGCCGCTGTTTCCCCTGTGTCAAGAGACCGTGCACGGGCCTTTGCGCGCGGACGCCGCGGTGACGTCGCGCGGAGGTCACGGGGACGTGTGCGGAGGTCAGTCGTCCGCCCGCTCCGCCGTCAGGTACGCGATCACCATGTCGCCGAGCATGGTTCGGTAGTGCTCGCGCCGGCCGGGGTCCGTGAGGTCGCGGCCGAACAGGGCGCCGAACGTATGCCGGTTGGCGACCCGGAAGAAGCAGAACGAGCTGATCACCGCGTGCAGGTCGACCGCGTCCACGTCGGCCGTGAACAGCCCGGACTCCTGTCCGGCGGTGAGGATCCGGCGGATCACGTCCAGCGCCGGGGAGCCGATCCGGCCGAGCTTCTCGGAGGCCGCGATGTGCTCGGCGCCGTGGATGTTCTCGATGCTGACCAGGCGGATGAAGTCCGGGTGCCGCTCGTGGTGGTCGAGGGTCAGCTCGGCGAGGCGCCGGATCGCCGCGACCGGGTCCAGATGGTCGACGTCCAGGCGCTGCTCGGCCTCCCGGATCACGCCGTACGCCCGCTCCAGCACGGCCGTGAACAGCTGTTCCTTGCCGCCGAAGTAGTAGTAGATCATCCGCTTGGTGGTGCGGGTGCGGGCCGCTATCTCGTCGACCCGGGCGCCGTCGTAACCGGCCCGCGCGAACTCCTGCGTGGCCACGTCGAGGATCTCGGCCCGGGTGCGGGCGGCGTCGCGCACCTTCCCGCCGGGGTGCAGGGGTTCTTCGACGCTGGTCATCGGGTTCCTTCGGGGCCGGGGACACCTGGGCGGAGCACTCGTCGGTGGTGCCGGTGATTGTAGAAGCAGGGCCCCGGATGCCGCCGGGGGCTTCCCCGGGACTCCCGCCGCTGATATAGCTAACGTACTGGTTCGTACATTAGCGTCGCCTCGGGAGGTCCGCGTGGCCAAGGACTCGTATCTCGTCGGGCTGGTCGGGGCCGGCATAGGTCCCTCGCTCAGCCCCGCCCTGCACCAGCGGGAGGCGGACCGGCAGGGCCTGCGCTACCTGTACCGGCTCCTCGACCTCGACGTCCTCGGCACGGCCCCGGAGGCGGTCGGCGGCCTGGTCCGGGCCGCCCGCGACCTCGGCTTCGACGGGCTCAACATCACCCACCCCTGCAAGCAGCTCGTCCTCGGTCACCTGGACGCGCTCGAACCGCGCGCCGAGGCGCTCGGCGCGGTCAACACCGTCGTCTTCGGCGACGGCGGCCGGGCCGTCGGTCACAACACCGACGTCACCGGCTTCGCCGCGTCCTTCGCGCGCGGTCTGCCCGGCGCCCCGCTGGAGCGGGTCGTCCAGCTCGGCGCGGGCGGCGCGGGCGCGGCGGTGGCGCACGCCGTACTGGCCCTGGGCGCGGGGCGGGTGACGGTCGTCGACGCGCTGCCCGACCGCGCGGCCGGGCTCGCCGAGTCGCTCGTACGGTACTTCGGCCCCGGCCGGGCGCAGGCGGCGGCGCCCGACCGGCTGCCGGCGCTGCTGGCGGAGGCCGACGGCGCGGGGGGACTCGTGCACGCGACCCCTACGGGTATGGCGGCGCACCCCGGACTGCCGTTGTCCGCCGAGCTGCTGCGGCCCGGGTTGTGGGTGGCCGAGGTGGTGTACCGGCCGCTGGAGACCGAGTTGGTGCGGGTCGCGAGGGAGCGTGGCTGTGCCGTGCTGTCCGGGGGCGGGATGGCCGTGTTCCAGGCCGCGGACGCGTTTCGGCTGTTCACGGGGGTGGAGCCGGACAGCGGGCGGATGCTGAGTGACTTCGCGGAGTTGGCGGGGGTTGAGCGTTCGGGGAGTCTGGCCGGATGACCGGGGCAGGTTTCGTCGCGGTTGACCGCGCCCACGCGGCGGAGCCGCATGCCGGCACGGCCCGCGCCCCTTACGGGGCGCTGCGCACCTCCATCGCCACCGTATCCCTGAGCGGCTCCCTCACCGAGAAGCTCACCGCCGCCGCGCGGGCCGGGTTCGACGGGGTGGAGATCTTCGAGAACGACCTGCTCGCCAGCCCGCTCCCGCCCGAGGAGATCCGCGCCCGGTGCGCCGATCTCGGGCTGCGGATCGACCTGTACCAGCCGATGCGGGACATCGAGGCCGTTCCGGAAGAGGTCTTCGACGCCAGTCTGCGCCGCGCCCGGCACAAGTTCGAGCTGATGCGGCGGCTCGGTGCCGACACCGTGCTCGTGTGCTCCAGCGTCTCGCCTGACGCCGTGGACGACGACGCCCTCGCCGCCGGGCAGCTGGCCCGACTCGCCGGGCTGGCCCAGGAGTTCGGGATCCGGGTGGCGTACGAGGCGCTGGCCTGGGGGCGCCATGTGAACACGTACGACCACGCGTGGCGCATCGTCGAGGCGGCCGGGCACCCGGCGCTCGGCACCTGCCTGGACAGCTTCCACATCCTCTCCCGCGGCTCTGACCCGCGGGGCATCGCGGGCATACCCGGCGACCGGATCTTCTTCCTCCAGCTCGCCGACGCACCGCTGCCGGCGATGGACGTCCTCCAGTGGAGCCGCCATCACCGCTGCTTCCCCGGCCAGGGCGGCTTCGACGTCGCGGGGCTGCTGCGGCACGTCCTCGACGCCGGCTACCGGGGGCCGCTGTCGCTGGAGGTGTTCAACGACGTTCACCGGCAGGCCGATGCCGGTGCCACCGCCGTGGACGCCCACCGGTCCCTGCTGCTGCTCCAGGAAGCGGTCGGCGCCGCCGAGTTGCCGCCGCCGGTCGTCCCCACGGGGATTGCCTTCGCCGAACTCCTCACGGCGGATGCCGAACCGGTCACCGCGCTGCTGGCCGCCCTCGGCTTCGCCCGCACCGCCCGGCACCGCGGCAAGCCCGTCGACCTGTGGGAGCGCGGTACGGCCCGGATCCTCGTCAACACCGGCGCCCGCGACCGCCGCGACGGCACCCGGCTCGCCGCGATCGGGCTCACGTCCCCCGACCCCGCCGGTGCCGCCCGCCGTGCCGAGGCTCTGCATGCCCCCGTTCTGCCCCGCCGCCGCGCCCCCGAGGACGCCCCGCTCGATGCGGTCGCGGCACCCGACGGCACGGAGCTGTTCCTCCTCGCCACCGGGTCCTCGGACGCCTCCCGACTCCCCGACTGGCGAGGCGACTTCGCCGACCTGCCGGAGGTTCCCGAGCCCGTCGGCACCACCCGTATCGACCACCTCGCCCTCACCCAGCCCTGGCACCGGTACGACGCGGCGACGCTCTTCCACCGCGGCGTCCTCGGGCTGGACGCCCGGGAGAGCATCGACCTTGCCGACCCCTACGGGCTGCGCCGCAGCAGGGCCGTCGCGAACGCCGACGGCAGTGTCCGTATCGCGCTCACCGTCGGCGCGGCGCCCGCCGACGAAACGGTGCACGCCGCGCACATCGCGCTGGCCACCGACGACGTGGTGGCCGCCGCCCGCGCCCTGCGCGCGGCCGGCGGCCGGCTGCTGCCGGTCCCGGACAACTACTACGACGACCTCGCCGCCCGATTCGCCCTCTCCGAGGGGGAGTTGGCGACGTACCGTGAGCTCGGCATCCTCTACGACCGCGACGCGGGCGGCGCCTTCAGGCACTGCTACACCGAGACGGTCGGCCGGGTCTTCTTCGAACTCGTCCAGCGCGATCCCGGCCATCAGGGGTACGGTGCCGCCAACGCGCCGGTGCGGCTCGCGGCCCAGCACACGGGACGGCTCTTGCGATGAACTGACCGGCCTCTTACCGGATCCCCCGCAGGGGTGAGAGGGCGGTGAGACCTCCGCCGGGT
Source organism: Streptomyces sp. NPDC055966 (assembly GCF_042269865.1). Taxonomy (NCBI): domain Bacteria; kingdom Bacillati; phylum Actinomycetota; class Actinomycetes; order Kitasatosporales; family Streptomycetaceae; genus Streptomyces; species Streptomyces sp. NPDC055966. Next base: position 265,222 of record NZ_JBHJYK010000013.1, read on the forward strand.
TCAGCTCCGGTTCAGGCTCCGTACATCTCCGGAGACGGATACTCCGCAAGATCCGGTATGCGCGCTGCGCCCGGATCACCACGCTTTCCGGGAGCCTGAAAGGCCGTTCATGCTGAGCACCCCTACCGAGTCGGTCGTCCGGGACGGCGGGCCGCCGCCCGCGGCCGCGCCGCGCCCGCACACCCAGCGGTACGAACGCCCGGTGCTGGTGGCCATAGCCGCACTCGCCGCACTGCTGTGCCTGTGGGGCCTCGACCACAGTTCGTTCCACGGCTTCTACGCCGCCGCCGTGCGCAGCATGACGGACAACCCGGTCGCGTTCTTCTTCGGCTCCTTCGACCCGCGCAACACCCTCACCATCGACAAGCTGCCCGGCTTCCTGTGGCCGCAGGCCCTGTCGGCGCTGGTGTTCGGCTTCCACCCGTGGGCGCTGGTGCTGCCGCAGGCCCTGGAGATCGTGGCCTCGGTGGTCCTGCTCCATGTGGTGGTCCGGCGCTGGGCGGGCGTGTCGGCCGGGCTGCTGGCGGCCGCCTTCCTGGCCCTCACCCCGGTGACCGTCGGCCTCGGCCGGTCCGTCACCGAGGACGCCCCGTTCGTCCTGCTGCTCCTGCTGGCCGCCGAGGCCGTGCAGCGCGCGACCGAGCGGGGCCGGGTGGTCCCGCTGCTGCTCGCCGGCTTCTGGGTGGGCGTCGCCTTCCAGTGCAAGATGCTGGAGGCCTGGGCGGTGCTGCCCGCACTCGCCGCCACCTACCTGGTCGCCGCCCCGCCGAGCCTGCGCCGCCGGCTGCGGGACCTCGCGCTCGCCGCCGCGGTCATGTTCGCGGTGTCGGTGTCGTGGATGGTCGCGGCCACCCTCACCCCCGGCTCCGCCCGCCCGTATCTCGACGGCACCACCGACAACTCGGCGTTCGGCCTGGTCGTCGGCTACAACTTCCTCACCCGCTTCCACACGGTCGGTGTCGACGCGGCGGGCACCGGCAGCGTCGCGCCCAACGAGAGCCTGCGGGCGGCCGGTTCGGGCCCCGGCATGGGCGACAGCGTGTGGAAGATGTTCAGCCCCGGGCTCGCCACGCAGACCGGGTGGCTCTACCCGCTGGCCGCGCTCGGGCTCGTCGGCGGCGCCGTGGCGCTGTGGCGGCGGCGCCCGGCCCGCACGGACCGGGTGCTCGCGGGCCAGGTGCTGTGGGGCGTGTGGCTGGCGACGTTCTTCTTCGTCTTCAGCTTCGGCAGCGTGACCGGGCACACCTACTACATGGGCGTGGTCGCGGTCGCGCTCGCCGCGTTCGCCGGCGCCGGTGTCGTACGGGCCTGGCGGGCGGGGCTCGGGGGCGGCCCGCGGGCCTGGGTGCTGCCGGCGGCGCTGGCCGCGAACGCCGCCTGGTGCGTGGTGCTGACCCTGTGGTCCCCACGGTTCCTGCCCTGGTCGGCCCCGGCCGCCGGCGCCCTCGCCGTGCTCGCCCTGGCCCTGACCGCGCTCCGGCGCCGTCCGCGCGCGGCCCGGGCCGGTCTGGCCGTGGGCCTGGCCGCGGCCCTGCTCGTGCCCGCCGCCTGGTCGGCGTCGGCGCTGTCGCTGCGCTACAACCAGCCCGGCTCGCTGGCCCGGGTCGGGCCCACCAGCCACCGCTCGGGCAACCCGCTCGCCCAACTGGACCCCGCCCAGCAGCACTTGCTCGGCTATCTCACCGCGCACCGGCACGGCGCCGAGTACCTGGCCGCCGTCCCCGGCTGGTGGTCCGCCGCACCGTACGTCATCTCGGCGAACGCGGACGTCATGCCCATGGGCGGCTTCACCGGTCGGGTCCCGTACCCCTCGTCCGCCCGCTTCCACCGGCTGCTCGACTCCGGCCGGCTGCGCTACGTCGTCCTGAAGCGGACCGACGTGCGGGCCGCGCACCGGCGCGGGGAGCACACGCTCGTCGGCGGGCTGGTGCGCTGGACGAGCGACCACTGCGCGCTCGTCCCGGCGGCCGCGTACGACGGCTCGCGCGACCGCGCGCACCGGCTGTACGACTGCGGCCCGGCCCACCGCAGAGGGTGAACCGGGCCGCGGGGCCGACGGGCGTACGGCGGGCGGCGCTCACGCCCTCCTGTTCCACTCGGCGATCACGGGCCGGCCGTGCTCGGTGGAGAGCCGGCTGACCGTGCCGGTGGCCAGCTGGAACAGCCGGCCCTCGGCGGGCGCGAGGCCCAGCCGGCGGGCGGTGAGCACCCGCAGGAAGTGGGCGTGGGCGACGAGGACCACGTCCCCGGCGCCCTCGGCGAGCGCCGTGTCGACCCGGGCCAGCACCCGGTCGGCGCGGGCGCCGATCTGCGCCGGCGACTCGCCCGGGTGGCCCTCGGGGCCCGGCGGCACACCGTCGGTCCACAGGTCCCAGTCGGGGCGGGTGCCGTGGATGTCGACCGTGGTGATGCCCTCGTAGCCGCCGTAGTCCCACTCGTGCAGGTCGGGGTCGGCCACGAGTCCGCTCAGGCCCGCCAGTTCGGCGGTGCGTATCGCGCGGCCCAGCGGGCTGGCCAGCGCGAGGGCGTACGTCCGCCCGGTGAGGAGCGGGGCGAGGGACTTGGCCTGTTCCTCGCCGTGCTCGGTCAGGGGCAGGTCGGTCCAGCTGGTGTGCTGTCCCGACAGGCTCCACTCCGTCTCACCGTGGCGGACCAGCAGGAGGTCGCCCACGGTGGTTCAGTCCTTCTTCTCGACCGCGTGGCCGCCGAACTGGTTGCGCAGCGCGGCGATCATCTTCATCTGCGGGGAGTCGTCCTGGCGCGAGGCGAACCGGGCGAAGAGCGACGCCGTGATCGCGGGCAGCGGTACGGCGTTGTCGATGGCCGCCTCGACCGTCCAGCGGCCCTCGCCGGAGTCCTCCGCGTAGCCGCGCAGCTTCTGCAGGTGCTCGTCCTCGTCCAGGGCGTTGACCGCGAGGTCGAGGAGCCAGGAGCGGATGACGGTGCCCTCCTGCCAGGAGCGGAACACCTCGCGCACGTTCTCCACGGAGTGGACCTTCTCCAGCAGCTCCCAGCCCTCGGCGTACGCCTGCATCATGGCGTACTCGATGCCGTTGTGGACCATCTTGGAGAAGTGCCCGGCGCCGACCCGGCCCGCGTGGACGTAGCCGTAGGGGCCCTCCGGCTTGAGCGCCTCGAAGATCGGGTGCAGCCGTTCGACGTGCTCCTTGTCGCCGCCGACCATGAGCGCGTAGCCGTTCTGCAGGCCCCACACGCCGCCGGAGACACCGGCGTCGACGAAGCCGATGCCCTTGATGGCGAGGGCGGCGGCGTGCTTCTCGTCGTCGGTCCAGCGGGAGTTGCCGCCGTCGATGACCGTGTCGCCGGGCTCCAGCAGGTCGCCGAGTTCGTCGACGACGGTCTGGGTGGCGGTGCCGGCCGGGACCATCACCCAGATGTGGCGGGGCGCGTCGAGCTTCTCGACCAGCTCTTCGAGGGACTTGACGTCCGAGACGTCGGGGTTGCGGTCGTAGCCGATGACGGTGTGGCCGGCGCGGCGGATCCGCTCGCGCATGTTGCCGCCCATCTTGCCGAGACCGATGAGACCGAGCTGCATGATCAGTTCTCCGTTGCGTTCTTGAGAGTGCGGTAGGCGGCGACGAGGGCCCGGGAGGAGGGGTCGAGACCGGGGACGTCCGCGCCCTCGGTCAGGGCGGGTTCGACCCGCTTGGCGAGGACCTTGCCCAGCTCCACGCCCCACTGGTCGAAGGAGTCGATGTTCCAGATCGCGCCCTGGACGAACACCTTGTGCTCGTAGAGGGCGATGAGCTGGCCGAGCACGGACGGGCTCGGCTCGCCGGCCAGGATCGTGGTGGTGGGGTGGTCGCCGCGGAAGGTGCGGTGCGCCACCTGCTCCTCGGCGACGCCCTCCGCGCGGACCTCCTCGGCGCTCTTGCCGAAGGCGAGTGCCTGGGTCTGGGCGAAGAAGTTGGCCATCAACAGGTCGTGCTGCGCCTTGAGTTCACCGCTCAGCTCGCCGGCCGGGCGGGCGAAGCCGATGAAGTCCGTCGGGATCAGCTTCGTGCCCTGGTGGATCAACTGGTAGTAGGCGTGCTGCCCGTTGGTGCCCGGGGTGCCCCACACGACCGGACCGGTCTGCCACTCGACGGGCCTGCCGTCGCGCTGCACCGACTTGCCGTTGGACTCCATGTCCAGCTGCTGGAGGTAGGCGGTGAACTTCGACAGGTAGTGGCTGTACGGCAGCACCGCGTGCGACTGGGCGTCGAAGAAGTCGCCGTACCAGATGCCCAGCAGGCCCAGCAGCAGCGGGGCGTTGGCCTCGGCGGGGGCCGTGCGGAAGTGCTCGTCGACCAGGTGGAAGCCGTCGAGCATCTCGCGGAAGCGGTCCGGGCCGATCGCGATCATCAAGGAAAGGCCGATCGCCGAGTCGTACGAGTAGCGGCCGCCGACCCAGTCCCAGAACTCGAACATGTTGTCCGGGTCGATGCCGAACTCGGTGACCTTCCCGGCGTTCGTGGACAGGGCCACGAAGTGCCGGGCGACCGCCTTGTCGTCGCCGTCGAAGGCCCTCAGCAGCCACGAGCGCGCCGAGGTGGCGTTGGTGATCGTCTCGATCGTGGTGAACGTCTTGGACGCGACGATGAACAGGGTCTCCGCCGGGTCCAGGTCGCGGGTGGCCTCGTGGAGGTCGGCGCCGTCCACGTTGGACACGAAGCGGAACGTCAACTCCCGTGCGGTGTACGGGCGCAGGGCCTCGTACGCCATCGCGGGCCCGAGGTCGGAGCCGCCGATGCCGATGTTGACGACGTTCCTGATCCGCTTGCCGGTGTGGCCGGTCCACTCGCCGGAGCGGACGCGGTCGGCGAAGCGCGCCATCTTGTCGAGGACGGCGTGCACCTTCGGCACCACGTTCTCGCCGTCGACCTCGATCACCGCGTCGCGCGGGGCGCGCAGCGCGGTGTGCAGCACGGCCCGGTCCTCGGTGACGTTGATCTTCTCACCGCGGAACATGGCGTCGCGCAGGCCGGACACGCCGGTGGCGGTGGCGAGTTCCGTCAGGAGGGCCAGGGTCTCGTCGGTGATCAGGTGCTTGCTGTAGTCGATGTACAGGTCCCCGACCCGTACGACGTACCGCTCGGCGCGGCCGGGGTCCTGCGCGAACAGCTCGCGCAGGTGCGGCCGGCCCTGGGCGCGGTGGTCGGCGAGCGCCGTCCACTCGGGCCGGTGGGTGAGCTGGGGAAACCCGGAAGGCTGGGTCGCTGCCATGTCAGGCGTTCTCCTCGGCGGCCTCGCCCTTCAGGGCGATGGCGTACATCTCGTCGGCGTCGAGGCGGCGCAGCTCCTCGGCGATGAGTTCGGAGGTGGAGCGGACCTTGAGCGCGAGGGTGCGCGGCGGCTGGCCCGGCAGGGTCAGCGTCGCGAGCGGGCCCTCGGGCCGGTCGATGACGATCTCGCCGTTCGCGGTGCCGAGGCGTACGGCGGTGACGACCGGGCCGGCGGTGACCACGCGGTCCACGCGCACCTTCAGCCGGGCCTCCAGCCAGCGCGAGAGCAGTTCGGCGCTGGGGTTGTCCGCCTCGGCCTCGACGGCCGCCGACGTGATCTTGGTGCGGGCCTGGTCCAGGGCGGCGGCCAGCATCGAGCGCCACAGGGTCAGCCGGGTCCAGGCGAGGTCGGTGTCGCCGGGCGCGTAGTTACGGGCCCGGGTCTCCAGGACCTCCATCGGCTTGAGCGCCGCGTACAGGTCGGTGATCCGGCGCTGGGCGAGCGCGCCGAGCGGGTCCCTGGACGGGGTGTCGGGGGCCTCCACCGGCCACCACACCACCACCGGGGCGTCCGGCAGCAGCAGCGGCAGGACGACCGAGTCGGCGTGGTCGGACACCTCGCCGTAGGTGCGCAGCACGACCGTCTCGCCGGCGCCGGCCTCGGAGCCGACCCGGACCTCGGCGTCGAGCCGGGAGTGGGTGCGGTCGCGCAGGGTGCGGGCGTGCCGCTTGATGACGACCAGGGTCCGCGAGGGGTGCTCGTGCGAGGCTTCCTCGGCGGCCTTGATCGAGTCGTAGGCGTTCTCCTCGTCCGTGACGATGACCATCGTCAGGACCATGCCCACGGCCGGGGTGCCGATGGCGCGGCGGCCCTGCACCAACGCCTTGTTGATCTTGCTTGCCGTGGTGTCGGTCAGGTCGATCTTCATGGCCTGCGCCAGCTCCGTCCGTCTCGTGCGAGCATCTCGTCGGCTTCCGTCGGTCCCCAGCTGCCCGACGCGTACTGCGCCGGACGGCCGTGCGCCGCCCAGTACTCCTCGATCGGGTCGAGGATCTTCCAGGACTCTTCCACTTCCTGGTGACGGGGGAACAAATTCGCGTCGCCGAGCAGCACGTCCAGGATGAGCCGCTCGTACGCCTCCGGGCTCGACTCGGTGAACGACTCGCCGTAGGCGAAGTCCATCGACACGTCCCGGATCTCCATCGAGGTGCCCGGCACCTTGGAGCCGAAGCGGACGGTCATGCCCTCGTCGGGCTGGACGCGGATGACGATCGCGTTCTGGCCCAGCTCCTCCGTCGCGGTGGAGTCGAAGGGGGAGTGCGGGGCCCGCTTGAAGACCACCGCGATCTCGGTGACCCGGCGGCCCAGGCGCTTGCCGGTGCGCAGGTAGAACGGCACGCCCGCCCACCGGCGGTTGTCGATGCCCAGCTTGATGGCCGCGAAGGTGTCGGTCTTGGACTTCGGGTCGATGCCCTCCTCCTGGAGGTAGCCCACGACCTTCTCGCCGCCCTGCCAGCCCTCGGCGTACTGCCCGCGCACGGTGTGCTCGCCGAGCTCCGCCGGCAGCCGCACCGACTTCAGCACCTTCAGCTTCTCGGTGAGCAGCGCCTCCGCGTCGAACGCGATGGGCTCCTCCATGGCGGTGAGCGCCATCAGCTGGAGCAGGTGGTTCTGGATGACGTCACGGGCGGCGCCGATGCCGTCGTAGTAGCCGGCCCGGCCGCCGATGCCGATGTCCTCGGCCATGGTGATCTGCACGTGGTCGACGTACGACCGGTTCCAGATCGGCTCGTACATCTGGTTGGCGAAGCGCAGCGCCAGGATGTTCTGGACGGTCTCCTTGCCCAGGTAGTGGTCGATGCGGAACACCTGGTCCGGCTCGAACACGTCGTGCACGATCGCGTTCAGCTCACGGGCGCTGTCGAGGTCGTGGCCGAACGGCTTCTCGATGACCGCGCGCCGCCAGGAACCCTCGGACGGGGAGGCCAGGCCGTGCTTCTTCAGCTGCTGCACGACCTTCGGGAAGAACTTCGGCGGCACCGAGAGGTAGAAGGCGAAGTTGCCGCCGGTGCCGCGGGAGGCGTCCAGCTCCTCGACGGCGTCCTTGAGCTGCTTGAACGCGGTGTCGTCGTCGAAGTCGCCGGGGATGAACCGCATGCCCTCGGCGAGCTGCTGCCACACCTCCTCGCGGAACGGGGTGCGGGAGTGCTCACGCACGGAGTCGTGCACGACCTGCGCGAAGTCCTGGTCCTCCCACTCCCGGCGGGCGAAGCCCACCAGCGAGAAGCCCGGCGGCAGCAGACCGCGGTTGGCCAGGTCGTACACGGCCGGCATCAGCTTCTTGCGGGACAGGTCACCGGTCACCCCGAAGATGACCAGACCGGACGGACCGGCGATCCGGGGCAGGCGCCGGTCACGGGTGTCCCGCAGCGGGTTCTCCCAGTCGGCGGCCGGACCCGCAGGCACGGTCACCCCCGCCGGCGACTTCGCCTTCGCGGGTGCCTGCGCCTTCGCGGGTGCCGGAGCGGCAGGTGCCGCGGCGGCGGGCGCGTTCTCGGTCATCGGGCGTCAACTCCCTTGCTCTCCAGGGACTTCGCTACGGCGTCCAGCAGGTCCTGCCAGGCCGCCTCGAACTTGGCGACGCCCTCGTCCTCCAGCTGCTGGACGATCTCGTCGTAGGAGATGCCGAGCTTCTCGACCGCGTCGAGGTCTGCACGGGCCGCGCCGTACCCGCCGGTCACCGTGTCGCCGGTGATCTCGCCGTGGTCGGCGACCGCGTTCAGCGTGGCCTCCGGCATCGTGTTGACGGTGCCCGGCGCGACCAGCTCGTCCACGTACAGGGTGTCCTTGTACGCGGGGTCCTTCACACCGGTGGACGCCCACAGCGGACGCTGCTTGTTCGCCTTCTCCGCGGCGAGCGCCAGCCAGCGCTCGGAGCCGAAGACCTCCTCGTAGGCCTCGTAGGCGAGCCGGGCGTTGGCGAGGGCCGCGCGGCCCTTCAGGGCGAGCGCCTCGTCGGTGCCGAGGGCGGTCAGCCGCTTGTCGATCTCGGAGTCCACGCGGGAGACGAAGAAGGACGCCACCGAGTGGATCGTGGCGAGGTCGATGCCGCGCTCGCGGGCCTTCTCCAGACCGGCCAGGTAGGCGGCCATGACCTCGCGGTAGCGCTCCAGCGAGAAGATCAAGGTCACGTTCACGCTGATGCCGAGCCCGACGACCTCGGTGATCGCCGGCAGGCCCGCCTTCGTCGCCGGGATCTTGATCATCACGTTGGGGCGGTCCACCAGCCAGGCGAGCTGCTTGGCCTCGGCGATCGTGGCCTCGGTCGCATGGGCCAGGCGCGGGTCGACCTCGATGGAGACGCGGCCGTCGCGCCCCTCGGAGGCGGTGTATACAGAATGCAGAATATCGGATGCGGCCCGCACGTCGGCGGTCGTCATCATCCGCACCGCCTCGTCCACCGTCACCCCGCGCACGGCGAGATCGGTGAGCTGCTCCTCGTAGCCCGCGCCGGAACCGATGGCGGCCTGGAAGATCGACGGGTTGGTGGTGACGCCGACGACGTTCCTGTTCTCGATCAGCTCCGCCAGGTTGCCCGAGGCGATACGCCCCCGCGACAGGTCGTCCAGCCAGACGGAGACCCCCTCGTCGGCGAGGCGCTTGAGGGCTCCGGCGGTGGCGATTGCTTCGGTCACGTCAGTCATCTTTCTTGGTTTCCGGTTGAGTTGTCTTGTCGCGTCGGGGTCAGGCGCGCGCGGCGGCGAGCGACGCGCGGGCCTGGGCGGCGACGTTCTCGGGGGTGAAGCCGAACTCGGCGAAGAGGGTCTTCGCGTCGGCCGAGGCGCCGAAGTGCTCCAGGGAGACGATCCGGCCGGCGTCGCCGACGTAGCGGTACCAGGTCAGTGCGATCCCGGCCTCCACGGCGACCCGGGCCTTCACGGCCGGCGGGAGGACGGAGTCCTTGTACGCCTGCTCCTGCTCCTCGAACCACTCCACGGACGGCATCGACACCACGCGCGTGCCGATCCCCTCCGCCTCCAGCGCCTCCCGCGCGGACACGGCCAGCTGCACCTCGGAACCCGTCGCGATGACGATCACCTCCGGGACCTCGGTCGACGACTCGCGCAGCACATAGCCGCCCTTGGCCGCGTCCTCGTTCGGCGCGTACACCGGCACGCCCTGGCGGGTGAGCGCGAGCCCGTGCGGGGCGGGGCTGGTGGCGTGCCTCTTCAGGATCTCGGCCCAGGCGATCGCGGTCTCGTTGGCGTCCGCCGGGCGGACGACGTTCAGGCCCGGGATGGCCCGCAGCGAGGCCAGGTGCTCGACCGGCTGGTGCGTCGGGCCGTCCTCGCCGAGGCCGATGGAGTCGTGCGTCCAGACGTACGTCACCGGGAGCTGCATCAGCGCCGACATCCGCACGGCGTTGCGCATGTAGTCGGAGAACACCAGGAAGGTGCCGCCGTAGACGCGGGTGTTGCCGTGCAGGGCGATGCCGTTCATCTCCGCGGCCATGGAGAACTCGCGGATGCCGAAGTGGACGGTACGGCCGTACGGGTCGGCCCCGGGCAGCGGGTTGCCCCGCGGCAGGAAGGAGCTGGTCTTGTCGATCGTGGTGTTGTTGGACCCGGCGAGGTCGGCGGAGCCGCCCCACAGCTCGGGGATCACCGGGCCGAGCGCCTGGAGGACCTTGCCCGAGGCGGCCCGGGTGGCGACCGACTTGCCCTGCTCGAACACCGGCAGCGCGTCCTGCCAGCCCGCGGGCAGCTCGCCCTTGCCGATCCGCTCGAACAGCGCGGCCCGCTCCGGCTGGGCGCCGGCCCACTCGGCGATCCGCTTGTCCCAGGCGGCGTGCGCCTCCGCGCCCCGGTCCAGGGCCCGGCGGGCGTGCCTGAGGACCTCGTCCTCGACCTGGAAGGTCTGCTCGGGGTCGAAGCCGAGGAGCCGCTTGGTCGCCGCGATCTCGTCCGCGCCGAGCGCGGAGCCGTGGGAGGCCTCCGTGTTCCGGGCGTTCGGGGCGGGCCAGGCGATGATCGTGCGCATCGCGATGATCGACGGCCGCGCGGTCTCGGCCTGCGCGGCCCGCAGCGCCCGGTACAGGGCCTCGGGGTCGACGTCGCCCTCGGCGGTCGGCTCGATGCGCTGGGTGTGCCAGCCGTAGGCCTCGTACCGCTTCAGGACGTCCTCGGAGAAGGCGGTGGCGGTGTCGCCCTCGATGGAGATGTGGTTGTCGTCGTAGACGAAGACCAGGTTGCCGAGCTTCTGGTGGCCGGCGAGCGAGGAGGCCTCGGCGGAGACGCCCTCCTCCAGGTCGCCGTCGGAGACGATCGCCCAGACGGTGTGGTCGAAGGGGGAGGCGCCCTCGGGGGCCTCGGGGTCGAACAGGCCGCGCTCGTAGCGGGCGGCCATGGCCATGCCGACGGCGTTGGCGACGCCCTGGCCGAGCGGCCCGGTGGTGGTCTCGACGCCGGCGGTGTGGCCGTACTCCGGGTGGCCGGGGGTCTTGGAGCCCTGGGTGCGGAAGGCCTTCAGGTCGTCCAGCTCCAGCTCGTACCCGGCGAGGAACAGCTGCGTGTAGAGGGTCAGCGAGGTGTGACCGGGGGAGAGGACGAAGCGGTCCCGACCGGCCCACTCCGGGTCGGCAGGGTCATGTCGCATCACCTTCTGAAAGATCGTGTACGCGGCAGGCGCCAGGCTCATCGCCGTGCCCGGGTGCCCGTTGCCGACCTTCTGTACCGCGTCGGCCGCCAGCAGACGGGCCGTGTCGACGGCGCGCCGGTCGAGGTCGGTCCACTCGAAGCTGTCGGAAGTCTGCGTGGTCATCTTCAAGAAGTCCTCGTTCAGTGCGGAATGGCTGGCCGGACGCGTTCAAACTTAAAAGTCTGACTTTTTAGAAGGAAGGTCGGGGTGTGTCAGTCTGTGGTGAATCTGGGACAGCGATCAACAGTGATCACGGAGCAGGGACGGCGCGAACAGGACATGGCTGACAGAACGCCACAAGCTGACGGCGGTGCCACGGACGGCGGCGGTGCCGGCGACGGCGGCGGGATCAGGACCTTCCCCTTCCCGACCGAGCTGGCCGTCGGCCGGGTCGGCATGCAGGTCGGCCCCATGGGCACCGGCCGCACCTGGCACGCCGACGCCCCGCTGGAGCGCGTCCACCGCATCGACTTCCACGTCGTCATGCTCTTCACCGAGGGTCCCGTACGGCACATGATCGACTTCGCCGAGTACGAGGCCTCGGCGGGCGACCTGCTGTGGATCCGCCCGGGGCAGGTCCACCGCTTCTCCCGCGAGAGCGCGTACCACGGAACCGTCCTCACCATGCAGCCCGGCTTCCTGCCCCGCGCCACCGTCGAGGCCACCGGCCTGTACCGCTACGACCTCCCGCCCCTGCTCCACCCCGACGCCGCCCGGCTCACCGCACTGCAGGCCGCCCTCGACCAGCTCCGCCGCGAGTACGAGGACACCGCCACCCTCCCGCTCAGCCTGCACACCGCCGTCCTCAGACACACCCTCACCGCGTTCCTGCTGCGCCTCGCCCACCTCGCGGCCAGTTCCGCCGAGGCCTCCCGGCAACAGACGGACAGCACCTTCACCCGGTTCCGGGACGCCGTCGAGCAGGGCTTCGCCGCCAACCACAGCGTCAGCGCCTACGCCGACGCCCTCGGGTACTCCCGCCGCACCCTCGTGCGCGCCGTGCGCGCCGCCACCGGCGAGACCCCGAAGGGCTTCATCGACAAACGCGTGATCCTGGAGGCCAAACGCCTTCTCGCGCACACCGACCTGCCGATCGGCCGGGTCGGCGCGGCCGTCGGCTTCCCCGACGCGGCGAACTTCTCCAAGTTCTTCCAGCTGCACACCGGCCGGACGCCGGTGGGATTCCGGGCCGAGCTGCGCTGAGCGGCGCGCTCGGACGGGAAGAGGGTGGCTCCACGCGCGCGTGGAGCCACCCTCTTGCCCTCCGGGCGGCGTCAGTGCCCGAAGTCGAACCAGTTCACGTTCACGAAGTCCGCCGGCTGGCCGCTGGAGAACGTCAGATAGACGTCGTGGGTGCCGGTCACCGGGCTGATGTTGGCCGGGACCGTCCGCCAGGACTGCCAGCCGCCGGTGCCGGCCACCGAGAAGCTGCCGACCGGGGGACTGGTGGGGCTGTCCAGCCGTACCTGGACCAGACCGCTCACCCCGGACGCGGCCCCGCTCGCCACCCGGGCGTAGAACTGCGTGGCCGCCGTGGAGCCGAAGTTCACGCCCTTGTACGACGCCCAGTCGCCGTTCGCGAGGTAGCCGATGTCCTGCCCGCCGCCGGTGTCCGTGGTCGTCTCGGTGCCGACGCCGGACTGGCCGTCGTAGGACTCGGCCTGGATCGGGCTGTAGGCGTCGCGGTTGCCCGGCGGGGGAGTGGTGCCGCCGCTGCCGCCGGACTGGAGCACCTGGACGTAGTCCACGACCATCGGGTGCCCCGGGTCGGTGGCGCCGGTCGGGCCGCCGCCGAACGCCGCCGGGAAACCGCCGCCCATCGCCACGTTCAGGATGACGAAGAAGCCGTGGTTCGTGGCGTTGGCCCAGGTCGTCGCGTCCACCTGGTTCGCCGTGACCGTCTGGTAGCCGACGCCGTCGACGTAGAAGCGGATCGCCTCCGGACTCACCGAGCGGTCCCACTCCATCGTGTAGGTGTGGAAGCCGGACTGGCAGGTGGTGTTCGGGCAGGCCGTGGAGTTGCCGAGGCCGGTGGTCTCGTTGCACGGGCCGCCGGGGCTGGTGCCGCAGTGCATCGTGGCCCAGGTCTTGTTCAGGCCGTTGACGTTCTCCATGATGTCCAGCTCGCCGACGCCCGGCCAGTTCTGGTAGTTGCCGCGGAACGGCGCGCCCAGCATCCAGAAGGCGGGCCAGTAGCCGGCGGCCGCGTCCCCGGTCACGTTCGGCATCTGGATCCGGGCCTCCACGCGCAGCTTGCCGCCGGCCGGGGGCTGGAAGTCGGTCCGGGTGGTCTCGATGCGGCCGGAGGTCCAGTTGCCGGAGGCGTCGCGGCGCGGGGTGATGAGCAGGTCGCCGTTGCCGTCCAGCGCCACGTTGTTCGTGCTCGACGTCATCGACTCGACCTCGCCGGTGCCCCAGTTCGCGGCGCCGCCCGGGTACGAAGTCCCGGTGTCGTACTGCCAGTCGGAGGTGTTCACGCCGGAGCCGGCCGCGCCGTTGAAGTCGTCCAGGAAGACCTGGGACCAGCCCGAGGGGGGCGCGGGCGCGGAGGCGTTCGCGGGTGCGGTGGCGGCCGTGGCGAGGGCCGCGGACAGGCCGAGCGTCGCGACGACGGCGACGAGCGCGCGGCGCAGGGGGCGGGGCCGTGGCGGGCGGGGTCTGGGTATGCCGGAGGGTGCGTTCACGGGGGCCTCTCGGGTGTGGGGGTACGGAGTGGGGGAGGTACGGGGTAGGGGAAGTGCGGGGTGCGGGAGGTGCGAGAGCGCTCCCATGGCCGGTCGGCTGAGAGCGCTCTCAGGGTGCCGCCAATGTGCTCCCCGCCCCCGCGACCGTCAAGCCTTGAAACAAGGAAAGTCCTTGATTCGCGGGGGAGTTCACGGTGTGAAGCCACCCGTACCCGCTCAGACCGGCCGCCAGCCCAGGGCCCGGGAGATCCCCCGGCCCGCCAGCCGGACCGCCGGAGCGAGCGCCGGCACCTGGGCGCCGTCCCGGGGCACCACCACCGACACCGCCGCGACCACCTCCCCGCCCGGACCGCGGACGGCCGCCGCCACGGACAGCGCGTCCTGCGTGACCTGACGCTCGCTGACCGCCACACCCGAGCGGCGCACTTCGGCGAGCGTGCGCCGCAGACCTGCCGGGTCGGTGAGCGTGTACGGCGTGAAGGAGGCGAGCGGCCCCGCGCAGTACTCCTCCTGGACGGCCGGGTCGGCGTGCGCGAGCAGGACGAGGCCGACGCCGGTGGCGTGCAGCGGCCAGTGCGCGCCGATGCGGATGTGCACGCCCACCGCCGAACGGCCCTGCAGCCACTCGACGTAGACGACCTCCGTGCCGTCCCGCACCGCCAGCTGCACGTTCTCGTGCGTCGCCTCGTACAGGTCCTCCAGATACGGCAGCGCCAGCTGGCGCAGGGCGAGACCGCGCGGGGCGAGCGCGGCCACCTCCCACAGGCGCAGCCCCACGTGGTAGACCCCGGACGCGTCGCGCTCCAGCGCGCCCCACGCGGTCAGGGCCCCCGCCAGCCGGTGCGCGGTGGTGAGGCTGAGCCCCGCCCGGCGGCTGATGTCCGTCAGCGACAGGGCGGGATGCTCGTGGTCGAACGCGGCGAGCACGGCCAGCAGCCGGTCGGGAGCGGACCGTTCGCCCACCGCACCCACCTCGCCCTGTTGTCGCTCGCCCCCGCCGGGACCGTCATCGCCGACAGTACGCGCGGGAGCCCGCCGTGACAGCGGGTGCGGTTGAGGACGCCGTGGTCCGGCGGGCTCCGGTCGGCTCCGCGGGCCGTGGGTCGCTGCTGCTCGGTGCCGGTGGCCCTCGGCGGGGGGGCGGGGTCAGTGGGTCATGAAGGCGGTGACGGGCAGCGCCCGGGAGACGATCCGTACGTCGCCGAGGCGGCCGTGCAGGATCTGGTCGATCTTCCCGGCGTACTCGTAGCCGCCGAGCAGCCACGGCAGTCCGACGGAGGCGATCCCGACGGCCGGGGCCTTGGGATTGCGGACGACCGGGCAGCCCTCCACGTAGAGGGTGGTGCGGGTGCCGTCGTTGACGACCGCGAGGTGCCACCAGGTCTCCAGCGCCGTCTCCTGCCCCCAGTTGGTGGCGATGCCCTCCTGGTTGAGCGGCCGCATCGCCCACTGCGGCTCACGGTCGTCCGACAGCGAGAGGGTGGCCAGCGGCTCGTCGGGATCGTCGCCGGTCTTGCCGGCGGCGCCGCCCGTGCCGGTGCGGCCGACGATGCCCGACCAGGCGTGGTGTGCGGGGTCCCAGTCGGCCGGGAGGCGGTAGAACGCCTCGATGGTGTAACCGTTCTCGAAAGTGGCCGAGTTGAGCGGCGCACCGTCCACCGTGCGCAGATACGCGCCCTTCAGCGGGGACTTGTACCCCTGGAACTCCAGGCTGCCGTGGCCCGGTTGGTCGGGGTGGTGGTCGGCCGACCAGCCGAGCGTGCCGCCGCCCACCGTGACCACGGTGAGGTCGTTGCCCCGGCCGGACAGGTCACGGACGGTGCCGGAGACGGCCGACTCGAAGCGCCAGTAGGCGGCCGTGCCCGGGATCAGCATCTTCGACGCGGGCCGCGCGGGGCGGGCCGGCACCGGGTCGAAGCCCGCGAAGCGGGCCGCGAAGTCGATGTCCACCGAGAAGCGGTCCGCGTCGCCGCTCAGCTCCAGCTCCTGCCGCTCCAGCGCGTTCAGGCCCTCGGCGGCCCGGCCGAGGATCCACGGGGAAACGGTTTCGACGTCGATGACGTTCCGGTCCAGGTCGAAGCGGTACAGACGGATCATCGCCGCACCGCCGAAGTAGCGGTTCTGGTAGTTCGTGAGGTGCAGGTGCACCTCGTTGCCCGCCGCGTTCGTGCGCACCGCCCGCCCGGCCGGCCAGTAGTGGCCGTTCAGGGTGAGGAAGATCTGGTCGTGGTCCGCGATGAGCTGGTCCCACAGCTGCTGCCCGTGGTCCGACAACCGGCCGTCCTCGACGACGAGTTCGTGCGTGGTGAGGACGACGGGGGTCTTCGGGTGCCGGGCGAGGACGTCCTTCGCCCACGCGTATCCCTTGGCCGACAGCCGCCAGTCCAGTGCCAGCACCAGCCACTCGCGACCGGCCGCCCGGAAGAGGTGGTAGGTGTTGTAGCCGTCCGAAGAGGCGCCGCCGAACGTCGACTTGTCGCGGAGGCGCTGCGGGCCGAACGTGTCCAGGTACGGGGTCGGGCCGCGCTGGTCGTCCGTCGAGGACTTCACGTCGTGGTTGCCGGCCAGCACGCTGTAGCCGACGCCCCTGCGGTCGAGGATCCCGAACGCCCTGCCGATCGCGGAGAATTCGGCCTCGGCGCCGTTCTGGGTGAGGTCGCCGAGGTGGGACAGGAAGACGATGTTCTCGTCCTTCCCGTGCTGCAACAGGTAGCGCAGCGACGCCTCGACGGGCGCCGCGTCGATGCTCGGCCCGTCGAACAGGTACTGGGTGTCGGGCATCACCGCGAGCGTGAAGCGACGGCTCTCCGGGTCGGGCCGCGGGCCGCCCTTCTCCGCCGCCTCGGCGACGGCCGGCACCGCGACCCCGGCCGTGGCGGCGGCGCCCAGCAGCGCGGTGGCCCTGAGGAAACTGCGTCGTCCGGCACCGGCCTGCGCGGCCTCGTCCCGGACGGGGTCATGCGACGTACACACGTGTGCTCCGTAAAAGGTCGCTGAAGGTCACTGAGAAGGGCGGGGAGGGTCGGGGTCACAGGGCGCGCAGGGGGCGGTTGCGGCGGCGGTTCACGGCCGGTGCCGGACGGGACGGTCGTACGGCACCCGCGGCCCCGGTGCGCCCGGCGAACGCGGCGCGTTCGGGACGCCCGGTGGCGGTGACGGTGGGGGCGGTGGTCGTGGCCGGCAGCAGGACCCGGGGCGCGCACAGCTCCGTACCGCGCGGCGTCCCCGGCTCGTCCGTCGCCGTCACCACCCGCAGGGTCAGCCAGGTCGCGCCGCCGTCCCGCGGCAGCCCGAACGGCAGCGGTACCGCCGCCGTCTCGCCCGGCCGCAGATCGGGCAGTTCGGCCGGGGCGGCCAGGATCCTGCCGTCGGCCCGCAGCAGCTCCCAGGTCGCCGCCAGCCGGCCGAGACCGGGGACGTGGTGGTCGTTGGCGAGGACGATTCCCTCGTGCCGGTGGCACCGGATGCGGACCGCGGCCTCGCGCTGCCGATGCTCGTACGGCCCGGTGTCCATGCGCCCGGCCGGTCTTCCGTCGCTCACGCGCTGCACCATTCCGTGGCCCCGGGACCGGGGGATGAAGCCGCCCTGAAGAGCCGGGGTGGACTCGGTAACCGCTTACGGAAAGGGATCCCTCACCGGCTCCCGACCGGGTTCGGTCACCGGATGGCCCCCTTGGCGAGGTCGCCGATGATCTGCCGGGCGCCGATCGCGAACACGATCAGCAGCGGGACCAGGGCGAGCAGGGCGCCGGTCATCACCATGCCGTAGTCGGTGGTGCCGTGGGTGCCGTTCAGCTGGGAGAGGGCGACCTGGAGGGTGACGTTGTCGGGGTTGGTCAGGGCGATCAGGGGCCAGGCGTAGTCGTTCCACTGGCTCATGAAGGTGAAGATGCCGAGGAAGGCCAGCCCGGGCCGGACCACGGGCAGGGCCACGTGCCAGTACTGGCGCAGGAAGTGCGCGCCGTCGATGCGGGAGGCGTCCAGCAGCTCGTCGGGGATCGCGCCCCGCATGTACTGGCGCATCCAGAAGATGCCGAAGGCGTTGGCCGACGCCGGCACGATCAGCGAGGTCATCGAGCCGATCCAGCCGAGCTTCGCCATGATCACGAACTGCGGGATGGCGGCCAGCTGCGCCGGCACCATGAAGATCACCATGAGCAGCGCGAACAGCGGCCGCCGGCCGGGGAAGGCGAACTTGGCGAAGACGAACGCGGCCAGCGAGTCGAAGAACAGCACCAGCACCGTCACCGAGCCCGCCACCAGCAGCGAGTTCAGCATGGAGCCGAAGAAGTCGACGGCCGCGAACAGATGACGGACGTTCTCCGGGAAGTGCGAGCCCGGCAGGAGCTTCGGCGGGAAGGAGAAGATCTCGCTCGACGTGTGCGTCGACATGATCACGGCCCAGTAGAACGGGAAGGCCGACAGCAGCAGACCGAGAACGAGGACGGCGTGCAGCGCGATGCCTCTGCCGCGGGAACCCCTGATGCTCCCGGAGCCGCTGAGGGGCCGGGTCCGGGGCCGTCGTGTGCCGTGGGTGGTTGCCATGGTGACCGGCCTGCCTATTCTTCGCCCCGGCGCTGCACCAGGCGCCAGTTGACGATCGAGAAGAGGGCGACGACGAGGAAGATGCCCCAGGCCACGGCGGCGCCGTAGCCGAAGTCGTTGTTGTCGAAGGTCTGTTGGAAGAAGTAGAGGACCATCGTGCGGCCCGCGTGCCCGGGGCCGCCGGAGAAGGTCGACTCGTTGGCGGTGTTCTGGAGGAGCACCTGGGGTTCGGAGAAGCTCTGCAGTCCGGTCACGGTCGAGACGACCAGCACGAACAGCAGCACCGGCCGCAGCAGCGGGAGCGTCACGCGGAAGAAGGTCGTCACGGGTCCGGCGCCGTCGATCCGCGCCGCCTCGTACAGCTCGCCCGGGACGGTCTGCAGCCCGGCGAGGAAGATGATCGCGTTGTAACCGGTCCATTGCCAGGTCATCAGCGTGGCGATGGCGACCTTGATGCCCCAGGGCGTGTTCAGCCAGGCCACCTGGTCCAGCCCGACCGCCTGCAACAGGGCGTTGACCAGGCCGAAGTTGGTGGAGAACACCGAGCCGAAGATGATCGCGACGGCGACGACGGAGGTGACGTTCGGCAGGAAGTACGCGAACCGGTACACGTTCTTGAAGCGCACCGCCGAGTTGAGCATCACGGCCGTCACCATCGCCAGGAAGACCATGGGAAAGGTGGCCAGCGCCCAGATGACGACGGTGTTCCCGATCGACGACCAGAAATCGGTGTCCGACAGCAGGTACGCGTACTGCGACAGGCCCGCCCACTCCATCCGGCCGAGGCCGTCCCAGCGGTGGAAGGACAGATAGAGGGAGAAGCCGACGGGGACCAGGCCGAAGCCGAGGAACAGCAGATAGAAGGGGGAGATGGCGGCGTAGAGGTACCAGTACGCGCGCCGGCCCCGCCTGCTGCGGACGGCGGGCGGATCCGCGAGCACGGGTGAGGGCTCGTCGTCCAGGGCCGTGGCCATCAGTGACTCACCCCCAGGTGCTCGGCGATGCGCCGGCAGGTGCGCATGGCGTCCCTCCAGGCCTGCTCGGGGTCCTTGCCGAGGACGCCGACGTTCTTGATCTCGTCCTTGACCGGCTGTGACAGGGCGGTGTCGTACGGGCTGTCGTAGGCGACCGGGATCTTCTGCGCCGCGGGCCCGAAGACGTCCATGGTGATCTGGCCGCCGAAGAACGGATCGGGCTCGCGCAGCGTCGTCATGCCGTACGACGCCGGGGTGGACGGGAACAGGCCCGCGTCCACGAAGCCCTGCGCCTGGTTGGCGGCGTCCAGCACCCAGGTGATGATCCGGAACGCCTCCTCCGGTTCCCGGCAGGCCTTGGTGACGGAGAGGAACGAGCCGCCGATGTTCGACGGCCCGCCCGGACAGGCCGCCACCCGCCAGCGGCCCGTGGTCCTCGGCACCCCGGTCTTGATGTCGTTGGTGGCCCAGGAGGCGTTGAGCTGGCTGGGCAGCTTGCCGTCCTGGACGGCCGAGAGCTGGTCCGGGGTGCCGCTGACCAGGTCGGAGACGATCCGCCGGCGCTTGGCCTCGACGGCCCGGTCCCACGCGGTACGCACGTGCTCCTGGTCGCCGATGAAGTGCCGGTCCCGGTCGACGTACCGCTTCGTGCCCTGGTTGACCGACATCTCGAAGACACTGGTGATGTCGGTCAGCAGACACGTCCCCGGTATGCGTTTTCGCAGCTGTTCCCCGGCGGCGAAGAACCTCTCCCAGCTGCCCAGCTCCCGTGACACGTCGGCTGGTTCGTACGGCAGGCCCGCCCGGCGGAACACCTCGTACTGGTAGTAGTGCGCGACCGGGCCGCAGTCGATCGGGAACCCGACCATCCGGCCGTCGTCCGCGCGGCCCTGCTCCCACTTCCAGGCCAGATACCGGTTGCGGAGCTTTTCCGCGCCGAGGGTGCGCAGATCCACGAACTGGTCGGCATCGGGCAGATACGACGCCATGTCCTCGCCCTTGAGGCCCGCGATGTCGGGGATGTGGGCCCGGCCCGCCATCGTGGTGATCAGCTTCGAGCGGTAGTAACCGCCTATCTTGACCGCCCGTAGCGCCACGGAACCGTCGAATCGTTTCCTGGCGTGTTTCAGGACGGTGTCGCCGAGGCCGCCGTCCCAGTACCACAGGACCATGTTCCGGCCGGTCGAGCCGGTCGGCACGGCACAGCCCGACGCCAGGCCGCCGAGCGCCGTGGCGGCCGTCGTGCCAAGGCCCGCCCGCAGCAGGCCTCTTCGGGAGAGCCGCACAGCTCCCACCGCCTTTCGGATGTCGTCGACGCGAGAGGGGGGATCAGCTCCGCCGCGGGGCGGGCGGGCTGTCGTCGGGGTGCGGGAGGGGCGAGGCCGCCGGTGCGGGGCGCTGCGGCGAGGCCGCGCGTGCGGGGCGCGCCGGCGGGGTGACCGGGGCCGGGCGGGGCGGCGGGCCCGGGTCGGCGGGCAGGCGGTCGGCGAGGAAGCCGTAGGCGCGCCGCAGTTCGGGGTCGTGCTGCGTCCGCCACCAGCGGTCGACGCCGTACCAGCCGGGCGCCGCGAGCGCGCCGCCGTGCCGCGCGACCGACAGACCGGCGGCGAGGACGGCGAACCGCAGCCGCTCGGCCAGCGGCCAGCCGCCGAGCGAGGCGGCCACGAAGCTCGCGCCGAAGACGTCTCCGGCGCCGGTCGCGTCCACGACATCGATGTCGAGGGCCGGGACCCGCGCGTACTCGCCGGTCGTCTGGTCGACGGCGATCGCGCCCCGGCCGCCGCACGTCACCACGGCGACCGGCACCAGCTCCGCGAGCACCCCGAGCGCGGCGACGGCGGTGTCGGTGCGGGTGTAGGCCGTCGCCTCCGCCTCGTTGGGCAGGAAGGCGTGGCACAGCGCGAGCTGGTCGAGCACGTCCCGGGACCACCGGCGGGTCGGGTCCCAGCCGACGTCGGCGAAGACGCGGGTGCCGTTCGCGGCGGCCTTGCCGAGCCAGGCGGGCGCCTCGGCCTCCAGATGGACCAGCGCGGTGCGCGCGGTGGGCGGGTCGCGCAGCAACTCGTCCTGGGAGTACGGCGGTTCCTCGCCGTGCGTGACCAGGGCGCGGTCGGTGCCGGGTGCCCCGGGCAGGGCGAGGGAGACGGTGACCGGCGTCGGCCGGCCGGGTGCCGTGCGGGACGGCCCGAGGTCGACGCCCTCCTGTCCGGCGAGCACCTCCTGGCACCATGCGCCGTAGAAGTCGTCGCCGAACACCGTGGCCAGCGAGGTGCGCAGACCGAACCGGGCGGCGGCGACGGCGAGGTTGGCGATGCCGCCGGGGCCGCAGCCCATGCCGGAGGTCCAGATCTCCTCGCCGGGCACCGGCGGCCCCGGCAGCCCGGTGAGGACGATGTCGTAGAAGAGCAGCCCGGCCAGCAGCACGTCGGGCCGCTCGTCGTCCACGGACACGAAGACGTCCTCTCGTCGGCGTCGGATCGTCGGAACTCTTCAGGTCGCTTCACTTCGGTGCACGGAATCGTGCGCTCCCCGGCCGAGTTGGTCAATAGTCGAGCAGAACTGAGCATGGAGCTGAGCGGATATGACGAGTATTGTTCATGGCGTGCTGGCAGAACGACGACATCAACGCATCCTGAGCGCCCTGCGCTCCGGCGGCCCGGCCTCCGTCACCGAGCTGTCCGAGCAGCTCGGCGTCAGCCCGGCCACCGTCCGCCGCGACCTGGTCAGACTGGAGGAGGACGGCCTGCTCACCCGCGTCCACGGCGGCGCGGTCGTCGAGGAGGGCGACCAGCCCTTCGCCGAGGTCGCCGAGGTGCGGGTCGCCGAGAAGGACGCCATCGCGGCCCGCGCGGCGGCGATGATCACCGACGGCCAGTCGGTCCTGCTGGACATCGGCACCACCGCCTACCGGCTCGCCCGGCAGTTGCACGGCCGCCGCCTGACCGTCATCACCAGCAACCTCGTGGTCTACGAGGAGCTGGCCGACGACGAGGACATCGCGCTGGTGCTGCTCGGCGGCATGGTCCGCCGCGAGTACCGCTCCCTGGTCGGCTTCCTCACCGAGGACAACCTCCGCCAGCTGCACGCCGACTGGCTCTTCCTCGGCACCAGCGGGATCCGGCCCGGCGGGCAGGTGATGGACACGACCGTGGTCGAGGTGCCGGTCAAGCGAGCCATGATCGCGGCGAGTGACAAGGTCGTGCTGCTCGCGGACGCCGCCAAGTTCCCGGGCACGGGCATGGCCAGGGTGTGCGGCCCCGAGGACCTGGACGCCGTGGTGACGGACGCGTCCGTGGACCCGGCCACCCGGTCCGCCTTGCAGGAAGCCGGAGTCGAGGTGGTCGTGGCGGACGACCGGGGAAGGGTGCAGACGTGAAGCTGACGATTCTGGGCGGCGGCGGATTCCGCGTGCCGCTGGTATACGGTGCGCTGCTGGCCGACCACGCCGAAGGGCGGGTCACCGAGGTCGTCCTCCACGACCTGGACGACCGTCGACTGTATGCAGTATCCCGTGTACTGGATGAACAGGCCGCCGGGATCCCCGACGCGCCCCGGGTGAGCGCCACCACCGACCTCGACGAGGCGCTCGCCGGCGCCGACTTCGTCTTCTCCGCCATCCGCGTCGGCGGACTGGAGGGCCGGGCGAACGACGAGCGGGTCGCGCTCGCCGAGGGCGTCCTCGGCCAGGAGACCGTCGGCGCGGGCGGCATCGCCTACGGCCTGCGCACCGTCCCCGTCGCCGTCGACATCGCCCGCCGCGTGGCCCGCCTCGCCCCCGACGCCTGGGTCATCAACTTCACCAACCCGGCCGGCCTGGTCACCGAGGCCATGTCCCGCCACCTCGGCGACCGCGCCATCGGCATCTGCGACTCGCCCGTCGGCCTCGGCCGCCGCATCGCCCGCGCCCTCGGGGCCGACCCGAAGCGGGCCTTCGTCGACTACGTCGGCCTCAACCACCTCGGCTGGGTGCGCGGTCTGCGGGTCGCCGGCCGCGACGAACTCCCGCGCCTGCTCGCCGACCCCGCGCTGCTCGGCTCCTTCGAGGAGGGCAGGCTTTTCGGCACCGACTGGCTCCAGTCGCTCGGCGCGATCCCCAACGAGTACCTGCACTACTACTACTTCAACCGGGAAGCCGTACACGCCTACCAGCAGGCCGAGCGGACCCGGGGTGCCTTCCTGCGTGACCAGCAGGCCCGCTTCTACGCCGACGCCCTGCGCCCGCACGCCTCCGCGCTCACGGCCTGGGACCGCACCCGGGCCGAGCGCGAGGCCACGTACATGGCCGAGAACCGGGAGAGCGCCGGCGCGGGTGAGCGCGAGGCCGACGACCTGTCCGGCGGTTACGAGAAGGTCGCCCTCGCCCTGATGCGGGCCATCGCCCGCGACGAGCGGACCACGCTGATCCTGAACGTGCGCAACGGCACCACCCTCTCGGCGCTCGACGCCGACGCCGTCATCGAGGTCCCCTGCATGGTCGACGCGAGCGGTGCCCGCCCCGTCTCGGTCACTCCGCTGCCCGGCCATGCCACCGGCCTGGTCTGCTCGGTCAAGGCCGTCGAGCGGGAGGTGCTCGCCGCCGCCGAGTCCGGCTCCCGGCACACCGCCGTGAAGGCCTTCGCGCTGCATCCGCTGGTCGACTCGGTCACCGTCGCCCGCAGACTGGTCGAGGGCTACACCGAGGTCCATCCTGGCCTGGCGTACCTTAAGTGAGCAGAGTTAGTAAGCGCTTTCATCCCCCTTGCTCGCCTCTCCCTCCTGGAGACCGCCATGCACGACGAACGCCGCCGCATCGAGGAACGTGTCGCCCGCCTCCACGACCAGCGCATCAAGCCCGCGATCTACGCGGCCCGCGTCCCCTTCGAGGTCGCGGCCTGGCAGGCGCCCGGGGAACCGGTCCCCTTCGAGGAGGCCGCCGCCGCCCCGTACGCGCCGTTCGCCATGGACACCCCGTGGGGCCCGCCCTGGGGCACGACCTGGTTCCGGATGCGCGGCGAGGTGCCCGCCGACTGGGCCGGCCGGCGGGTCGAGTCCGTCATCGACCTCGGCTTCGTCGGCGACTGGCCCGGCAACCAGGCCGAGGCGCTCGTCCACCTCACCGACGGCACCCCGCTGAAGGCGGTCAACCCGCTCAACCAGTACGTGCCGGTCGCCCGGCCGGCCGCCGGCGGGGAAGTCGTCGAGTATCTGGTGGAGGCCGCCTCCAACCCGGACATCCTCGCGAACGAGTTCACCGCACCCACCCCGCTCGGCGACGTACGGACGGCAGGCGACCGTCCACTGTATACATTCCGCCGCGCCGACCTCGCCGTCCTCGACGAGGAGGTCTGGCACCTCGACCTCGACCTCCAGGTGCTGCGCGAACTGATGCGGGAGCTGGGCGAACACGACCCGCGCCGGCACGAGATCACCCACGCCCTCGACCGGGCCATGGACCTGCTCGACCTGGACGACGTCGCCGGCTCGGCGACCGTGGTGCGCGAAGCCCTGAAGCCGGTGCTCGCCAAGCCCGCCCACGCCAGCGCGCACATCCTGTCCGGCGTCGGCCACGCGCACATCGACTCCGCCTGGCTGTGGCCGATCCGCGAGACCAAGCGCAAGACGTCCCGCACCTTCTCCAACGTCACCGCGCTCGCCGACGAGTACGAGGAGTTCGTCTTCGCCTGCTCCCAGGCCCAGCAGTACGAATGGGTCCGGGACCACTACCCCCACGTGTGGGAGCGGATCAAGAAGTCCGTCGCCAAGGGCCAGTGGGCGCCTGTCGGCGGCATGTGGGTGGAGGCCGACGGCAACCTGCCCGGCGGCGAGGCCCTCGCCCGCCAACTCGTGCACGGCAAGCGGTTCTTCATGGACCACTTCGGCATCGAGACCAAGGGGGTCTGGCTGCCGGACTCCTTCGGTTACACCGCCGCCTACCCGCAGCTGGCCCGCCTCGCCGGCAACGACTGGTTCCTCACCCAGAAGATCTCCTGGAACCAGACCAACACCTTCCCCCACCACACCTTCTGGTGGGAGGGCATCGACGGCACCCGGATCTTCACCCACTTCCCGCCCATCGACACCTACAACGCCCGCTTCAGCGGCGAGGAACTGTCCCGCGCCGTGCGCAACTACGCCGAGAAGGGCGGCGCCACCCGCTCCCTCGCCCCCTTCGGCTGGGGCGACGGCGGCGGCGGCCCCACCCGCGAGATCATGGAACGCGCCCGCCGCCTGAAGGACCTGGAGGGCTCGGCGAAGGTCGAGATCGAGCACCCGGACGCCTTCTTCGCCAAGGCCCGCGCCGAGTATCCGAACGCACCGGTCTGGGTGGGCGAGCTGTACCTGGAGCTGCACCGCGCCACCTACACCACCCAGGCCCGCACCAAGCAGGGCAACCGCCGCAGCGAACACCTGCTGCGCGAGGCCGAGCTGTGGGCCACCACGGCCGCCCTGCACGCGCCGGACTACACCTACCCGTACGAGAAACTGGACCGGCTGTGGAAGACGGTCCTGCTGCACCAGTTCCACGACATCCTGCCCGGCTCCTCCATCGCCTGGGTGCACCGCGAGGCCGAGGCCGAGTACGCCCGGGTGGCACAGGAGCTGACGGCGCTCACCGGCGAGGCCGTCGCCGCCCTGGGCACCGGTGCGCCCCGCGTCTTCAACACGAGCCCCCGCGACCGCGCCGAGGTGGTCCGCACACCGGAGGGCGCACCGGTGTACGTACAGGTGCCCGCGAACGGCTCCGCGCCCCTGGTTCCGTCCGAGCCGCCGCAGCCGGTGACGGTGAGCGGGCGGTGTATGCAGAATGGAATCGTCCGTGTACAGGTGACAGAAGACGGAACACTGTCTTCTGTATACGATCTACGATCCGACCGCGAAGTCCTCGCCGGCCCCGGCAACCTCCTCCGCCTGCACACCGACCTCCCCAACTACTGGGACGCCTGGGACATCGACAAGCACTACCGCAACCGCTACACCGACCTGCTGGAGCCCGACTCGGTCACCGTGGTCGAGCAGACCCCCTTGGTCGGCGCGATCCGTGTGG
Source organism: Streptomyces sp. NPDC055966 (assembly GCF_042269865.1). Classification (NCBI taxonomy): domain Bacteria; kingdom Bacillati; phylum Actinomycetota; class Actinomycetes; order Kitasatosporales; family Streptomycetaceae; genus Streptomyces; species Streptomyces sp. NPDC055966. Next base: position 291,372 of record NZ_JBHJYK010000013.1, read on the forward strand.
TCCGCACCTTCGGCAAGGGCTCCCGCATCACCCAGACGATCACCGTCCGTGCCGGCAGCGCCCGGATCGACATCGAGACGGACCTCGACTGGCACGAGACGGAGAAGATCCTCAAGGCGGGCTTCCCCGTCGACGTGCGCGCCGCGCACTCCAGCGCCGAGATCCAGTTCGGCCACGTCCAGCGGCCCACCCACACCAACACCACCTGGGAGGCGGCCCGCTTCGAGGTCCCCGGCCACCGCTGGGTGCACATCGCCGAGCCCGGCTACGGCGTCGCGCTCGTCAACGACTCCACCTACGGCCACGACGTCACCCGCACGGTCCGCGAGGACGGCGGCACGACCACCACCGTCGGCCTCAGCCTGGTGCGCGCCCCGCGCGTCCCCGACCCCGAGGCCGACCAGGGCCGCCACCGCTTCACCTACGCGCTGCTGCCCGGTGCGAGCATCGAGGACGCGGTCGCCGAGGGCTACGCCCTCAACCTCCCGCTGCGCGTGGCCGATTCGGCGGGCGAGCCCGAGCCCGTCGTCTCCGCCGAGGGCGAGGGCGTGACCGTCGAGGCGGTCAAGCTCGCCGACGACGGCTCCGGCGACGTGGTGGTCCGCCTCTACGAGTCCCGGGGCGGCCGCGCGAGCGGCGTCCTGCGCGCCGGGTTCCCGCTGGCCGGGGCCGAGATCACCGACCTGCTGGAACGCCCGCTCACCACGGCCGAGACGGACGGGAACGCCGTACCGGTGCAGCTGCGCCCCTTCGAGGTGCGGACACTGCGGCTGGCCGTGAGCCGCTGAGACACGGATGCCCCCGCACCCCCAAGGGGTGCGGGGGGCCGCGCGATCAACCACGAACAACCCGCACCCGGCGTCGGCCTAGAGCGGCAGCACCTCCGCCGCCGAAGCCGCCTGCACAGGCAACGGGGCCACCGGCAACACCACCTCGGCCTCCTCCGACGCCTGCCTCTGCCGCGGAAACGCCGTGGGCATCAGCGGGCGGGGTCCCGAGACCACCGTGTAGTCCTGCCCGAGGAACGGCGGCTCGATCACGCCCGGGTCCTCGCCGAGGGCCAACCGCACAGCGGCCCAGGGGGCGTTCACCCCGCACAGGGACAGCTGGTGCAGGCCCCCGGCCGGCCGCGTGTTGACGTCCAGCAGCACCGGCTCGTCGCCGTACATGCGGAACTGGATGTTGGAAAGGTGGTGCAGCCCGAAGCCCTCCGCGATCAGCCGGGCCGGGGCCAGCCAGCGCTCGTCCAGGGTGAAGCCGCGCCGACGGCCGTTCTTGGTGCGGCCCACCGCGAGCCGCACCCGGTTGTCCGGCCCGGTGAGGACGTCGACGGACACCTCGGGCTGCTCCAGCCGGGGCATCACCAGCCAGTCCACCGGCTCCTGCGCCCGCCGCAGTGCTTCGAGGACCAGGTCCAGCTGCACGTACGGGCCGGGGAAGCCCGCGAGGTGGGTCAGCGAGAACGGGGCGCGGGTGATCACCCGGAAGCCGACTCCGCCCGCACCGGCGGCAGGCTTGAAGCACGCCTTGTGCCCGGCCGACTCCAACTCCTCGACAGCGGCGAGGAGTTCGTCGGCCGTACGGGCCCGCCACCACGGCGGTACCGGGACGCCCACCGAGCGGACGGCCTCGTACGCGGTCGCCTTGTCCTCGAACACGGCCACCGCCTCCGGGGTCGGCGCCAGCAGCGCCGTGCCCGCCGCCGCGAAGTCGGCGCGGTGCGCCACGATCGCCGCCTGGTGCAGCCGGGGCACGAAGACGTCGATGCCGCGCCGGGCGCACTGGTCGAGGGCGTACTCGACGTAGGCGGCCGGGGACAGGCCCTCCGGTTCGAGGTCGGCGGTGTCGGCGGCGGCCAGCACGGGGGAGTCGGGGTCCCCGTGCGTCGCATGGATCTCCACGGCCCGGTCGCTGGGATTTCTCCGCAGCTGTTCCATGAAGAAGACGTTCTCCGCGTACGTGCGGTTGAGCCAGACGCGTACGCGAGAGAGCATGCAGGCCGCCTTTCGGGTTTCCGGGCAGGGCGGAGCGGCCCGTGCCCGGGCAGAAGGAAGGAAGGGACACCGAACAGCCCCTGCGAAAAGGGGAAGTTGGGGCGACGGTGTTGCGGCGATCATACGGCTTTCAAGCGCCCGCTCGTGCAACGCCGGGGTTACGGATTCCGGAACCCCCTAGAGCCACCCCGCCGGGCCCGTGACCCCCTTGTCCCGGATCCGGGAATGTGTTCTTGTGGTCGAGGCGGACGATGATCGGAAAGGGGCACGGGGTGGAGTCGACGGCCGGGGCCGGACAGCTGCTGGCCATCAGCGACCTGCACATCACCTATCCGGAGAACCGCGCCCTGGTCGAGCGCATGAGGCCCACGAGCGACGACGACTGGCTGATCGTCGCCGGTGACGTCGCCGAGACCGTGGCCGACATCCGCTGGGCCCTCGGCACGCTCGCGAGCCGCTTCCGCAAGGTGCTGTGGACGCCGGGCAACCACGACCTGTGGACCCACCCGAAGGACACCGTCACCCTGCGCGGCGTCGCCCGCTACGAGCACCTGGTCGCCATGTGCCGCGAGCTGGGCGTCGTCACCCCCGAGGACCCCTACCCGGTGTGGGAGGGGCCGGGCGGCCCGGTCGCCGTCGCCCCGCTGTTCCTCGGGTACGACTACTCGTTCCTGCCGGCCGGCTGTGACACCAAGGCCGAGGGCCTCGCCTACGCGCAGAGCACCGGCATCGTCTGCAACGACGAGTACCTGCTGCACCCCGACCCGTATCCGACCCGGGACGCCTGGTGCCGGGCCCGGGTCGCCGAGACCGAGCGCAGGCTCGCCGCGCTCCCCGACGGTCTGCCCGTCGTCCCGGCCAACCACTACCCGCTGCACCGGCACCCCACCGAGGTCCTGTGGCACCCCGAGTTCGCCATGTGGTGCGGCACCACGCTGACCGCCGACTGGCACCGCCGGTTCCCGATCGCGACCATGGTCTACGGTCATCTGCACATCCCCCGCACGACCTGGCACGACGGAGTCCGCTTCGTGGAGGTCTCGGTGGGCTATCCCCGTGAGTGGCGCAAGCGTTCGGACTCCCCGGGCAGGCTGCGTCGTATCCTGCCGATGGAGGTCGAAGCCGGTGATCGAGGAGCTGCTCCCGGAGTCGGTCGTGGTCGTGGAGGCACACCGTGACGACCCGCTGTGGGACGCCCCGCTCTTTCCCGAGGAGGAGGCGCTCGTCCAGCGGGCGGTGACCAAGCGCCGCCGTGAGTTCGCCGCCGTACGCGGGTGCGCCCGGCGCGCCATGGAGAAGCTCGGTGTGCCCGCGCAGCCCGTCGTCAGCGGTGAGCGGGGTGCCCCGGTCTGGCCGGCCGGCCTGATCGGCAGCATGACCCACTGCGACGGCTACTGCGCCGCCGTGCTCGCCCGCGACGGCGACCTGGCCTCCGTCGGTATCGACGCCGAGCCGCACGGGCCGCTGCCCGAGGGCGTCGGCGACTCCGTCTTCCTGCCCGCCGAGTCCGGGCGGCTCGCCCTGCTCGCCGCGCGGCGGCCCGGCGTGCACTGGGACCGGATCCTGTTCAGCGCCAAGGAGTCCGTCTACAAGGCGTGGTTCCCGCTCACGCGCCTGTGGCTGGACTTCTCCGAGGCCGACATCACCCTGCACCCGGACCCGGACGGCGGCGACCGCGGCACCCTGCACGCCGAACTCCTCGTCCCCGGCCCCCGGGTCGGCGGCCGCAGACTCCAGGCCTTCGACGGGCGGTGGGCCGTACGGGACGGGTTCGTGGCCACCTCCGTGGTCGTACCGCACCCGTGACGCCGGGGAGGCGCCCGCCCGGCCCGGTGCGCGCTCATGCGGGCGGGCACCAGTCGCGCAGCAGGCGGAAGAACTCCTGCTCGTTGCCCGTGAGGCCCGCCCGGGCCAGGGCCTGCTCGGCCTCGGCCAGCACGGCGGGCGGCACCACGGCGGGCCGGCCGCCGTCCGGCGGGCCGTCGAAGGCGGCGCGGACGGTATGCAGCAGCCGCAGGTAGGCCTGTACGGCGGTGCGCTCACGGTCGGTCAGTACGGCGGTGGGCATCGGTCGGCTCTCCCCGGATAGGCGTCGCGGTCTGCGCCCCGCGGCGGGCGCACACCACCAGCTTGCCGCCCACCACTGACAACGCCCTCCGGCTGCGCCCCGGATCGCCCGCTCGGCGCAGTCCGGACCCCGTGTTCCCCGGGACGCGGGACCTCGGTGCACCGGGCCGGCCGGGCCGAACCGGCCAGCCCGGTACGGCACTTGCCAGCGGCGCCCCGCTGCACCACGGCCCGGAGCGCGGCCTGATCCAGCCACAGCCCGCTCGCCCTACCGGACGGGCAAGGGGCCGCACGGACGTGGACCGGGCGACCGCGGCGCAGGCTCATCTCCTCGCGCAGCCTGCGCATGTCCCTGCCGACGCCGGCAGTCCTGCCCGGTTCAGGACTCGGGCCGCTTGACGCTCTCCAGGAGCATGTCCAGCCACTCCGCGACCTTGTCCCGGTGCTGGTCCGTCGGCAACTGCGCCGCCCGCCAGGCGATTCCGCGCACCCCGTGGTCCTGGAGCAGCCGCTCCAGCGGGTCCTCGGCGGCCGAGGCGGCGGCCCGCTCCCGGTCCGCGAGCTTCGTCAGCAGCTCCTGCTCGGTGCGTTGCAGCGCACCCGCCAGCGCCTCGGGATCCTCGGCGGTCAGGAAGCCGGCGTGCACCCGGAAGAAGCGCTGGAGCGCGTCGCAGTGCTCCATGGTGGGCCGGCGGTCGCCGTTGATGAGGGCGCCGGCCTGTTGCCGGGACATGCCCGCGCCGTCGGCGATCTCCTGCTGGGTGTACTTGCGGCCGCCCGGCTTCAGCCGGGTGCGGCGCAGCAGGCCCAGCCGCTGCAAGAAGCGTGCCTGGACGTCCGGTTCGCCGGCGGGGCGTCCGCTGAGCAGGGCCCTGACCACCGGCTCGGGCACACCGCAGGCCACGGAGAGCCGTCCGACGCAGAAGACCTCGGCGTGCGGCACACCGAGTCGGTCGGCGAGCGCGGTGACGCGGGCGACGACGGCCGGCAGCTGGGCGGTCGCCGTGGCGCCCGGATCCTCGTAGCCATCCGTCACCGACAGAACTCCTACGTCTCTCGAGGGTTTCCGATGCGTCCGTGCTTCCCGGATGCGTCCGGCCTTCCCGGCTTCTCGTGAGCGGTCGCCGTGATGTTCCCGGAGAGTAGCCGGTGCCTCGAACTCACATCCAGGTGTCGCCACAACTGTGGCGAATTTCAGCCGTCAACAGGCAGGAAATGCCACGATAGTTGACATCCCACAGGACGGGGTCGCAGGATCGCAGGGGCCGCGTCAGGCCGCAGAGGCAAGAGGGGTGACCTCCCGATGGCACATCAGGCAGGAGGGCAGCGGCCGGCGCCGCGGCCCGTCCCCGATGCGTGCGACACCCAGGCGTACCTCCAGGACTACGCGGTGCTGCTGGAGTCCCTCGCCCTGCCCTCCCTGGTCGTGGACCACCGCTGGGACGTGGTCATGGCCAACGGCGCGTACGCCACGCTCTTTCGCGGAGTGCGCCCGCATCCGACGGCCATGCCCGGGGACAACTTCCTGCGGTTCGTGCTCTTCCACCCGGACGCCGCCGAGGTCCTCGGCGAGCACGAGCCGGGCTGGTGCCTGCCGATGCTGGCGCACCTGAGGACCGCGCTGGAGACGTACGGCCACGACCACGAACTCCAGGCGGTCCGCCGGGACATCGCCCAGGACCCGATCATGGAGGCCGCCTACCGGCAGGGCCTGCCGCACTGGATGCGGGCGGTCGGCGAGTCCGCCACCCGGCTCGACGGCGCCGTCCGGCTGCTGCACCACCCCGACCTGCGCCGGGGCCCCACCGAGTGCCGGGTCGTCGACGAGACCCCGCAGGCCCTGCGGGAGGTCGGCTACCGGCGCCTGACGATGGTCCTGCGCGACGCCCGCCGCCCCGCGGCCCCCGTGCGCCGCCCGCGCCGCGCACGTGGTACGGCGGCCCACCTCACGGTCGTACCCCCGCCCCAGGACTGACCCGGCACCGCCGGCGTTCAGGTCACCGGCGGCGCCGGGTCGGGGCCAGTCTGCTGACGCCGACGGGCAGGACGACGACGTTCTTGACGGCCCCGCCGAGTTCGCAGCTCGCTGACGTCGCTGTTCCTGTGCGGTTTCACAGATCCAGTACCAGGCGGGTGCCCCGGCACCGGGACACACAGATCATCATCGTGTCACCGGCCGCCCGTTCCTCCTCGCCGAGGACCGAGTCCCGGTGATCGGGGGTGCCCTCCAGCACATCCGTCTCGCAGGTACCGCAGGTCCCCTCGGTGCAGGAGTACAGCACCTCGACCCCGGCGGCCCGCACCGTGTCCAGCACCGATGCCTCCGGGGGCACCGTGAGGGCACGGCCGCTGCGCGCGAGCACCACCTCGAACTCCGCCGCGGCGTCCGCCTGCCGGGCCGTGGCGGCCCGGAAGCGCTCGACCCTCAGCCGCCCGGCCGGGCAGCGGGCCTCGACGGCGTCCAGGAGCGGTCCCGGGCCGCAGCAGTACACCAGGGTGTCGTCGCGGACCCGGACCTCGGACAGGACCGGGGCCAGGTCGAGCAGGCCCGTCTCGTCCTGCGGGGCGAGGGTCACCCGCTCGCCGTAGCGGGCGAGTTCCGCGGTGAAGGCCATGGAGGCGCGGGTCCGGCCGCCGTACAGCAGCGACCACTCGGCGCCCGCCGCCTCGGCCGCGGCGAGCATGGGCAGGATCGGGGTGATGCCGATGCCGCCCGCGACGAACCGGTAGCGGGGGGATGGTTCCAGCCGGAAGTGGTTGCGCGGCCCGCGCACCCGGACCGTGCCGCCCGTGTCCAACTCGTCGTGCACGCGGGCGGATCCGCCCCGGCCGTCTGGCTCGCGCAGCACCGCGATCCGCCACGCGGAGCGGTCCGCCGGGTCCGAGCACAGCGAGTACTGCCGTTCCAGCTCCGGGCCGAGCAGCAGGTCCACATGGGCGCCGGGCTCCCAGGCGGGCAGGTGCCGCCCGAGCGGGTGCCGCAGGGTCAGCGACAGCACCCCGTCCGCCGCGAACTCCCGCTGCGTCACGACCAGTTCGAACTCAGTCACCGTACGTCCTTCCGGAATGCGTGCCCCTCGGGGTGCGCCGGCGTCCACCGCCGCATCACCGGACCTTCTCCACCGGTGTGGCGCCCTCCTCGGCCAGCCGGGCGAGGATGCGGCGGGCGGCAAGACCGCCGGCGTCGATGTTGACGCTCAGCTCCTGGCCGCCGGCACGTTCCGAACTCAGCGTCTGCTGAAGGAGGTTGAGGGCGTCCACGTCCTGCATCACCACGGTGTGGTTGTTGGTGCGCAGGAACTCGCTCACCTCGGGGTCGTCGGTCGCCCAGTTCCGGGAGACCGCCCAGAAGTCGTACACCGCGCCGTCCGTGGACGGGGTGATGGCGTAGGTGATCTCGGTGCGGAAGCCGTGCGGGTCGCTGCCGTCCGGCCCGGGTTCGGCACCGACCGGCGCGATGCTGCTGTGCAGCAGATACAGGCAGGGCGCGTGGTACTCGATGTCCTGCCGGCGGCTGATGCGGCCCGTGAGGCCGGTGGAGCGGGAGTAGAACGACGGGCATTCGGCGTCGTCCATGTGCCGGCTGACCCGGACGATGCCCGCGGCCTCGTCGACCTCGGTGGTGATGGGTGTCTCGGCGACCTCCGGGGTGCCGATGTAGCCGCCGTGCAGATAGGTCTCGTGGGAGAGGTCGAGGAGGTTGTCGACGAGCAGGCCGTAGTCCGCGGCGATCGGTTCCATGCCCCGGACGGTGACCCAGCCGGGGGAGTCGAGGTGCCGGGCCCGCGGCACGGCTCGGGGGTCGGCGAGTGCCGGGTCGCCGATCCACACCCAGACCAGGGAGTCCTGCTCCACCACCGGGTAGGAGGCGACGCGGGCGGTGCGCGGAACGCGTTTCTGGCCCGGCACGTACACACAGGTGCCGGTGCGGTCGTAGGTGAAGCCGTGGTAGCCGCAGACGATCCGGTCGCCGTCCAGACCGCTCTCGGAGAGCGGGTAGCGGCGGTGGACGCAGCGGTCGTGCAGGGCGACCGGGCCGCCGTCCTCCTCGGCGCGGTAGAGGACGAGCGGCTCGCCGAGGACGGTCCGGCCGAGCAACTCGCGCCCGACCTCGTGGCCGTGGGCGGCGACGTACCACTGGTTCCTTGCGAAGGCGGTTACATGGGGCATCGAGCCGGCTCCCGTCTGTCGTCGTGACGGCATCGTCGAGGAGCGTCTCCCGGGGCCGCAACGCTCCTTCCGTCTGGCGGAAACACCCTGCGTCGTGGCGGTGCCCGCACCGCCCGTGCCGCCTGTCACATCGCGTACGCTGGGCGGCAGTACGAGGGTTGGGTGTGGCTGAGTGAGTGTGGGGGGTTGTGGATGGCTGTCGGTCGGGTGATCCGCTTCGACGGGATGCGCGGGTACGGCTTCATCGCGCCGGAGCAGGGCGGAGAAGACGTTTTCCTGCATGTGAACGACTTGCTGATTCCCGAGTCGTCCGTGCGCTCGGGGCTGGCGGTGGAATTCGAGATCGAGAACGGCGGGCGCGGGCTGAAGGCGTCTTCCGTCCGGCTCGCACAGGAGCAGGGGGCCCCGTCGGCGCAGCCGGCCGAGAGCGCCGCCGGGACTCCAGCGGCTCCAGCCGTTTCCGCCGTTTCCGCGGCTCCGGCGGGTTCCGGGGCTGCCGGGGAGGGGCAGGAGCCGATGTGCGACGTGCTCGGCTCGGCCGAGTACACGCGCGAGGTGACGGAGCTGCTGCTGACCTCCGTCCCCGATCTGACGGGGCAGCAGATCATCGCCGTGCGACGGCAGTTGGCCCTGTTCGCCCGGCGGCACGGCTGGATCGAGGACTGACAGGACACCCCTGTCCCACGATGCGGGGCGCTCCCGCACGTGCGCACATCATGTGAGGAGAAGCGACGCAATGACCACCGAGACGCTGGAGTTCCAGGCCGAAGCGCGCCAGCTCCTGCAGTTGATGGTCCATTCGATCTACTCGAACAAGGACATCTTCCTGCGGGAACTCATCTCCAACGCCTCCGACGCCCTGGACAAGCGCCGCCTGGCCGGCCTCACCGACGACCGCCTGCGGGTCGAGGACCCGCACATCGCCGTCGAGGCCGACAAGGACGCCCGCACGCTGACCGTGCGTGACAACGGCATCGGCATGACCCGCGACGACGTCGTCGGACTCATCGGCACCATCGCCCGCTCCGGTACGGCCGAGACGCTGCGCCGGATGAAGGAGAAGGCGAAGGAGAAGGAGAGCGGGAACGGGACCGGGAACGGGAACGAGAAAGGCGCCGAATCGGCCGAACTGATCGGCCAGTTCGGTGTCGGCTTCTACTCCGTCTTCATGGTGGCCGACAAGGTCACCCTGCTCACCCGCAGGGCCGGTGAGGAGACCGGCGTGCGCTGGGAGTCGGACGGCGGCGGCACCTACACCATCGAGACCGTCGAGGACGCCCCGGAGGGCACGGCGGTCACCGTGCACCTGCGCCCGGCGGACGAGGAGGACGCCCTCCACGACTACGTCGACGAGTGGAAGATCCGGGAGATCGTCAAGCGGTACTCGGACTTCATCGCCTTCCCGATCCGGATGGGCGACGACACCCTCAACTCGATGAAGGCCCTGTGGGCGCGGCCGCGCTCCGAGGTCGCGGACGAGGAGTACCGGGAGTTCTACCGGCACATCAGCCACGACTGGACCGACCCGCTGGAGACGATCCGGATGCGGGCGGAGGGCACGTTCGAGTACGAGGCGCTGCTGTTCCTTCCCGCACGCGCCCCGCACGACCTGTTCCAGCGCGACGCCCGCCACGGCATCCAGCTGTACGTCAAGCGCGTGTTCATCATGGACGACACCCGTGAACTCCTGCCGTCCCACCTGCGGTTCGTCAAGGGCGTAGTGGACGCGGCCGACCTGTCGCTGAACATCTCCCGCGAGATCCTCCAGCAGGACCGGCACATCCAGCTGATCCGGCGCCGCCTCGCCAAGAAGGTCCTGTCCACCGTCAAGGACCTCATGACGAACGACGCCGACAAGTACCGTACGTTCTGGCGGGAGTTCGGCCCCGCGGTCAAGGAGGGGCTGCTCGACGCGAGCGAGGACCATCAGGCCATCCTCGACATCGCCTCGTTCGCCACCACCGCCGGCGACGAGCCCACGAGTCTCGCCGACTACGTCTCCCGGATGAAGGACGGCCAGGACAAGCTCTACTTCATGACCGGCGAGAGCCGCGCCCAGGTCGAGAACTCCCCGCACCTGGAGGCGTTCAAGGCCAAGGAGTACGAGGTCCTGCTGCTCACCGACCCGGTGGACGAGATCTGGGTGGACGCGGTGCGCGCCTACGACGGCAAGGAGTTCCAGTCCGTGGCGCGCGGCGCCGTCGACCTGCCCGCGGGTGAGGACGAGGAGCTGTCCGAGGAGAAGTCCGGCACCTACGCAAGCCTGCTGACCTGGCTGGGCGAGACGCTGGACGACGTCAAGGACGTACGGCTCACCACTCGCCTGACCAGCTCGCCGGCCTGCCTGGTCAGCGATGCCGACGGCATCTCGCCGGCGCTGGAGAAGATGTACAAGGCGATGGGCCAGGAACTCCCGCCGGTCAAGCGGATCCTGGAGCTGAATCCCGGGCATCCGCTGGTCAGCGGGTTGCGGGCGGCGCACGAGGAGCGCGCCGACGCCCCGGAGCTGACCGAGACGGCCGAGCTGCTGTACGGCACCGCGCTGCTCGCGGAGGGCGGGGACCTGGCCGACCCGGCGCGCTTCGCGAAGCTGCTCGCCGACCGCCTCGCTCGGTCGATCTGACCGATATGTCCGAGTAGTTCGGCATTGTTCGCCGGTCATGGTCCCAGCCGACCATGACCGGCGGAGCACCTCTCGGACCGCCGACTTTCACATGGGCGCCATCAGACCCTTCCCTGACGTTTGTTGCTCTTGGAACACTCGCTCCGCGCAGATTCCGTCATTCGCGCGACAGCATGACGACCACGCGACGGCATCACGTACGTCAGGACGAGAGGACCCGAACACCCATGGCCGAAGTCAACCGGCGCCGCTTCCTTCAACTCGCGGGCGCCACCACGGCGTTCACCGCGCTGTCCAGCAGCATCCAGCGCGCGGCCGCCCTGCCCGCCCACCACCGCACCGGGACCGTGCAGGACGTCGAGCACATCGTCGTCCTCATGCAGGAGAATCGGTCCTTCGACCACTACTTCGGTTCGCTCCGCGGCGTCCGTGGCTTCGGCGACCCCCGCTCGGTCGCGCAGAACGGCACGTCGGTCTGGAAGCAGTCCGACGGCACGAAGGACATCCTGCCCTTCCACCCCGACGCCGACGACCTGGGCCTCGCCTTCATACAGGACCTGCCGCACGGCTGGAACGACACGCACGCGGCCTTCAACGGCGGCAAGTACGACAAGTGGGTGCCGGCCAAGGGCACCACGACCATGGCGTACCTGAAGCGCGAGGACATACCCTTCCACTACGCGCTCGCCGACGCCTTCACGCTCTGCGACGCCTACCACTGCTCGTTCATGGGCTCGACCGACCCGAACCGCTACTACATGTGGACGGGTTACGTCGGCAACGACGGCCAGGGCGGCGGCCCGGTCCTCGGCAACGACGAGAAGGGCTACGGCTGGACGACGTACCCCGAGCGCCTGGAGAAGGCCGGGGTCTCCTGGAAGATCTACCAGGACGTCGGCGACGGCCTCGACGCGAACGGCTCCTGGGGCTGGATCCAGGACGCCTACCGCGGCAACTACGGCGACAACTCGCTGCTCTACTTCAACCAGTACCGCGACGCCAAGCCCGGCGACCCGCTCTACGACAAGGCCCGTACCGGCACCGACGCGAAGAAGGGCGAGGGCTTCTTCGACCAGCTGAAGGCCGACGTCAAGGCCGGCAAGCTGCCGCAGGTCTCCTGGGTCGTCGCCCCCGAGGCCTTCACCGAGCACCCCAACTGGCCGGCCAACTACGGCGCCTGGTACGTCTCCCAGGTCCTGGACGCGCTCACCTCCAACCCTGAAGTCTGGGGCAAGACCGCGCTGTTCATCACCTACGACGAGAACGACGGCTTCTTCGACCACGTCGTCCCGCCCTTCCCGCCGGCCTCCGCCGCGCAGGGCAAGTCGACCGTGGACGCCTCGCTCGACCTGTTCAAGGGCGACGCCGGGCACGTCGCGGGCGCGTACGGGCTCGGCCAGCGCGTGCCGATGCTCGTCGTCTCGCCGTGGAGCAAGGGCGGTTACGTCTGCTCCGAGACGTTCGACCACACCTCGATCATCCGCTTCATCGAGCGCCGCTTCGGGGTGCACGAGCCGAACGTCTCGCCCTGGCGGCGCGTCGTCACCGGCGACCTGACCAGCGCCTTCGACTTCTCCCGCAAGGACACCAAGCCGGTCGCGCTGCCGTCCACGGCCGGCTACCAGCCGCCGGACCACAACCGCCACCCGGACTACGTGCCGAAGCCCCCGGCCACCCCCTCGCTGCCGAAGCAGGAGCGCGGTCACCGGCCCACCCGCCCGCTGAAGTACGCGCCGGTGGTGGACGGTTCGTCGGACGCCGGGACCGGCAAGATCACGCTCACGTTCGCCTCGGGGGCGCACGCGGGCGCGGCCTTCCTCGTGACCTCCGGCAACCGCACCGACGGCCCCTGGACCTACACCACCGAGGCCGGCAAGACCCTCTCCGACGCCTGGAACTCGGTCTACTCCGGCGGCTCCCACGACCTCACGGTGCACGGCCCCAACGGCTTCCTGCGCGTCTTCAAGGGCAAGGGCAAGGCCGCCGGGCCGGAGGCGACCGCCCGGACCGCGGGCGACCACCTGGAACTCACCTTCACCAACCGGGGCTCCGGCACGGCGCACTTGAAGGTGACGAGCGGCTACGGCGGCCACCCGGCCACGGTGTCCGTACGGCCCGGCGCGACCGTACGGCACACGGTCGACCTCACGGCGAGCAGGCGCTGGTACGACGTGACCGTCACCTGCGAGGGCGACCCGGCCTTCCTGCGCGGCTTCGCCGGCCACGTCGAGAACGGCCGGCCCGGCGTCAGCGACCCGGCGCTCGCGACGGAGTGAACGACCGATGAACACCGCTCCGTGCGGGCTGGTCAGGTACCGGTCATATCAGGGTAGTGTGCCCCGGTGACCACGCAATCGAACACTCCTGCCGGCTGGTATCCGGATCCGCACGGAGCGCCCCAGACGCTCCGCTACTGGGACGGCACGCAGTGGACCCAGCACACCAACCCCGCCCAGGCACCCGCGGGCCAGGTCCCGCAGCAGGGGGCCGACGCCAGGGTGCAGCGTCAGGTGCAGCAGCAGGCCGGGGTCCAGGCGGGCGGCCCCGGCGGCGGCACCGTGTTCACCGAGCCGGTCCTGGTCGTGAACCAGAAGGCCAAGCTGGTCGAGGTGACCAACGAGTACAAGGTCATGGACCAGAACGGCCGCGAGATCGGCGCGGTGACCGAGGTCGGTCAGGGCGTGCTCAAGAAGATCCTGCGCTTCGTCTCCAGCCTCGACCAGTTCATGACCCACAAGCTGGAGATCCGTGACGCCTACGGCCAGCCGCAGCTGCTGCTGACCCGGCCCGCGAAGTTCCTGAAGTCCCGGGTCGTGGTGTCGCGGCCGGACGGCTCGGTCGTCGGCGAGATCGTCCAGCAGAACGCGATCGGGAAGATCAACTTCGCGATGAACGCGAACGGCCAGCAGGTCGGCGCGATCAAGGCGGAGAACTGGCGGGCCTGGAACTTCGCGATCGTCGACCACGCGGACAACGAGGTCGCCCGGATCACCAAGACCTGGGAAGGCCTCGCGAAGACGCTGTTCACGACCGCGGACAACTACGTCCTCCAGATCCACTACCAGCTGCCCGAGCCGCTGCTGAGCCTCGTGGTGGCGACGGCCCTCACCGTCGACACCGCCCTCAAGCAGGACTCGCGGGGCTGGAACTGAGTCGGCCCCGACGGGGGAGAAGAGTCTCGACCACGACGACGGCGGCCGGTGCGCGCGGAGAACGCGCGCAC
>NZ_JBHJYK010000014.1:0-289542 GCF_042269865.1 Streptomyces sp. NPDC055966
CGCTCGGACCGGCCGGGCCGGCCGGTCCGAGCGGGCTGCGGCTGCCAGGTCCTTGCCGGCCCAGGGGCCGTCTCCTTGCGGTCCGGGGCGACCGCGTCCTCCAGGTCGATCACCACCACGTCGGCGCCCGCGGTCAGCGCCCCGGCCATGCTGCGCGGGCGGTCGCCGGGGACGTAGAGCCAGGTGAGCGGGGGCCGGGTCGCAGGGCGCCCGCCGCGCGCAGGGCGGCGATGCCGGCCTGTTCGAGGCCCAGTTCGGCGAGGGGCGGTGCCGACGGGGGTGTCGTCAGGGGTGTCGTCGTCCTCATGCGTGGTACTGGTCCTCGATCTCCGGGCGGTACGGCATCGACGCCGACGCCCCGGCCCGCTGGACGGAGATCGCCGCCGCGGCGGCCGCCCAGGACAGGGCCTCCCGCACCGGTTTCTCCTCGGCGAGGGCCACGGCGAGCGCGCCGACGAAGGTGTCCCCGGCGCCCGTGGAGTCGACGGCGGTCACCTGCGGCGCGGCGACGACGAGCGGTTCGGTGCCCCGGGACCGGTACAGACAGCCGGTCGAGCCCAGGGTGACGACGACCTCCGGCACCAGCTCCAGCAGCGCGGCGGCGGCCTCGCGCGGGTCGGTGCGGCCGGTGAGGGTGACCGCCTCGTACTCGTTGGGCACCAACAGGTCGGTCGCGGCGAGGAGTTCGGGCGGCAGCGGCTGGGCGGGGGACGGGGTGAGTACCGTACGGATGCCGTGCCGTCGGGCGGCCTGCGCGCCCGCGACGACCGCGGCCAGCGGGATCTCCAGCTGGAGCAGCAGCGCGTCGGCGGAGGCGATCAGTCCCTCGTCGCCGGGGGAGAGGTGGTCGACGGTGCCGTTCGCGCCGGGGATGACGACGATCGCGTTGCCGCCCTCGTCGTCGACCACGATGTGGGCGGTGCCGGACGGGCCCTCGACCGTGCGCAGGAAGTCGGTGTCCACGCCGGAGTGTTCGAGGGTGTCGCGCATCCGCAGCCCGAAGGCGTCGTTGCCGACCGCGCCGACCATCGAGACGGTGGCGCCGGCGCGGGCCGCGGCGATCGCCTGGTTGGCGCCCTTGCCGCCGGGGATCGTGCGGAACTCCCGTCCGGTCACGGTCTCGCCGCGCTGCGGGGCCTTCGCGACGTAGGTGACGAGGTCCATGTTCGTACTGCCGAGGACGACGATGTGGGTCATGAGCGGGTCGTCTCCACAAGGGTGAGGTGGGCGAGGGTGTCGAAGCCGGTGCCGTCGAAGTCGGCGACGGTGCTGGCGAGCCGGTTCTTCAGCGGGGCCCGCCAGTGCTCGGGGAGCGCCGTCGGTCCGCCCGCGAGGAGACCGGCGACGCTGCCGGCCGTGGCACCGTTGGAGTCGGTGTCCCAGCCGCCGGACACCGCACGGCGGACCGAGCCGGTGAAGTCGCCGTCGGCGTGGGCGAGGGCGGCGACGGTCAGGGCGGTGTTGGGGACGGCGTGCACCCAGTGGTGGGTGGGCCCGTACAGGGCGTGCAGCTCGTCCACGACCGCGTCGAAGTCCTCGTGGAGGCAGGCGAGTTGCAGTGCGTGGTCGATCGCCTGCGCGAGCCGTGAGCGGGGCGGGACCACGCTGCGGCCGGTGCGCAGACAGGCGTGGACGTCCTGGGTGCCGGTGGCGGCGGTGGCGATGACGGCGGCCGTGAACATCGCGGCGTAGACGCCGTTGGCGGTGTGCGTCAACGCCGCGTCGCGGTAGGCCTGTTCGGCGGCGCCGGCCGGGTTGCCGGGGTTGGTCCAGCCGTGCACGTCGGCGCGGATCAGGGCGCCGATCCACTCGCGGAAGGGGTTGCGGTGCCGGGCCGTGTACGGGGGTTCGATGCCGGAGAGGAGGTTGCGGTAGGCGATGCGCTCGGCGGTGAACGTGCGGCCGGGCGGGAGTTCGTCCAGCCAGAGCCGGGCCACGTCCGTGGTGGTGAACGTCCGTCCGTGCCGCCGCAGGAGCAGCAGGTTCAGCAGGGGGTAGTTGAGGTCGTCGTCCTCCGGCATGCCGTCGATGTTCTCGGCGAGGGAGGTGGCGGCCGAGCGGCGGTTCCAGGGGTGCTCGGCGAGCAGGTCGTCCGGTACGCCGACGGCGGTGAAGTAGTCGGCGAGGGGCCAGTTTCCGGCGGCGCGGGCGAGGGCGCGCAGGGCGTCGAGGGGGAGTTTCTCGACGGGTTTGCCGAGCAGACAGCCGACGGCCCGGCCGAGCCAGGCGGCTTCGAGTGCGGCGCGGGTGGTGGTGCCGCCGGACGGGGCGGGCCACTGGGGGCACCGGGACCTGATCCCGTCCAGGTCCGTCGGCTCGTCGTCGGCCAACCGGCTGGGCAGGTCGGCCAGTTCGTCCAGCAGGTCCTCCGCCAGCAGCCGCAGATACCGGGACACCCGGTGCGGCGACGCCCCCGCCCGTTCCGGCGCGTCCGGGCCGCCGGCCGCCCGCCAGCGGGCCTCGATCGCGGAGGGCGACCGGCCGTCCAGGCGGGCCTGGCGGAGTTCGTGGCCGAGCAGGTCCTCCGGCTGGACCCAGGTCAGTCGGAGCATGCGGCGCCTCCGAGTGCCGTGACGGCCCGCTCGTGCGCACGGCGGCGGCGTACGTCCGCCGCGAAGATCTCGCGCGTGACCTCGGTGAGCGTGCGGGCCGGCGCCCACAGGTCGAGCCGGCTGGCCTGCGCGACCGTCTTCGCCCACTCCTCGGGGACGGGCGAGCCGAGGGCGCCCGCGAGGGCACCGGCCATCGTGGCGATCGAGTCGCAGTCGCGGCCGTAGTTGACCGCGCCGAGCACGGCGTGTCGGTGGTCGCCGCCGGAGACGAGCAACATGCCGAGCGCGACGGGCAGTTCCTCGATCGCGTGCAGCCGGGAGGGGCGCCGGGCGGCGAGCGAGGGGGCGCGGTAGTCCGGGCCGACGGTGTCGTACGGGGCGACCGCCGCGCGCAGCGGGCCGAGCGCCGACTCGAAGTCCCGGTGCCGTACGGCGACTTCGCAGACCTTCTCGATCGCCTCGCGCGTGCCGTCCTTCGCCAGGGCGAGGCAGGCCGCGACGACCGACTCGGGGGTCGCGCCCGGGGTCGCGGCGGCGGCGACGGCCGCGGCGAGGACACCTGCCGCCTCCCGGCCGTACGACGACTGGTGCGCACCGGCGATGTCCAGCGCCTCGGCGTAAGCGGCGGCCGGGTTGGCCGCGTTGACCAGGCCGACGGGAGTCATGTACATCGCCGCACCGCAGTTGACGATGTTGCCGACGCCCGCCTCCCGGGGGTCGGCGTGACCGTGGGCGAGCCGGGCCACCAGCCACTTCTCGGCGAGGAAGAGGCGGTGCAGGGGCAGGGTTTCGGCCTCCAGCTCCGGGATCCAGCGGGGGGTGGTCATCAGGTCCGGGACCAGGTGCTCGGCGACGGCGTACGCGTCGAGGTGGTCGCGGACGCGGGCGTAGACCCGGACCAGCGCATGGGTCATCAGGGTGTCGTCGGTGACGTGGCCGTCACCCTTGTGGTACGGCGCGATCGGGCGGGCGGTGCGCCAGGCGTCGCCGTGCCAGGGGCCGACGACGCCGTGCACCCGGCCGCCGTGGCGTTCGGCGATCTGCTCGGGGGAGTACCCCTCGACCGGGCCGCCGAGGGCGTCGCCGACGGCGGCGCCGACGAGGGCCCGGGTGATGCGTTCGTCGAGACCGATGGGGTCTGTTTCGTGAATTAGTTCTGTTTCACAGCTCAGTTCATGTTCTGTGACGGCATGGGAATTGCTGGGCGTCATGCCCCGAATCATCCTCCTGGCCGGGCCGGTTGTGCGGCTTCCAGGAGTCCGGCGAGTTCCACCAGGTCGGTGCCGGTGAGGCGGGGCAGGGCGCAGCCGGACAGGGTGCGGCAGGCGTCCCGCCAGGCCTGCGGGATGCAGGCGCCGCCGCCCAGCGCCCCGGTGAGGGCACCGGCGAGGGCGGGCGCCGAGTCGGCGACACGGGACAGACAGGCGGCGGCGGGTACGGCCGTGTCGATCCGGCCGCCGGCCGCGGTGGCGAGGGCGAGGGCGACCGGCACGGTCTCCGCGGCGGCGATGCCGTAGCTGTAGACGTGGTCGACGATCTGGTGCTCCAGCAGCGGGACGAGGGCGAAGGCGGACTCGCAGCCCTCGGCGAGGGCCAGGGCGTGGCGCGCGTTGCGGCCGATCTCGGAGTCGGCGGGGAGCTCCGCGAGCGCGGCGCCCACGCAGCGCTCCGGGCCGGCGCCGGTGAGGGCGAGCGCGAGTGCCGCGGCCATGGCGCGGGCGCCGTGCACGCCGTCGCCGTCCTGGGTGTAGCGGGCGTCGAACTCGGCGAGTGCGGCGGCGCGTTCGGGATCGCCGGGGTGGGCGACGGCGAGGACGCAGGCACGGACGCAGGCGGCGTCGTCGAAGTAGTGCGGGTTGTCGTGGCCGGTGGCGGGCGGGCGCAGGCCGGTGGCGAGGTTGCCGAGACCGGCGCGGACCGAGATGCGGGCGCGCAGCGGGAGGACGGCGGACTCGATCTCGGGCGCGCGCTCGGCCGCGGCGGCGACCTCCGCGGCCACGGCGGTCCAGGTGAGGTCGATGGCGGCGCGGGTACGGCGCTCCCGGCTGAGGTCGCCGAGGACGTCGTCGTCGCCGGCCCGCAGCACCGCCTCCGCGGCGAAGGCCGCCCACTCGGCGTCGTCGGAGGGGCCGAGGCGCAGCGGCTCGGGCGGCTGGTTGAGGGCGATCGGCACCGGGAGGGTGGTGGTGGCGTTCTGTTCGGCGAAGGTGTCCAGCTCGCGGGTGAGCCGGCGGGTCCACTCGGGCATACGGGCGGCGCGGTGCCGCGCGGCCGGCCAGCCGGCGGCGTCGCCTGCCGCGAGGCCGAGCAGGAGCCCCTCGATACGGCGTACGGTCATGACAGCACCTCACTGCCCGGGTGCCCGGCCAGCGGGCTTCGTACCGTGGGGCGGGGCGGTCCGGGTTCGGGTACCAGCAGTTCCGCCACCTCCAGCACGTGGTGGCCCGCCATCGACGGCAGACAGCGGCCCCGGGACGGGCCGATCGCCGCGGACCAGTGGGCGGGGATCGCCGCCGCGCCCCGGGTCGCGCCGGACAGGGCGCCCGCCACCGCCGCCGTCGTGTCCGCGTCGCGGCCCATGTTGACGGCCGTCAGGACCGACTCCCGGAAGTCGCCGTCGGCCGCCGCGTACGCGCCGAAGGCGAGGGCGACCGCCTCGGGCGCCAGGTCGGTCCAGGGGTAGCCGCCGATGACCACCGCGCAGCGCACCGCCCGTTCGCCGCGGTGGGCCACCGCCACCGCACGCCGCAGGGAGCGTGCCGTCCAGGAGTCCTCGGGGATCACCGCCAGGGCCGCGGCGATCACCACCGGGAGCGGGGCGCCGGTCATCGCCGCCGCCACGCCCGCCGCCACCGCCTGGCCGCCGTAGATGCCCTCGCCCTCGTGGCTCACCGAGCCGTCGATCGCCACGAGACGGGCGGCCTCGGCGGGGCGGCCCGCCGCGAAGACGCCGAACGGCGCCGCCCGCATCGCCAGACCGTCGCTCCAGGCGTGGCGGTGCTGGGCGGAGATGGGGGCCGTGAGGCCCCGGCGCAGGTTCTCCAGCGTGCCGCGCTCACTGAAGCCGGCGCCGCGGAAGGGGCCTTCGGCCCGGTCGGCGATCCACTCGTGCCAGGCCGCCTCCACATGGGCCGGGGTGAGCGCCGAGCCGTGCCGGGCGAGCAGCAGTCCCGAGAAGATCGCGTACTCCGTGTCGTCCGTCCCGCAGGGGTGCTCGGTGACGTAGTCCGTGATGCGGCCCCAGCGGGCGCGGATCTCGGAGGGCTTGAGGTTCTCCGCGGGCGCGCCCAGCGCGTCGCCCACGGCGAGGCCGAGCAGCGCGCCGCGCGCCCGTTCGCGCGGCCCGGCGGTGTCCCCGTTCCCGTCCCCGGCGGCCGGGGACGGGGGAGTGCAGGCGATCGATGCCATGGCGGGCTCCTTCGGCGAGACCACGAACACGCTTTGCGGATGTGTCCCACGGGCCGCCGTCGGGTGTGCCTCCGAGCGGCTCCCGTCACCCAGTCGGCATCTGAGCCTCAGTAGGCACGGATGAGCAAAGTCGGGTAAAGCCGCAGGTTAGCCCAGCCTTCCCTTGCTGGCGGAGAGGAAGTGATCGGCGTACCTTCGGTGTTGTCGAAGAATAGAACTCGTCCAAAGTTAGCTTTGGCTAAGCTATCCCGGGGGCTCCCATGGCCATCATCGAAACCGAGGCCGCGCTGCACGAGGCGCACCGCGACAACCACACGCACCGCGATGTCAACGGCGGCTGGCTGCGCCCCGCCGTCTTCGGAGCGATGGACGGCCTGGTCTCCAACCTCGCCCTGCTGACCGGCGTGGCCGGCGGTTCCGTCGGCCACCAGACGATCGTCATCACCGGGCTGGCGGGGCTCGCCGCCGGTGCCTTCTCGATGGCCGCCGGCGAGTACACCTCCGTCGCCTCCCAGCGCGAGCTGGTCGAGGCCGAGCTCGACGTCGAGCGCCGCGAGCTGCGCAAGCACCCGCAGGACGAGGAGGACGAGCTCGCCGCACTCTACGTCTCCCGGGGCGTCGAGCCCGGGCTGGCCCGTGAGGTCGCGCGGCAGCTGTCCAGGGACCCCGAGCAGGCGCTGGAGATCCACGCCCGCGAGGAACTGGGGATCGACCCCGGCGACCTGCCGTCGCCGCTGGTCGCGGCCGTCTCGTCGTTCGGGTCCTTCGCGCTCGGCGCGCTGCTGCCCGTGCTGCCGTTCCTGCTCGGCGCGACCGCGCTGTGGCCCGCCCTGCTGCTGGCCCTCGTCGGGCTGTTCGGCTGCGGTGCCGTGGTGGCCCGGGTGACCGCGCGGAGCTGGTGGTACAGCGGCCTGCGGCAGCTCGGGCTCGGCGGTGCGGCTGCCGGTGTGACATACGCCCTGGGCAGCCTGTTCGGAACGGCCGTAGGATAGTGCTACCGGTACTTATGCGATGGGCCGCATAAGTACCCGTTACTCGCTGGTTTCGAATGCTTAACCACCGGGCATGAGCCGTAAGCGCCGCGGGCAACGACGCCTGTCGCACCCCCATGGGGCGAGTGAAGACGCTCTCCCCGCCCCCCCGTGGGCCGCCGGACACCGATCCGATCGATCTTTGTCCGCGACGGTCCCCTCGCCATGTCGCCGCCCCGCGCGGTACCGCCGTCACCCCGCGGCACCCCTCGCCGTCTCGTGCGGCACCGCTGCCATGTACCCCGTGGCGTCCGCATGTTGGAACGCGGTATCCGGTTCCCGAGAATCGCTCCATCATGTAACCTGCACGAAATTTTGATCTCACATAGAGATCTTTCGCAGAGGGCCAACGTCGTCCCTCGGCACCTGCCACATGCCACATGACGACGACGGGAGAGCCGATGCGTACGCCGCGCCAGCCGTCCCAGCACTCCGCGAATGGCCAGAACTGGTCGTTCATGGATGCTCGCCCTGCTGCACAGGGTATGTACGACCCCCGCAACGAACACGACGCGTGCGGCGTCGGTTTCGTCGCCACCCTCACCGGCGAGGCGTCCCACACGCTGGTCGAACAGGCCCTCACCGTCCTGCGCAACCTGGAACACCGCGGTGCCACCGGCTCCGAGCCCGATTCGGGGGACGGCGCCGGCATCCTCTCCCAGGTGCCCGACGCCTTCTTCCGCGAGGTGGCCGGATTCGACCTTCCCTCGGCGGGCTCGTACGCGGTAGGCATCGCCTTCCTTCCCGAGGAGGGGACCGAGGACGCCGTCTCACGGATCGAGACGATCGCCGGCGAGGAGGGCCTCACCGTCCTCGGCTGGCGCGCGGTCCCGGTCGCGCCCGAACTGCTCGGCGCCACCGCCCGCTCCACCATGCCGGTCTTCCGGCAGGTCTTCGTCACCGACGGCGCCAGCGAGGGCATCGCGCTGGACCGCAAGGCCTTCGTGCTGCGCAAGCGCGCCGAGCGCGAGGCCGGTGTCTACTTCCCGTCCCTGTCCGCGCGCACGATCGTCTACAAGGGCATGCTGACCACCGGCCAGCTGGAGCCCTTCTTCCCGGACCTGTCCGACCGCCGCTTCGGCTCCGCGGTCGCGCTCGTCCACTCGCGCTTCTCCACGAACACCTTCCCGTCGTGGCCGCTCGCGCACCCGTACCGCTTCGTCGCGCACAACGGTGAGATCAACACCGTCAAGGGCAACCGCAACTGGATGCGCGCCCGCGAGTCCCAGCTGGTCTCCGACCTGTTCGGCCCCGGCGACCTCGACCGCGTCTTCCCGGTCTGTACGCCGGACGCCTCCGACTCCGCCTCCTTCGACGAGGTCCTGGAGCTGCTGCACCTCGGCGGCCGTTCCCTCCCGCACTCCGTGCTGATGATGATCCCGGAGGCGTGGGAGAACCACGTCTCCATGGACCCGGCCCGGCGCGCCTTCTACGGCTTCCACTCCACGATGATGGAGCCCTGGGACGGCCCCGCCTGCGTCACCTTCACCGACGGCACCCAGGTCGGCGCCGTGCTCGACCGCAACGGTCTGCGCCCCGGCCGCTACTGGGTCACCGACGACGGCCTCGTCGTCCTCGGCTCCGAGGTCGGCGTCCTCGACATCGACCCCGCCAAGGTCGTCCGCAAGGGCCGCCTCCAGCCGGGCCGGATGTTCCTCGTCGACACCGCCGAGCACCGCATCATCGAGGACGACGAGATCAAGGCGACCCTCGCCGCCGAGCAGCCGTACGCCGAGTGGGTCGAGGCCGGCGAGATCGAGCTGGGCGACCTGCCCGAGCGCGAGCACATCGTCCACACCCACGCCTCGGTCACCCGCCGCCAGCAGACCTTCGGCTACACCGAGGAGGAGCTGCGCGTCATCCTCGCCCCGATGGCCCGCACCGGCGCCGAGCCGATCGGCTCGATGGGCACGGACAGCCCGATCGCCGCTCTCTCCGAGCGCCCGCGGCTGCTCTTCGACTACTTCACCCAGCTGTTCGCGCAGGTCACCAACCCGCCGCTGGACGCGATCCGCGAGGAGCTGGTCACCTCCCTGCGCTCGTCGCTGGGCCCGCAGGGCAACCTCCTCGACCCGACCGCCGCCTCCTGCCGGTCCGTCACGCTGCCCTTCCCGGTGATCGACAACGACGAGCTCGCCAAGCTCATCCACATCAACGCCGACGGCGACATGCCGGGCTTCAAGGCGGCGACCCTCTCCGGTCTGTACCGGGTCTCCGGCGGCGGTGACTCCCTCGCCGCGCGCATCGCCGAGATCTGCGCCGAGGCCGACACCGCCATCGACAACGGCGCCCACCTGATCGTCCTGTCCGACCGGCACTCCGACGCCGAGCACGCGCCGATCCCGTCGCTGCTGCTCACCGCAGCCGTCCACCACCACCTCATCCGCACCAAGCAGCGCACCCACGTGGGCCTGCTGGTCGAGGCCGGTGACGTCCGCGAGGTCCACCACGTCGCCCTGCTCATCGGCTTCGGTGCCGCCGCCGTCAACCCGTACCTGGCGATGGAGTCGGTGGAGGACCTGCTGCGCGCCGGTACGTTCCTCAACGGCATCGAGCCCGAGAAGGCCATCAAGAACCTGATCTACGCCCTCGGCAAGGGCGTGCTGAAGGTCATGTCGAAGATGGGCATCTCCACCGTCGCCTCCTACCGCGGCGCCCAGGTCTTCGAGGCCGTCGGCCTGGACGAGGCCTTCGTCGAGAAGTACTTCAACGGCACCGCCACCAAGATCGGCGGCGTCGGCATCGACGTCATCGCCGAGGAGGTCGCCGCCCGCCACGCCAAGGCCTACCCCGCCTCCGGCATCGCCCCCGCGCACCGCGCGCTGGAGATCGGCGGCGAGTACCAGTGGCGCCGCGAGGGCGAGCCGCATCTGTTCGACCCGGAGACGGTCTTCCGCCTCCAGCACGCCACGCGCACCGGCCGCTTCGACATCTTCAAGAAGTACACGGACCGCGTGAACGAGCAGTCCGAGCGCCTCATGACGCTCCGCGGCCTGTTCGGCTTCACCTCCGGCCGAGCCCCGATCTCCGTCGACGAGGTCGAGCCGGCGAGCGAGATCGTCAAGCGGTTCTCGACGGGCGCCATGTCGTACGGCTCCATCTCCAAGGAGGCGCACGAGACCCTCGCCATCGCCATGAACCAGCTGGGCGGCAAGTCCAACACCGGTGAGGGCGGCGAGGACCCGGAGCGCCTGTACGACCCGGCGCGCCGCTCGGCGATCAAGCAGGTCGCCTCCGGCCGCTTCGGCGTGACCTCGGAGTACCTGGTCAACGCGGACGACATCCAGATCAAGATGGCCCAGGGCGCCAAGCCCGGCGAGGGCGGCCAGCTGCCCGGCCACAAGGTCTACCCGTGGGTCGCGAAGACCCGGCACTCGACGCCGGGCGTCGGCCTGATCTCCCCGCCGCCGCACCACGACATCTACTCCATCGAGGACCTGGCCCAGCTGATCCACGACCTGAAGAACGCGAACCCGCAGGCGCGGATTCACGTGAAGCTGGTCTCCGAGGTCGGCGTCGGCACGGTCGCGGCCGGTGTGTCCAAGGCGCACGCGGACGTCGTCCTCATCTCCGGCCACGACGGCGGCACGGGCGCATCCCCGCTCACCTCGCTGAAGCACGCGGGCGGCCCCTGGGAGCTCGGCCTCGCCGAGACCCAGCAGACCCTGCTGCTCAACGGCCTGCGCGACCGCATCGTCGTGCAGACCGACGGCCAGCTGAAGACCGGCCGTGACGTCGTCATCGCCGCGCTCCTCGGCGCCGAGGAGTTCGGTTTCGCGACCGCGCCGCTCGTCGTCTCCGGCTGCGTCATGATGCGCGTCTGCCACCTGGACACCTGCCCGGTCGGCATCGCCACCCAGAACCCGGTGCTGCGCGACCGCTTCGCCGGCAAGGCCGAATACGTGGTGAACTTCTTCCGGTTCATCGCGGAGGAGGTCCGCGAGCTCCTCGCCGAGCTGGGCTTCCGCTCCATCGAGGAGGCCGTCGGCCACGCCGAGGTCCTCGACGTCCAGCGCGCCGTCGACCACTGGAAGGCGCAGGGCCTGGACCTGGAGCCGCTGTTCCACGTGCCGTCGCTGCCCGAGGGCGCCGTCCGCCACCAGCTGATCGCCCAGGACCACGGCCTGGAGAAGGCGCTCGACAACGAGCTGATCAAGCTCGCCGCCGACGCGCTGAGTGCGGGCTCGGCCGAGGACGCCCAGCCGGTGCGCGCCCAGGTCGCCATCCGCAACATCAACCGCACGGTCGGCACCATGCTCGGCCACGAGGTGACGAAGAAGTTCGGCGGTGCGGGCCTGCCCGAGGACACCATCGACATCACCTTCACCGGCTCGGCCGGCCAGTCCTTCGGCGCGTTCCTGCCGCGCGGTGTCACGCTGCGCCTGGAGGGCGACGCCAACGACTACGTGGGCAAGGGCCTGTCCGGCGGCCGGATCGTCGTCCGCCCGGACCGCGCGGCCGACCACCTCGCCGAGTACTCGACCATCGCGGGCAACACCATCGGCTACGGCGCCACCGCCGGCGAGCTGTACCTGCGCGGCCGTACCGGTGAGCGGTTCTGCGTCCGCAACTCCGGCGCGCTGGTCGTCTCCGAGGGCGTGGGCGACCACGGCTGCGAGTACATGACCGGCGGCCACGCGGTCGTCCTCGGCCCGACCGGCCGCAACTTCGCGGCGGGCATGTCCGGCGGCATCGCCTACGTCATCGACCTCGACCGCGACAACGTCAACGTCGGCAACGTCGATGCCGTCGAGGCACTGGACGACACGGACAAGCGGTGGCTGCACGACGTGGTGCGCCGCCACGCCGAGGAGACCGGCTCGACGGTCGCCGAGAAGCTGCTCGCCGACTGGGACGCGGCCGCGGCCCGGTTCAGCAAGATCATCCCCAGCACGTACAAGGCAGTGCTCGCCGCCAAGGACGCCGCCGAGCGAGCGGGTCTCACCGAGACCGAGATCACCGAGAAGATGATGGAGGCGGCGATCAATGGCTGACCCGAAGGGCTTCCTGAACCACGGCCGCGAGGTCGCCCGGACCCGTCCCGTCGGTGAGCGCGTCAAGGACTGGAACGAGGTCTACGTCCCCGGCTCCCTGCTGCCGATCATCAGCAAGCAGGCCAGCCGCTGCATGGACTGCGGCATCCCGTTCTGCCACAACGGCTGTCCGCTGGGCAACCTCATCCCCGAGTGGAACGACTACGCCTACCGCGAGGACTGGGCGGCAGCCCAGGAGCGCCTGCACGCGACCAACAACTTCCCGGAGTTCACCGGTCGCCTCTGCCCGGCGCCCTGCGAGTCGGCCTGCGTGCTCGGCATCAACCAGCAGCCGGTCACCATCAAGAACGTCGAGGTCTCGATCATCGACAAGGCGTGGGAGACCGGGGACGTCGCCCCGCAGATCCCCGAGCGCCTGTCCGGCAAGACGGTCGCGGTCATCGGCTCCGGCCCCTCGGGTCTCGCCGCCGCCCAGCAGCTGACCCGGGCCGGCCACACGGTCGCCGTCTACGAGCGCGCGGACCGCATCGGAGGCCTGCTGCGGTACGGCATCCCCGAGTTCAAGATGGAGAAGCGGCACATCAACCGCCGTATCGAGCAGATGCGCGCGGAGGGCACCCGCTTCCGTACCGGCGTCGAGATCGGCCGCGACATCAACGCGCGCGACCTGAAGAAGCGGTACGACGCGATCGTGATCGCCGCCGGTGCCACCATGGCCCGCGACCTCCCGGTCCCCGGCCGCGAGCTCAAGGGCATCCACCAGGCCATGGAGTACCTGCCGCTGGCCAACAAGGTCCAGGAGGGCGACTACGTGGCGCCCCCGATCTCGGCCGAGGGCAAGCACGTCGTCGTGATCGGCGGCGGTGACACCGGCGCGGACTGCGTGGGCACCGCCCACCGCCAGGGCGCGGCCTCCGTCACCCAGCTGGAGATCATGCCCCGCCCCAACGACGAGCGGCACCCGACCGGCCAGCCCTGGCCGACCTTCCCGATCCTGTACAAGGTCACCTCGGCCCACGAGGAGGGCGGCGAGCGGATCTACTCCGCCTCCACCACCCACTTCGAGGGCGACGAGGACGGCAACGTGCAGTGGCTGCACCTCGCCGAGGTCGAGTTCGTCGACGGCAAGCTGACCTCCAAGCCGGGCACCGAGCGCAGGATCCCGGCCCAGCTGGTCACCCTCGCCATGGGCTTCACCGGCACCGACCGGGAGAACGGCCTGGTCGAGCAGTTTGGTCTGGACCTCGACGAGCGGGGTAACATCGCCCGCGACGCCGACTTCCAGACCAACGTGCCGGGTGTGTTCGTCGCCGGTGACGCCGGCCGCGGGCAGTCCCTCATCGTGTGGGCGATCGCGGAGGGCCGCTCGGCCGCCCGCGGTGTCGACCGCCACCTGACCGGTGCCAGCGACCTGCCGGCCCCGATCCGCCCGACGGACCGCGCCCTGGCGGTCTGACCCCGGACCCCTCGGGTCCCCTGCAGACGTCCCGTACAACGGCGTACGGAACACTGACGACGCCTGCCCGACTGTCCCCGACCGGACGCTGGGCAGGCGTCGTCGCATGTCCGCACAGCCGAGGGGAAAGCATGACCGCGATCAGCCTGCGCAAGGTGGAGGAGACGGCCCCGGCGCTGGTCAGCCTGTACAAGACCGCCGGCGTGTCCCTGCGCGAGCACGGCCTGGACGGGCAGCGCGCCGCCGTCTACCTCGTGCTCGACCACTCGGGCTCCATGCGGCCGTACTACCAGGACGGCAGCGTGCAGGCGCTCGCCGACCGGGTGCTGGGGCTGTCCGCGCACCTCGACGACGACGGGCGGGTGCCGGTGGTGTTCTTCTCCACGGACGTCGACGCGGTCACCGACATCGCCCTCGACCGCCACGAGGGCGCCGTCGAGCGGATCGTGGCCGGGCTCGGGCACATGGGGAAGACCAGCTACCACCTGGCGATGGACGCCGTCATCGACCACTACCTGGACAGCGGCGCCACCGACCCCGCCCTCGTCGTCTTCCAGACCGACGGCGGTCCGATCAGCCGGCCCGCCGCCGAGCGGTATCTGTGCAAGGCGGCGAAACTCCCGCTGTTCTGGCAGTTCGTCGGCTTCGGCGACCCGGGCAGCCGGCAGTTCGACTTCCTGCGGAAACTGGACGAGCTGGCCGTCCCCGGCAAGCGGATCGTGGACAACGCCGGCTTCTTCCACGCCGGCGAGGACCCGCGGCGCCTGTCCGACGCCGAGCTGTACGACCGGCTCTGCGGGGAGTTCCCGCAGTGGCTGGCGGCCGCCCGCGCCGCCGGGATCCTCCGGCCGCCCGCTGCGTGAACCGGCCGTCGGTCAGGGCGAGTCCGAGGGGGCCGGCGTCTTGAGCGCGTCCTCCAGGAACACCTCCCGGCACTCCTCGGGGCTGCCCCACGCGGTGCGCAGCGCACGGGCCTTGGTCAGCCACAGGGACAGGTCGTACTCGGCGGTGTAGCCGATCGCGCCGTGCAGTTGCAGTGCCGTGCGGGCCGTCGTGTACGCCGCGTCGCAGGCCGTGAGCTTGGCGGCGGCCACGTCCGCCGGGCGCAGCGATACCGCCGCGCCGAACAGCAGCGGGCGCGCGAACTCCAGGGCCGTCGCGGCGTCGGCGAGGCGGTGCTTGACCGCCTGGAAGGAGCCGACGGGGACGCCGAACTGGGTGCGCTGCCTGACGTACGCCACGGTGCGGTCGAGCAGCGCCAGCCCGACCCCGAGGGCCTGGGCGGCGACGGCCAGCCGGGCCCAGGTGAGCGCGCGGTCGAACGGCGGGCCGGGGGCGAGGAGTTCGCCGTCCGGCACGAGCGGGGTCAGGCGGCGGGCCGGGTCGAGGGAGCGGCGCACCGGGCCTGCCGAGGCCAGGCGCAGCCCGTCGGGGGCGCGGGCGAGGCGGACCGCGGCCGCGTCGCCGTCGAGGGCATGGCCGTGCGGCACCGCTGCCGTCGTCGCGAGGTCCGTACCCGCCAGGAGGCCCGGCAGGAACCGCTTCGCGAGCGGGGGGTCGGCAAGCAGTACGGCCGCCGCGACCGTCTCCGCCAGCGGACCCGGCACCGCATGCCGCCCCAACTCCACGAAGGCGAAGGCCAGTTCCACCGGATGCCGACCCAGCCCGCCGTGCTCCTCCGGCACCGCCAGGCCGAACACCCCCGCCCGGGCGACACGGCGCCACAACGCGCGCCCGCGCGCATGGTCGCCGCGGCTCCAGTCGCGGATCACCGCCGGGGTGTCCGCGGCCGTCAGCATCGCGTGCAGCGAGTCGGTGAAGGCGCGCTGCTCGGCGTCGGGCAGGAAGCGCATCAGCGGCGTCCCTTCGGCAGGCCGAGCAGCCGCTCGGCGACGATGTCCCGCTGGATCTCGTTGGTACCGGCGTAGATGGGTCCGGCCAGCGCGAACACATACCCCTCGGACCAGCCGGAGTCGGCCGACTCGCCCTCGCCGTCCAGCAGATCGAGCGCCGTCTCGTGCAGCGCGAGGTCCAGCTCGGACCAGAACACCTTGTTCATGCTGGACTCGGGGCCGAGCCGCTCGCCCTCCAGGAAGCGGGCGGCGGCCGCGTAGGTGAACAGCTGGTAGGCGCGGGCGCCGATCAGGGCGTCGGCCACGCGCGCGCGTGCGTGCTCGGGGCAGCCGCGCTCCCGCCACAGCTCGGCCAGCCGGCCGGCCGCGGCGAGGAAGCGGCCCGGGGAGCGCAGGGTGAGCCCGCGTTCGTTGCCCGCCGTGGACATCGCGATCCGCCAGCCCTGGCCGGGCTCGCCGATCACGTCCTCGTCCGGGACGAACACGTCGTCCAGGAACAGCTCCGCGAAGGCCGGTCTGCCGTCCAGGCGGCCGACGGGGCGGACGGTGACACCGGGCGCGCGCAGGTCGAACATCAGGTACGTGAGCCCCTGGTGGGGCTTCGGGGTGTCGGGGTGACTGCGGAACAACCCGAAGGCCCGGTCGGCGAAGGCCGCCCGCGAGGACCAGGTCTTGTGCCCGTTGAGCAGCCAGCCGCCCTCCGTCCGCGCCGCCCGCGAGGTGAGGGAGGCCAGGTCGGAGCCCGCCTCCGGTTCGGACCAGGCCTGCGCCCAGACCACCTCGCCGGTGGCCATCGGAGGCAGCACGCGCGCGCGTTGCTCCTGCGTGCCGTGGTCGAAGAGCGTCGGCGCGAGCAGGCTGACGCCGTTCTGCCCGACCCGGCCCGGCGCGCCCGCCGCCCAGTACTCCTCCTCGAAGACCAGCCAGCGCAGCAGACCGGCGTCCCGGCCGCCGTACCGCTGCGGCCAGGACACCACCGACCAGCGGTCCGCGGCCAGTTCGGCCTCCCAGGCGCGGTGCGCCGCGAAGCCCTCCGCCGTCTCCAGGGACGGCAGCGGCGTGCGCGGCACGTGCGCCCGGAGCCAGGCGCGGGCCTCGGCGCGGAACTCCTCGTCGGCTTCGGAATGGGTCAGGTCCACGGCGGCTGCCCCTTTCTCCAGCAGGCTTCCCTAACAAGTGTTTGGTAGGTTAGCGTGACTCCATGACAGGCGTCGAGAGCCCGGCCTACGTCGTCGGGCACGGACTGCTCCGGGGCCGCACCGCCGTCATCACCGCGGCGGCCGGCGCCGGCATCGGCGGGGCGACCGCGCACCGCTTCCTGGAGGAGGGCGCGCGCGTACTGATCAGCGACGCGCACACGCGCCGGCTGCAGGAGCACGAGAGCGAACTGCGCCGCAAGTTCCCGGGCCGGGTGGCGGCGGTGCCGTGCGACGTCACCGACGAGGCGCAGGTGCGGACCCTGTTCGAGACGGCCGCGCAGGAGCACGGCAGACTCGACATCGTCGTCAACAACGCGGGCCTGGGCGGCACTTCGGACCTCGCCGACATGAGCGACGAACAGTGGTCCCGGGTCCTGGACGTGACCCTGAACGGCACCTTCCGCTGCACGCGCGCCGCCCTGCGGTCCATGCGCGAGACCGGCGGCGGGGTGATCGTCAACAACGCCTCCGTCGTCGGCTGGCGCGCCCAGGCCGGGCAGGCGCACTACGCCGCCGCCAAGGCCGGGGTGATGGCGCTGACCCGCTGCGCGGCGATCGAGGCCGCCGCCTACGGCGTCCGGGTCAACGCGGTCGCCCCCAGCCTCGCCATGCACCCCCACCTGGTGAAGGTCACCTCCGCCGAACTGCTGGAGGAACTGACCGGGCGGGAGGCCTTCGGACGCTGGGCGCAGCCCTGGGAGGTGGCCAACGTGATCGTGTTCCTGGCGTCCGGCTACTCCTCGTACCTGACCGGCGAGGTCGTCTCCGTCAGCAGCCAGCATGCCTAAGCCCACCGGTCCCGGCACCGGAAAGGGGCCGGGTACCAGAATGGGTCCGTGCCGACCAAGAAGAAGCCCCAGGTGACCCCGGCAGCGGCCCGGCGCGGCGAACTCCTCACCACCGCCGCCGAGGTCTTCGCCGAGCACGGCTACAACGCCACCACCGTCCGCAAGATCGCCGACCACGCCGGGATGCTCGCGGGCAGTCTCTACTACCACTTCGACTCCAAGGAGTCGATGCTTGAGGAGATCCTGCGGACCTTCCTCGACGAGCTCTGGGACGGCTACGACACCGTCCTCGACTCCGCACTCGGGCCCCGCGAGACGCTGGAGGCCCTGGTCACCGAGTCCTTCCGGGAGATCGACCGGCACCGCGCGGCCGTCGCCATCTACCAGAAGGAGAGCCGGCAGCTCGTCGCCCAGGACCGGTTCGCGTTTCTCGCCGAGTCCCAGCGCCGGTTCGAGAAGGCCTGGCTGTCCACGCTGGAACGCGGCGTGGCCGAGCACGTCTTCCGCGCCGACCTGGACGTCCGCCTCACCTACCGGTTCGTCCGCGACACCGTCTGGGTCGCCGCCTCCTGGTACCGGCCCGGCGGACAGCACAGCCCGGAGGAGATCGCCCGCCAGTACCTGTCGATGGTGCTGGACGGGATCGCCGTACGCGAGTGACACCGTCTGCATCACGCCCCTTTCCTGTGAGGGAGTTGTCATGGCCGAGGCCTACATCGTCGAAGCGGTCCGCACGCCCGTCGGGCGGCGCGGGGGAGGGCTCAGCGCGGTCCACCCGGCCGACCTGGGCGCACACGTGCTCACCGCGCTGGTACGACGGGCCGGGATCGACCCGGCCGCCGTGGAGGACGTGGTCTTCGGCTGCCTGGACACGGTGGGGCCGCAGGCCGGGGACATCGCCCGCACCTGCTGGCTGGCCGCGGGCCTGCCGGAGGAGGTGCCGGGCGTGACCGTCGACCGGCAGTGCGGGTCCTCCCAGCAGGCCGTGCACTTCGCCGCGCAGGCCGTGCTCTCCGGCACGCAGGACCTGGTGATCGCCGGCGGGGTGCAGAACATGTCCCAGATCCCCATCGCCTTCGCCTCCCGGCAGGCCGCCGCCCCCCTCGGCCTCACCGACGGTCCCTTCCTCGGCAGCTCCGGCTGGCGCGCCCGTTACGGCGACCGGCCCGTCAACCAGTTCGCCGGCGCCGAGATGATCGCCGCCAAGTGGGGCATCAGCCGCGAGGACCAGGAGGAGTTCGCCCTGCGCTCGCACCGGCGCGCCCTCCACGCCCTCGACACCGGCCGCTTCGAGCGCGAGACCGTCCCCCACGGTGAGGTCACCGTGGACGAGGGCCCCCGCCGGGACACCTCCCTGGAGAAGATGGCCACGCTGAAGCCCGTCCTCGACGGCGGCACCATCACCGCGGCCTGCTCCTCCCAGGTCTCCGACGGCGCCGCGGCCATGCTGCTCGCCTCGGAGCACGCCGTCCGCGAGCACGGGCTGCGCCCGCGCGCCCGCGTCCACCACCTCTCCGTGCGCGGCGAGGACCCGATCCGCATGCTCTCCGCGCCGATCCCGGCCACCGCCCACGCCCTGAAGAAGACCGGCCTGACGCTGGACGCCATCGACCTTGTCGAGATCAACGAGGCCTTCGCCCCGGTCGTCCTCGCCTGGCTGAAGGAGACCGGTGCCGATCCCGACAAGGTCAACGTCAACGGCGGCGCGATCGCCCTCGGCCACCCCCTCGGCGCGACCGGCGTCCGCCTGATGACGACCCTGCTCCACGAACTGGAACGCACCGGCGGCCGCTACGGCCTCCAGACCATGTGCGAGGGCGGCGGCCAGGCCAATGTGACGATCATCGAACGCCTCTGAGTCCCGGCAGGCGAGCCAGCACCTCCTCCGCCTCTTTCGCGATCCTCTCCACCAGCTCCGCGCACGACGGCAGGTCGTCGATCACCCCGGCGACCTGCCCGGACGCCATCACCCCGAGATCCGTACGGCCGTCCACCATCGCGGATCTCAGCAGCATCGGCGTGTTCGCCGCCAGCAGCACCTGGCTCCAGCTCAGCTCCTTTCCGTGCTTCATGGCCAGGCCGTCCCGCAGCATCTCCCGCCAGCCGAGACCCGACAGCCGCCGGAAGCCGGCCGCCTTCCGCAGCGCGTGGGCCAGGGCCCGGATCCGGCCCGACCGCTCCAGCGCGGCCACCAGGTCCGTGCGCAGCATCCGGTGCGGCAGGCCGTCCACCGCCCGGGTGACCGTGACGTCCCGGACCGTCGCGGCCAGATAGCGGGCCTTCACCGCGTCCGGCACCGTCGAGTCGGACGTGAGCAGGAACCGTGTGCCCATCGCCACCCCGGCCGCCCCGTACGCCAGCGCCGCCACCAGGCCCCGCCCGTCGAAGAAACCGCCCGCCGCCACCACCGGTATGTCCACCGCGTCCACGACCTGCGGCAGCAGCACGCTCGTCGCCACCTCGCCGGTGTGCCCGCCGCCCTCGCCGCCCTGCACGATCACCGCGTCCGCACCCCACGCGGCGACCTTCTCCGCATGCCGCCGCGCCCCGACGGACGGGATGACGACCACGCCCGCCTCCTTCAGCCGGGCGATCAGCCCGGCCGAGGGGGCCAGGGCGAAGGAGGCCACCCGGACGCCCTCCGCCAGCATGATCTCCACCCGGTCGGCCGCGTCGCCCGCGTCGGCCCGCAGGTTCACCCCGAACGGCGCGTCGGTGCGCGACCTCACCTCCCGTATCGCGTCCCGCAGTTGACCGGGCGTCATCGTCGCCGAGGCCAGGATGCCGAGCGCGCCCGCGTTCGCCGCCGCCGAGACCAGACGGGGGCCGGCCACCCAGCCCATCCCGGTCTGCACGATCGGATGCCGTATGCCGACCAGCCGGGTCAGCGCCGTCTCCATCCGCCCCTCACCCCCCGGCCGCCTCGGGGACCTCGCGCGTCCGCGCGCCGCCCGGGTCCAGCAGCTCGCGGATCAGCCGCAGTTCCGCCTCCGCCGGTTCCCGGGTGCGGGGCACCTCGTCCGGCACGGCGAGCGCGAAGCCCGTCGCCTCCCGCACCTGCTCCACGCTCACCCCGGGATGCAGCGAGGCCAGCCGCATCGAGTGGTCGGGGGTGGCGAAGTCGAAGGCGCCGAGGTCGGACACCACCCGCCCGAGGCGGTGGAAGCGAGCCGCGCCGCCCAGCCCGGCCGCCCGGTCGTACCCCACCCCGCAGACCACGTCCACCCGCTCCACGAACACCCGACGGGAGTGCCTCGGGATCCAGTAACTCGTCGGATTGTTCAGTGTGTTGAGCGGTGCTCCGCGCATTCCGAGCAACTGGCGGCGGGGGTGCGCCCAGTCGCCGATGCAGGAGATGTTCTGGTTGCCGTACCGGTCGATCTGGCTCGCGCCCATCATCACGTGCCGGCGCCCGCCCGCCACCAGCTCCAGATGCTGCCGGTACGGCAACCAGCCCTCGGGTGTGCCGTCCGGGCCGACCAGCAGGGCCTCGCCGTCGGTCAGCAGCAGGTCCGGCGCGAAGGTCAGCCGGGCCAGCCGCGCCCCCAGCGAGGGGATCAGACCCATCGGGCTCGCCAGGATCTCCCCGGCCCCGCGCCAGGCCTCGGCGCAGGCGATCACGCAGTACTCGGCGCGGGTGGGCGGGGGAAGGGGGGCCCGCGTGCCCGCCGTCTCCGGCGTGTTCGCTTCCGATGCGTTCGTCTTCGGTGTGCTCATCCCGTCTGCTCCTTCCGCCACTTCCGCACCGCCGCCCGATAGGTCTCCTCGTCCGGGCCGAGGAACCGCTCGGCGAACTCCGGCCAGGGCGTGGTGGCGTAGAGCCGCTGGAACTCCTCGTCCCTGTCGTAGTCCGGTGCGCAGGACGTGAAGTGCGCGCCGTTCGGGGCCTCCACCACGCCGGTCACCGCGAGGCGTTTGAGCAGCAGCGACTGCGGAGGCGCCGCCTTGGTCAGCTCGGCCGTGTCCACGATCCGTTCGCAGGAGACGTAGGCCGCGTCCGCCGCCGCGCAGAACAGGTCGTCGAAGTAGGGATCCGGGCCCAGGTACTGTCCGTTGCCCAGCCGGTCGGCGCGGCCCATGTGGACCAGGGCCGCGTCCAGCCGCAGGGCGGGCATCGCCACCAGCGTCTCGCCGTCCTCGTACGGCGACGTGACTGTCTTCAGGTGGGGGTTGATCCGCATGACGTCCGAGCCGAGGCCCGCCCGCACCGGCAGGAAGGGCAGCCGGTGCGCCGCCGCGCGCAGGCCTGAGAGGAACATCCCTTCGTCGACCTCCGTCAGCTCGAACCCGGCCCGCTCGCGCGCCGCCCGGTAGTGCGGTTCGAGCGGGATCGAGTCGAGGGTGACGAAGGCGGTGACCAGCGTGCGGATCCGGCCGGCCGCGGCCAGCATCCCGACGTCGGGGCCGCCGTACGACACGACCGTCAGGTCCGTGATGCCCGTCCGCAGCAGGGCTCTGACCAGCGTCATCGGCTTGCGCCTCGATCCCCAGCCGCCGATGCCGAGGGTCATCCCGCTCCGCAGCCGGGAGACCACCTCGTCCGCGCTCATCGTCTTGTCGCCCACCTACGCGCCCTCCTTCCCTGACGTTTCGCTCTCTGCCGATGCGCCGCCGTCCCCGGCTGTGCCGTCGCTCCGGGCCGCGCCGTCCCTGACGTCCGCACCGCCCCTGCCCGCCGCACCGCTCCTGCCGTCCGCGCCACCCCTACTGCCCTCTGCGCCCCCGCCCCCGTCAGCCGTCCCGAACGTGTCGCGGACCCGGTCCGCCAGTCCGCTGAGGTTGGCCTCGAAGGTGAAGCCCTGTTCGAAGCGGTAGCTGCGGCGGACGTCGACCGGGTCGATGCCGTTGATCGCGGCCTTCGCCATGCGCAGCAGCCGACCGTCCTTCGCGGCGATCTCGCGCGCCAGCGCCAGCGCCGCCTCCCGCAGTTCCGGCCGGGGCACCACCCGCCACACCGAGCCGTGCCGGTGCAGCTCGGCGGCGCTCGCCGTGCGCCCCGTGTAGTACAGGGCGCGCATCAGGTGCTGCGGGACCAGCCGGGCCAGATGGGTCGCGGCGCCCAGCGCGCCCCGGTCCAGCTCGGGCAGTCCGAAGGCGGCGTCCTCGCTCGCCACGATCGCGTCCGCGTTGCCCACCAGGCCTATGCCACCGCCCAGACAGAAGCCCTGCACCGCCGCGACCACCGGGACCGCGCACTCGTACACCGCCGCGAAAGCCTCGGCGCAGCCGTGGTTGGCGCCGATCAGGGCCTCCCGGCCGGCCGCCTGTATCTCCTTGATGTCCACGCCCGCGTTGAACCCACGGCCCTCGGCGGCCAGCACGACACAGCGGACGTCCGCGTCACGGCCGGATTCGCGCACGGCCGCGGCCAGCTCGGACCAGCCGCGCACCGGCAGCGCGTTCACCGGCGGGAAGTCGACCGTGACGACGGAAATCCCTTTTTCCGGGGACGAACGGGAGACACCCATGGCCGCATCAGCTACCTTTCCACCAAACATTTGTTAGGTGCAATGGCTTCGAAGCTAGCAGCCTGCGCGGACAAGCGGGAGGCCCTGTGGATAACTCGACGGCGCGCCCTGTGGGCAACGCATCGCGCGCCACCACCGTGGTGGTCACCGGCGGCACCCGGGGCGTCGGCGCCGGGATAGCGCGGGCCTTTGCCGAGGCCGGAGCCCGTGTCCTGGCCTGCGCCCGCCGTCCGCCCGAACTCCCCGTCGACGGCGTGGAGTTCGCCCCCCTCGATCTGCGCGATCCCCCTGCCGTACGGGACTTCTTCGCCGGGCTGCCCCGGCTGGACGTGCTCGTCAACAACGCCGGAGGCACCCCGTACCGGCTGCTGGCCGACGCCGACGCCGAGCGGCACGCCAGGGTCGTCGAGCTGAACCTGATCGCCCCGCTGACCGCGTCCCTCGCCGCGTACGAGCACCTGCGGCGCAGCCGGGGCTCGGTCGTCATGGTCGGCAGCGTCAGCGGCACCCGGCCCTCGCCTGGCTCGGCCGCGTACGGCGCCGCCAAGGCGGGCCTGGCGAACCTGGCCGCCTCCATGGCCGTGGAGTGGGCGCCCGAGGTCCGCGTCAACACGCTCGTGGTCGGCATGGTCCGCACCGAACTGGCACATCTGCACTACGGCGGCCCGGACGGCGTCGACGCCGTCTCCCGCACCGTCCCGCTCGGCCGGCTCGCAGCCCCCGCCGACGTCGGCGGCGCGGCGGTCTTCCTCGCCTCCGACGCGGCCGCCTACATCAGCGGAGCGAGCCTGCACGTGCACGGCGGCGGGGAGCGGCCCGCCTTCCTGA
This sequence comes from Streptomyces sp. NPDC055966, assembly GCF_042269865.1. NCBI lineage: Bacteria > Bacillati > Actinomycetota > Actinomycetes > Kitasatosporales > Streptomycetaceae > Streptomyces > Streptomyces sp. NPDC055966. The sequence continues at coordinate 23,578 of NZ_JBHJYK010000014.1, forward strand.
ACGCCACAACAGCCAACCGTCAACCGGGAGATGTGAGATGAGCGCACTCTGCGACGGCCGGGTCGTCGTCGTCACCGGCGCCGGCCGCGGTCTCGGCCGTGCCCACGCCCTCGCCTTCGCGGCCGAGGGGGCTCGGGTGGTCGTCAACGATCTGGGGGTCGGACTGGACGGAGCCCGCGACGCGAAGAGCCCGGCCGAGACCGTCGTCGCCGAGATCCGGGCCGCCGGCGGCGAGGCGGTGGCGCACGGCGGCGACATCGCCACGGCCGAGGGCGCCGCGTCGCTGGTCCGGACGGCACTGGAGGCGTACGGCCGGCTCGACACGCTCGTCAGCAACGCCGGTTTCCTGCGCGACCGGATGCTCGTCAATCTCGACGAGGACGACTGGGACGCCGTGATCCGCGTCCACCTCAAGGGGCACTTCCTGCCGCTGAGACACGCCGCCGCGCACTGGCGGGCCGAGGCCAAGACCGGGCGCACGCCGGTGGCCCGGGTCGTCCACACCAGCAGCGGCGCCGGACTGCTGGGCTCGGTCGGACAGGGCAACTACAGCGCGGCCAAGGCCGGGATCGTCGGCCTGACCCTGGTCGCGGCCGCCGAGCTGGCCCGCTACGGCGTCCAGGTCAACGCCGTCGCGCCAGCCGCCCGCACCCGTATGACGCAGCGCACCTTCGCGGAGACGATGGCGGCTCCGGCGACCGGTTTCGACGTCATGGCGCCCGGGAACGTCTCGCCGCTCGTGGTCTGGCTGGGCTCGGCCGCGAGCGAGGGCGTGACGGGCCGGGTGTTCGAGGCGGAGGGCGGCCGGATCACGGTCATGGAGGGCTGGCGGCCGGGCCCCACCGCCGACAAGGGAGCACGCCGGACCCCGGCCGAGGCGGGCGAGACGGCGCGCGAACTCCTGGCGGCGGCGAAGGAACCGGGGCCGGTGTACGGCGCCTGAACCCCTCGGGGCTCCGGCCCACCGGCGGGAGACGGGCTACGTGTCGCACTCCAGCACCGTCCGGCACACCCCGCACCGCGCGCGGACGCGCCCTTTCACCGGCACCCGGATCCGCTGGTGGCAGGTGGGGCAGGGGAAGCTGACGCGGAGGTGGCCGGCGGGGTCGGGGGTGAAGGCGTAGGAGGCGCCCGGCGCGGTGGAGGGCGCGTGCCGGCGGTCGTGGGCGTAGCGGCGCCGGCCCGCCCAGCCCGCGCCGGTCAGCGGTGGCTGCTGCTCGTCCCGGCGGGCCTGGGCCATGCCCTTGGTGTAGGCGGTGTAGGCCTGCGGACTGGTGAACCACACCGACGGGTCCTCCTGGAACAGCAGCGCCCGCTTGGCCAGGACGTAGCCGAACTCCTCGGGGGTGAGATAGCCGAGCTTCTGCGAGGAGACCGCGTCCTCCCGGTAGGCGTCCAGCAGCAGCCAGCCCGCGCCCAGGTAGGTCGTCACCGTGTCCGTGAGGATCTCGTTCTCCGCCGTGGTCGGGAAGGAGAGGTCCAGGCGGTGCAGATAGACGTGCGCCACCTCGTGCGCGAGGGCGGCGCCGATGTCCCGGCGATGTGTGCGGAAACGGTCGTTCAGCTCGACGAAGTACTCGGGACCCGCCGCCAGTTCGACGTTCGCCGCGTGGGTCATCTCCCGGAAGCCGACGATCAGCCGCGCGTCCGGCAGCCGGAAGTGCCGCACGATCTCGTGGGCCACGCGCTGAGCGCCCAGGTGCAGGTCGTCGGTGTCGCAGAAGGCCACGTCGGCGGGGGCCAGACTGGTCGAGAACGTCTGGACGGTGTCGTAGGACAACCGCCTGTACAGCGCGTTGACGGCGGCCCGCACCGTCTCCAGGTGCGGATAGCCGTGCTCGACGGGTCCGCCGTTCGCCACGTCCGCACCCCCAATGACGCCGGAACTCCTCTCCACTCTAGGCGCGGCGGGCCGCCGGTCATACGGGGCACAGGCGGGGCGCCCGCCGGGCCGGGGGGCTCTCCTCCAGCTCCAGCACCCACAGCTCGTTGTCGCCCTCCCGCAGCACCGGACCGGGGACGTGCAGGGACCGCTGGGGGCCCGCCGACCAGTAGCGGCCGAGCCCGAAGCCGTTGATCCAGACGAAACCGCGCGTCCAGCCGGGCAGCTCCAGCCGGGCGTCCCCGGCCCCGCGCACCGTGAGCGTGCCCCGGTACAGGCCCGGGGCGCCCTCCTGTGGCGGCGGGCCGAACGGCACCGCGTCCACGCCGGCGTCGAAGGCGTCCAGATCCAGCCCACGCGCGCGTACCCCGTGCAGGAACTGCCGCTCGTGCACGATGCCCCCGGTGACGCCCTTCGCCTCGCCGAGCCGGGGCCCGTAGTTCACCCGGCCCAGGGACTCCACCCACAGCTCCACGCGCGCGGGGCCCGCGACGGGCTCCTTCAGGACCGGCTCCTCCTCGGTGAGCACCCCGGCCCGCGCCCCGTCGACGTACACCACCGCCAGATCCCGCAGCCCGCGCACGCCGAGCGGGTACGGCTGCCGCGGCCCCGGCACCTCCACCACGTAGCGCACCAGCCCCCGGGTGACCCCCAGCTCCTCGAAGGACGGCGGCACGGGCGTCGTACGCTCCTCGCCGCCCAGCGTCTCCAGTACGGCGTCCAGCCCTGCCCAGGCGGTGAGTGACGCCTCGGACGGTGACTCCAACACGGGTGGCCGCGGCGGAAGTTCGGGCAGCGGGCCGGAGCCGTACGCGGCGAGGACCTCGCGGAACGCCCAGAACTTCGCGGTGGGGCGGCCCTGTTCGTCGACCGGGGCGTCGTAGTCGTACGACGTCACGTCCGGCTCCAGCGGGCCCTCGTGCAGCGCGCCGCCGCCCCGGTTGGCGCCGGCCCAGCCCCCGAAACTCGTGCCGCCGTGCGCCATGTACAGGTTCACCGAGGCCCCCGCGTCGAGGATCTCCCGCAGCGCCCCCGCGGCCTCGTCGGGGTCGCGTACGACGTGCTCGCCGGACCAGTGGTCGAACCAGCCGCACCAGAACTCCATGCACATCAGCGGGCCCTCGGGGCGGTGGCGGCGCAGCGTCTCGAAGGCCACGCGCGCGTGCGAGCCGAAGTTCACCGTGGCGAGCACCCCGGGCAGCGAACCCCCGGTCAGCATGTGGTCCTCCGGCCCGTCCGAGGTGAACAGCGGGACCGTGACCCCTTCCGCACGCAGCAGGTCGGCCAGCTCGCCCAGATGGCCGGTGTCGCTGCCGTAGCTGCCGTACTCGTTCTCGACCTGCACCATGAGCACCGGGCCGCCGCGGTCCAGCTGCCGGGGCACGATCTCGGGCAGCAGACGGCGGAACCAGGCGCGTACATGCGACAGATACCGTTCGTCGCGCGTACGCGCGCGTGTGCCCACCTCATGTGTCAGCCACGCCGGCAGGCCGCCGTTCTCCCACTCGGCGCAGATGTAGGGGCCGGGCCGCACGATCGCCCACAGGCCCTCGTCCCGGGCCGCGTCGAGGAACCGGCCGAGCGCCTGCACGTCCCGGAACGTGCCGGGGCGCGGCTGGTGCAGATTCCACGGGACGTACGTCTCCACGCAGTTCAGGCCCATCGCCCGCAGCATCGCGAGCCGGTGCCGCCACTGCGCCTCGTGCACCCGGAAGTAGTGCAGGGCCCCGGACAGCAGCCGTACCGGTCGCCCGTCCAGCAGGAAATCGCTTTCCCCCACCGTGAACTCGCTCATGCCGCCCAGCCTCGCCCCTGGCGGAGCGCCACGCCATGGACGAAGATCGGCGGTGCTTGGACAAAACGCCGCTCGGCGGGAATCCGTGGTGGCCGACGCCGGGAGGAGCGCCGATGTACCAGACCTGGATGCGGTTCTTCAGCCCTGCTCCCGCCCACCACCGCCTCGGTCTGGTCTGTCTCGGCGTCGGCCTCCAGCACGGCGCGCTGCCCACGGTCGGCCCGCGCACCCTCGACCACCACGTGGCCGTCGTGATCAGCTCGGGCGGCGGCTGGTACCGGGCCGCCGACGGCCGCCGTACGGCCGTCACCGCGCCCGCGCTGCTCTGGCTCACGCCCGGCGTGCCCCACCACTACGCGCCCGACCCGGGCACCGGCTGGGACGAGGGCTTCGTCGACTTCACCGGGCCCGCCGCCGCGACGTACACCGAGCTCGGCTACATCGAGCCCGAGCGGCCCGTCGTACCGCTCTCCGACGCCTCCGGGCCCCGCGCGGTGGTCGCCCGCATCGTCCGCGCCGCCCGCCGGGGCAACCCCCTGCTGGAGGTGGAGACCGGCGCCGCCGTGCACGAACTCCTCGTCGCCCTGCGCCGGGCCCGCGCCGACCTCGCCCCGGACGGCGACCAGGTGCTGGAGGCCCTCGCCCGGGACGCCTGCACCCCGATGAGCGTCGCCGACCACGCGCGCGTGCACGGCATGACCCCCGCCGAGCTGCGCGGCGCCGTCCGCCGGGCCGCCGGGTGCAGCCCCAAGGACTACCTGCTCGGCATCCGCCTCGCCCGCGCCAAGGAACTCCTCGCCGCCACCGAGCTGCCCGTCGCGGCCGTCGCACGCCGCGTGGGCTACGACGACCCCGCCTACTTCTCCCGGCTCTTCACGCGCCGTGTGGGCCTCGCCCCCGTCCGCTTCCGGGCCCAGCAGGGCCGTGCCGTCCCCGGCGGCTGGAGCGACCGGGTGCCGGACCCCGCCGACCCCCCGATGATCCACTCTCCGGACACCCCGTAGACGTGGGCCGCCAACCGCATAGGGTTGACGGCCATGACCACCAGCAACACCGGCACCGGTGACATGCAGCCCGAGGTCCGCCTGGAACTGGAGCGGCTGCGCGACAGCATCGACAACATCGACGCGGCCGTCGTCCACCTGCTCGCCGAGCGGTTCAAGGCCACCCAGCAGGTCGGCCGGCTCAAGGCCGTGCACCAGCTGCCGCCCGCCGACCCGGGCCGTGAGTCCCGCCAGATCGAGCGGCTGCGCCGGCTCGCCGAGAACGCCAAGCTCGACCCGGCCTTCGCCGAGAAGTTCCTGAACTTCATCATCGCCGAGGTCATCCGCCACCACGAGCGCATCGCCGAGGACACCGCCAACGCCCAGCCCGCGGAGGACTGACCCGGAGGAGGGCGCGGGGTAGGGGCGGAGCGGGCGCGGGGCGCTCCGGCGATCGGAACGGGCCCGGTCGACGTTCCGGACATATGCGGCGAACCAGTCCACCCCCTGTCCGCTGTCAGTGCCATCGGGCAGCATGGCCTGCATGTCCGTACTCACGCGCGACGAAGCGCAGCTCCGAGCACAGCTCCTCGACGTCCACCGCTACACGGTCGAGCTGGACCTGACGACCGGGGACGAGACCTTCGACTCCCGCACCGTGATCCGCTTCACCGCGCGGTCCGCCGGGGACACGTTCGTCGAGCTGAAGCCCGCGGAGCTGCGCACGGTCACGCTCGACGGACAGCCCCTCGACCCGGAGTCGCTCGCCGACGGCCGGCTGCCGCTGGAGAACCTCACCGCGGGCGAGCACGAACTGCGTGTCGACACGGCCATGCGCTACTCCCGCACCGGCGAGGGCATGCACCGCTTCACCGACCCCAGCGACGGCGAGGCGTACGTCTACACGCAGATGTTCATGGACGACGTCCAGCGTGTCTTCGCCGCCTTCGACCAGCCCGACCTGAAGGCCGTCTTCGAGGTCTCCGTCAGGGCGCCCGAGAGGTGGACCGTCCTCGCCAACGGCGTCACCGAGCAGCGCGCCGACGGGGTCTGGGAGGCCGCGCCCACCCCGCTGATCTCGACCTACCTCGTCGCCGTCGCCGCCGGCCCCTGGCACTCGGTGCGCACCGAGCACCGCGGGCTGCCCTTCGGCATCCACTGCCGCCGCTCCCTCGCGCCGTACCTCGACACCGACGCCGACGAGATCTTCGAGGTCACGCGTGCGTGCTTCGACCGCTACCACGAGGAGTTCGAGGAGCCGTACCCCTTCGACTCCTACGACCAGGCGTTCGTCCCCGAGTTCAACGCGGGCGCCATGGAGAACCCGGGCCTGGTCACCTTCCGCGACGAGTTCGTCTACCGCTCCGCCGTCACCGACACCGAGCGGCAGACCCGCGCCATGGTCATCGCGCACGAGATGGCCCACATGTGGTTCGGCGACCTCGTCACCCTCAAGTGGTGGGACGACATCTGGCTGAACGAGTCCTTCGCCGAGTACATGGGCTACCAGACCATCGCCGAGGCCACCCGCTTCACCGACCCCTGGACCGAGTTCGCCGTCACCCGCAAGGCCTGGGGCTACGACGCCGACCAGCGCCCCACCACCCACCCGGTCGCCCCCGAGAACGTCGACGACACCGCCTCCGCGCTGCTCAACTTCGACGGCATCTCCTACGCCAAGGGCGCCTCCGCGCTGCGCCAACTGGCTGTCTGGCTCGGCGAGAAGGACTTCCTCGCCGGCATCAACACCCACTTCGCGCGGCACAAGTTCGGCAACGCCACCCTCGCCGACTTCATCGACTCCCTCGCCTCCGCCACCGACCGGGACGTGCCCGGCTGGGCCGACAGCTGGCTGCGCACCACCGGCGTCGACACGCTCACCCCCCGGATCGCCTCCGCCGACAGCACCTTCACCCTGGCCGTCGACCGCACGGGCAGCCGCCCGCACCGCCTCACCGCCGGCCTGTACGACCGCGACGTCGCCGACGAAGGGCACCTGGTGCTGCGAGAGCGCCGCGAGCTCGACGTCCCGCAGAGCGACCCACAGCCCCTCGGCAGGCGCCCCGCGCTGCTCCTGCTCAACGACGGCGACCTCACCTACGCCAAGGTCCGCTTCGACGCCGACTCCTTCGAGGCGCTGCGCGCCGGACTGTCCGGCCTGCCCGACCCGCTCACCCGCGCGGTCGTCTGGAACGCCCTGCGGGACGCCGTGCGCGACGGCGAACTGCCGCCCGCCGCCTACCTGGAGACGGCCCGCGCCCACCTGCCGCGCGAGACCGATCTGGCGATCGTCCAGGGCGTCCTCGCCTTCTCCTCCGGTCAGATCGCCGACCAGTACCTGAGCGCGCGGGAACGCCCGGCGGCCCTGTCCACCCTCACCTCCCTCTGCCGCGACCTGCTGCGCCGCACCGAGGACGGCGACCACCCCGGCCTGCGCCTGATCGCCGTGCGGCACCTGATCGGCGTCGCCGCCCACCCCGACACCATCGCCGCCTGGCTCGCCGACGGCACGGTGCCCGGCGGGCCGGAGATCGACCCGGAGCTGCGCTGGCGCATACTCGCCCGGCTCGCCGTCCTCGGCGCCACCGACGAGGCCACGATCGCCGCCGAGCTGGAGCGCGACCCGAGCGCCACCGGCCGCGAGGGCGCCGCCCGCTGCCGCGCGGCCCTGCCGGACCCGGAGGCCAAGCGCGCGGCCTGGGAGGCCATGTTCACGGGCGACGACCTGTCCAACTACCTCTTCACGGCCACCGCACAGGGCTTCTGGCAGCCCGAACAGGCCGATCTGGTACGGGAGTACGTGCCGCGCTTCTACCCGGACGCGGTCGCCGTCAGCGCCCGCCGCGGCCCCGCCATCGCGCAGGCCGCCGCCCGCTGGGCCTTCCCGGTGCACGCCGTCGACGCCGAGAACGTGGCCCTCGGCCAGGCCTGTCTGCGCGACGCCGATCCCACCCCGGCCCTGCGCCGGACCCTCGCCGACCGCCTCGACGACCTCTCCCGCGCCCTGCGCGTGCGCGGCGGGCAGGAGACACCGGGGGAGCCGCACGAGACGCGGGAGGCCCAGGGGGCGTAGAGGCAGCAGCGTGATCGTAGTGACGGGAGCGGCCGGCAACGTCGGCCGCGCCCTCCGCCTCAACGCGCGGGCGGGCATGACTCCGCAGGCATAATCCCAACGCATTTTCCCCGCACGGCAGTACCCACTTTCGGGTTCTGATCGTCGGTATTTCGGGACACACGGGCCACTTCCCGTACAAGCTGGAAAGCGAAGGCCGGCCCGAGAGCGCCCGAAAGCGGAGGACAGCCGATGCCCGGTGACCACCCTCTGCCCGCCCCGGCCCTCGCCTCGGGATCCGGGAGACCCGACGGCCCCGCAGCCCTGCGCCCCCTGCTCGGCACCGTCCTCGACGCGCTCGCGGCCGGTGCCCGGGCGCGGGGCGGGCCGGTGCCCGCCGGGGGACCCGAGGCGGTCGCGGCGCGCGTCGCCGACGTGCTCGGGGACGCGCTGCCGGAACGCGGTGACCCCGACGCCCTGCGCACGCTCGTGCAGGCCCTCGCCGAGGGTGCCGCCGACCCCGCCGACCCGCTGTGCGCGGCCCACCTGCACTGCCCGCCGCTCGCCGTGGCCACCGCCGCCGACCTCGCGGCGAGCGTGCTCAACCCGTCCCTGGACTCCTGGGACCAGGCCCCGGCCGCCTCCGTCCTGGAAGCCGCGGTCACCCGCGCGCTCGCCCACGCGGCCGGGCTCGCCGACGCCCTGGTCACCACCGGCGGCACCGAGTCCAACCAACTCGCCCTGCTGCTCGCCCGCGAGGCGCACGGCGCCGGCGTCCGGCTGGTCTGCGGGACGAACGCCCACCACTCGCTCGCCCGTGCCGCCTGGCTCCTCGGCCTGCCCGATCCGGTCGTCGTCCCCGCGCCGAGCGGCATCCTCGACCCGGCCGCCCTGGACGACGCCCTCACCACGCTCCCCGGTCCGCTGCTGGTCGCCGCCACCGCCGGCACCACCGACGCCGGCCTCATCGACCCGCTCCCCGAGATCGCGGGCCTGTGTGCCGCCCACGGCACCCGGCTGCACATCGACGCTGCCTACGGCGGAGGCCTGCTGTTCAGCGACCGGTACCGGGACCGACTCGCCGGACTCGAAGCCGCCCAGACCGTCACCCTCGACCTGCACAAGCTCGGCTGGCAGCCGGTCGCCGCGGGCCTCCTCGCCCTCGCCCGCCCCGCCGAACTCGCCGCGCTGCACCAACGCGCCGACTACCTGAACGCCGACGACGACACCGAGGCAGGCTTCCCCGACCTGCTCGGCCGCTCCCTGCGCACCACGCGCCGCCCCGACATCCTCAAGATCGCGGTCACCCTGAAGACCCTCGGCCGCACCGGACTCGGCGACCTGGTCGACCAGGTCTGCGCCCACGCACGCGCGTTCGCCGCCCTGGTCGACGCGCACCCCGGCTTCGAGCTGTACGACCGGCCGGCGATCAGCACGGTGCTGTTCCGGCCGGCGGGAGCCGACGACGACGCCGTGGCCGCCGTACGCCGGCGCCTGCTGCACGAGGGCCGGGCCGTCCTCGGGCGGGCCCGGCTCGACGGCCGGCTCTGGCTCAAGGCCACCTTCCTCAACCCCCGCACCCGGCCGGACGACCTGACCCGGCTGCTGGAACTCACACACACCCGGCCGGTGAACCCCGCAGAAGCCGGTCGGACGGAACCCGCAGAAGAAGGCACCCCCGCATGAGCAACCCCCCACGCCACGAGCCCGCCTCCCCCCGCGACCTCGTCGGCATCGGCATCGGCCCCTGCAACCTCTCCCTGGCCGCGCTCGCCCACCCGCTCGCCGGACTCGACGCCGTGTTCTACGAACAGCGCCCGGGCTTCGACTGGCACCCCGGCCTGCTCATCGAGGGCGCCACCATCCAAGTCCCGTTCCTCGCCGACCTGGTGACCCTCGCCGACCCCACCAGCCCCTGGAGCTTCCTGAGCTTCCTGCGGTCACGCGAGCGGCTCTTCCCCTTCTACTTCGCCGAGCGCTTCCACATCCAGCGCGCCGAGTACGACGCCTACTGCCGCTGGGTCGCGCAGAACCTGCCCGGGCTGCACTTCCGTCACCAGGTCGACTCGGTGCGCTGGAACCCCGAACGGGACGTGTTCGAGGTCGACTTCGCCCAGGTGGGCGCCGAGGGCGAGGCCGAGGCCCTGGGCCGTACGTACACGCGCAACATCGTCCTCGGAGTCGGCACCGCACCCCATGTGCCCGACCCGCTCAAGCCGCTGGTGGACGCCCCGGGGGTGCCGGTCGTCCACGCCGCCGACTACCTGGACCACCGCGCCGCCGTCCTGGCCGCCGAACACGTCACCGTCGTCGGCTCCGGACAGTCCGGCGCCGAGGTCTTCCTCGACCTGCTGCGCCACCGCCCGGCGGGCCGCGAGCAGCTGCACTGGATCGGCCGCAGCGAGGCGTTCGCGCCGATGGAGTACTCCAAGCTGGGCCTGGAGCACTTCACGCCCGACTACACGCGCTACTTCCACGCCCTCGCCGAGCCCGTCCGCGACCGGCTGATCGCCGCCCAGTGGCAGCTGCACAAGGGCATCGACGCGGGCACCCTCGCCGCCATCCACGACGAGCTGTACCGGCGCACCCTGCACGGCGGCTGGCCCGACGCCGTCCTCACCCCCGGCGTCCGGGTCCGCACGGCCGGCCGGATCGCGACCACCCAGGTCGAACTCCATCTGGAACACCTCCAGCAGGGCACCCGCACCCGGCTCACCACCGGCGCCGTCGTCCTCGCCACCGGCTACCGGGAGCGCCCGCTCGACCGCATCCTCGCCGGACTCGACCCCTACATGCGCCGCGACAGCAGCGAACGCCCGCGCATCGACGAGGAGTTCCGGCTCGTCCTCGACCCGTCCGTGACCGGCTCGGTCTACGTCCAGAACGCCGAGCTGCACACCCACGGCGTCGGCGCGCCCGACCTCGGCCTCGCCGCCTGGCGCAGCGCCACCATCATCAACTCGCTCACCGGAAAGAACCCTTACCCGCTGGCCGAGCGAACGGCCTTCACCACCTTCGGACTTCAGGACGGTCTGCCACGGGTGCCGCAGGCCCGGCAGGCCGTCCTGCAGCTGACGCCCCTCGCCGACGGAAGGTGAGGACCTCGCGAGGCCGGAAGAATCCCAGCGACGGCGGTGTTGGCGGTTTCCATGACCACGACATGGATCGCCGCCCACCGCACCGCCGTCATCGACCCCGACGAGGACTTCGCGCTCTTCCAGAGCCGGGGCTTCACCGATCAGACCGTACGGCAGACCCTGCGGCTGGCCGGGGGAGGCGAGGCGGTACGGATCATCCTCAGCAACCGTTACGGCAAGAAGCCACTGGAGATCGGCGGCGCGCACGTCCGGGGCGACGGGATCGACACCCCGCTCACCTTCGACGGGACCGGGGCCGTCACCGTCCCGGCGGGCGGGGACCTCGTCTCCGACCCCGTCGAGCGGCCCGTCACCGCGGGCCAGGTGCTCACGGTCGGCGTCTATCTGCCCGGTGACACCGGCCCGACGACCTTCTCCGCGGTGCCGTACGACATCGGCCGGGCGGCCCCCGGCGACCAGCTGACCGCGCGGACCCTGCGGGATGCCGAGGAGGTGCCCACCGGACACTTCGGGATCGGCGCCGACGTCCGCGCGCCCGAGGGCACCAAGATCGTGGTCGCCTTCGGGGACTCCTGGATCGAGGGCGCGGCCACCACGCCCGGCCTCGACAACAGCTTCCCCTCCCAGCTCGGCCGCCGGCTGCCCCACGGCTGGATCGTCAACCAGGGCATCTCCGGCAACCGCCTGCTGACCGACCAGATCGGCGAGCGCCTCCTCGCCCGCGTCGACCGGGACGTCCTCGCGGTGCCGGGCGTGAGCCACGTCCTGATCCACATCGGCCTCAACGACCTCGGCCTGCCGGGCCACATCGCCTTCCCCGACCCCGGCGAGCCGCCCACGGCCGACGCGCTCATCGCCGGGCTCACGGCCCTCGCCGACCGGCTGCACGCCGCCGGGCTGACCGTCGTCGGCTCCACCATCGGCCCGTACCGCGGCACGGTCTACGACGGCTACGACAGCGAGGCCGGGCAGGCCGTCCGTCGCGAGGTCAACGCCTGGCTGCTGGGGCAGGAGCACCCCTTCGACGGCATCGTGGACGTCGCCGCCGCCGTCGCGGACCCGGCCGAACCCGACCGGATCCGCGAGGAGTTCGACAGCGGTGACGGCCTGCACGTCAACGACGCCGGCGCGAAGGCGATCGCCGAGGCCGCCGAGCTGTCCCTGCTGAGGCTCTGAAGGCTCCGGAAGCCCTGCCGGATGCCCCGCAGGGAAATTCGCTCATCGGAGCGAGTGACCGCACAATTCAACACTTGTCAACGGCCCTTTACTCAAAGGTTGTTGAGTGGTCATGTGGGGCCGATTCTCTACCGGCGGGTAAGGCCTAGGCTCAAGGTATGCGCCGAGCAAAGATCGTCTGTACTCTGGGGCCCGCCACCGACTCGTACGACCAGATCAAGGCACTGGTCGAGGCCGGAATGGACGTCGCCCGCCTCAACCTCAGCCACGGCACGCACGCCGATCACGAGGAGCGCTATCAGCGCGTACGAAAGGCGGCCGACGAGACCGGCCGCAGCGTCGGAATTCTCGCCGACCTTCAAGGTCCGAAGATCCGGCTCGGCCACTTCGGTGAAGGCCCCGTACTCCTTGAACGCGGCGACGAGTTCACCATCACCGTCGAGGAGGGCGTCGCGGGCGACCGCCACCGGTGCGGCACCACCTACGCCGGCCTCGCCGCCGACGTCACCCCCGGTGAGCGCGTCCTCGTCGACGACGGCAAGGTCTGCCTGGAGGTCACCGCCGTCGACGGAGCGTGCGTGCACACCCGGGTGGTCGAGGGCGGCATGGTCTCCGACCACAAGGGGCTGAACCTCCCCGGCGTCGCCGTCTCCGTCCCCGCCCTCTCCGCGAAGGACGAGGACGACCTGCGCTGGGCGCTGCGCGCCGGCGTCGACGTCATCGCCCTGTCCTTCGTGCGCAGCGGCAGGGACGCCGAGGACGTGCACCGCATCATGGCCGAGGAGGGCCGCCGCCTCCCGGTGATCGCCAAGGTCGAGAAGCCGCAGGCCGTCGAGAACCTCGACGAGATCGTCGCCGCCTTCGACGGGATCATGGTCGCGCGCGGCGACCTGGGCGTGGAGATGCCGCTGGAGCAGGTGCCGATCGTGCAGAAGCGCGCGGTCAAGCTCGCCCGGCGCAACGCCAAGCCGGTCATCGTGGCCACCCAGATGCTCGACTCGATGATCGAGAACTCCCGCCCGACCCGTGCCGAGGCCTCCGACGTGGCCAACGCCGTCCTCGACGGCACGGACGCGGTGATGCTCTCCGGCGAGACCAGCGTCGGCAGGTACCCGGTCGAGACCGTGCGCACCATGGCGAAGATCGTGGAGGCCGCCGAGGAGGGCATGCTCGCGGCGGGCCTGCCCCCGCTGACCGAGAGCAACAAGCCGCGTACCCAGGGCGGCGCGGTCGCCCGGGCCGCCGCCGAGATGGGCGACTTCCTCGGCGCGAAGTTCCTGGTCGCGTTCACCCAGTCGGGAGACACCGCCCGCCGGCTGTCCCGCTACCGCTCGCCGATCCCGCTGCTCGCGTTCACGCCGGAGCCGGCCACCCGCTCCCAGCTCAGCTTCACCTGGGGCGCGGAGACCTTCCTCGGCCCGCACGTCGACTCCACGGACGCCATGGTCGACCAGGTGGACGAGCTGCTCCTGAAGTACGGCCGCTGCCGCAAGGGCGACGTCGTGGTGATCACGGCCGGCTCCCCGCCCGGGGTCTCCGGCTCGACCAACATGGTCCGGGTCCACCACATCGGTGAGGACGACAGCCCGAAGTAGTCACGGGTGACACGAAAAGGGCCCCTCGGTCGAGGGGCCTTGCATGTCTTTCTACACTGACCTTGGGATCCAAGGAAAAGTGCCCCGGGTCGGACTCGAACCGACACTGTACGGGTTTTGAATCCGTTGCCTGCTGCCAATTGGGCTACCGGGGCTCGCAGAATCCAAGGTTTCCCCCGACCCTCCGCGCGTCCACCATACCGTAGCTAGGTAGGCTCTTGTCAGCAGTACCCGTGCCCTGAACGAGGAGCCCCCGTGACCGCCGAGTCGCCCCAGCCCGTAGACGCGCCCGACGACGACAAGTCGCACGTGCCTCCGCTGACGACCCGCGTCGTCATCGCCGAGGACGAGGCCCTGATCCGGCTCGACCTGAAGGAGATGCTCGAAGAAGAGGGGTACACGGTCGTCGGCGAGGCCGGAGACGGCGAGCAGGCCGTCGAGCTGGCCCGCGAGCACCGGCCGGACCTGGTCATCCTGGACGTGAAGATGCCCAAGCTGGACGGCATCTCCGCGGCCGAGAAGATCGCCGAGGAGTCCATCGCGCCGGTCCTCATGCTCACCGCCTTCTCCCAGCGCGACCTCGTGGAGCGCGCCCGGGACGCCGGTGCCATGGCGTACCTGGTCAAGCCGTTCAGCAAGAGCGACGTCGTACCGGCGATCGAGATGGCCGTCTCCCGCTTCACCGAGCTGAAGCAGCTGGAGCAGGAGGTCGCCGACCTCACCCAGCGCCTGGAGACCCGCAAGCTCGTCGACCGCGCGAAGTCCATCCTCCAGACCGAGTACGGCCTGACCGAGCCGGCCGCCTTCCGCTGGATCCAGAAGACCTCCATGGACCGCCGCATGTCGATGCAGCAGGTCGCGGAGGCGGTGATCGCGGACAGCGAGGAGAAGAAGGCGGGCAAGAAGGGCTGAGCCCACCGCCCGTACGACGAGGCCCGTGCCCCGGAGAAGAGGGCACGGGCCTCGCCGTCGTCCTGGTCGGTCCTCGTCAGTCCTCGCCCAGATAGGCCTTGCGCACCGACTCGTCATGCAGCAGGTCCTGTCCGGTCCCGGACAGCACGATCGTGCCGACCTCCATCACATGCCCCTGGTCGGCCAGCGACAGCGCGGCCTGCGCGTTCTGTTCGACCAGCAGGATCGTCGTGCCCTGGGACTTCAGCTCGGCGATCGTCGCCATGATCTTCTGCATCATGATCGGCGACAGACCCATCGACGGCTCGTCCAGCATCAGCAGCTTCGGCTGGGACATCAGCGCCCTGCCCATCGCCAGCATCTGCTGCTCACCGCCGGAGAGGGTGCCGGCGGCCTGCTTCCTGCGCTCCCCGAGGATGGGGAACAGGTCGTAGGCGCGCTGGATGTCCTTCTCGACGCCCGGCTTGTCGCTGCGCAGGAACGCGCCGAGGCGCAGATTGTCCTCGATCGTCATGCGCGGGAAGATGTGCCGCCCCTCGGGGGAGTGGGCGAGGCCCAGCGCGACGATCTGATGCGCCGGGACCTTCTTCAACGACTTGCCGTTGAACCGGATCTGGCCGCCGACCGGCCTCAGCAGCCCGGAGAGCGTGCGCAGCGTGGTGGTCTTGCCGGCGCCGTTGGTGCCGATGAGGGTGACCACCTGACCGGCCTCGACCGTGAACGAGATGCCCTTGACGGCCTCGATCTTGCCGTAGGCGACCCTCAGGTCCTCGACTTCGAGCAGTGCGGTCATCGGTCGTTCTCCTTGCCGGGCGCGGCGTCGGTCGTGTTCTCGGAGTCCGCCGCGGCCGCTTCCGCGGGCTCGGCCGCCGCAGCAGTCCCGGTCTCGGCCGCCGCCTCCGCCGCCTCGACCTCGGCCACCTCCTCGTCGCCGGGCGCGTCCTCGAAGGGTTCGCCGAGGTAGGCCGCGATCACGCGCTCGTCGCCCTGGACGGTCGCGCTGTCGCCCTCGACCAGCTTCTCGCCCTGCACCAGGACGGCCACCCGGTCGCAGAGGTTGAAGATGAAGCGCATGTCGTGCTCGATGACGAGGACGGCGATGCCCTGGTCCCGGATGGCGAAGACCAGTTCCTCGGTGGCCCGGGTCTCCTGCGGGTTCATGCCGGCCGTCGGCTCGTCGAGCAGCAGCAGACCGGGCTCGCTGGCCAGGGCGCGGGCGATCTCCAGCTTGCGCTGCTCGCCGTAGGGGAGGTTGCGGGCGAGGTGCTCGGCCTTGCGGTCCAGGCCCACGAACCGGAGCAGTTCCATGGCCCGTTCGCGCGAGGCCGCCTCGGCGCGGTGGAATCCCGGGCCGCGCAGCAGCGCGGACCACAGGCCCTCCTTGGTACGGGTGTGGCGGCCGACGAGGACGTTCTCCAGCACGGTCATGTTGGCGAACAGCCGGATGTTCTGGAAGGTACGGGCGATGCCGGCCGCGGTGACCTTGAAGGACTTCGGCGGCAGCACCTGGCCCCGGTAGCGGACCTCGCCCTCGGTGGGCACGTACAGGCCGGTCAGGCAGTTGAAGAAGGTCGTCTTCCCGGCACCGTTGGGGCCGATCAGGCCGACGATCTCGCCGCTGTTGACGGTCAGGTCCACATCGCGTACGGCGGTCAGACCGCCGAAGCGCATGGTCACGCCGCGGGCGTCGAGGACGACCTGGCCGGGGGCGGGTGCGCCGGGGGCGGTGTCCTTCGTGGTGGTGTCGGTGGTCATCGTGGTCAGGCCCCTGCCTTGCTGAGGACGGCGGGCGTCTCGGACTCTTCGTGGAACTCCAGCTGGCGGCGCCGGTTCGGGATGAGCCCCTCCGGGCGGAAGCGCATCAGCAGGATGAGGGTGACGCCGAACGCGAAGAGCTGGTAGTCGCCCAGGAACTGGAGCTTGGCCGGGATCAGGTACAGCAGGGACGCGCCGACCAGCGGACCGGAGATGGTGCCCATGCCGCCGAGGACCACCGCGGCCAGCAGGAAGGCCGAGTTGGGCGGCACGGCGTAGGCGAACTGGTACTGCTCCGGGGTCACCGTGTAGGTGACATGGCCCTGGACGGAGCCGGAGAGCCCCGCCAGGCAGGCACCGAGCGCGAAGGCGATGAGCTTGACCCGGAAGCCGTTGATGCCCATGGCGAGCGCGGCGGTCTCGTCCTCGCGGATGGCGACCCAGGCGCGGCCGATCCGGGAGTCGCTGCTGCGCCGGAACACCACGACCACCACGAGCGTGATGATCAGCATCAGCAGCAGGTAGTTGGCGAACCGGCCGATGGTGGTGCCGAGGATCTGGTGCTGCGCGCCGAAGTCGAAGCCGAGGATGTTCAGGTTCGGGATCGAGGAGATGCCGTTGGAGCCGTTGGTGACGTCCGGGCCCGAGGTGCCGTCCATGTTGAGGACGGTGATCCGGAAGATCTCACCGAAGCCGAGCGTCACGATGGCCAGGTAGTCGCCGCGCAGCCGCAGGGTCGGGGCGCCGATGATGACGCCGAAGACCATGGCCACGACCGCGCCGAGCAGCGCCGAGGCCCAGAACGGCCAGTGCACGTGCAGCGGCGAGGACGGCGAACCGGAGACCAGGGCCGCGGTGTAGGCGCCGACACCGAGGAAGGCGACGTAACCGAGGTCGAGGAGGCCGGCGAGGCCGACGACGATGTTCAGGCCCAGCGCGACGGTCGCGAAGATGAGGATGTAGACGCCGATCGTCGCGTACTGGTCGCTGGTCTGGGTGAACGGGAAGGCCGCGGCGGCGACGAAGGCGCCGATCATGGTGATGTTCCGGTGCTTCGCGGTGATCGCCGAGACACGGGCCACGAGCCCGGCCTTGGAGACCGCGGCGAAACCGAAGCCGGCGGTGATCAGGAAGCCGACGAACAGCTCGTCGTACGCCGTGCCGACGCCGTAGCTGAAGACGGTCAGACCCACGGCCATGACGGCCACGATGACGAGGATCTCGGCCCAGGAGGGCAACGGGCGTGCCGGGGCCGGGGTTTCGGCGGCGAACGCCGCGCGGAACGTGCTCCAGCGCCGGCGGGCGTTGTGCCGGAACAGCTCCCAGCCGGTGTCGTCGGGGTCGACCGGGTCCGGCTCCGGCCGTGTGAACGGCAGGGCCAGCGCGCCGATCAGGGCGACGAGCGTGGTGATCGCGACGACGACGCCGCCCGGGTCCAGGTTGACCAGGCCGCCGAGTTCCACGCTGATGGCGATGACGGTGTACCAGGCCGCGCCGAAGGTGCCGAGCGCGGCCATCTTCAGTGCGGCGTCGGCGCTGCCGGGCGCCAGTGCGCGAAGGCCCCTGACGCCGTAGGAGGCGAGGCCGAACAGGGTGGTGAGGACGCCGCCGATCAGGACGAGGACCTGGAGGCCGCCCGGGTAGCCGTAGACGGTGAGGTCGCCGGGGAAATCGGTGGTCCAGGTCCAGGACAGGAAGGTGGACGCGATGGTGAGGACGCCGCCGCCGGTGGCGAGGGCCCGGCCGAGCGACGCCGGAAGGCCGACGAGGCCGGTGCGGGCGGCGGCAGGGGTGCTCGAAGTCTCCGGGGTCCCGGGGGACTCGGGGGACTCGGACGGTGTGGTCTGTGTGGTCATCGCTGTCACGCCCTGTCCGCGACGCGCTCGCCGAGCAGGCCCTGTGGCCTGAACAGCAGCACGAGGATGAGGAGTACGAACGCCCAGACGTCTGCCCAGGACTGGCTGCCGAACTTGGCCATTCCGGGGATGTCCGCGATGTAGGCGGTGGACAGGGCCTCGGCCACACCGAGGACGAGGCCGCCGAGCATGGCGCCGTAGATGTTGCCGATGCCGCCGAGGACGGCCGCGGTGAAGGCCTTGAGTCCGAGGAGGAAGCCCATCTTGAAGTCGATCTGGCCGTACTTGAGGCCGTAGGCCACGCCTCCGACGGCCGCGAAGGCGGCGCCGAGGGCGAACGCGATCACGATGATGCGGTCGGTGTTGACGCCCATCAGCCGTGCGGTGTCCGGATCCTGGGCGGTGGCCTGCATGCCGCGGCCGGTACGGGTGCGCATCACGAAGTAGGCGAGGAACGCCATGCTGAGCGGGGCCGCGACCACCAGGAAGATGTCACCGGTCTGGATCGTGACGTTGCCTATGTCGAAGGGGCCGCCCGGAATGGTGGGGAACGTGCGGGCGGACTTCGCCTGCGGGTACCAGGCCCACACCGCCTGCTGGAGCGCCAGGGACAGACCGATGGCGGTGATGAGGGGTGCGAGGCGCGGCGCGGTGCGCAGCGGGCGGTAGGCGAACCGTTCCGCCCCGACGGCGACGGTGACGGAGACCAGGACGGCGCCGATCAGCATCAGCGGCAGGGCCACCCACATCGAGGTGCCGTCGGGAAGGATGTAGACGTAGACCGTGAGCGCGCCGAACGCGCCGGTCATGAAGATCTCGCCGTGGGCGAAGTTGATGAGCTGGACGATGCCGTAGACCATGGTGTAGCCGATGGCGACCAGCCCGTACATGGATCCAAGTAGCAGGCCGTTGACCAGCTGCTGCGGCAGTTCGTTCACCGCATGTCCTCCGAGATGTTCGGACGTTCGACGGATGGAGCCGGATGCGAGACCGCGCGGGGCGCCAGTGGAACAGCGCCCCGCGCGGCTCGGTCGGTGCGGGTGGGCGGGGTCAGCCGCCGTTGTAGGTGCCGGACTCCACTGCCTTCCAGGCGCCGCCCGTCACGGAGTAGACGGTGAGCTGCTTGTTGGTCGCGTCACCGTACTGGTCGAAGGAGACCTTTCCGGTCACGCCGTCGAAGGACACGTTCTGCACCGCGGCGGTCACCTTCGCGCGGGCGTCGGACGGAAGCTTGCCGCCGTTGTCGTCGACGACCTTCTTCACGGCCTCGATGATCGACCAGGCCGAGTCGTAGGAGTAGCCGCCGTAGGCCGCGTAGTCCTCCTTGTAGCCCCCCGCCTTGTAGTCGGCGACGAACTGCTTGGCGGAGGCCAGCGTCTCGACCGGCGCGCCGACCGAGGTGGCGAAGTCGCCGGTGGCGGCGGAGCCGGCCAGCTTGATGAAGGTCGGGTCGTAGATGCCGTCGCCGCCGATCAGCGGGATGTTGGCGCCGGCGGACTTGATCTGCTTGCTGAGCGGACCGGCCTGCGGGTACTCGCCGCCGTAGTAGACCACCTCGGCGCCGGAGCTCTTGACCTTGGTGGCGACCGCGGAGAAGTCCTTGGTGTCGGGGTTGATGTGCTCGGTGCCGACCACCTTGCCGCCGAGCTTCGTGAACTCCTCGGTGAAGGTCTTGGCGAGACCGGCGCCGTAGGTCTTCTTGTCGTCGATGACGAAGACCTTGCTCTTCTTGGCCTTGTTGAAGATGTACTGGGCGGCGAACGGGCCCTGGACGGCGTCCGTGGTCGCCGTGCGGAAGTACGACTTGTACGGACGCGCCTTGGTCTGCTGCCAGTTGGTGCCCTGGGTCAGGTCCGGGCTGGTGTTGGCGGGCGAGACCTCCACCAGCTTGTTGTCGTCGAAGACCTTCTGCATCGACTGCGCGACCGAGGAGTTGAGCGGGCCGACGACGCCGAGGACGGAGTTGTCACCGACGAACGCGGTGGCGTTCTGCTGGCCGGAGGAGGGCTGTGCCTGGTCGTCCTTGGCCGAGATCGCGAAGGTGACGCCCTTGACGAGGTTCTGCTTGTTGGCCGTCTTGACCGCGAGGTCCACGGAGTTCTTGATACCCAGGCCGAGCGCGGACAGGTCGCCGGTCAGCGGGGCGTCGACGCCGATGGTGACGGTGGTGCCGCCCTTTCCGGAGTCGGAACCCTTGTCGCCGCCGCTGTCGCGCGAGCCGCAGGCGGTGAGGGTGAGTGCTCCCGCTGCCAGCGCGGCGGTGATGGCGATGAGCGAACGTTGACGCACGATCAGTCCTTTCCCCAGGACGACCGCCTCCCCATGGAGACGGCCGAGCCGCGCGCCTGAACGACATGACAAGCCCAGAAGGCGAGTCGAAGCGGTAATCCGACGGGCGCGGTGACTGGCGGTGACTCTAGGCGTGTGCAGGGAACGTGGAGGAGTACCTGTCCGAGGCTGTGACTCTCTTGTTATGACACGACGTAATGCAGAGCGGTACGCGCTGGGCGGAAGGTCGGAATTCCGTCCGGTTCGCCCCGTCCGGATGATGAGAACCCGCAGGAATTACCATGATCAATTCAGGCGTCTCGGGGGTTTTGGTGATGACGTGATCTTGCTGTCGCAGGCGGCTTTCAACGCCTGGGAGAGGTGGTGCGCATACTGCGAACCGAGGATGAAGCTCTGGATCTGTATTGCGCGCACATTACGCAGGGTTACGTCCAGGAAAGGGAGTCCGGCGTCCTTGGGCACTTTTCCGCATTCCGTCACGTGCATCGTTATCGTGATCTTGCGCTCGGAACTTTCCTTGGCGGCAAAGGGGGTTCGCGGGGTCGTCACCAGCGACAGGCCCGCGTAGGGCTGGGTCACCCGGGCCACGGTGACCGAGGGCCCGGACTCCACTCTCAGTAGCACTGCGAAGCTGAAACTGCGGGGCGGTGCGCCGGGCGGAGTGGGCCGGCCGCCCGCGTAGAACATGTCCACCATCTGAGCGGGATACGGCGTAGGAGGCGGCGGGGGAGACGCAGCCTGCCGGGGCCGGGTGGCGTAGAGGTAGCCGCCACCGCCCAGGAGTACGGCGGCCGCGGCGAGGGCGAGGGCGGCGCGGCGGTGGCGGTCGTACCGGGCCGCCGCGGCCCTGCGGATCCGGCTCGCGGGACCGGGAGCCGGGCCGGCCGGTTCCACGGCGTCCCACGCGCGCGTGCCCTCGCCGGGTTCCAGGGGGCCGATGGCGTTCACTGCCAGGGGCTTTCGCTCGGTGCGCCGTACCGGTAGCGGTCGGCGCAGGCCTGCCGCGCCCGACGGTCGATCAACGTGTCTGCCGCAGCGGCTCCTTGACGCCGTTTCACCACCCGTGCCGCGTCCACGACTTCACGCAGGATCTCGTACTGCCCGTTGGACAGCCCCATCGACTGGTAGTCGCCGTAGGTGGTGCCGTCCAGCGCCGCGCGCGACCAGTGGGAGACCAGGCGGGTGCACAGGCCGGCGGGGGAAGTGGGGCCGGGGGAGGGTGAATCGGAGCCCGTGGGGTGCGCGGAGGCGTGTTGCGAGGGGGCGTGCTGTGAGGAGGTGTGCTGCGCGGATGTGTGGCGTCCGGTGCCGCCGGTTCCGTGGCAGGCCGTGGCGAGCAGCACCAGCAGCGCGGGCAGCACCGGCCCGAGCAGCGGGAACCTCACCCCCGGCCGGGGGTCCCCTCGCCGTCCCATGCCCTGAAGCTAAGGGGCGGGACGGCGCGGGGCAACGCCCCGGCGAGAGACGCTCAGCCCGCGGTGGGCGGCACCTGTGCCGCGTCGCCCGGCCGCGCGTCCCGCAGCAGGCAGGTCAGCCGGGCACTGCACACCCGGCGGCCTTCCTCGTCGCTGATCACGATCTCGTACGTCGCCGTCGACCGGCCCCGGTGCACGGGCGTGGCCACACCGGTCACCAGGCCCGAGCGCACCCCGCGGTGATGCGTGCAGTTCAGGTCGACGCCGACCGCGATCTTCGAGCTGCCGCCGTGCAGCATGGAGCCGACCGAGCCCAGGGTCTCCGCCAGCACCGCGGAGGCGCCGCCGTGCAGCAGTCCGTACGGCTGGGTGTTGCCCTCCACCGGCATGGTCCCCACGACCCTGTCCGCCGAGGCCTCCAGGATCTGCACGCCCATCCGTGTGCCCAGGTGTCCTGCCGAGAACAGGGCGGGCAGGTCGACACCGAGCGCCGCGTACTCGTCGATGACCTCCTGCGGGAACTTCACTCGCTGCTGCTCACCCATGATCCCGGCTCCGTTCGTCGGCCAGCTGTCCGCTCACAGCTGTCTGCTCGCTGAGCAAACGCTCAGTCGGTCGCCGATTGTTCCAGACGACCCGCCGGCGCACCGGTGTGATCTTCGAGACGTACGACGACGGACTTGCTGGCCGGAGTGTTGCTGGTGTCGGCGGTGGCGTCGAGCGGGACCAGGACGTTCGTCTCGGGGTAGTAGGCCGCCGCGCAGCCCCGCGTCGTCGGGTAGTGCACGACGCGGAAGCCGGGTGCCCGCCGCTCCACGCCGTCCTTCCACTCGCTGACCAGGTCGACGTACGCCCCCTCGGCGAAGCCGAGCGCCCGCGCGTCCTCGGGGTGCACCAGCACCACCCGGCGGCCGCCCCTGATACCCCGGTAGCGGTCGTCGAGGCCGTAGATCGTGGTGTTGTACTGGTCGTGCGAGCGCAGGGTCTGCAACAGCAGCCGGCCCTCGGGCAGTTCGGGGTACTCCACCGGCGCCGCCGTGAAGTTCGCCCTGCCCGTGGCGGTCGGGAAGCGGCGCTCGTCGCGCGGGGCGTGCGGCAGCGTGAAACCGCCCGGCCGGGCCACGCGCGTGTTGAAGTCCTGGAAACCGGGGACCACGCGCGCGATGCGGTCACGGATCGTCGCGTAGTCCTTCGCGAAGTCCTCCCACGGCACCACGCTGTGCCCGCCGAGCACCCGGCGGGCGAGGCCGCAGATGATCGCGGGCTCGGAGCGCAGCAGCGGGCTCGCGGGCGCGAGCCGCCCGCGCGAGGCGTGCACCATGCCCATCGAGTCCTCGACGGTCACGAACTGCTCGCCGGCGGCCTGGAGATCCCGCTCGGTGCGGCCCAGCGTGGGCAGGATCAGCGCCCGCGCGCCGGTGACCACGTGCGAGCGGTTGAGCTTGGTCGACACGTGCACCGTCAGCCGCGCGCGCCGCATCGCGGCCTCGGTCACCTCGGTGTCCGGGGAGGCGGAGACGAAGTTGCCGCCCATGGCGAAGAACACCTTCGCCTCCCCGTCGCGCAACGCGCGGATGGCCCGTACGACGTCGAAGCCGTGCGCGCGCGGCGGCGCGAACCCGAACTCCTTCTCCAGCGCGTCCAGGAACGCCGGGGCGGGCCGCTCGAAGATGCCCATCGTGCGGTCGCCCTGCACGTTGGAGTGGCCGCGCACCGGGCACACGCCCGCGCCCGGGCGGCCGATGTTGCCGCGCAGCAGCAGGAAGTTGACCACCTCGCGGATGGTCGGGACCGCGTGCTTGTGCTGGGTGAGGCCCATGGCCCAGCAGACGATGGTGCGCTTCGAGGCGAGGGCCATGGACAGGGCCCGCTCGATCTCCGCGCGCGTGAGGCCCGTCGCCGCCAGAGTCTCGTCCCAGTCGGCGGCCCGGGCGGCCTCGGCGAACTCCGCGAAGCCGTGGGTGTGTTCGCGGACGAACTCCTCGTCGACCGCGCCCTCCGTCTCCAGGATCAGCTTGTTCAGGAGCCGGAAGAGCGCCTGGTCGCCGCCGATGCGGATCTGCAGGAACAGGTCGGTGAGGGCGGCGCCCTTCAGCAGGCCCTGCGGGGTCTGCGGGTTCTTGAACCGCGCCAGGCCGGCCTCGGGCAGCGGGTTGACGCTGATGATCTTCGCGCCGTTCGCCTTGGCCTTCTCCAGCGCGGAGAGCATCCGGGGATGGTTCGTGCCCGGGTTCTGGCCCGCGACGATGATCAGGTCGGCCTGGTGGAGGTCCTCCAGCAGGACGCTGCCCTTGCCGATGCCGATGGTCTCCGAGAGCGCCGAACCGGACGACTCGTGACACATGTTGGAGCAGTCCGGCAGGTTGTTGGTGCCCAGCTCGCGCGCGAAGAGCTGGTACAGGAACGCGGCCTCGTTGCTGGTACGGCCCGAGGTGTAGAAGACGGCCTCGTCGGGGGAGGCGAGGGCCGCGATGTCCTCGGCGACGATGTCGAAGGCGCGCTCCCAGGTGACCGGCTCGTAGTGCGTGCCGCCCTCGGGCAGGTACATGGGGTGCGTGAGCCGCCCCTGCTGGCCCAGCCAGTAGCCGCTGCGGCCGGTCAGGTCCGTCACGGGGTGCGCGGCGAAGAACTCCGGCGTGACCCGGCGCAGGGTGGCCTCCTCGGCGACCGCCTTCGCGCCGTTCTCGCAGAACTCCGCCGCGTGCCGGTGGTCCGGCTCCGGCCAGGCGCAGCCCGGGCAGTCGAAGCCGTCCTTCTGGTTCACCCGCAGGAGCGTCAGCGCCGTGCGGCGCACGCCCATCTGCCGCTGGGCGATGCGCAGGGTGTGGCCGATGGCCGGCAGCCCCGCGGCCGCGTGCTTCGGCTCCTCGACCTGCGGCGCGTCCTGGACCGGATCACCCTTGGGCGGCTTCGTCGCCATCGCCCGCTCCCCTCCGACTGCGTGTGCGTGTGCGTCGCCGATCCTCCCACGGCCCACCGACAACGGTGCCGCCCCGGTCTCCGCCTCTCCGTGCCCCCTGCTCCTCCCCTCTCCCGCGACACCGCCCGCACAGCGAGTGACCGCGCCGCGACCCTCGGCCGCCTCGGAACGGAGTGTCAGTGCGGCGTGGCAGGATCGGGGACGTGGCAGAGACAGCAGCGAAGAAGACCGACCAGACCCCCGGCGCCGCCCGTCCCCGGCTGATGCTCATGGACGGGCACTCGCTGGCCTATCGCGCGTTCTTCGCGCTGCCCGCGGAGAACTTCACGACCGCGACCGGCCAGCCGACGAACGCGATCTACGGCTTCGCGTCGATGCTGGCCAACACCCTGCGTGACGAGGCGCCCACGCACTTCGCGGTCGCCTTCGACGTCTCGCGCAAGACCTGGCGCTCCGAGCGCTTCACCGAGTACAAGGCGAACCGGTCCAAGACCCCGGACGAGTTCAAGGGCCAGGTCGAACTGATCGGCGAGCTGCTCGACGCGATGCACGCGCCCCGCTTCGCCGTCGAGGGCTTCGAGGCGGACGACATCATCGCCACCCTCGCCACGCAGGCCGAGGCCGCGGGCTTCGAGGTGCTCATCGTCACCGGCGACCGCGACTCCTTCCAGCTGGTCACCGAGAACATCACGGTGCTCTACCCGACGAAGGGCGTCTCGGAGCTGACCCGGTTCACCCCGGAGAAGGTTTTCGAGAAGTACGGCTTGACGCCCGCCCAGTACCCCGACTTCGCGGCCCTGCGCGGCGACCCCTCCGACAACCTCCCCGGCATCCCCGGCGTGGGCGAGAAGACCGCCGCGAAGTGGATCAACCAGTTCGGCTCCTTCGCCGAGCTGGTCGAGCGCGTCGAGGAGGTCAAGGGCAAGGCCGGGCAGAACCTCCGCGACCACCTGGAGTCGGTCAAGCTCAACCGCGTCCTGACCGAGCTGGAGCGCGCGGTCGAGCTGCCGAAGACGGTCGCCGAGCTGGAGCGGGCGCCGTACGACCGCAAGACCGTCGCGATGATCCTGGACACCCTGGAGATCCGCAACCCGTCGCTGCGCGAGCGGCTCTACGCCGTCGACCCCGGCGCGGAGGAGGCCGAGACCACCCCGGTCACCACCGAGGGCGTGGAGATCGACGGCGCGGTCCTGGGCACCGGCGAGCTGGCCCCCTGGCTCACCGGGCACGGCGCCGACACCCTGGGCGTGGCCACGGTCGACACCTGGGCGCTGGGCACCGGCTCGGTCGCCGAGGTGGCCCTCGCCGCGGCCGGGGGAGCGGCCGTCTGGTTCGACCCGGCCGAGCTGGACGAGGCCGACGAGAACGCGTTCGCGGCCTGGCTGGCCGACTCCGCCCGTCCCAAGGTGTTCCACAACGCCAAGGGCGCCATGCGCGTCTTCGCCGAGCACGGCTGGAGCGTCGACGGCGTCGCCATGGACACGGCGCTCGCCGCGTACCTGGTCAAGCCGGGCCGCCGCTCCTTCGACCTGGACGCGCTGTCCCTGGAGTACCTGCACCGCGAGCTGGCCCCGGCCGCCGCGGCCGACGGCCAGCTCGCCTTCGGCGCGGACGACGGCGCCGAGGCCGAGGCCCTGATGGTCCAGGCCCGCGCGGTCCTCGACCTGGGCGGGGCCTTCGGGACCCGCCTGGCGGAAGTCGGCGCGGCGGACCTGCTGCGCGACATGGAGCTGCCCACCTCCGCCCTGCTCGCCCGCATGGAGCGGCACGGCATCGCGGCCGACCGGGCGCACCTGGAGGCCATGGAGCAGACCTTCGCGGGCGCGGTGCAGCAGGCCGTGAAGGAGGCCCACGCCGCCGCCGGCCGGGAGTTCAACCTGGGCTCGCCCAAGCAGCTCCAGGAGATCCTCTTCGACGAGCTGGCCCTGCCGAAGACCAAGAAGACCAAGACCGGCTACACCACGGACGCCGACGCCCTGGCCTGGCTCGCCACCCAGACCGACAACGAGCTGCCGGTCATCATGCTCCGCCACCGCGAGCAGGCCAAGCTGCGCGTCACGGTCGAGGGCCTGATCAAGACCGTCGCGGCCGACGGCCGTATCCACACGACCTTCAACCAGACGGTGGCCGCGACCGGCCGGCTGTCCTCCACGGACCCGAACCTCCAGAACATCCCGGTGCGCACCGACGAGGGCCGGGCGATCCGCCGCGGCTTCGTGGTCGGCGACGGCTTCGAGTCCCTGATGACCGCCGATTACAGCCAGATCGAGCTGCGCGTGATGGCCCACCTCTCCGAGGACGAGGGCCTGATCGAGGCGTTCACCTCCGGCGAGGACCTGCACACCACGGTCGCCTCCCAGGTGTTCGCGGTCGAGCGGGACGCGGTGGACGCGGAGATGCGCCGCAAGATCAAGGCGATGTCGTACGGCCTCGCCTACGGCCTGTCCGCGTTCGGCCTCTCCCAGCAGCTGAACATCGACGCGGGCGAGGCACGCGCCCTGATGGACACCTACTTCGAGCGCTTCGGCGGGGTTCGCGACTACCTCCGCCGCGCGGTCGACGAGGCCCGGGCGACGGGCTACACGGCGACCCTCTTCGGCCGCCGCCGGTACCTCCCCGACCTCAACAGCGACAACCGCCAGCGCCGCGAGGCGGCCGAGCGCATGGCCCTCAACGCCCCCATCCAGGGGACGGCGGCGGACATCGTCAAGATCGCCATGCTCAAGGTGGACAGCGCGCTGCGGGCGGCGGACCTGAAGTCCCGGATGCTCCTCCAGGTCCACGACGAAATCGTCCTGGAGATCGCCCCCGGCGAGCACCGGGCCGCGGAGGAGCTCGTCCGCCGCGAGATGGCGAACGCCGTCCACCTCAAGGCCCCCCTGGACGTCTCGGTGGGCGCGGGCCCGGACTGGGAGTCCGCGGCGCACTAGCCCGCGGCGCTTCGGCGGAGGGGCGTTGCCGGCGAAGGCCCGGGATGACGCCCCTCTTCGGGTGCGGGGACTTTCTCCGCACCCGCCGAAGCCCGCCCGGACCCCGCCCGCCCGGATCCCACCCACCCGCAGCACCCGACCGACACCACCACGGCGAACCGGCCAGGCCTCCCCCGCAGGGGCCCGTCACTCACGTGGCCCCCGCCAAAACGCCCCGCACCCCCCGCAGCCGCAACACTGCGGGCATGGGTATACGCATGCTTCACCGCCGGACGCCCGAGGCACACATCCGGGCTGCCTGGCAAGGCATCTCCTCGACGCACGCCCGGCTGCCTGTCTCGCCGGTCCCAGCCCTCGCGGCCGGCGCCAGCACCGCCCGTCTCCCCGTCGACCTCGCGAGGACCGTCCGTACGGCCACCGCGGACCTGCGCCGCAGGTGTGCCGGTCCGGCCGCCCGTGCGGACCGCGTTCCGGACTGGCGCCAGTGGGCCGACCTGGCCCGCGGCTACCTCGCCCTCGCGCTCAGCCTCGTCCCGAGAGCGCGCCCCCGGCCCACCCTCACGGTCTTCGTCGCCTCCCTCACCGACCGGCGGGCCGACGCCGGCCCGCAGCGGCCGCCGCGCCGCGATCTCCGGGACCGTCCGGCGCCGGGACCGGACGCCACGCCCTGACCCCGGCGGCGTACAGCAGCAGCCCCGGGACCAGCCCCGCGCCCACCCCGAAACACAGGGCCGCCACCAGGTCACCCGGCCGGGCCGGAGCACCCCCGCCCGCCCACTCCCGCGCCACCCGCTGCACCGCGCAGCCGCCGACGACCACCCCGGCCCGCCAGCGGTCCCGCACGGACAGCAGCGGCACCCCCGCGGGCTCCCCGCCGGGCAGCCTGCGCAGCGCCCGTACGGCGAACGCGGCGAGTACGGCCGCACCTGCCACGGACGAGCCGTACTGGACCCACGCGACCAGCGGCACGCCCAGCAGCCGGTCCCGTTCGACAGCCGGAATCAGCCGGGTCCCCCGGCGGCCGTCATGGGGTGAACGCGTCCCACACCACATGCGTCAGCGCGCCCAGCGCCGCGGAGACGTACCACCACCCCACCGCGACGGCCCGCACGCGCGCGTGGCACACCGCAGCGCAGCAGCGCGGCCGGCCGGCCCTGCGCGCCCCGGGGCAACAGCGCGAGCAACGGTTCGCGGGCCGGCAGCCACAGCCCCACCAGCGCCCAGGCGATGAGCACATCGACCGTGACGACCCCGGCGAACGCGTGCGTGACCGCACCGAACTCTATGCCCCGGGAGGGATATTCGCCGCGTAGAAGGTCATGTCGGGCGCGAAGGAGCCCGCCACGAGCACCGCCGGCACCAGCGGGCCGCGCCCGGTCCCGTCCCGGCGCACCGCCGGCAGGACGGCCGCCGCATGGCTGAGTGTGAACGGCAACAGGGCCCCCTCGGACGGTCCTTGGCCGTGCCACCGGTGGCGGTGATCAGGCCCGTTCGGTATGCGGGACCTCCCTGAGCACCCGCGGGCGGGAACGAGAGTCGGCCAACCGGTGAAAACCGGACGTGAACAGGTGCCCGTGTCAGACAAGTTGCCGTAGGGTCGCGAGCGGCGCCGGACCGGCGCGCGCGGGGCGCACGCACCGCACAGCGGGCACGGCGCAACAGACGCAACCGGAGCGCCGGGTCAACCGTCACACCAGAGCGAGACGGACGGACGGAGACGGACGCAGGGGCGTCCACAGGAGGGGTCACTTTATGGCGGCGCATTTCGGCAGGCGGCTGCGCAAGGGGGCGGCGACCACCGCCGTGGCCGCGGCGGCGGTCGCGGCTCTGTCCGCGTCCCAGGCTCCGGGAGCGACCGGCGGGGACCACGACAGACAGACGGCGGCCGGGGCCTCCGCTCCCGTACCCGGCGCGGACGGGGGCGGCGCCACCGGCAACTCGCCGTACTACACGGACCTTCCGCCGCTGAACAGCCCCAACCCCAGCCCGAGCCCCAGCTCCACGCCGACCGCGGGCACCCCGGTCCCCCAGGGCGACGGGGAGGCCGGCATACCCGCGACGGTCCTCGACGCCTACAAGAAGGCCGAGGCCGAACTGCGCTCCTCCAAGCCCGACTGCAACCTGCCCTGGCAACTGCTCGCCGCCATCGGCAAGGTCGAGTCGGGCCAGGCCGACGGCGGCCGGGTCAGCGCCGACGGCACCACGCTGACCCCGATCCTGGGCCCGGTGCTCGACGGCAACGGCTTCGCGCTCATCAAGGACACCGACCACGGGGCGTACGACGGCAGCGCCGCGTACGACCGGGCCGTCGGCCCCATGCAGTTCATCCCGTCGACCTGGGCCTGGGCCGGCCGCGACGGCAACGGCGACGGCAAGAAGGACCCCAACAACGTCTACGACGCCGCCCTCGCCGCCGGGCACTACCTGTGCCGCAACGGCTGGGACCTCTCGCGCGAGGCCGACCTGAGCAGCGCGATCCTCAGTTACAACAACTCGCAGGACTACCTGAACACGGTCCTGAGCTGGCTGGAGTACTACCGGAAGGGCAGCCACTCCGTGCCCGACGGCACCGGCGGCCTGCCCAGCCACCGCAGCGACGACGGCACCGGGCGCACCACGTCACCGTCGCCGACGCCCTCCGGCCCGCCGAAGGCCAAGCCCGGCCCGAAGCCGCACCCGAAGCCCAGCGCACCGGGCAAGCCCGGCGGAAGCGGCAGCCCCGGCCCGACCCCGTCCAAGCCGCCCGTGCCGACGCCCGCACCGACCCCCACGGACACGGTGGACCACCTGGAGAACGCGGGCACCACCCAGCTCACCGCGATGGCCGGCGACACCTTCACCGAGCGGATCTCCACCCGCGCCGCGACCAAGCTGGGCAACGCCGTCGCCAAGGTGCGGATCCGGTTCACGATCAGCGGCGACACCGACACCACGTTCGCCGGCGGCGAGGGCGTGGCCACGGTCGTCACGGACACCAAGGGCGTCGCCCTCGCCCCCGCGCTCCAGGCGGGCGAGAAGACCGGCGACTTCAAGGTCACCGCGACCATCGTGGGCCGCTCGACCCAGGGCGTCGACTACACGGCCACCGTGACAGCGCGCGCCGCCGACACCCTGACCCGCACCAGCGACACCCCGCTGACCTGCACCCCGGGCGGCGAGTTCGCCGACCAGGTCCAGGTGAAGGCGACGTACAAGGGCGCCGTCGCGGACAAGGTCGCGGCCACCGCCGCCCTGATCAAGTCGCCCCTCGACCCGAGCGAGAACGACAAGGGCCCCTACTTCAAGGACGCGAAGGGCAAGACGGTCCGCACCCTCACCGGTCTCCAGACCGACGCCAAGGGCCTGCTCACGCTGCCGAAGCTGTACGCCGACGACGCCACCGGCACCTTCCTGCTCCGGATCACCACCACCGGCGGCGCGGTCCTCACGGTCGAGCTGAAGGTCGCCGCCGCCGACACCTCGGCGAGCCCCAGCCCGTCGCCGAGCCCGTCCGCGTAACCGCTCGTCGCCCGAGGGGCGTTCCTCCGCCACGGCGGTGGGGCGCCCCTCATCCATGTGTGCAACGTGTTCTCTTCTCGCCCGGGCGTTGCTACGGTGCCGGATCTGACGGAGTATCAGCTCAGGCCTGTCGGGAGGCCGTATGCGCGCCCTGATCGCCGCCGCGACCGGTCTCGTCGTCGCGGTCGCCCTGGTCCTCACGATCACCGCGATGGGCACACCGGACGCCGCGACCTCCCCGAAACCGCTGCTGACCACGGTGCCCGCGCACCCCTAACCGACCGGCAGGGAGGCCGAGATGCGCCGCAAGGCCAGTCTGATCCTGCTCGCCTGCGCCGTCTTCTGCGCGGCGCTGTCCCCGCTGATGCGCTGGTACGCCTTCCCGCGCCTGGCCAGGATCCCCGCGAACCAGTACCAGGACATGGTCCTGGAGGCCAAGGACGCCACCCTCCTCGACTACGGCACCATGCAGGCCAGGAAGGTCCCCGAGGTCACCATCGTGCAGACCCTCAAGGGCAACGTGGCGGCCGCGAAGAGGATCGAGAAGACGGCGGGGCGGCCGGTCGTCGTCTGGGACAGCCTGTCCTACGTCCAGGGCCCCGACGGCAAGATGGTCTCCAAGGTCCCCGAGCGCTACATCTTCGACGCACACACCCAGGACCCCGTGCACGCCACCGGCGAGATGGTCGACGGCGACCCGGTCACCCGCCAGGGCATCGAGTTCAAGTGGCCCTTCCTGACCCAGAAGCGCGACTACGAGTACTTCGACGCCCAGACCCGCACCACCAGCCCCATCCACTACAAGGGCACGCAGACCTTCCGCGGCCTGAAGGTCTACTACTTCGAGCAGACCATCCCCTGGACCAAGGTCCCCATGCCGAAGACGATGCCCGTGCAGGGCATCACGCCGGATTCGGTGGCCAGGACGGGCACGACCCGCTGGTACAGCACGGTCCGCAAGTTCTGGGTCGAGCCCGTCACCGGCGCGCCCGTCTACGGCGAGGAGGACCACAAGGAGGAGCTGCGCGGCGGCACCCTGCTCGGCGGCCGGGCGAGCGTCACGGCGTTCGCCGGTGACGTGAAGATGCGCGAGGACTACATCGAGCACACGGTCGCCCTGGTCAAGCACAACCGCACCCTCGTCCTGGCGCTCACCTCCTACGTCCCCTGGGGCTCGCTCGTCCTGGGGATCCTGCTCCTGGCGCTCTCCCTCCTCCTGGAGGCCCGCTCCCGCCACCCCCAGGACCCCGCCCCGGCGCAGTCGGCGGAGCCGGAGCCGGTCAGCGCCTGAGCCGCGCGTTGGTGTGCCGGGTGGGCTCGGCGGCCGTCGGGTCCTCGGGCCACGGATGCTTCGGATACCGTCCGCGCAACTCCGCTCGGACGCCCTTGTAGCCGTCCTTCCAGAAGGAGGCCAGGTCGGCCGTGACGGCGGCGGGCCGCCCGGCGGGGGAGAGCAGATGCACCAGGAGCGGCACCCCCGCCACGGCCGGTGTCTCGTCCAGCCCGAACATCTCCTGCAACTTGACGGCGAGCACCGGCCGTTCGGGATCGTCGTAGTCGATCCGGATGCTGGACCCGCTGGGTACGGCGATCCGCTCCGGCGCCAGCTCGTCGAGCCGGCCCGCCTCCCCGCTCGCCCACGGCAGCAGCCGCGTGAGCGCCTGTCCGGCGTCGATCCGCGCGAGATCGGCCCGCCGGCGAGCCCGGCTCAGCTCCGGCTCCAGCCACTCGTCCACGCGCGCGTGGAGCGCGTCGTCGGACACGTCCGGCCACGGATCCCCGAGATGCGTCCGCAGAAAGGCCAGCCGCCGGCGCAGCGTCTCCGCCTCCCGCGACCAGCGCAACAGCCCGAGCCCGTCCTGCCGGAGGCCGTCGAGGAGAGCGCCGCGCACGAGGGCAGGCTCGGCGTCCCGCAGCGGCCGCACGGCCAGCTCGATGGCCCCCAGCCGCTCGACCCGCCGGGCCACGACGTCCCCGTCGGCCCAGCGCACCTCGTCCCGCTCGCTCAGCAGGGACCCGGCGGCGGACCGGGCCACGTCCTCCCGCACGGCAGCCGCGAGCCGCACACGCGCGTGCCCCGTGCCGCCGGGCCGGTCGGCGACGGCCACCACGATCCACGGCGCCCCGCGCAACGCCGACCCGTCGGCCGGCTCGGCCCGGGTCCCGGAGGCCATGAGGTACGACCCGCCGTCGAGCTTGGCCACCCGCTCGGGAAAGGCGAGCGCGGCGACGAGTCCGGCGAGCCGGTCGACCTCGGTGCCCGGCCCCACGTGAACGGCACTCTCCGACCGGAAGCCGTCCGCTCGGGAGTCATCCGACGCGGAGTCCTGGGCCGGCGGTCGGGCGGGATCGGCGGCGACGGCCCGCAGCCGCCGAACCTCCGCGGCCCACCGCCCCGCGTAGGCGTCACCCCCACGCCGCGCACGTCGCAACGCACCCGCCAGATCGTCCCCGTAGTCCCGCGGCACCTCCTCGGAGAGCAGCGCGACCACCTCCGCACCCGCACCCGAGGTGTCCAGCAACGCCCGCCCCAGCCGGGGGTGCACCCCCAGCCGTGCCAACCGCACCCCGAGCCCCGTGGCCTGCCCGGCGGAGTCCACCGCCCCCACGGCCGCCAGCGCGGAGCGCCCGGCCGCCATCGCCCCACCCGGCGGCGGATCCAGCAGCGCCAGCCCGGAGGCGTCGGGATCGCCCCAGCAGGCCGCCTGAAGGGCGAACGCGGTCAGGTCGGCCAGCTTGATCTCCGGCGCCGGAAAGGCCGGCAGACGGCCGTCCTCAGCCTCCGTCCAGCACCGGTACACCGCCCCCGGCGCCTCACGCCCCGCGCGCCCGGCCCGCTGCCGCCCGGCCGCCCGCGACGCCCGTACGGTCGTCAGCCCGCTCAGCCCGCGCGCGTGGTCCACCCGCGGCTCCCGCGCCAGCCCCGCGTCGACCACCACGCGCACCCCGGGCACGGTCAGCGACGACTCGGCGACGGACGTGGCCAGCACGACCCGGCGCCGCTGACCGCCCGCCAGCACCGCGTCCTGCACCGCGGCCGGCGCCCGCCCGTGCACCTGGAGCACCTCGGCGTCCCCCAGGTCCCCGAGCTGCCCGGCCACGCGCGCGATCTCGCCGACACCGGGCAGGAAACACAGCACGTCGCCCGCCCGCTCGGCCAGCGCCCGCCGCACCACCGACGCCACGTGCGCCAGCAGCGCCGGATCGACCCGCATCCCGTGCGGCGGCCGTACCGGCCGCGCCGGGGGCGCCCACACCACCTCCACCGGATGCGCGACGCCCGCCGCCTCGACCACCGGTGCCCCGCCGAGCAGCCGGGCCCAGCCCGCCGCGTCCGTCGTCGCCGACGCGGCCACGAGCCGCAGCTCCGGCCGCAGCGTCTGCCGCACGTCCCAGAGGAAGGCGGCCGCCGTGTCGGCGTCCAGATGCCGTTCATGGCACTCGTCGAGCACGACGACGTCGACGCCCGGCAGCTCCGGGTCCCGTTGCAGCCGCTGGAGCAGCACACCGGTCGTCACGACCTCCACGCGCGTGTGCCGCCCCACGGCCCGCTCACCGCGCACCGTGAAGCCCACGCTCTCACCGGGCTTCTCGCCCAGCAGCCACGCCATCCGCCGGGCCGCCGCCCGCGCCGCGATCCGCCGCGGCTCGGCCACCACGACCCGCCGCGCCGGACCGCCCCCGACCAGCCCCGCCAGCACCAGCGGCACCAGCGTCGTCTTGCCGGTGCCGGGCGGCGCCACCAGGACGGCGGTGCCGTCCGCCTCCAGGGCGTCGGTCAGGTCGGGCAGGGCGGAGCGCACGGGCAGCGCGTCCAGGGCGTCGTAACGGATCACGCCCCCCAGTGTCGTACGACGGGAAACGCACCCCACGCGCGCGTGTGCCTCCCTTCGCAGGCGAAGGGAGGCACACGGAGAACACCGGTGAGGGTCAGTCGCGCTCGCACACGAAGATCGCCGTGCCCGGGAGCAGGCTCCCGCGCAGCGGGGACCAGCCGCCCCACTCCGAGGTGTTCCAGGCCGGCCACTCCGGTTCCACGAGGTCCACCAGCCGGAAACCGGAGGCCACGACGTCCCGGACGCGGTCGCCGAGAGTCCGGTGGTGCTCGACGTAGACCGCCCGCCCCTGCTCGTCCTGCTCCACGTACGGCGTCCGGTCGAAGTACGAGGAGGACACCGACAGGCCCTCGGGGCCCGGCTCGTCCGGGAACGCCCAGCGGATCGGGTGTGTCACCGAGAAGACGAACCGTCCGCCCGGCCGCAGCACCCGGCGCACCTCGCGCAGCACCAGCCGCGGGTCCGCGACGAACGGCAGCGCCCCGTACGCGGAACACGCCAGGTCGAAGGAGCCGTCCGCGAACGGCAGCGCGGAGGCGTCCGCGCAGACGAGCGGAAACGATCCGCCGATCCGCAGGGCGTGCTGGAGCTGGCGGTGCGAGAGGTCCAGCGCCACCGGCCGGGCCCCCTGGGCGGCCAGCCAGCGCGCGCACTGGCCCGCGCCCGCGCCGATCTCCAGGACCTCCTTGCCCTTCAGCTCCTCCAGCGGGCCGAGCAGCTCGGCCTCCACCTCGTCCAGGCCCTCCGGACCCCACACGAAGCGGTCGTCGCCGAGGAACGTGCCGTGCTCGACCTGGTACTCGTCCGCGTTGCGGTCCCACCAGCCCCGATTGGCCCGCGCGCTCTCCGTGACACCGGCGTCACGCCGTGTGGCCTCCGAGGTGGAATCCAGGGTGTTGCCCGGGTCATAGCTTTCCGGCTCTTGGATGATCGGCTCCCTCGTCGTACTCTTCCGTCCAACCCGCCGGGGTCTGCCACGGAAGGGTCCCGGAGGCCTGCGTGCGGCCAACCGGGACGTTTCTTCTGCCGGGTATGCGGCTATCCGCCCCCCGTGTGCGTCTTCGCGCATTGACCCTGTCCGGCTGCCCCCGTATGCTACAAGTTGCGCTGCGGGCCTGCGCACCTCAGACGTAGCAGGCTGCGCTCGCATCTGTTGTATGTCCCCTCGGTTGTCGAGGCGCCACCAGCGGTTTCGTGTGGCGCTTCCTTGGCTGTCCGGCTTCATCAGAGCGATACGGGCTCCCGGCGTAGCAGTACCTACGACTTCAATGTCCGTACCGGAGCCCTTTCCCACATGACGAGCAGCACCGAGACCACCGCCACCACCCCGCAGGTTGCGGTCAACGACATCGGTAACGAGGAAGCCTTCCTCGCCGCGATCGACGAGACGATCAAGTACTTCAACGACGGCGACATCGTCGACGGCGTCATCGTGAAGGTCGACCGGGACGAGGTCCTGCTCGACATCGGTTACAAGACCGAAGGTGTCATCCCGAGCCGCGAGCTCTCGATCAAGCACGACGTCGACCCCAACGAGGTCGTCGCCGTCGGTGACGAGATCGAGGCCCTCGTCCTCCAGAAGGAGGACAAGGAAGGCCGCCTGATCCTCTCGAAGAAGCGCGCCCAGTACGAGCGTGCCTGGGGCACCATCGAGAAGATCAAGGAAGAGGACGGCATCGTCACCGGTACCGTCATCGAGGTCGTCAAGGGTGGTCTCATCCTCGACATCGGCCTCCGCGGCTTCCTCCCGGCCTCCCTGGTCGAGATGCGCCGCGTCCGCGACCTCCAGCCCTACGTGGGCAAGGAGCTCGAGGCGAAGATCATCGAGCTGGACAAGAACCGCAACAACGTGGTCCTGTCCCGCCGCGCCTGGCTGGAGCAGACCCAGTCCGAGGTCCGCCAGACGTTCCTCACGACCCTCCAGAAGGGTCAGGTCCGCTCCGGTGTGGTCTCCTCGATCGTCAACTTCGGTGCCTTCGTGGACCTGGGTGGCGTCGACGGTCTGGTCCACGTCTCCGAGCTGTCCTGGAAGCACATCGACCACCCGTCCGAGGTCGTCGAGGTCGGCCAGGAAGTCACCGTCGAGGTCCTCGACGTGGACATGGACCGCGAGCGCGTCTCCCTGTCGCTGAAGGCGACCCAGGAAGACCCGTGGCAGCAGTTCGCCCGGACCCACCAGATCGGCCAGGTCGTCCCGGGTAAGGTCACCAAGCTGGTTCCGTTCGGTGCGTTCGTCCGCGTGGACGAGGGCATCGAGGGTCTGGTCCACATCTCCGAGCTGGCCGAGCGCCACGTGGAGATCCCGGAGCAGGTCGTCCAGGTCAACGACGAGATCTTCGTCAAGGTCATCGACATCGACCTCGAGCGTCGTCGCATCAGCCTCTCGCTGAAGCAGGCCAACGAGTCCTTCGGTGCCGACCCGGCCTCGGTCGAGTTCGACCCGACCCTGTACGGCATGGCCGCGTCCTACGACGACCAGGGCAACTACATCTACCCCGAGGGCTTCGACCCCGAGACCAACGACTGGCTCGAGGGCTACGAGAAGCAGCGCGAGGAGTGGGAGCGCCAGTACGCCGAGGCGCAGGCCCGCTTCGAGCAGCACCAGCAGCAGGTCATCAAGTCCCGCGAGGCCGACGCCGCTGCCGCGGCCGAGGGCGGCGAGGCTGCGGCTCCGGCCGCGACCGGTGGCTCGTACTCCTCCGAGGGCGCCGACACCTCCGGTGCGCTGGCCTCGGACGAGGCGCTGGCCGCGCTGCGCGAGAAGCTGGCCGGCGGCCAGAGCTGAACGCTCACCGCTGAGGCCTAGCCGATAGCTGGTCCTGAGGGGCCGTACCTTCCGAGGTGCGGCCCCTCAGGCGTTCTCCGGGGGACTGGCGCCTGCTTCCTTGATCAGGAAAGTGCCGGGCGGGAATGCCCCCGGTCCAGAGGGCGTTGACCCTGAGGAACACGAGGAGGAGCGGTCACAGTGCTTGATCCGCAGGGTTTGTACGCATGGGAGCCGAAGGGCCTCGCCGTTGTCGACATGGCGCTCGCCCAGGAGTCGGCCGGCCTTGTCATGCTCTACCACTTCGACGGATACATCGACGCGGGTGAGACCGGCGACCAGATCGTCGACCGGCTGCTCGACTCACTGCCCCACCAGCTCGTCGCCCGTTTCGACCACGACCGGCTCGTGGACTACCGGGCCCGCCGGCCCCTGCTGACCTTCAAGCGGGACCACTGGACCGAGTACGAGGACCCGACCCTGGAGGTCCGCCTCGTCCAGGACACCACGGGCGCCCCCTTCCTGCTGCTGTCCGGGCCCGAGCCCGACGTGGAGTGGGAGCGCTTCGCCGCCGCCGTACGGCAGATCGTGGAGCGGCTCGGCGTGCGCCTGTCCGTGAACTTCCACGGCATCCCCATGGGCGTCCCGCACACCCGCCCGGTCGGTCTCACCCCGCACGGGAACCGCACCGACCTCGTCCCCGGCCACCGCAGCCCCTTCGAGGAGGCCCAGGTGCCCGGCAGCGCCGAGTCGCTGGTGGAGTACCGCCTCAGCGAGGCCGGGCACGACGTCCTGGGCGTCGCCGCACACGTCCCGCACTACATCGCCCGCTCCCCGTACCCGGACGCGGCCCTCACGGTGCTGGAGGCCATCACGGCCGCCACCGGCCTGGTCCTCCCGGGCGTGGCGCACGCGCTGCGCACGGAGGCGCACCGCACGCAGACGGAGATCGACCGTCAGATCCGGGAGGGCGACGAGGAACTGACCGCGCTCGTCCAGGGCCTGGAGCACCAGTACGACGCCGCGGCCGGCGCCGAGACCCGGGGCAACATGCTCGCGGAGCCGGCGGAGATTCCGTCCGCCGACGAGATCGGCCGGGAGTTCGAGCGCTTCCTGGCCGAGCGGGAGGGCGACAACTGACCTCCGCCGGTTCCGTTGTCAGTGGCAGGGCCTAAGCTTCGGCACATGCTGAAAGTGGGCCT
The DNA here is from genome assembly GCF_042269865.1 of Streptomyces sp. NPDC055966. Taxonomy (NCBI): domain Bacteria; kingdom Bacillati; phylum Actinomycetota; class Actinomycetes; order Kitasatosporales; family Streptomycetaceae; genus Streptomyces; species Streptomyces sp. NPDC055966. The sequence continues at coordinate 62,536 of NZ_JBHJYK010000014.1, forward strand.
GACCGGTGGCATCGGCGCCGGCAAGAGCGAGGTGTCCCGGCTGCTCGTGGAGCACGGCGCCGTGCTGATCGACGCGGACCGCATCGCGCGCGAGGTCGTGGCGCCGGGCACCCCCGGTCTCGCGTCCGTGGTCGAGGCCTTCGGCACGGACGTCCTCGCGGCCGACGGCAGCCTGGACCGGCCCCGGCTCGGGTCCATCGTCTTCGCCGACCCCGAGAAGCTCGCCGTGCTGAACTCGGTCGTGCATCCCCTGGTCGGCCTCCGCTCCCGCGAACTGGAGGAGGCCGCGGCCCCCGACGCCGTCGTGATCCATGACGTACCCCTCCTCACCGAGAACGGTCTGGCGCCGCTCTACGACCTCGTGATCGTCGTGGACGCGAGCCCCGAGACCCAGCTCGACCGGCTGGTACGGCTGCGCGGAATGACCGAGGAGGACGCACGCGCGCGCATGGCCGCGCAGGCCACGCGCGCACAGCGCCGGGAGGCAGCGGACATCGTGATCGACAACGACGTCCCCCTGGACACGCTGCACAAGCGTGTCGCCGCCGTGTGGGACGAGCTCGTACGACGCGCTCGCGAGGCGTCCGCGGAATAGCGGGCCCCTGACCGGGCGTTGAACGCTCCGAGTGAGGGAAGGACTCTGCCGTGCCCGAGACCAGCGGTTCCACCGGACGTACTCCGGAAACGCATGTCATCGACTTCCGTGCAGCCGAGCAGCTGCTCAACTCACGGGACCCGCGGGGCGCGGTGAAACTTCTCGACGGAGTCATCGCCGCACACCCCGAGAACACCGCAGCCCGACTGCTCCGCGCGCGTGCCTTCTTCGCCGCGGCGCAACTGCGGCCCGCCGAGCTGGAGTTCACCATCGTGCTGGAGCGCGAGCCGGACAACGCGTTCGCGCACTTCGCGCTGGCCCGCACCTACGAACGCCAGGGCCGCTCCGACCAGGCCAAACGCCATTTCCGGCTGGCGGCCGCGCTCGACCCGAATCCGCAGTATCTGAAGGCGGCCCGCTTCGACGACTGACCGGCCCCGCGACCGGCGACCCGGTGCCGGGCGGTCACGGATGCCGGTGCCTCGGCCAGTGCGGGTACGGCGGCCGGCTCCGCGCCGGCCGGTACGGCGGCACGTCGTCCGGCGGCGGATACGGCGGTACGTCACGGCCCGGCTGGTAGTGCGGGCCCTGCCGCATGTGCCGGAGGATCATGGTCATGTCGACGGTGACGACCAGCCACAGCACCCCGCAGGCCGCCGCCCAGCCGGGGCGTCCGGCCAGCACGAACGCGGCCGTGCCGAAGATCGACCAGACCAGCCCCCACACGCTCAGCCAGAACCGCGCCCGCAGCGCACTGCGCGCGGTCGACGGTTCACTGCCCGTACGCATGGGACACCACCACTCCTCCCTGCAACGTACTCTTCGGGAACGACGTTCACCAACGGTGCGCATCGGGCCCTCGCGTGCCGGTGGCACGTCGTTCACCGAAGGGGGATCCCGTGCTGCCGGACGCCGACGACCTGCCCGAACTGCTCCTCGACCTCTCCGTGCCGCACGAGGACATCAACGACCTGGTGGCCGGACGGCGCAGGATCGCCGCCGATCCGGGCCTGCTGCGGCTCGTCGAGGAGTGCGTCGAGGCGCTGTTCCGCGGCCCGGAGGGGACCGGCCACCCGCCCGACCTGGCGGAACCCTTCGACGCGGCGCCGCAGCAGCTGAGCCGCACCTTCCCCGCATACGTCTTCCTCGCCGCGATCCCGCGCACCCTCGCCCGGCACCGGGACCGCGGCATCCCGCCCGAGATCTCCCGGCGCACCCTGGCCGACCTGGGCCGGCACATGGCGGCACACCGCAGACGGCACGGCACGACCGGCGTGCAGGCGCGGTGCTGGCTGGTCCGGCACTTCCGCGGTGAGCTGTTCCAGCTGGGCCGGTTGCAGTTCGAGCGGGCGCGGCTCGGGCAGCGCTCGGCGCCGGTGATCGCGGCGGCCGGAGCGGCCGCGGTGCCCGGCACACCCTGTCTGAACCTGCACATCCCCGACTTCCACGGCCCGCTGACCCCGGCCGCCTGCGACCGCTCGCTCGCGTGGGCCCGTGAGTTCTTCGCCCGGCACTTCCCCGAGGAGCGGCCGGTGGCGGCGCTGTGCCACTCCTGGCTGCTGGACCGGGAGTTGAGACGCTATCTGCCGGCCGACTCCAACATCATCCGGTTCCAGGACCGGTTCCGCACCGCTCGCGAGGACTCCGTACCGGCCGACACCGAGCCCGTCCAGTTCGTCTTCGGGGACCCCGGACTGCCGGTCGCGGAGCTGCCGCGGCGCACGTCCGTGGAGCGTGCGGTGGGGGACCATCTGCGGGCCGGCGGCCACTGGTACATCGGGCACGGATGGTTCCCGTTCCCCGGCTGAACGGCACGGGGCGGGCGCGGGGTAACTCGAACGGGTGAACTGGCGCGGAAGGGGAACGGGCGTGCGGGGACCGGCCGTTGTTCGGGCATGACGGTCGAAATGCGTGAGGGACACGAGGGCACGGGACCCGGAGCCATCACCCCGGACGGCTGCGCGGTCGAGCTGTACGAGCGGCTGCCGGCGGGCGACGCGCCGGACATCATCGCCGCGGCGGTGCCGGCGGGCGCACACATCCTGGAACTGGGCAGCGGAGTGGGCCGGATGACCCACCCCCTGCTCGAACGGGGCTTCACGGTCACGGCGGTGGACGAGTCCGCCGACATGCTGGCCCGCGTCCGCGGGGCACGCACGGTGTGCGCTCCGATCGAGGAACTGGACCTGGGCGGTGAGCGGTTCGACGTGGTGATGCTGGCGTCGTGCCTCGTGCACGCCGGCGACGAGGAGGTCCGCCGCGGCCTGCTGCGCACCTGTGCCCGGCATGTGGCGAAGGGCGGCTGGGTGCTCATCCAACGGGAGGGCGAGGACTACCACACGAACGTGCCGAGGGAGCGGGTCGACCCGAGCGGCTTCACGATACGGATCGCCTCGGTGGAGCCCGTCGGAGACGGGGTGAACTCGGTCCGGGCCGAGTACACGTTCCCGGACGCGGCCTGGACCCAGACCTTCCTGGCCCGGCCCCTGACGAAGGAGGCGTTCGAGTCGGCACTGGCGGAGGCGGGACTGGAGGTGGACGCGTACCTGACACCTGACCGGACGTGGGTGCGGGCCGTATCGAAGCCGTAGCGGACGTGCCGGTGTTGGCACCGACGCCGGTGCCGGCACCGGCGGTGGGCGGAGAGGCGGTAGGGCGGAGAGGCGGAGGCGATGAGCGATGAGTTTCCGGGACTCGTCGGGTCTACCTCGGTGAAAGCACACAGCACCGCTTCACCCAGGAGACCCTCATGTCCCAGACTGCCGCTTCCGCCAGCGCCACGACGTCCGCGTCCTCCGTCGGCACCCACACCGGCCGGGCCCGATGGGCCGGGGTCGCGCTGCGCTCGGTGCAGGTGTTGCTCGCCCTGTTCTACGGCATCGCGAGTGCCCTGCCCAAGCTCATCGCACACCCCTCCGCCGTCGAGTCCTTCGACAAGATCGGCTGGGGCGGCGGGGCCATGTACACCATCGGCGCGCTCGAACTCGCCGGAGCCGTCGCCCTGTTGATACCGCTGCTCCAGTCCGTGGCTGCGATCGCCCTCAGCGCGCTGATGGTGGGCGCGTTCGTCGTCCAGCTCACCGCCTTCCACGGCCAGAACGCGGCGACCCCGGTGATCCTGATGGTGCCGCTCATCGCGATCGCCTGGGCGCGCCGTGGGTCCAACCGTGCGTTGCTGGGGCTGGTTCGGCGGGGGTGAGCAGGGAGGCGAGCCGAGAGGAGAGAGGGGAGGAGACGGGAGGAGAGACGGGCGGCGGATCACCGACCCCGAGAGCGCCCACCCGATCCACCACGCCCACCGGATCCACCGGCCTGATCCCGCCCACCGGTTCCGCCGGGCCTGCCCGATCCGCCACCTCGGTCCGCACGGCCGCCGGCTCCCCCGGACGTGCCCCGCCCGCCCGCATCACCGGAGCCACCACGGCTGCCCCGTCCACCGCGCTCGCCGGCGCCACCCGGGCCGCCCGGACCACCGGGTCCGGCGAAGCCATCAGGCTTCGCGAAGCCGCCGAGGCCGGCGAAGCTTCCAGGGCCGGAGAAGCCTCTTGGTCCCGCGAGGCCGCTCGGGGCGCCGGGCAGGCTGCCGAGGCCGCGGAGGCGTTCCATCTCGCGGCGGTCTCGCTTGGTGGGGCGGCCGGTGCCCCGGTCGCGGAGGCCGGCCGGGGCCATGGCATCGCGGGGCGGGGGCGGCGGTGAGTTGTCGATGTAGCACTGGACGGCCACGGGGGCGCCGACCCGCTTGCGGATCAGGCGCTTGACGATCACGACCCGTTCCCGGCCCTCGTGCCGCAGACGCACCTCGTCGCCGACGTGCAGGGAGTGTGCGGGCTTCACCCGCTCGCCGTTCACGTGCACGTGGCCGCCCCGGCAGGCGGTTGCACCGAGGGAGCGCGTCTTGATCAGGCGTACGGCCCAGATCCAGCTGTCGATCCGGACCGATTCGCCGGTCGACGGCCCCGCGGCCTCGGCGGCGGCCACCGCGGCGGTGATCTCGGGATCGAGGGGGTGGGCGGCCGGTGTTCCGGAGCCGGAGGTGTTCGGGGCGGGGCTCGTTCCCCCCGGCCCGGCGGTCTCACGGTTCACGGTGTCGTCCGCATCCTCGGAAGCCATGTCCCGACCTTAACTCCCCGGGCGGACCGAGCCGGCCGTGTTTTTCCGGGGCGCGCTCCACAGCGCGAGGAGTGCGAGGGGCTGCCCTCGCCGCTCGCCGGCCGCACCCCCCTGGCTCACCCCGGATGCGTCGGACCGGTGTACCCCAGAGGCTGTTGTCGTTGACCGGACCCGAGCGCAGGAGGTGGCGTGGACACGGCGGGCAGGGTGGATGCGTTGATGGAGGGGCTGCGCGCCGATCTGGTGCGGCTGGCCGAGATTCCCTCCGTGGCGTATCCCGGCTATCCGGAGGAGCCGGTGCATGCGGCGCACGATCTGCTCGTGGAAATGCTGCGCGGCGTCGGCGTGGAGCACATCGAGCGGATCGATCTGCCCGGCACCGCGCCGGTGATCTTCGCGGAGATTCCGCCGCCGGATCCGGCCGCGCCGACCGTCCTGCTGTACTCCCACTACGACGTCCAGCCGGCCGGTGACGAGAGGCTGTGGCTGTCGCCGCCGTTCGAGCCCACGCCGATCGAGGGCGGGCTGCGCGCCCGTGGCATCGCGGACGACAAGGCGAACGTCATCGCACACCTCGGCATGCTGCGGGCGTACGAGGGGCGGCCGCCGGTCGGGGTGAAGATCGTTTTCGAGGGACAGGAGGAGTACGGCAGTCCGTTCGACGCATACCCGCCGACCGATCCGGAGCGGTTCGCGTGCGACGCGATGGTGATCGCCGACCTGGGAAATCTGCGGCCCGGCACCCCGACCCTGACCACCGGGCTGCGCGGGACCGCCGATGTGATCGTGGAGGCCCGTACCCTGGCCGAGCCCCGGCACAGCGGTGAGTTCGGCGGGGCCGCCCCCGATGCCCTGCTCGTCCTGCTCAAGGCGCTGGCGACGCTGCATGACGTGCACGGCGACGTCGCGGTGGAGGGGCTGTGGCGGGAGCCGTGGTCGGGGGCCGGGTACACCGACGACGAGTTCCGCGAGCTGGCCGGGGTGGGCGAGGACCTGCCGCTCATGGGGAGCGGGACGCTGGGGGAGCGGTTGTGGAGCGGCCCGGCGATCACGGTCATCGGGCTCGACGCCCCGAGCGTCGACCACGCCGCCTCCGCCGTCGTCCCGTACGCCCGGGCCAAGCTGAACCTGCGCTTCCACCCCCGGCAGGATCCACGCGAGGCGCTGTCGGCGCTGGCCGAGCATCTGCGGGTGCTCAGACCGTACGGCGTGCCGCTCACCGTCACCCCCGGCGGCACCGGCCCGGGATTCGAGGCCGTCACCGGTGGTCCGGCCTACCGGGCGGCGCTCGACGCGCTTGCGCGAGCATGGGGCACCGAGCCGGCGTACATCGCCACCGGGGGTTCGATCCCGCTGGTCAACGGGCTCGCCAGGGCCGCGCCGGACGCGGAGGTGCTGCTCTTCGGCGCCCAGGACAACCTGTGCAATCTGCATGCCCCGAACGAGCGCGTGCTGCTGTCGGAGCTGCGCAACACGGTCGTGGCGATGTGCGCGTTCGTGGAGAACTACGCGAGCCTCGCGGCGCAGGACCGGGCCGGGGCGGACAGGTGACATCGACGGCGACGGCGACGGCGACGTCGACATCGAGGCCGACGTCGACCTGCTGATCCGCGTCTTCGTGGCGCCGGCAGCCGCGTTCGCCTGAACCGCGCCCCGCGCGGGGGCATACGGTGACGGTATGGACGACAGCGCTGCCCTCGCCCGGCTCGACGGGCGCGTCGCGGACTGCCGGGCCTGTCCCCGGCTGGTGGAGTGGCGCGAGGAGGTGGCCCGGACGAAACGGGCCGCGTTCGCCGACTGGACGTACTGGGGGCGACCGGTGCCCGGCTTCGGCCCGGCCGACGCCCGGCTGGTGATCATCGGTCTCGCCCCCGCCGCGCACGGCGGCAACCGCACCGGCCGCATGTTCACCGGCGACCGCTCCGGGGACGTGCTCTACCAGGCGCTGTACGACGTGGGGCTCGCCTCGCAGCCCACCTCGGTCAGCGTCGACGACGGACTGGAGCTGTACGGCGTCCGCGTCACCGCGCCCGTGCACTGCGCGCCGCCCGCCAACAGGCCGACGCCCGGCGAGCGCGACGCCTGCCGCCCCTGGCTGGTCCAGGAGCTGAAGCTGCTGCGCCCGACGCTCAGAGCCGCCGTCGTCCTCGGTGCCTTCGGCTGGCAGGCCGCGCTGCCCGCGTTCGCCGAGGCGGGCTGGGCCGTACCCCGGCCGCGCCCGGCCTTCGCCCACGGCACCCGGGTCGCGCTCGACGGCCTCGACCTCTTCGGCTGTTTCCATGTCAGCCAGCGCAACACGTTCACCGGCAGGCTCACCCCCGAGATGCTGCGCGAGGTGCTGCGCACGGCGGCGCGGACGGCGGGACTGCCGTGACCGGTAACGCGCCTCGGTCAGACGGCGTCGTCCCCGAACAGGTGCCGGACCGTCGAGCGGTAGTTGGCGCGGACGTGGTCCAGCGCGTGGGCGCGGGCGCGGTCCGGGTCGCCGGAGGCGATGGCGTCGTACAACTCGCGGTGTTCACCGAGTAGTTGGGGCCATTCCTCGTTCTGGCGGGTGAGCCAGCGCAGGCGGCCGTCGACCGGCTCCATGACCGAGATCAGCAGGCTGTTGCCGGCCAGGGCGCGGATGCGGTCGTGGAAACGGGTGTTGATGTCCGTGATCGCCTCGGCGTCCCCCTCGTTCGTCGCCCGCGCCGCCTGGTCCAGCAGTGCGCGCAGCTCCGCCAGGGCCTGCGGCGTCACCCGGCTCGCCGCCAGCCCCGCCGCGTACACCTCCAACGCCTCGCGCAGCTCGAAGAGTTCCCGGACGTCGGTCGGGGTCAGCCGCCGCACGACCGTGCGCCGGGCCGACTCGAACAGGACGAAACCCTCGGCGACCAGTGCGCGGATCGCCTCGCGCACCGGCACGCGTGAGACGCCGAACCGCTCGGCCAGCTCCCGTTCGACGAGCCGGTCACCGGGTGCCAGGCGCCCGGCGATGATGTCCTCCCGCAGGCTCGCCAGCACGCGTTCGCGCACCGCGCCGAGGGGTTCGGTCTTCGTCGTCGCAGAGGCCGTCGTGGGGGTCATGAGCCCATCTTCGCCGACCCGGCGGCGCTTTTACGGGGCTGTAACGGCAACGACATCGGTCCGAACGGTTGACGGCGGGACCATGACGGGAGTTTGGTATACCAAACGGCTGCCGTCCTCCGTCTCCCCCTTGCCCCTGGAGGCCCCGTGTCCCTCGCCGATCGCGCCGAAGCCACCGGCGCCACCGCGTTCGTCCCCGACCCGCGCCTCGTCAACGAGGACCTCGCCCCCGCGAAGCAGCGGAACTGGAAGGTCTTCGACCTGTTCGCCATGTGGATGTCGGACGTCCACAACCTCGGCAACTACACCTTCGCCGCAGGCCTGCTGGTCCTCGGCATGAACGTCTGGCAGGTCTTCACGGCCCTGCTCGCCGGCTTCGTGCTCATCTACATCGGCATGAACCGCATGGGGAAGATCGGCCAGCGCCACGGCGTGCCGTTCCCCGTGGTCAGCCGCATCAGCTTCGGCATCTGGGGCGCCAACATCCCGGCGCTGATCAGAGCCGTGATCGCCATCATGTGGTACGGCATCCAGACCTATCTGGCCTCCGTCGCCGTCAACGTGATGCTGCTCGCCGCCTGGCCGGGCCTGGCGTCCCTCACCCACCACTCCTTCCTCGGCCTGGACGCGCTGGGCTGGATCTCCTTCGTCTCGCTCTGGCTGCTCCAGTGGGTGATCATCAGCCAGGGCATGGAGGCGGTGCGCAAGTTCCAGGACTTCTGCGGCCCGGTGATCTGGCTGGTGATGATCGCGCTCGCGGTCTGGGTCCTGGCCAAGGCCGGCTGGAGCATCTCGCTCACCTCCACCCCGCACCCGGTGTCCACGGGCGAACAATGGCGGCAGTGGTTCGGCGCGATCGGCCTGATCCTCGCCACCTACGGCACGCTGATGCTCAACTTCTGCGACTTCTCCCGCTTCGCACCCGACAACAGGACCGTCCGGCGCGGCAACTTCTGGGGCCTGCCCGTCAATTCCACCGCCTTCGTCGTCGTCTCGGTGATTGTCACGGCCGGTTCGCTGAAGGCGTTCGGGCAGGCCATCACCGACCCGGCGGAGCTGGTCGCCAAGGTGGGCAACACCTGGGTGCTGGTCGTGGCCGCGTTCGCCTTCGCGGTGGCGACCATGGGCGTCAACATCGTCGCCAACTTCGTCTCCCCGGCGTACGACCTCGCCAACGTCTGGCCGCAGAAGATCACCTTCAAGGTCGGCGGCATGATCAGCACGGTGGCCGCGCTGGTCGTCACCCCCTGGAACCTCTTCTCCAACCCGACGGTCGTCAACTACTTCCTCGGCGGCCTCGGCGCCTTCCTCGGCCCGCTGTTCGGCGTGATCATGATCGACTACTACTGGGTGAAGCGCGAGAAGATCGACGTCGACGCGCTGTTCGACGCCCGGCCGGGCAGCCCGTACCACTACCGCAAGGGCGTCAACCCCCGGGCGCTGTGGGCGTTCCTGCCCTCCGCGGCGGTCGCGGCCGTGCTGGCGCTGGTGAAGAGCTTCAGCGACGTGGCGCCGTACTCCTGGTTCATCGGCACCGCGCTCGGCGCCGGTCTCTACGCGCTGCTCAACCGGCGTGACCGCGCGGTCCGTACGACGGAGGAGGTCTGACGAGCGTGCGGATCATCGTCACCAACTGCAACACCACGCAGGAGATGACCGAGGAGATCGTGCGAGGTGCCCGGGCCGCCGCCGGCCCGGGCACCACCGTCACCGGTCTGACCCCTGCCTGGGGCCCCGCGTCCGCCGAGGGCTGGCTCGACAGCTACCTCTCGGCGGCGGCCGTCCTCGACACCCTGCGCACCTACGACGGTCCCGCGTACGACGCCGTCGTCCTGGCCGGTTTCGGCGAGCACGGCCGGGAAGGAGTACGGGAGCTGGTGGACGTCCCGGTCGTGGACATCACCGAGGCCGCCGCCCATCTGGCCTGTCTGCTCGGCCGCCGCTACGGCGTCGTCACCACCCTCGACCGCTCCCTCGGCCAGATCGAGGACAGCCTGGAGACCGCCGGGGTGGCCCGCAACTGCGCCGCCGTCGTCGGCACCGGCCTCGGCGTCCTCGACCTCGCCGAGGACCCCGGCCGCACCGAGTCGGCGTTCCTGTCCGCGGCCGAGCGGGCCCGGGACGCCGGCGCCGAGGTCCTGGTGCTGGGCTGCGCCGGGATGACGGGCCTGCAGCGGACGGTGGGCGAGAAGCTGGGGCTGCCGGTGGTCGACGGCGTGGCCGCGGCGGTCCGGCTGGCCGAGTCCCTGGTGGCCCTTGGCCTGACGACCAGCCGGGCGGGCAGCTACGAGAAGCCGCTGCCCAAGGAGCGGAGCTGGGGGCGGCCCCGCACCGATCAGTAGGGGTCAGTCCTGGGGCTGCCAGACGTACCGCACATCCGGCTCCCGCTCCTCGTTCCCGCTCCCGTCGGTGAACTCGACGGCCGTGAAGCCGTGCCGCTCGTAGAAACGGTGGGCGGGCTTGTTGACCTGGAAGGTCCACAGGGTCAGCCCGCCCGGGCTGCGCCCCTTGGCCAGCGCGACGAACCGGTCACCGATGCCCCGGCCCCGCCACGCGGGGTCCAGGTACAGCTGGGACAGCTCCTGCTCGTGCAGGACCATCACCCCGACGACCCCGCCGCCGGCCGCCTCCGCCAGCCAGGTCTCCCGCGCCGGTACGACGACGTTCTCGAAGTAGTCCCGGACGTCGTCGTCGGAGCGCGGCCGGACGACGGTGGGCAGCGCGGCGGTGAAGGAGCGCAGCCAGACGTCGGCGACGGCCCGGGCGTCCCCCGCGACGGCCCGCCGGAGCACGACATCCGCCACACCCGCCACATCCGGTTTGTCGGTCCTGGTCGGCACGGCGCTCGCGACGACCTGATCGTCCGTCTTCGTGGGCACCACGGCCGTGGCCGTGATCTCCACCAGTTGCCCGGGGTATCCGAGGCAGGTGACACCGAGCAGCGTCGAGGAGTGCGGCCCCGTGCTCAGCCCCGAGGCCTCCACCACGTCCCACACCGCCGACAGGTCGGCCGTATCGCCGCTGACCACGTACACGTCGGTGGCGATCACATGCTCCAAGTCGCTGCCGACGGCGCGCAGTTGCTCCCGCAGATTGGCGAGCACCCGCTCGGCCTGCCGTACGGGGTCGCCCGGGCCGACGATCTCCCCCTTCTCGTCGAGCGGCACCGAGCCGGCGAGGAAGGCGAGCCTGGTGCCCGTCTCCACCACCGAGGCGTGCGCATAGGCGGGCGGCGGGAAGAGGCCGGGTGCGTTCACTCGGCGGATCATGGCGGCTCCTGGGGTGGCGGTCGACGCCTCCCGATCATCCGCGTCCGACGGCACCGACGCATCCCGGTTTCCCGGCCGGCAGCGGCGAGGGATCCGCGAGCACGCCCAGCCGCCCCACCTGCGCCGGGCGATCCACCGTCGGACGAGGGCTTCAGCAGGTCACTGTCGTGACGGTTCTCCTGGGCATGGTGTTGTGCGGGCTCACCACCAGGTGGGCCGTCACCGCGTCGGTCAACATGCTCGATCGGGACTCCGGGTCCGGCGCCGGAGGCCCTGGGTGCGCGTGGTCCCTCTTCGGACGCGTCGTGCTTCTGGCGGCGGCGTTCTGGACACCCCTGAGCGCGCCGGGCCCCGCCGGCGCCTGAGGGCAGGGTCTCGCCGCCCTCGTGGGTTTGCGGTGACCGCACCCTCGGCTTGTCGGACAACGGGTGCGCGGAGCCCGCACGGGGCGGTGCGGGCGAGGCGAGGTCGACTCGCCGCGCTGCGTACGCCGTTGCGACGCACCAAGGAGGGGCTCGCGGAAATCTCGGGTGCGGACTTCGGGATGGCTGCGGCAGGCTGAAGGGCATGCCCAGCTCTTCCCACGCCGAGCCCGCGGACGGTGGGTCCCCGGGCCGTGAGGTCCCGGGCCGTGAGTCCCCGGACCACAAGTTCCCCGATCTCGGGTCTCCCGGTCCCCGGTTTCCCGATCCCGAGTGCTCCGATCGCGAGTTCCTCGCCGTCACCGCCGACCGTCTCGCCGCCCTCCCCACCGTCCGGGCGGTCGCCCTCGGCGGCTCCCGCGCGCAGGGCGTCCACCGCCCCGACAGCGACTGGGACATGGCGGTCTACTACCGCGGCTCCTTCGACCCCGACGACCTGCGGGCCGTCGGCTGGGAGGGGGAGGTGTCCGAGGTCGGGGGCTGGGGCGGCGGCGTGTTCAACGGCGGCGCCTGGCTGCAGGTCGACGGGCGCCGGGTCGACGTGCACTACCGGGACCTCGACGTGGTCGAGCACGAGCTGGCCGAGGCGACGCAGGGCCGGTTCCGGGTGGAGCCGCTGCTCTTCCATCTCGCCGGCATCCCCACCTACCTGCTCGTGGCGGAACTGGCCGTCAACCAGGTGCTGCGCGGCCAACTGCCGCGCCCGGCGGGCTATCCGGACAAGCTGCGCGTGAGCGCCGCCGAGCGCTGGCACGGCACGGCCCGCGCCACCCTCGACTACGCCAGGACCCACCACGCCCCGCACGGCCGCCTCACCGAGACCGCCGGGGCCCTCGCCACGGCCGCCGCGCAGGCCGCGCACGGCGTGCTCGCGGCACGCGGGGAGTGGGTGACCAACGAGAAGCGGCTGCTGGAGCGGGCCGGGCTGCGCGGGATCGACGCCGTGGCGGGCGCGTTGCGCGCCGAGCCCGAGGCCCTCGTCCACGCCGTCGTCCAGGCCGGAGAAGTCCTGGCGGAAGCCCGGCAGTAACGGCGGCCGGAACCGTTTCATCGGGGCAGTCGGGGCAGTCGGGGCAGTCGGGGCAGTCGGGGCGTTGCGTTCATAAAGAAACCGGGCGTTCCGGGCACCTTTCACCTCCCCGAAACGTGATCGCCCCGCTCGCCCGGCGAACTCGCCCTACCGTGGAAGCACGGTCCGCCGGCCGCCGTCGTCCGAAGGCACCCCACCCCGACCCGGCCCATGCCACCCCGCCCTCGGACGAACAGGAGCCCCGTGTCCCGGCCCGCCGCACCCCTCTGGCTCGCCCACGCCCTTCGCGCCCAGCGCGGTCCCGTGCCCTGGAGCGCGGTGACCCGGGGTGCGCTCGCGGCCGGGCCGCTGCTGCTCGCCGGGCTGCTGGCCGACCGGCTGCCCAGCGGTGTCCTCGCCGCCATCGCCGCGATGCTCGCCGGCATCAACGACCGCCCCGGCAGCAGGCGCGCCTCCGTCAGGCGGCTCGGGGTGCCCGCGCTGGCCGGTGCGCTGGGGCTGCTCGCGGGGACGTACGCCGGGCAGGGGCTGGCCGCCGTACCGCTCACCCTGGTGCTCACCCTGCTGGGGCTGGTCGCCGGCGGCATCAGTGCCGTCGGGCCCGTCGCCTCCGCCGCCGGGACGCAGTTGCTCGTCGGAGCCGCGCTCGGCGCCGGGATGCCCGCGGCCGCGAGCGGCTGGCAGCGCGCGCTCGCCTTCCTCGCCGGGGCCGGCTGGCTGATCCTGCTGCGGCTCGCGCTGCCCACGCCCGGTTCACTCGCCGGGGACTTCCGGTTCGACGGGGAGCGGGAGGCGGTCGCCGACGTGTACGGCGCCGTCGCCGATCTGCTCGACGCCGTGGGCGGTGACCTCGCCACCGCCCGGCGGGCCGCGCTGACGGCCGCGCTCGACCATGCGCAGGACGCCCTCGCCGGACCCCGGTTGCGCCGGTTCGCGAGCTCCGCCGCCGAGCGCCGGCTGCACGCCCAGTACGTGGCCGCGCTGCCCCTCGCCGAGGCCGCCACCGCCCTGTTCTGGGCGGGGGAGCCGGTTTCCGCGCGGGCCGCGGAGGGGCCCCGCAGGCTCGCCGCCGCGGTCCGCGGCAATACCGGCACCGGCCCGCTGCCCGCCCCCAGCCGGTCCGTACCCGCCCTGCGCGCCCTGGACGACGCTCTGTTGCGCGCCGCCGAGGCCTTCGACCGGGCCGAGGGCCCGCACCAGCGGCTGCCCGCCCGGCGACGCGGCCGCCGGGACGCCCTGCGCGCCGCGTTCGGCACCGGCGGGCGCGAGTACGGGCTGCGCGTCGCCCTCTGCTTCGGGGCCAGCGCCGCCATCGCCCAGGCGCTGCACCACACTCGCTGGTACGGCCAGCACCAGCACTGGTACTGGCTGCCCGCCACCGCCGTCTTCCTCGTCAAGCCCGACCTCGGGCCGCTCGCCTCCCGGGTGCTGTGCCGCGCCGCGGGGACCGTGCTGGGCGCCCTGGTGTTCGCCGGGTTCGCCGCGGTGCTGCCGCGCCCGGCGGGGCTGATCGCGCTGGTCGCGGTCTGCGGGGCGCTCGTCCCGGTCGCCACCCGGCACTTCGCCGCGCTGACCGCCGTCGTCACCGTCCTCGTCCTCGCCCTCGTCATGGTCGGCGGCGAACCGCAGGCCTCCGCCGGCCGGATCGGCGAGACGCTGCTCGCCTGCGCGCTCGTGCTCGTCGTCGGGCACCTTCCGATGCCGGGGGAGCGGGGCGGCGGGGTGCGGGCCCGGCTCGCGGCGGCCGGGAGCGCCGCGCACGCCTACCTCGTGCATGTCCTCGGCGAGTCCGGCGACCTCGGCGAGCCCGCCACCCGCGCTGCCGGCGAGTCCTTCGACGCCCGTGCCGAGCGCTGGGCGCTGCGCCGGGAGGCCTACCGCACCCTCGCCGAGGCCCGCACCGCCATCGCGCTCGCCGCCGCCGAACTGCCCGCCCTGGCCCGGCACTCCGCGGGCACCGAGGCCGTCGCGGACGTTCTGGAGCGACTTGTCGACACGACCACGGCCTGCGCCGTGCACCTCGACGACACCGGCCGCCTCACTCTCCGGCATGTCAAGCAACTGCGGGACACTCTGGGCGAGTTGGAACTCCAGGGGATCGAGGTGCCGCTGCCCGCCGCCGCGTAGCCGTACGGTGGCATGCGTCGGCCGACACCTGCCCGACGTGATCGGACGTGGCGTCCACTGCTGCCTCGGCGTGCCGCCGAAGGTGCCGGAAAATTCTTCGCGGACAGCGATGAGTTCCGCTCCCGGCGACGGTCACCACCCCGAACCGACCGTCGGACAGGAGGGCCCATGTCGCTTCCGGAGATCGTCTCGCGCGAGCAGTGGCGCGCGGCGCGCGAGGAGTTGCTGCGCAACGAGGAGGCGGTCCGACGGGCGCGCGAGGCACTCGTCGCGCAGCGGCGGCGGCTGCCCATGGTCGAGGTCGACACGGAGTACGTCTTCGAGGGCGGCGACGGCAAGGCCACCCTCCTCGACCTCTTCGAGGGCCGGTCCCAGCTCATCGTGCACCACTTCATGTTCGCCCCGGAGTGGCGGACCGGCTGTCCGTGCTGCTCGGCCTTCCTGGACCAGCTCGGCCACCTCGCCCATCTGCGCGCCCGGAACACCGCGTTCGCGTCCGTCTCCCGGGCCCCGTTCACCCGCATCCTGCCGTTCAAGGCACGGATGGGCTGGGCGGTGCCCTGGTACTCGTACGCGGCGTCCAACGGCGACTTCAACCGCGACTTCGAAGCCACCGTGGAGTCGGACCGGGGCCCGGTCGAGCGCGCGGGCATCAGCTGTTTCCTGCGCGACCACGACCGGGTCTTCCACACCTACTCGGCCTTCGACGACGGGCTGGACGGCGCCTGCACCATCGCCGGCCTGCTCGACCTCACCGCGCTGGGCCGCAGCCCCGCCGGCAGCGACCGGCTCCGGCTGCACGACGAGTACGACTGACGAGTACGACTACTGACACGAAGCATGCGATTCGCCTACGCAACGTGTGCGCTTCATGCCGTAACGTGAACGGGTTTTTCTGATTCGCGCCGAACGAGTGTAGGTAATGTCTCAGTGCCATCACTGAGCGAAGCGTTCGCCGTCCCCAGGGCGTTAACTCCTCCAAGAGTGACGCTTTCTGGAGGTGCGCGATGGTGAACGGGCGAACGGTGCTCGAGCGCTTTCCCGCCGGCGGTCCGCGGGGATCCTGGCCCGCGGAGGAGTTCGCGTACGCGCGGCGTATGGAAGGCCTGCCCGCCGAGGTCGTCATGGACCTCGCGACGGACACGTTCCTGGTGATCGTGCGCGGCGGCGACGGCTCGGAGTGACCGCCCGGAGGTTCGGACGCAGGGGGCTTACGCCGAGACCGCCCGCGACCAGTCCGGGGCCGTGCCGAGCACCCGGCACAGGGCCAGGTACAGCGGGATCGGCGGGGTGTACGGGACCGTGCCCTCGGGGCGGTGGACGAGCCGCGCGGGTCCGGTGACCAGCGCGCCGGGGGCGTACCGGGCCGGAGCCGGCCAGGGCAGGGCGTAGTCGGAGTCCGACGGAACGATCCACCACCACTGCGCGCCGTCGGTGTACACACAGCCCAGCCGGGGCAGCCGCGGTACGACCAGCGGGCCGAGGCGGTCCGGCACGGCCACGGCGTCACAGCCCAGCGGGGCCGTCATGCCCTCGGGCAGCAACAGCCGACGGGGTGCGTCCGGGACGGGCCGCCGGCGTTGCAGCCGTACGAGCGTGTCGAGACCGATCGCGCGCTCGGAGCCGGAACCGGCGCCGGAAGCCGGGCCGTTGTGCTCCGCGCCCGTGCTGTCGGGTCCGCCGCCGGTCACGGCCGCTCCCCGGTGCGGCGCTGTTCGGGGGCCCGGTGCAGCGGCTGGTGCCGAGGGCGGTCCGGGGACCGGTGCTGGTGGGGCTCCGACACGCCGTGCCGGTGCTGCTCGGATATCCCGAGGCGGTGCTGCTCGGACACCGGGTGCACCCGGTACTCGGCCGTCGCGGGCCGGTGCTGCCGCTCGGGCGACCGGGACGGCGACTGTTCCGGAGTCCCCTCGCTCCCACGGCCGAGCGGCTCCGCGGACATGCGGTCGTCGCGGCGGGGCTGCTCGGGGATCCCGCGTTTCCCGTGGACCTCGTCGGCGGGGCGCTCCGCGTCCTCGTGACTGGCCCCGGCCGGGCCGTCCTCGCGGGTGTCGGCAGGCCGGCCCGGCTTCGGGCGAGCACCCCAGCCGAGGTCGTTGCACGGCTCGGCGGTGTCGTGGGCCGCGTCGCTCTGGCGCGGCAGGTCGGCCCAGACCAGCAGGCCGGAGCCGTGCTCCTGCGCACCCCAGGCCCGGCACAACGCGTCGACGAGAAACAATCCCCTCCCGTGCTCCTCGTCCGGCCGCTGCGGGGACGGGTGGGGTTCGCCGGGAGCGCAGCCCTCGTCGAGGACGGCCATGCGCACGATGTCCTCGTGATCGTGCAGCTCGCACACGACATGGCTGCTCGCGGTGTGCACGATCGCGTTCGTGACCAGCTCGGAAATGACCAGGACCGCGCTGTCGCAGGTGTCCGCGCCGACGGACCAGCCGGTCAGCCGGGCATGCGCCAGGCGTCTCGCCTGGGCGACGGAACCCGGATGTGCGGCCAGCTCGAAGCGGAACCGGCGCTCGGCAGCGCCCCACCGGGGGGCCGCTCCCGACGCGGCACCGAGACCGGAACGGTCTGCGGCGGCATCTGTTCCTAAGGGCGCGGACGGAATCACGCTTGCCACTATCTCCCCGCCGTGAACACTTGGCAAGTGTCACTCTGAAAATTGCAGAGTGCTGTGTGACTCGGTCAGAGGCCGTGGCACACTGCTCGCAACAGCACGTCGAGCGGCGCCAATTGGGGTCATCGGAGATCCGCCCCGGTCTTCGAATGAGTCTTCGAATGGCGCCGCAGGGCTGTCGGGAGAGAGCGCGGTGTCAGGTGGAGTGGTGGGGCTTTCGGTGGATTCCGTGGAGGTGACAGCGTGAGCGAGCCGCGGTCCGCGCCGACGGTGGGCCAGGTGGTCCTCGGCCGGCGCCTGCTGGACCTGCGGGAACGCGCCGGGCTGAAGCGCGAGGAGGCCGCCCGCGTGCTGCGCGTCGCCCCCGCCACCGTCCGCCGTATGGAGATGGCCGAGGTCGCTCTCAAGATCCCGTACCTGCAACTGCTGCTCAAGGCGTACGGCGTGCCGGACGACGAGGCCGACGTGTTCGTCCAGCTCGCCGAAGAGGCCAACAAGCCCGGCTGGTGGCAGCGGTTCCACGACATCCTGCCGGGCTGGTTCTCGATGTACGTCAGCCTGGAGGGCGCGGCCGGCCTGATCCGCTCGTACGAGCCGCACTTCGTCCCCGGCCTGCTCCAGACCGAGGACTACGCGCGCGGTGTGCTGAAGTCCGGTGCCATCGGCCAGACCAGCCCGGACGACATCGAACGGCACGTCGCGCTGCGCATGCAACGTCAGAGCCTGCTCAGCCGTTCCGACGCCCCCCGCTTCTGGGCGGTGATGGACGAGACCGCCCTGCGCCGGCAGGTCGGCGGCCCGGAGGTGATGCGCGCGCAGATCGACAAGTTGCTGGAGGCGACGAAGCTGCCCCATGTGACGCTCCAGGTGGCCCCGTTCGCCCACGGGCCGCACCCGGGGACGTACGGGCCCTTCGTGCTGTTCCGATTTGCCATGTCAGAACTGCCGGACATGGTCTACAGCGAGTACCTGACCGGCGCGGTCTACCTGGACGCGCGCACCGAGGTGGCGACCCACCTTGAGGTCATGGACCGCATGGCGGCGCAGGCCGCTACGGCACAACGCACGAAGGAGATCCTCCAGGATCTCCGCAAGGAGCTGTGAATGGATCGCATCAAGCCGCGCGGACACGTCTACAACGGCATGCCCGCGCGGGAGCTGGGCAGCGAGGGGTGGCACAAGCCCTGGAGCGGCGGCAACGGCGGCAACTGCCTGGAGGCGATGAAGCTGGCCGACGGCCGGATCGCCGTACGCCAGTCCACCGACCCGGACGGGCCGGCGCTGATCTACACCACGGACGAGATGACCGCCTTCATCGAGGGCGCCAAGGCGGGGGAGGCCGACTTCCTGCTGTCCTGAGCCTGCCCCTGTTTCTCGTTGTTCAGCCGACTTCCTTACCCTGGCACCGACTTGACCCTGCTCTTGACCTTGCCCTTGGCCTCGGTCATCCCCCCGAACCTTGCTCGTCCCGCCCCCTGGTAGCCGCCTGATGACGACCCGCGCGTCGGCCGGCTCCGTCCCGCAGGAGTCGGCGCCGCCCCGCAGGAGTCGGCCACCCCACAGAAGTCGGTGGCCGCCGTCGAGAAGCCCCGTCCGGCCGGCGTCCCCCTCGCCCGCGCCGCCGTCCCTCACCCCGGTGGCAGCACCGCGCACAGCGCCTCCAGCGCCGCGCCGTAGGCGTGCTCGGCGGGGGCCGCGTACCCGACCACCAGCCCGTCGCCCGCCGTCGGCTCGCCCTGCGGATGACGGAACGCCGCGAGGCCGTCCAGGGCGACGCCCTGCCACGCGGCGGCCTTCACCGTCGACCGTTCGGTGCCCGGCGGCAGCCGCAGAACGGCATGCAGACCGGCCGCGAGGCCCGTCACCTCGACGTGCGGCGCGTGCGCCGCGAGCGCGGCCACGAGCCGGTCGCGCCGGTGCCGGTAGCGCTGCCGCATGCGCCGCACATGACGGTCGTACGCCCCGGAGACGATGAACTCCGCGAGCGCGAGCTGGTCCAGGACACTCGCCCAGGCCTCCCGCTCACCCTTCGCCGCGAGCACCGGCCCGACGTACCGCTCCGGCAGCACCATCCAGCCCAGCCGCAGCGCCGGCGACAGGCTCTTGCTGACCGAGCCGATATGAATCACACGCTCCGGATCGAGGCCCTGGAGCGCGCCGACGGGCCTGCGGTCGTAGCGGAACTCTCCGTCGTAGTCGTCCTCCAGCACCACCGTCCCCCGCGCGCGTGACCAGTCGATCACGGCCGCCCGGCGCTCCGGGTGCAGCGGCCCTCCGGTCGGGAACTGGTGCGCGGGCGTGAGCAGCACGGCCCGCTCCCGCCCGAGGGCGTCCACGCGCGCGCCGTCCTCGTCCAACGGCAGCGGCACCGTGCGCACCCCGGCCGTCGCGAGCAGCTCCCGGTGGAAGCCCAGCCCGTACGCCTCCACACCCAGCGGACCGCGCAGCACTCCGCCCGCGCCCTGCCCGAACAGCAGCCGCAGCGCGTGCGCGAAACCCGAGCAGACGACGATCCGGTCCGGCTCGGTGCGCACTCCACGCGCGCGTGCCAGATATTCCGCCAGCGCCTCGCGCAGCTCCCGGCGCCCGGCCGGATCCCCGGGCCCGAACGCCTCGCTCGGCGCCACCTGCACCGCCCGCCGGTACGCGGCCGCCCACGCTGCCCGCGGGAACGCCGACGCGTCCGGCGCGCCCTGCCGCAGGTCGTGCCGCGTCCCACGCGCGCGTACGGGCGTTCTCGCCGGTGTCCGTACGGCACCCCGCAGCGGCTCCGCCCGGTCGGCCACCCGGGTGCCCGACCCCTGCCGGGCGGTCAGCCAGCCCTCCGCGACCAGCTCGGCGTACGCGTCCGCCACCGTGTTGCGGGCCACGCCCAGATCCGCGGCGAGCGAGCGGTACGGCGGCAGGCGGGTGCCCGGAGCCAGCCGCCCACTGCGCACGGCCTCCCGCAGCGCCCGGATCAGCGCGGCCCGCCGACCGCCCGGACCCGACAGCTCCAGATGCAGGTCGACGCCGATCCGCTCGGCCGGATTGACCCACGATTCCGTCATGAAAATGCACCCTACAACCGGTCTTTCCGGCTCGTAGGTTGAAGCCATGACGACGCACACGATCACCAACACCGCCCATGTGACCAGCGCGGTCACCGCCGCCGGGGCCGCCCGTACCCGACTCGACCTCGCGAGGTCCGCGCCGAAGGTCTTCCGCGCCATCGTCGGCTTCGACGCCGCCGCCCGCGAGGGCCTCGACCCCGCGCTGGTCGAGCTGATCCAGATCCGCGCCTCGCACCTCAACCACTGCGCCTACTGCCTGCACATGCACACCAACGACGCCCGCAAGGCCGGCGAGAGCGAGGACCGGCTCCACATGGTCGCCGTCTGGCGCGAGGCACGGCACTTCTTCACCGCGAAGGAACAGGCCGCCCTCGCCCTGACGGAGGCCGTGACCCTGGTCGCCGGCGGAGGCGTCCCCGACACGGTCTACGCCGAGGCCGCCGCCCGGTTCGACGAGCAGGAACTGGCCCATGTCCTCGCCCTGATCCTCATGATCAACACCTGGAACCGGGTCGCCCTGTCGACGGGCAAGGTGGCGGGCACGGACGAGCGCAAGGGCTGACCGCCCGCCCGTCGTCGCGCCGGTCCACCACGACGGCGCACGGTGCACGGCGCGTCCCGGTGGTGCCGGACCGTCCACCGGCACAGCCGGGAACGACGAACGGTCACGACAACCGTCGGCCGAGGGCTACACCCTCATCGGCCGGTCTCCCGGAGAGACCGGCGCGGGCAGGCGCCAAGCGCCCGTCAGATAGTGGTCGACGGCCGCCGCCACCGCCCGGCCCTCCGCGATCGCCCAGACGATGAGCGACTGGCCGCGTGCCGCGTCCCCGGCGGCGAACACCCCGGGGACGTTGGTCGCGAAGCCGTCGTCCCGGGCGATCGTGCCGCGCGGAGTGAGCGCCAGCCCCAACTGCGCGATCATCCCGTCCTCCTGGTCCGGCCCGGAGAACCCGAGGGCGAGCAGCACGAGGTCGGCCGGGAGCGTCCGCCCGGTGCCCTCCACCGGCTCCCGCCGCTCGTCGACCTCCACCACGTGCAGCGACCGCACCCGCCCGCTCTCGTCCCCGGCGAAGTGGAGCGTGGACGCCGCGAACAGTCGCGCGTCCGCGTCCGCCGCCGGAGCCGTACGCAGATCCCGTGCCTCCTCGTGCGCGGCCGACAGCCGGTAGACCTTCGGGTACGTCGGCCACGGCTCGGTGTCCTCGTCCCGCTCGGCATCCGGCTGCGCGTAGATGTCCAGCTGGGTCACGGACGCGGCCCCCTCGCGCACCGCGGTACCCAGACAGTCCGCTCCCGTGTCCCCGCCGCCGACGATCACGACGTGCCGCCCGGCCGCCGACAGCGGTGATACCTCCAGATCCCCCTCGCACACCCGATTGGCCAGCGGCAGATACTCCATCGCCTGGTGTATTCCGTCCAACGCCCGGCCCGGCACCGGAAGTTCCCGCCACGCCGTGGCCCCCGTGGCGACGACGACCGCGTCGTACCGCCCGCGCAGCTCCACCGCCCCGACATCCCGCCCGACCACCGTCGACGTGCGGAACTTGGTCCCCTCGGCCCGCATCTGCCCGATCCGCCGCTCCAGATGGCGCTTCTCCATCTTGAACTCGGGGATGCCGTACCGCATCAGCCCGCCGAGCCGGTCGTCCCTCTCGTACACCGCGACCGTGTGTCCGGCCCGCGTCAGCTGCTGCGCCGCCGCAAGCCCGGTGGGCCCGGAGCCGATGACGGCGACCGTCATCCCCGACAGCCGCTCCGGCGGCCGTGCCGGGACGAAACCCTCCTCCCAGGCCCGGTCGGCGATCGCGCACTCGACGTTCTTGATGGTCACGGCCGGCTGGTTGATCGCCAGCACGCACCCCGCCTCGCACGGCGCCGGGCACAACCGCCCGGTGAACTCGGGGAAGTTGTTCGTCGCGTGCAGCCGGTCGCTCGCCGCCCGCCAGTCCTCCCGCGAGACCAGGTCGTTCCACTCGGGGATCAGATTCCCCAGCGGGCACGCGTCGTGGCAGAAGGGGACGCCGCAGTCCATGCAGCGGTCGGCCTGTTTGCTGATGATGGGCAGCAGCGCGCCCGGGACGTACACCTCGTCCCAGTCCCGTACCCGTTCCTCGACGGGCCGCCGCGGCCACTCCTGGCGCGGCGTGGTCATGAAACCCTTGGGATCGGCCATGATCGTCGCCACTCTTCCGGCACTCTTCCGGCCACGATACGTCCGTACCGTGGACCGCGCAGAGCGGCGGAGAGCGCTTTCCCGCGCGCCCTCGGAGACGGGTCCGGGGGAGGGGCGGGTCAGGCGGTCGGCCAGCGGTGGGGCAGGTCAGGTGAGGGCCAGGACGTAGACGAGGGCGGACGCGGCGGAGGCGGCGGTACGCACGTGGTTCCAGAACGTCCACTCGCGCACATACACCGGCCAGTACACCGCGGCCTCCGGCGCACCCGCGGTCAACCGGGCCAGCCTGTCGTTGCGGGGCGCGTTCGCGACCACCGTCAGTCCGAACGAGCCGAACAGATACAGCGCGCTGCCCAGCAGCAGCTCGACCGTCCCGTCGCCCGGCCACACCACGAACGTCACCACCGCGATCATCGCGCTCAGCACCGCCGCGCCCCCGAACACCGTCATGAAAGGGGGCCGCACCGCGGCCACGTTGATCGCCTTCATCGCCGCGACCCCCTGTGCGGGCGGCAACGCCGCGAGCCCCCGCATCACGAAGACCGAGAAGGCACAGAAGACCCCGGCCATCAGCCCGGTGCCGAGAACACCCGCCACGACCAGCACGAAGAACGGCCCGTCGATCATCCCCACGCCCTCATCCCGTCTCGTCCCGCCCACCGGGCCGGGCCCGGCAGCACCGTCACCTCCAGCCGACGCCCAGGACGGCGCACCGACCATGGCCGAACCGCCCGCCTCCATAAGCAGGCGTCTCCCTCGAACGCCCTCCCTCCGCTCGTCCTCTCCCGCTCATCCGACGTCCGTGTCCGCGCCCTGCCACGCCCGCAGCACCGCCTCCACGGCCGGGGCGATCCGGCGCCGTGCCTCGTACCGCGGCACCCCGCTCATCAGCAACTGGTCGTACGGCGTGTCCACGTGCCGCACGGCCGCCACGACCGCCGAGATCACCGCCCCCTCCGTCAGCGCCCGCCCCGCCGCACTGCGCCCGACCCGCCCACTGCCCCGCACGGACGCGTGCGCCGCGACGGCACGGGCCCGCTCGGCCGGGCAGCGCGGGAACAGCCGGAGGATCTCGGCCGCGAACGCCGCCACGAACCGCTCGTCCTCCACCGCCCTGCGCCGCGCGTCCCGCGCCCGCCGCCGGCGCCGGGCCTCGGCGTCCGCCAGACAACGGGCCTCCGCCCGGGCCAGCGCCTCCTCCTCCACGAGCACGCCCTGCCGCTCGTAGCGACTCCTGCGCCGGTTGAAGCGCACCACCACTGCCGACAGCGCGCTCTCCTCCCGCGATCTGCGGGTCAGCGCCGTGTCACCGCGCGACAGGAACACCAGGTGCCCGAGGTCGGCACAGTCCAGACAGCGCGGTGCCCCGTCCTCCAGCACGAGCAGCGACAGCGGCCCGCCCCGGCAGCCGGAACAGCGCTTGCGCTTGGCGCTCTGGACGACCACAAGCCGCCCGGGGGAGTGGGGAGTTGGCATCGAGGGAAGGCCCATACGCGGTACTTTCCCCGCCACCGCCGCCTGACTCCGTGTCCTTGCCTGCCGTCCTCCCTACCTCCTCCCGTCGCGCACGTTGAACACCGAGACCCGCGCACGGTGCCGTACGGGCGTCTCGATCTCGTCCACCACCGCCACCGCGAGATCGGCGTACGACAGCCACGGCTCACCATCGCCATCACCGTCACTGTCGCTCTGCTCACCGCTCTCGCCCGCCCCGACAGGCACCCGCTCCCCGCCGACGCGGTACCGCCCCGTCCGTGGCCCGCCGTGCTCCAGGAACCCGGCCGGTGTCAGCATCACCCAGTCGACGGGTCCGCCCCCGCGCTCCCGCAGCCGGTCCAGCCCGGCGGTGTGCGCCAGCGCGAAGGGCCGCAGCGCCGACGGGAAGGCCGCCGGGTCGTCCAGCACCATCCGTCCGTCCGTGCCGAGCAGGTTCGCACCGAGCCCCACGGCGACGAGCCGCGTCACCCCGGCCGTGCCGAGCCCGTCGAGCAGCGCGTCGGCGGCCTGCACGAAGAACCCCGGGTCCACCGCGTCGACCCCGTCGTCCGGCCCGCCCGCCGGTGACACGGCGTGCACGGCACCGACATGCCCGGCGGCGACCCTGGCGACCGACCCGGCGTCCAGGACGTCACCGCGCACGACCGTCACGCCCCGCGCACCCAGATCCGGATACCGTGCCGGCTCCCGCACCACCGCCGTCACCGTCAGACCCCGGGCCCGCGCCTCGGCCGTCACCGCCCGCCCGGCCCGGCCTCCAGCACCGAAGACCACGATCCTGCCCATCCCCAACCTCCGTGTCCTGCCCGGCTGTTCGTGTCGGACCAGGACGTTAGAGAGCGGACCCCCGGTTACTTCAACGGTATCGGCGCTACCCTCGACGCATGCCCGACGCACCCTGCAGGACGACCGACGGTCTTCGGCGGACAGCCGATGTGTCCCGGGAGACGGCCGATGCTCTTCGGCGGGCAGCCGACGCGTCTCGCGGGATGTCGGGCATCTCTCGCGGGATACCGGACGTGTCTCGGGGGACGGCGGGCGCGGTGCGGCCCGGCGCCGGTACGCCGGACGCCGACCGGCCCGCGCCTCTCGATCCCGACATGTTCCACCCCCTCTGTCCGTCGTCCGTGATGCCGGTCCGCGTGGGCGACAAGTGGGCCGGCATGGTGATCCGCTGCCTCCAGGACGGCCCGCGCCGCTTCGGCGAACTGCGGGTCCCGCTCAAGGCGGTCACCCCAAAGGTCCTCAGCGAGACCCTGCGCGCCATGGAGCGCGACGGCCTGATCACCCGCACCGCATACGACGAGAACCCCCCGCGCGTCGAATACGCCCTCACCTCTCTCGGCCGCACCCTGATCCCGCTCCTCGACGCGGCCCGTGCCTGGAGCGAGACCCATCTCCCGTCCCTCCTGGCGGCCCGGCAGACAGCTGCGGCCGACGCTGCCGCTGCCGCGGCGGACCAGGACTGAACCCGCCGCTCGCCGCCGAGCAGCCCGCCACCGACCACAGCGCGCCCCCGTCCCCGTCCTCGGCAGGCGTCCCGTTCCGGTAAGCGCCCCGTCCTTGGCAGGCACTCCGTCCCAGGCAGGCGCTGCCGTCCCGCTCCCGGCCACCCGGCATCATGGGCCGTGTGCGACTCGAAGCGATCACCTGGGACCGGCTTGCCGAGCTGCTTGCCGACCGGCTGGCCGGTGCGGAGCCGGCCGACGGAGGCGCCTGGCCGCGCGTCGGCTTCGACGGTGCCCCGGCCGCCCGCCCCGGAGACCTGGCCGAACGCGTCGGCGAGGCGCTGCGCGTGCGCGGCCGGCCCTCGCTCGTGGTCGGTACCGAGGGCTTCCTCCGGCCCGCCTCGCTGCGCCTCGAACACGGCCGGCGGGACGCGGAGTCGTACTTCGGCGGATGGTTCGACACCGGCGCCCTGTGGCGCGAGGTCTTCGGGCCGCTCGACCCCGGAGGCAGCGGGCGCGTCCTGCCCGACCTGTGGGACCCGGCCACCGACCGCGCCACCCGCAGCACCTACGTCCAACTCCCGCCCGGCGGGATCCTGTTGCTCCACGGCCCCCTCCTGCTCCACCACTGGTTCCCCTTCGACCTGACCGTGCACCTCCTCCTCTCCCCGGCCGCTCTGCGCCGCCGTACACCGGAAGCCGACCACTGGACGCTGCCCGCCTTCGAGCGCTACGCCTCCGAGACGGATCCCGCCGGCACGGCGGACGTCCTGGTGCGCGCCGACGACCCGCGCCATCCCGCCTGGAGCGGCTGACCCGAGTGGCCCGTCGAGCCGGTCGACGGGTCCCTGCGGCTCCCCCCGGCGCTTCTCCCCGGCTGTTTCTCCCGCCGCTTGTGCCGCTTGCCGCTGCCCGCCTGTCGCTGCCTGGTGCCGCTCAGAGCCAGCCGTTGCGCCGGAAGCCCCGGTACAGCACCACGCACGCTCCCGCCATGACGGCCATGGCCAGCGGATATCCGAACTGCCAGTGCAACTCGGGCATGTGGTCGAAGTTCATGCCGTACACACCACACACCATCGTCGGAACGGCGATGATCGCGGCCCAGGCGGTGATCTTCCGCATGTCCTCGTTCTGCGCGACGGTCACCTGCGCGAGGTGTGCCTGGAGGATGGAGTTGAGCAGTTCGTCGAAGGCGGCGATCTGCTCCTTGGCCCGGATCAGATGGTCGAGCACATCGCGGAAGTAGGCCTGTATCTCCGGCGGGACGACCCGTATGGGCCGGGTGGCCAGGTCCTCCACCGGGCGGCTCAGCGGCACCACCGCCCGCTTCAGCTCCAGCAGTTCGCGCTTCATCTGATAGATGCGGCCGGGGTCGAGCCGAGCGCCGTTCTCCGAGAACACGTCCGTCTCGACCTGGTCGATGTCGGCCTGCACCGCGTCCGTGACGCTCAGGTAGTCGTCCACGACATGGTCGGCGATCGCGTGCAGCACCGCCGCCGGCCCCTTCGACAACTGGTGCGGATGCGCCTCCAGCTCCTCGCGCAGCGGGCCCAGCGAGCCGTGCCGGCCGTGTCGCACCGTGATGACGAAGTCCTCGCCGACGAACACCATGATCTCGCCGGTGTTCACCACTTCGCTGGTCGCCGTCAGCCGTTCGTGCTCGACGTAGCAGACGGTCTTGAAGACCGCGAAGAGCGTGTTGCCGTAATGCTCCAGCTTCGGGCGCTGATGGGCCTCGACCGCGTCCTCCACCGCCAGCGGATGCAGGTCGAACAGCTCCGCGATCCCGGCGAACTCACGGTCCGTCGGCTCGTGCAGCCCCAGCCAGACGAAGCCCTCGCCGGTCTTGCGCACCATCTTCACGGCGTCCACGAGGTCGTGGCAGGTCGGGACCCGCACGCCGTCCTGATACGTCACGCAGTTGACCACCGAGGACCCGAGCGGTGATCTGGCGGGATGGCTCAGGTCCACGCGCGGCTGCCGCCGGGCCAGCCGCGCCACCTTGCGCAGGCCGGAGGCTTTGCCCAGTCCCGTGACCTTGCGCAGATTCCCTGCCATGGACATCTGGGTCTCCTCGCTCGGATCTCCTCGCGTAACGCTTTTCGCGCCTTGCCCGAGCAGTTTGCCAGGCGAGAGCAAAACGCGGGTGAGCCTGTGGGAACGCAAGGTTCCGCTTGGTTCCCGCCTGTGGACAAAGGGCCGGCTCCGCCGGTCTCCCGCGCTCGTAGCGTGGGCGGATCCGGACAAGCCGGGTGGGATGATCCTCACATGACGCGATCCGACGGGTACCTTCTGGACAACCGGCAGAACGAGGCGGGACAGCGCTTCGACGCCTTCGCCACGCTCTTCGACCCGACGACCTTCCGGCACATCGAGGGCCTCGGTATCGGACCGGGGTG
Organism: Streptomyces sp. NPDC055966; assembly: GCF_042269865.1. Classification (NCBI taxonomy): domain Bacteria; kingdom Bacillati; phylum Actinomycetota; class Actinomycetes; order Kitasatosporales; family Streptomycetaceae; genus Streptomyces; species Streptomyces sp. NPDC055966. The sequence continues at coordinate 90,342 of NZ_JBHJYK010000014.1, forward strand.
GCGCTGCTGGGAAGTCGGGGCCGGCGGCACCTCCGTGGTGTCCTGGCTCGCCGAGAAGGTCGGCCCCGCCGGCAAGGTCGTCGCCACCGACATCGACACCTCGCTGATCGCCGCCGCGGCCCACCCGCCGGTCGAGGTTCGCGTCCACGACGTGGGCACCGAGGAACCGCCGGCCGAGGGCTTCGACCTGGTCCACGCCCGGCTCGTGCTCGTCCATGTCCCGGACCGCGAAAGGGCGTTGCGGTCCATGATCCAGGCGCTGCGCCCCGGCGGCCTGCTGCTGGTCGAGGACGCGGACCCTGCCCTCCAACCTCTGATCTGCCCCGACGAGTACGGCCCCGAGCAGCGGCTCGCCAACCGGCTGCGCCAGGGCTTCCGCAAGCTTCTCGCCGAACGGGGCGCCGACCTCTCGTACGGCCGCAGGCTGCCGCGCCTGCTCCGCGAGGCCGGGCTGAGCGAGGTGGCGGCCGACGCGTACTTCCCGATGACCTCGCCCGCGTGCACCGCGCTGGAGGCCGCGACCGTCCGTCAGATCCGCAGCCGCCTCGTCGCCGCCGGACTCGCCACCGACGAGGAGATCGACCAGCACCTGGCCCACGTCGAGACCGGCTCCATGGACCTGGCCACCGCACCGATGATCTCGGCGTGGGGGAGGAAGAGGAAGGCGTAGGAGACGGCGCGGGGCAAGGCGTCGGGGACGCGGGCGACCGTACGGCCTGGGCCGCCGCAATCACCCCTACGGGCGGACAGAGCCCGGGTTGTCCGCCGAGCGGGCCATGGCCCGCGACCGGTCGGGGCCCGGCGGCCATGGCCCGGGATCGATCAGGGCCCGAGCTGTCCGCAGGCCCCGGCAATCGGCGTCCTGTGGCGCTTGTCCGGGCGTTCGCGGCATCGGGGACCTGCGGAGCGCACACGGCGCCGACGTAGCCCGGCCGCGGCCGTCCGAGCGTGCGTGGCACCGGGCCGTCGCCACAGCGGCTGGGCCATCTGCGGCGCCCTGCGACGTCGCCAGGCCATGCGCGTCGCATGGCCATGCACGCCGCCCGGCATCTCGCCGCAGCCGCCCCGGCCTGCTCTGCCCCCTGGACCCGCCGCACCCGCCCGACATGCACCATCTGCGGTACCCGCCGCAGTGATCCGGGAGTGCGCAGAGTCCAGCTTCCGTCACGGTCGACCGAACGTGCACTGTGGCCGGTGGCCCCTGCTGACGGCCCCGCCTCCTACCCCCGCCGCCGGCTGGCCGACGTCTAGGCGCCGCTCCCCGGAATCGGTGGTCTGGCCCCCACTCGGCCCACCGCTCGCGCGCCCGCCCGGCAGCCCTGGGCCGCCGCCTCCTGCGGATCCGCGCCCGCGAGCAGGGCGGCGAGGAACGCGCCGGTGAAGGCGTCGCCGGCGCCCGTGGTGTCCCGGGGGACCGCCGGTGACGCCGGGATGCGCGTCGGCGCGGCGCCGGAACGGGCCACCAGGGCCCCGTCCGCGCCCGCCTTGGCCACCACCAGCGGCACCAGACGGCTCAGCTTGGCCGCCGCGTCCGCCGGATCCGGCAGGCCGGTCAGCAGGCATGCCTCGTCCCGGCTGGGCAACAGCACGTCCAGCTCCTCCGCGAACGCGAGGAACCGGTCCACGCCCAGCCGCGTCAGGAAGCCGGCGGAGGCCGGATCCAGACTGACGGGCACTTCACGCGCGCGTGCCGCCGCGAGTGCGGTACGTGCCAGGGCCCTGCTCGGCTCGGTGAACAGCAGATAGCCCGACAGGTGCAGCCGGGCGACCCCGTCGAGCAACGCGTCGGACCAGTCGTCGGGTTCGAGCCGCAGAGAAGCCCCGCTGTCCGTGAGGAACGTGCGCTCGGCCGCGGCTCCCGTGTCGACGAGGCAGATCACCGTCCCGCTCGCCGCCTCCGGATCGACCACCAGCCGGGGCTGTACACCGGCGGCGAGCAGCTCCCGCTCGTGCCAAGCGGCCGTGTCCGCGCCCACCCGTCCCAGCAGCCGTACGTCCGCACAGCCCGCGTGGGCGGCCCAGCAGGCCACGTTCGCGCCCGCCCCGCCGGGCAGCGTACGGATCGAGGCGACCGTGTCGGTGCCGGCCGCGAGCGGCCCCCGGTGCCGGGCGACCACGTCCGTGATCACGTCCCCGACGACCAGCAGGGCCCCGTTCCGACGCGTGGTCACTCCCTGGTCCAGGCCGTGGCGATCCGAGCCGCCAGCCGTACGTTGCCGCGCACGGCCGCCAGATTGGCGCTCAGGGACGCGCCGTCCGTGTGCCGGACCAGGTAGTCCAGCAGGAACGGGGTCACGGCCTGCCCGCTGACGCCCTGCTCCGCGCAGGCCCGCAGCGCGTCGGCGAGCACGCGCGCGTGCAGCTCGGGATCGAGCTGTTCCGCCTCCGGGACGGGGTTGGCGACGATCAGCGCCGACTCCACGGCGCCCAACGTGTCCTGGGCCCGCATGACCTCGGCGACCTCGTCCGGGCCGTGCAGGGTCCAGTCGACGGGATGCCCCGAGTCGGAGAGGTAGAAGCCGGGGAAACGGTCCGTGCCGTACCCCGCCACGGCCACGCCGAGGGTCTCCAGCCGCTGGAGCGTCGCCGGCACGTCCAGGATCGACTTCACGCCCGCGCAGACCACCGTGATCCTCGTGCGCGCCAGCAGCCCCAGATCGGCCGACTCGTCCTGCGTCACCGTCCACTCCCGGTGCACACCGCCCAGCCCGCCCGTGGCGAACACCCGGATGCCCGCGAGCGCGGCCAGCTGCGCCGTGGCCGACACCGTGGTCGCCCCGCTCGCCCGCGCGGCCACGGCGAGTGGCAGGTCGCGGTGGCCCAGCTTGCGGATCCCGTCCTCGTTCGCGACGCGCTCCAGCTGCTCCTTGTCCAGCCCGACATGAGGGCGTCCGTCCAGGACGGCGATGGTCGCCGGTACGGCGCCCTCCCGCCGCACCGCGTCCTCCAGCTCCCGCGCCACGTGCAGATTGCGGGGACGAGGCAGGCCGTGCGCGATGATCGTGGACTCCAGGGCCACCACCGGCCGCCGCGCGTCGATCGCTTCCCGGACCTCTTCCGACACCACGAGCACCACGCGCATCGCCTCCTGTCCGTCGGCTGTTCGTACCTGGATCTCTGGCGGGCGCCGGGCGCGCCTAAACGCTTGCGGCCTGTGGGAGACGCCACCAGCCTGGAGCGCATGACGAAGAACAGCACGCGTCTCGACCATGTCGTCCTGTGGGTGGCCGACCCGGTGGCCGCGGCCCGTTTCTACACCGAGGCCGTCGGTCTGGAGCCCGTCAGACTCACCGAGTTCGTCGAGGGGAAGGTGCCGTTCCCCTCGGTGCGCGTCAACGAGGAGACCATTTTCGACCTCGCCCCGCACACCTTCGCGGACCGCATGAGGATGCTGCCCGGCGCGGCCGACAGCGCGGGCCATCCGGTCAACCACGTCTGCCTGTCCCTGCCGGCCGACGCCTTCGAGGCCCTGCGCGCCCGGCTGGAGAGCAACGGCGTCCCCCTGTCCGACATCGGCCACGACTCCTTCGGCGCCCGCGGCAGCGCCCCGCGATCGTTCTATTTCCGGGACCCCGACGGCAATGTCTTCGAGGCCCGGCACTACGACGCGTAGCAGCCGAGCAGTCGGCGAGCGGTCCCCGGGGGCGGTCAGAACAGCGGCTCGGGCAGCACGCCCTCCAGGGCGAGCAGCTTCCGCTTGGTCTCCAGCCCGCCTCCGAAGCCGCCGATACCGCCGTCGCTCTCCACCACCCGGTGGCACGGCACGACCACCGGCAGCGGATTGGCGCCCATGGCCGCGCCGACGGCCTGCGCCCCGCCGGGCTGCCCGACCCGCCCCGCGAGATCGCCGTACCCCACCACCGTGCCGTACGGCACCCCGGAGGCCAGCTCGCGCAGCACCTGGCGGTTGAAGCCGGAGATCAGCGACCAGTCCAGCGGCAGGTCGAAGTCGTGCCGCTCGCCCGCGAAGTACGCGCGCAACTGGCGTATGGCCTCGGTGAGCGGCGGCGCGTCCGGATCCTCGACGGGGGCGGCGCCGAACCGGGACGCCAGCCGCTCCAGCGCCCGGTCGCGCACCGCGTCCGTGGCGTGGAAGACGACGTTGACCAGGCCGTCCCGGGTCGCGGCCAGCATCAGCGGACCGATGTCGCTGCCGACGACGGCCCATACGACGCGCTGCTCATCCTGCCGTTCGCTGTCCATGCGACCACCGTACGGCCCGCCACTGACAACGCCCGTCCCGGCTCAGTGCGAGCCCAGCGCCGCGCGCACCACGTCGGCCTTGTTGGTGATGATCCCGTCGACGCCGTACTCCGCGGCCGTGTGGGCGCCGGCCGCGTCGTCCACCGTCCAGGCGAACACCTTGAGCTTCCTGCCGTGCGGCCCCTTGAACGTGTGCACGGCCGCGACATAGCCGCGCGAGAGCGACCCGTACGAGGGATTGATGAGATCGGCGAAGCGCGCGTCCTGGTACAGCTGCTCCACCTTGGGCGAGCCGAGCAGGGCCGTGGTGACCGCGGGCTTCAGCTCGTGGACGGTCCGGATGCTGTCGGCGCTGAAGCTCTGCACGATCAGCCGCTCCAGATGGCTCCCGTCCAGCCAGCCCTCGTTGCCGAGGAGCTTCAGGGTCTGCTGCTCGATGCCCGGGTACAGCTCTGGGTTCTTGATCTCCAGGAGCAGTTTCTCGTGGTTGTGCTCGATCCGCCGCATGTACTGCGCGAGCGTCGGCACGCGGGTGCCCGCGTAGGCGGGGGAGTACCAGCTGCCCGCGTCCAGCCGGGCGATCTCGGCCGCGGTGAAGTCCTTCACCTTCCACGGCGCCCGCCCGGGGAAGACCTGCTCGACGTCGGTGGTGCGCTTCAGGCTGTCGTCGTGGATGACGACCAGCTCGCCGTCCTTGGTGCGCTGGACGTCGTTCTCGACCCAGGTGATGCCCAGCGTCGCGGCCTTGTCGATCGAGGGCAGTGTGTTCTCGGGCGCGTAGGCGGCGGCGCCCCGGTGCCCGACCACCGTCGGCTCGCCGGAACCGCCGGCCCGGGCGTCGGGGGTGGTGATCAGCAGGACCGTCGCGATCCCCAGGACCGCGGCGGCGGTGGCCACTACGCGCGCGTGCATACGGACTCCTCGCGTCGAGTTGATACCGACTGCCACAAGAGTGACAGCAGACGACCGATGGCACCGGGCACACGAGAAGCGCACAACGCGGACAAACACCCAAGTCCGCTCACGGGTACCGCACAAGTGCGGCAACGCCGTGTTTCTTTGCCGGAAAATCGTTCGACCATTCCGGTGGGGGTCATACTCTCTGCGACAACCCTGACCGCCCGCGCGGTCCTGGGGCAGGGGGAACGTTTCAGGTGATCCAGGACGCAAGAGGGCGGAAGGGCAGCCGCGGATGCAAGGCACGGTCGACGGATTCAGCTACGGGGCCGTCACCCCGTTGGCGGCCTATCTGATGGCCTGCCTGGGTGGTGCCCTCGGCCTGCGCTGCACCACGCGCGCGTTGCTGGTCTCGCACTCTCGGCGGCCCGCCTGGCTGGCCCTCGGCTCCGCCGCGATCGGCTCCGGCATATGGACCATGCACTTCGTCGCCATGATGGGCTTCGCCGTCAAGGAGGCGCCGATCCACTACGACAAGCCGATCACCTACGCGAGCCTCGGCCTCGCCATCGTCATGGTCGGCGTCGGAATCTTCATCGTCGGCTACCGCGGGGCCACGGGTGCCGCGCTGTTCACCGGCGGCACCGTCACCGGTCTGGGCGTCGCCTCCATGCACTACCTGGGCATGGCCGGAGTCCGCTTCCACGGCCGGTTCACGTACAACACCGTCACGGTCGCGGCCTCCGTCGCCATAGCGGTCGTGGCCGCCACCGCCGCCCTGTGGGCCGCCGGACGCGTGCGCGGCTTCCTGTGGAGCGTGGGGGCGAGCCTCGTCATGGGGCTCGCGGTCAGCGGCATGCACTACATGGGCATGGCAGCCCTGGGGGTCCACCTCGACGGCCACTCCCACGCCGTCGGCGGCGCGCCGGAGCCGTCCGTGCTCGTGCCCATGCTGATCGGCCCGCTCGTCTTCCTGCTCCTCGCGGCCGTGGTCGTGGTCTTCGACCCGATGATGGTCATGGGCCGGCCCGTCCGTGCGCCCGTCGAGCGGAAACCGGGCGTCCCGGCCGCCGCCGTCGTCTCCCACCTGGACCGCCGGCCCGCGCTCCACGAGGGACGCCGGCCCGAGCACCACGGCTCCAGGACGCCGTAGAACCGCTGATCGGGACCCGTTGTCAGTGCGGGGTCGTACGGTGGATGGCATGCGGCCCGTTTCCCACATCGAACGCACGGTGGCGCCCTTCGAGGTCGTCAGCCCCTACCAGCCCAGCGGTGACCAGCCGGCAGCCATCGCCGAGCTGGCCAAGCGCATCGAGGCCGGTGAGAAGGACGTCGTCCTGCTGGGCGCGACCGGCACCGGCAAGTCCGCCACCACTGCGTGGATGATCGAGAAGCTCCAGCGCCCCACGCTCGTGATGGCGCCGAACAAGACCCTGGCCGCCCAGCTGGCCAACGAATTCCGCGAACTCCTGCCGAACAACGCGGTCGAGTACTTCGTCTCGTACTACGACTACTACCAGCCCGAGGCCTACGTCCCGCAGTCGGACACCTACATCGAGAAGGACTCCTCGATCAACGAGGAGGTCGAGCGCCTGCGCCACTCGGCGACGAACTCGCTGCTCACACGGCGCGACGTCATCGTGGTCGCCTCGGTCTCCTGCATCTACGGCCTCGGTACGCCGCAGGAGTACGTGGACCGGATGGTCCCCCTCCGGGTCGGCGACGAGATCGACCGGGACGATTTGCTGCGCCGCTTCGTCGACATCCAGTACACGCGCAACGACATGGCCTTCAGCCGCGGCACCTTCCGGGTCCGCGGCGACACCATCGAGATCTTCCCGGTCTACGAGGAGCTGGCCGTCCGCATCGAGATGTTCGGCGACGAGATCGAGGCGCTGTCCACGCTGCACCCACTGACCGGTGAGATCATCAGCGACGACCAGCAGCTGTACGTCTTCCCCGCCTCCCACTATGTCGCCGGCCCCGAGCGCATGGAGCGGGCCGTCAACGACATCGAGAAGGAGCTGGGGGAGCGCCTCGCCGAGCTGGAGAAGCAGGGCAAGCTCCTGGAGGCCCAGCGCCTGCGGATGCGCACGACGTACGACATCGAGATGCTCCGCCAGATCGGCACCTGCTCCGGCGTGGAGAACTACTCGATGCACTTCGACGGCCGCTTGCCCGGCTCCCCGCCGAACACCCTGCTCGACTACTTCCCGGACGACTTCCTGCTCGTCATCGACGAGTCGCACGTCACCGTCCCGCAGATCGGCGCCATGTACGAGGGCGACGCCTCCCGCAAGCGCACCCTGGTGGACCACGGCTTCCGTCTGCCGTCCGCGCTGGACAACCGCCCCCTGAAGTGGGAGGAGTTCCAGGAGCGCATCGGCCAGACCGTCTACCTGTCGGCCACCCCGGGCGCGTACGAGCTGTCGCGTTCCGACGGTGCGGTCGAGCAGATCATCCGTCCCACGGGCCTCGTCGACCCGGAGGTCGTCGTCAAGCCCACCGAGGGTCAGATCGACGACCTGGTGCACGAGATCCGCAAGCGCACCGAGAAGGACGAGCGCGTGCTCGTCACCACGCTGACCAAGAAGATGGCCGAGGACCTCACCGACTACTTCCTCGAACTGGGCATCCAGGTCCGCTATCTGCACAGCGACGTCGACACCCTGCGCCGCGTCGAGCTGCTGCGCGAGCTGCGCGCCGGCGAGTTCGATGTCCTGGTCGGCATCAACCTGCTGCGTGAGGGCCTCGACCTGCCGGAGGTGTCCCTGGTGGCGATCCTGGACGCCGACAAGGAGGGCTTCCTGCGCTCCGGCACCTCGCTGATCCAGACGATCGGCCGCGCGGCGCGCAACGTCTCCGGTCAGGTCCACATGTACGCCGACAAGATCACCCCGGCGATGGAGAAGGCCATCGAGGAGACCAACCGCCGCCGGGACAGGCAGATCGCCTACAACAAGGCCAACGGCATCGACCCGCAGCCGCTGCGCAAGAAGATCAACGACATCGTCGCGCAGATCGCCCGGGAGGAGGTCGACACCGAGCAGCTCCTCGGCAGCGGCTATCGCAAGTCCAAGGACGGCAAGGGCGCCAAGGCACCCGTCCCGTCGCTGGGCGACAAGGCGGCCAAGGGCGCGAAGGCCGGCAAGGCGGCCAAGGGCCAGGCGGTGCCCACGGATCGTCCGGCGGCCGAACTCGCCGAGCAGATCGAGGAGATGACCGAGAGGATGCGCGCCGCCGCCGCGGAGCTCCAGTTCGAGATCGCGGCCCGGCTGCGCGACGAGGTCTCGGAGATGAAGAAGGAGCTGCGCCAGATGCGGGAGGCCGGGCTCGCCTGAGCCCGTGACACCCTGCCGGACCTCGGCATACGCGCCAAGTGTTGCAACACCGACACAAAGCGCGGGCCGGGGTTCGGCACTGTCGGTGCGCCTGCGTAGGGTTTTGGTCAACCGCGCACTGCGCGGCAACAGGGGACCATCGAGAGGGGAAATCAGCGGTGTCCGTCAACTTGAGCAAGGGTCAGGCCATCAGCCTGGAGAAGAAGGACGGGGCCACCCTGACCGCGGTCCGCATGGGGCTCGGCTGGCAGGCGGCGAAGCGGCGTGGTCTCTTCGGCTCCCGCACCCGGGAGATCGACCTCGACGCCTCGGCGGTGCTCTTCGCCGAGAAGCAGCCGGTCGACGTCGTCTTCTTCCGCCACCTGGTGAGCGACGACGGCTCCGTCCGCCACACCGGCGACAACCTCGTCGGCGGTGCCGGCCAGGGCGGGGACGACGAGTCGATCCTGGTGGACCTCCAGCGCGTTCCGGTCCACATCGACCAGATCGTCTTCACCGTGAACTCCTTCACGGGCCAGACCTTCCAGGAAGTGCAGAACGCGTTCTGCCGCCTCGTGGACGAGACCAACGGCCAGGAACTCGCCCGCTACACACTGGACGGCGGCGGCGACTACACCGCCCAGATCATGGCGAAGGTGCACCGCGCGGGTCCGGGCTGGACGATGACCGCCCTGGGTTCCCCGGCCAACGGCCGCACCTTCCAGGACCTGATGCCGTCGATCCTGCCGCACCTGTAGGCCCGACCGCTCGACCGGCAAGGCGCACGACACAACGACACAGGGGGGCACGGCGATGACGGCCGAGCTGGTGCGGGGGCAGAACCACCCGCTGTCCCAGATCCGGCTGACGGTCCGGATCTCGGCCGGGGTGCCGGTCCTGGCCGGAGCCACGCTCGGCGACGAGAACGGCACGGTGCCCGGCCCTCAGTGGGTGGCCCATCCCGGCGCCCCCGAGCTGCCGGGCGTCGAGGTGCCCCGGCAGACCGCCGCCGAACACCGGCTGGCCGTCGACCTGGGCGCCCTGCCCGAGGCCGTGCACCGCGTCGGTGTGTTCCTCGCGCTGCCCACCGGGCCCGCCGGCCCGCTCCGGTTCGGTGCCGTCGCAGCCCCGCACACCGCGGTCGACGGCCCCGACGACACCGAGATCGTCAGCTACACCTTGACCGGCCTGGACACCGAGACGGCCGTGGTCGCCCTGGAGCTGTACCGCAGACAGGGCGCCTGGAAGGTCCGCGCGACGGGCCAGGGCTACGCGGCCGGCCTTCCCGCACTGCTGGCCGACCAGGGCCTGCCGGAGTCCGCGGACCTGGTGGCCACCATCCAGCGGACACCGGCCCCCGCCCCGGCTCCGCCCCTGCCGGCGCCCACCCCCGCGCCCGGCCCGGGGACGCCGACACACTCGTACGCACCCCAACTCCCGGAGCCCGCACCGTCGTACGAGACACAGAGCCCGTACGACGTGCAGAACCCGTACGACACCCAGGCACCCGGCGCCGCTCCGGCGGACCCCGAAGCTCCGCGAACCCCCGGGGCCCCGGTGGACTACACACACCCGCGCCGCCGCCCACCCGGCACCGCGCAGTCTCCGGCGCCCGCGACGGATGCCGCCACCGACGACCGGCCCGCGCAGCCGGTCGCGGGGGACGCCGTGGGCTGGTCGATGGAGGAGCGGCTGTACAACCAGGTCTGGGGCATGTTCGAGGACCTGGCCCGCACCACGGCCGCGTACCGCAGCGCCGTCGAGTTCGCCGACTCCCGTCTGGAGAGGGAACTGGACCAGGCGCTGGCCGACCCCGGCAGCCGGCTCGGCGCGGCGGGCGACACCGCGCGCGAGGCGGCCCACGCCCGCCGGACGCAGCTGATCGACCAGGCCCGCGCGGTCCTCGACCGCGACCTCGCCCAGCTCTCCGCCGAGTCCGATGTGGTCGAGCCCGCGCTTCCGCCCGCGTACGCCCGCTGGGACAATCCCGTCTGGCACGGCTACCGAGTGCCGGACGAGGAGCCGATGGCTCTGCGGCTGGGCGATCTTCACCTGCCGGAGAGCAAGCCGCTGCGCATTCCCATGCTGGTCAGACTGCCGCTGGAGCGTGGCCTGTGGCTCGACAGCGGCCCGGGGAACGCCCACGGTGTCCCGGACTCCGCCGAACTGCGGCACCTGGCCATGGAGGCCGCGGTCGCACTCGCCGCGCGCCTGCTCGCCGTGCATCCACCGGGCGGTTTCGCCCTCCAGGTCATCGACCCGGCCGGTGCCGGGGCGGCGGCGCTCGGCGTGCTGACCCGGACGGGGGTGCTCGCCATGCCGCCCACGACCGGGGCGGCGGGTGTCACGGAGGTGCTGGAGAGACTCACCCGTCGGGTCGACCTGGTGCAGATGGCGGTGCGCGGTGGCACGCCCGAGTCACTGCCACCCGACGTCGACACCGCGCAGCAGTTGCTGATCGTCAACGACTTCCCGCACGGCTTCGACGACCGTGCGGTGACCCGGTTGCGCTACCTCGCCGACGAGGGGCCCGCTGTCGGCGTGCACCTGCTGCTGGTGGCGGACCGCGAGGACGCCGCCGCCTACGGCCCGTTGCTCGATCCTCTGTGGCGTTCGCTGATGCGACTCACACCCGTCGCCGACGACCATCTCGCCGACCCCTGGGTCGGGCACGCCTGGACCTACGAGCCTTCGCTGGTGCCGGCCGGCAGCCAGATCGTGCAGCACGTGCTCACCGAGGCGGCCAAGGCTAGGGGCAAATACAAGTAAAGCCGCCCTGAACTGGTAACTTTGTCTTTATTTTACCTTTAACTTTACCTTTCATTGGTTATTGGGTAGGGTCTTCGGTGCGGAGGGGAGTACTCCCTGAGTGCGGCGCACCCGTCAGTACGGACCGGTTCCGGTCCCGGGGCGTCGGCCCCGAGCGGGTGGAAGAGACCTCCGGCAGCGACAGCGCTGAAAGTGTTTGCCGTTACGTAATGCCGGAGGAACAGTGGATGTTTCCGTGACCCTGTGGGTCCTGACCATCGCGGGCCTGGCCGCCCTGATCGCGGTCGACTTCTTCATCGGTCGCAAGCCGCATGAGGTGTCGATCAAGGAAGCCGGTATCTGGACCGTCGTCTGGATCGCCCTGGCCGGACTCTTCGGCCTCGGCCTGTTCCTCTTCGGCGGTGGACAGCCGGCCGGTGAGTTCTTCGCCGGCTTCATCACCGAGAAGTCGCTCAGCGTCGACAACCTCTTCGTCTTCGTCCTGATCATGGCGAAGTTCGCGGTGCCGACCCGGTACCAGCAGCGCGTCCTGCTCGTCGGCGTGCTCATAGCCCTGGTGCTGCGGGCGATCTTCATCGCCGCGGGAGCCGCCATCCTCGCCAGCTTCTCCTGGGTGTTCTACCTCTTCGGTGCCTTCCTGATCTGGACGGCCTGGAAGCTCATCCAGGAGGCCCGCGCGGACGGGGAGGACGAGGAGTTCGAGGAGAACAAGCTGCTGAAGGCCGCGGAGCGCAGGTTCGGCGTGGCGGACCGCTATCACGGCACCAAGCTGTGGATCCAGGAGAACGGCAAGCGGGTCATGACCCCGATGCTGGTCGTGATGCTCGCCATCGGCACCACGGACGTCCTGTTCGCCCTGGACTCCATCCCCGCGATCTTCGGCCTGACCCAGGATCCGTACATCGTCTTCACCGCCAACGCCTTTGCCCTGATGGGTCTGCGGCAGCTGTACTTCCTCATCGGCGGCCTGCTGCGGAAGCTGGTCCACCTCTCGTACGGCCTGTCGATCATCCTCGGCTTCATCGGCGTCAAACTGGTGCTGCACGCCCTGCACGAGTCCGGTGTCCACGTGCCCGAGATCAGCATCCCGGTCTCGCTCGGCGTGATCTGCGCCGTCCTGATCGTCACCACGATCACCAGCCTGATGGCCGGCAAGAAGCAGACGGCCGCCGAGGCGGCGGGTGCCGGCGGTGAAGGTGCCGCGAGGGACAGCGTCGACGCCTGACCCGGCCGACGGCAGAAGCGCCCACCGGCGGGAGCGGGACCGTGCCATGCGGTTCCCGCTCCCGCCGGTGGGATGAGGGCAACGGAAGGATGAGAGGTATCCGAAAAGAGCAGAATGCGAATCCTGTACGCCTCTGCGACGATCGCCGCATGATCAGTAGGCTGCGGTCGCTCACCCGGCAATGGACGACGCTCGTGCCGGTGCTCGCGATCGTCCTCCTGGTCTTCACCTGGGGCCGTGGCCTGCCGGGTGCGGCCGTCGCCCTGGTCACCCTCGTGCTCGCCGGGTCCGTCCTCGCGGCGGTGCACCATGCCGAGGTCATCGCCCACCGCGTCGGTGAACCCTTCGGTTCCCTCGTCCTGGCCATCGCCGTCACGATCATCGAGGTGGCGTTGATCGTCACCCTCATGGCCGACGGCGGCGACAAGAGTTCCACCCTGGCCCGGGACACCGTCTTCGCCGCCGTGATGATCACCTGCAACGGCGTCGTCGGGATCTGCCTGCTCGCCGCTTCCCTGCGGCACGGCACCGCGGTCTTCAACCCCGAGGGCACCGGCGCCGCCCTGGCGACCGTGGCGACGCTGGCCACGCTGAGCCTGGTCCTGCCGACGTTCACCACCAGCAAGCCCGGGCCCGAGTTCTCCTCGGTGCAGCTGACGTTCGCCGCGTTGTCCTCGCTGATCCTGTACGGCTTGTTCGTGGCCACGCAGACCGTGCGCCACCGCGACTACTTCCTTCCGATCACCCGGCAGGGCGAGGTCATCACCGCCGAAGAGCACGCGCGGCCGCCGTCCGCGCGCACCGCCTGGACCAGCCTCGGTCTGCTCGGACTGGCCCTCATCGGCGTGGTCGGGCTGGCCAAGGGCGTGTCGCCCGCCATCGAGTCGGGCGTGGCGGCCGCGGGCCTGCCCCAGGCGGTCGTCGGCGTGATCATCGCCCTGCTCGTGCTGCTCCCCGAGACGATCGCCGCGCTGCGCTCCGCCCGCCGCGACCGGGTGCAGACCAGCCTCAACCTCGCGCTGGGCTCGGCCATGGCCAGTATCGGCCTGACCATCCCCGCAGTCGCCCTCGCCTCCGTCTGGCTGTCCGGCCCGCTCGTCCTCGGCCTCGGCTCGACTCACATGCTGCTGCTCGCGCTGACCGTGGTGGTCAGCTCTCTGACGGTCGTGCCGGGCCGGGCCACCCCTCTGCAGGGCGGCGTCCACCTGGTGCTCTTCGCGGCCTATCTGGAGCTGGCGATCAACCCGTGACCGGCTCCACCACCGGCATCGGCACCGGGCGGGTCTCGGGCAGCAGGGCGAAGCAGGCGAGGCTGAGCAGCGCGACGCCCGTCAGATAGACGCCCACGCCCCAGGGGACCCGCCCGCCGTGTTCCGCGAGCGCCGTGGCCACGATCGGGGTGAGAGCGCCGCCGAGGACTCCGCCGAGGTTGTAGCCCACCGCGGCACCCGTGCAGCGCACCCGCGCCTCGTACAGCTCCGGCAGATACGCGGCGATCACCGCGAACATGGTGATGAAGGAGACCAGAGCGCCCAGGATGCCGAGGAACATCAGCAGCGGCTGACCGGTGCCCAGCAATGCGACCATCGGCAGCATCCACAGGCCGCATGCCGCGCATCCGGTGAGGCACATCGGCCGGCGTCCGAAGCGGTCGGCGAGCAACGCCATGAACGGCGTGAGGGACGCCTTCACCACCACCGCGGCCATGACACAGGTCAGCATCACCGTCCGGCTCACCCCGAGCCGCTCCGTCGCGTACGTCAGCGACCAGGTCGTCACCGTGTAGAAGACCGCGTACCCGGCGGCCAGCGCCCCGGCCGTCAGCAGCACCAGCCGCCCGTGATGCCGTACGACCTCGACGAACGGCACGCGCGCGTGGTCGTCGATCTCCAGGAACCGGGGGCTCTCCACGATCGACCAGCGCAACAACAGCCCGCCGAGCGCCAGCGCCCCAGCCGCCCAGAACGGCACCCGCCAGCCCCAGCGAGCGAACTCCGCGTCGGACAGCGTCGCCGACAGCGCGAGCACCACCCCATTGGCGAGCACGAACCCGATGGCCGGGCCCACCTGCGGAAAGCTCGACCACAGGGCGCGACGGCCGGGCGGCGCGTGCTCGGCGGTCAGCAGCACCGCTCCGCCCCACTCCCCGCCGAGCCCCAGACCCTGGAAGAAGCGCAGCACGAGCAGCAGCACCGGCGCGGCGACGCCGATCGACCCGTACGACGGCACACAGCCCACCGCGACCGTCGAGGCGCCCGTGAGCAGCAGTGACAGGACCAGCACCGGCCGGCGTCCGCGCCGGTCACCGAGGTGCCCGAACAGCACCGAGCCGAGCGGCCGGGCCAGGAACCCGACCCCGAACGTCCCGAACGCCGCCAGCGTCCCGGCGAGCGGTGAGAACGTCGGGAAGAACAGCGGTCCCAGGACCAGGGCCGCCGCGGTCCCGTAGACGAAGAAGTCGTAGAACTCGATCGCGGTCCCCGCGAGGGAGGCGGCGGCGAGCCGCGGCATCGATGGTGTGCTTACGGTGCGTACAGGCTCCATGTCGCGTCAACTACCCCTAGTGATCAGGGGTTACGGGGGCGCATGGGGGTGCTGAAGTCACCGGAGTGCGCGCCGAGGCGACGGCGCACGCAGCGCGTCGTCCGCCGTGGTCACCGTGATAGACCGGGTGCGAGCGGCGGTCGTCGACGCACCGCCCCGAACGGACCGGAGGAACCGTGCCCCGCACCCTGGCCAACGCCCCGATCATGATCCTCAACGGGCCCAACCTGAATCTGCTCGGCCAGCGCCAGCCCGAGATCTACGGCAAGGACACGCTGGCCGACGTGGAGGCGCTGTGCGCCAAGGCGGCGGCCGCACACGGGGGCATGGTGGACTTCCGGCAGTCCAACCACGAGGGCGAACTGGTCGACTGGATCCACGAGGCACGCCTGAACCACTGCGGGATCGTCATCAACCCCGCTGCCTACTCCCACACGTCGGTCGCGATTCTGGACGCACTCAACACCTGCGACGGCCTGCCCGTCCTGGAGGTGCACATCTCCAACATCCACCAGCGCGAGTCGTTCCGGCATCACTCCTACGTCTCGCTGCGCGCCGACGGCGTGATCGCGGGCTGTGGCGTCCAGGGCTACGCCTTCGGCGTCGAGCGGGTCGCGGCCCTGCTGGGGGCCGCGCAGGCCGAGGCGTAGCGGCCGCCACGCGCGCGTGGCGGCCGCCCGCCGGGGGCGTCGCGCCACGACCTCACAGGCGGCCGGCCTCCACGATGCGCCGCAGGAAGCGCCGCGTGCGCTCCTGCTGCGGATCGCCGAAGACCTCATCGGCGGTGCCGCGCTCCAGCACGACGCCACCGTCCAGAAAACAGACCTGGTCGGCGACGTCCCGTGCGAAGCCCATCTCGTGCGTCGCCAGGACCATGGTCATGCCGTCGCCCTTGAGGCCGCGGACCACCTCCAGCACCTCGCCGACGAGTTCGGGGTCGAGCGCCGCCGTGATCTCGTCCAGCAGCAACAGCCGGGGCCGTACGGCGAGGGCCCGTACGATCGCCACGCGCTGCTGCTGACCGCCGCTGAGCCGGTCGGGGTAGGCAGTTGCCTTGGCGCCCAGTCCGAGGCGCTCCAGCAGCTCCCTGGCGCGTTCCTCGGCCTCCTCGCGGGGGACGCCGTGCACCCGCCGCGGCGCCAGCGTCACGTTGTCCAGCACGGTCATGTGCGGGAAGAGGTTGTACGCCTGGAAGACGACGCCGATCCTGCGCCGCACCGCGTCCTGGTCGACGCGCGGATCGGTGATCTCCTCGCCGTCCAGCCAGATCGCGCCGTCGTCGATCTCCTCCAGCAGGTTGGCGCAGCGCAGCAGCGTCGACTTTCCCGAACCGGAGGCGCCGATCAGGGCGGTCACCGTGTGCGGGGCGACCTCCAGGCCGACGTCGCGCAGGACGACGGAGCCGGCGAAGGTCTTGCGGACGGACTCCATGCGCAGCACGGGCGCGTCGCTCATAGGGATCCTCCCTGGGCCCGCCGCCGGTCCATCCGGGCCGTCACCCAGTCCGTGAAGCGGGTCATCGGAATGGTCAGCGCCACGAACACCAGCCCGGCGACGATGTACGGCGTGTAGTTCAGACTGCGGCCCACGATGATGTCGGACGCCCGGACGGCGTCCACCGCGCCGCCGATCGACACGAGGCCGGTGTCCTTCTGGAGCGACACCAGGTCGTTGAGCAGGGGCGGGACCTGACGGCGCACCGCCTGTGGCAGTACGACGTGGCGCAGCGCCTGTCGGTTGGTCAGGCCCAGCGAGCGGGCCGCGGCGAACTGCGAGGGGTGCACGGACTCGATGCCGGCGCGGAACACCTCGGCCACGTACGCCGAGTACGTGAGCGTCAGCGCGGTACCGCCGAGCAGCACCGGATCGACCGTCACGCCCTGAAGACGCAGCGCCGGCACGCCCAGGACCACGATCATCAGGTTGATGATCAGCGGAAGGCCGCGGAAGAAGTCGGTGTACGCCGCGGCCAGCACGCGCAGCGGGAAGAACACGGGTCCGCGCAGGGTACGCGCGATGGCGATCAGCATGCCGAGGACCAGGACGGCGGCGCCGCAGATCACCAGCAGACGGACGTTCAGCCACAGCCCTTCGAGGACTTTCGGCAGCGCCTCGCGCGCGTACTGCGCGCTGAAGAACGTCTCCTTGGTGCGTGGCCAGCCCGGTGCGTCGACGACGACGAGGTAGAGCACGACAGCTGTGACGAGCGTCGAGAGTGCCGCGACGGCCGTGGCGCGCCGCGCACGCGCGCGTTTGTGGCGTTCCCGCTCCAAACGTCGCTCGGAGGGCACGTAGTTGTCGTCGACGGCGCCGGTCATGTCTCCCTTGTCGTCGGCTCCCTCCGGGGCCGACTCGCCCTTGGTGACCGTCACTTGAGCACCGGGGCGTCGACGGCGTCCGAGAGCCACTGCTTCTCGAGCCGGGCCAGTGTGCCGTCCTTGCGCAGGGAGTCGACGGCGCCGCTCACGCACGGGGTCAGCGCGCTGCCCTTGTCCAGCACCAGCCCGAACTGCTCGGGCGCGCCGCCCTGGTTCTCGAACTGGCCGACGACCTTCGCGTCCGTCACCTCGGCCGAGGTGATGTAGAACGCGGTCGGCAGGTCGACCACGATGGCGTCCACCTGGCCGTTCTTCAACGCGGACTTGGCCTGGTCGTTCTTGGCGAACGCGGCCGCCTCCTGCTTCGGCTTCACCACGTCGGTGATGTAGTCCAGGCTCGTGGTGCCCACCTGGGCGCCCAGCTTGAGGTTCTTCAGATCCGCGATGCTCGCCGCCTTGGCCGCCTTGCTGCCCTTCAGCGCGATCACCGCCTGGCGCACGTCGTAGTAGCCGGAGGAGAAGTCCACGGCCTTCTTGCGCTCGTTGCTGATCGACACCTGGTTGATGTCGAAGTCGAAGGTCTTCACGCCGGGCGCGAACGCCTTGTTGAATGGCACGCTCTGCCACACGACCGCGTTCTTGCCGTATCCGAGCTGCTTGGCCACGGCATAGGCGACCGAGGACTCGAAGCCCTTGCCGTCGGCGGGCTTGTCGTCCTGGAACCAGGGCTCGTACGCCGGTTCGTCCGTCGCGATCGTGAGCTTTCCGGACGTCCTGGTGGCCAACTTGCCCGGGGCGCAGCTCTTCGCGGCCGATCCGGAGGCAGGGGTCGACGCCTTCCCGTCGGGCTGCGGAGCACAGCCGACAGCGGTGGCGAGCAGGGCTACGGTGGCGGCGGCCACCGCGTGGCGCAGGGTGCGAGGGGCAGGATGCATGGCGGGAGATTGGCAGCGAACCCGGCGTTTGTCCAGGTCACAGCGGTAACTGTCCGCATGGTGGGAACGGGTGTTGCGGCTGTGTGAACAGCTTCCGCGAACCTCGCCGCGCGTGTGCCGCAGGCCTGGGCCGCCGGTCGAGGGGCGGGGTGGGAAGACCGGCGGCCCTTCCGCACAGGAGCCGTCGGCCTGCGCGGTACTGCCACCAGTTGACCGCATGGCGGCGTCGCCCGGGAGCGTGCGCAGGGATCCGGCGCGTGTGAAGCGTTCACACGGGGCGCGCGCAGGAGAAAGCGCGCCGGGCGCATGCGAGAGGCGTGCGCGCCCGACGTGCGAACTCCGTGCCATGGAGCGCGCGATGGACCGTGGCGCGCTCGGTCTCCGGGATGCCGCGCCTCACCACCCGCGCGCGTGCCACTCCGGCAACTGGGGCCGCTCCGCGCCCAGCGTGGTGTCCTTGCCGTGTCCGGGGTACACCCAGGTCTCGTCGGGCAGTACGTCGAAGATCTTCGTCTCCACGTCGCGGATGAGGCTGGCAAACGCCCCCGCGTCCTTGAACGTGTTGCCGACCCCGCCCGGGAAGAGGCAGTCGCCGGTGAAGACGTGCGGGTGGCCGTGCGGGTCGTCGTAGACGAGAGCGATCGAACCCGGGGTGTGCCCGACCAGGTGCCGCGCGGTGAGTTCCACGTTGCCCACCCTGATGACGTCGCCGTCGTCCACGAGTACATCGGTGGGCACCGGGATGCCGGGAGCGTCCTCGCGGCCCGCGTACGTACGCGCGCCCGTGGCCGCGACGACCGCGGCCAGTGCCTGCCAGTGATCGCCGTGCCGATGGGTGGTGACGACGGACGCGATGCCGTCGTCACCGATCATGCCCAGGAGCGTCTCCGCCTCGTTGGCGGCGTCGATCAGAAGCTGCTCGTCGGTGGCGCGGCAGCGCAGCAGATAGGCGTTGTTGTCCATCGGGCCGACCGCGATCTTCGTGATCATCAGGTCTTTCAGCTCGTGCACGTCCGCCGGTCCGCCGACCTTGACCTCTCCGGTGTACGTCATGGCGATCAGCCTATAGCGGGGGCGGGGCCCGCGGACCGTCGTCGGCCTACAGGGGAGGCAGCTTGGGCAGCGTGCCGTCCGTGGTCAGACCGGAACCGTCCCGCCGGCCGGCGAGCCAGCCCAGCAGGTCGGCGGGCGTGCCATGGGCCGCGACCGGCGCGCCGTCGGCGCCGCCGCCCGTGGTCCAGTTCCGGCCGTCCCCGGCGGACAGGCTGGTCGACGGGACCTCCTTGTGCCCGGCGAAGCGCCGGGCCAGGAAGTCGATCTCCCGCTCGGTGAACTCCGCCGGGAGATCCTCCAGCTCGTACCCGATCCCGAGATCCACGTGGTGCAGCTCCACCTCGGCCCACCGGCGGAACGGCACCCGGGACGCGGAGTCGGTGACCCCGTTGCGCAGCTCGACGGTGCGCGACCAGTCCGCCGGCGCGTCCCCCAGCGCCTGGAGGCGGGCCGCGCTTTCGCGCAGGTCGGTGAGCTGCACGTCGAGGGGGCGCGGGGCGTCGCGTTCGATGTCGGCGTCGCGCACCTCGGCGCTCGCGTACATGGGCCGGCCTTCGAGAACGTTCACGAGCGCGTCCGTGTTGCGGGAGAGGTGCGCGAGGACGTGCCCGCGGCTCCAGCCCGGAAGCCGTGACGGCTCGGCGAGCGAAGCGTTGTCCAGTTTGGCGACCGCGGTGAGGAGCCGTTCGGTCGCGTCACGTACACATGCCAGGTCATGAGCGTGATCGGTCATGGACCTGACCTTAGCCTCACCACACCTTTGGGTGAAGGTGGTGAAGCTCGCCCGCAAATCGAAAGCACGTGCTATATCGTCGAGAGCGGCGTCGGGCATGCTGGATGGCCGGGGGTTGTTATGCAACCGGGCAATCCGACCGGCGTTGTCAGTGGCTCCCCCTAGTCTGAAGAAGCACGGGGGCCCCGCCCCTGTCACTTCTCTCAAGAAAGGTGCGGACCGGCGTGGCCGACCGTCTCATCGTCCGTGGCGCGCGCGAGCACAACCTCAAGAATGTCTCGCTCGACCTGCCTCGCGACTCGCTCATCGTCTTCACGGGCCTGTCCGGGTCGGGCAAGTCCTCCCTGGCCTTCGACACGATCTTCGCGGAGGGCCAGCGCCGCTACGTGGAGTCGCTCTCCTCGTACGCCCGGCAGTTCCTCGGCCAGATGGACAAGCCGGACGTCGACTTCATCGAGGGCCTGTCCCCGGCAGTCTCCATCGACCAGAAGTCGACCTCGCGCAACCCGCGCTCGACGGTCGGCACCATCACCGAGGTCTACGACTACCTGCGTCTGCTCTTCGCACGTATCGGCAAGCCGCACTGTCCCGAGTGCGGCCGCCCGATCTCGCGCCAGTCGCCCCAGGCCATCGTGGACAAGGTCCTGGAGCTGCCGGAGGGGAGCCGCTTCCAGGTGCTCTCGCCGCTCGTGCGCGAGCGCAAGGGCGAGTTCGTCGACCTCTTCGCCGACCTCCAGACCAAGGGCTACTCCCGCGCGCGCGTGGACGGCGAGACGATCCGGCTCTCCGACCCGCCGGCGCTGAAGAAGCAGGAGAAGCACACCATCGAGGTGGTCGTCGACCGCCTCACGGTCAAGGACTCCGCCAAGCGCCGCCTCACCGACTCCGTGGAGACCGCCCTCGGGCTGTCCGGCGGCATGATCGTGCTCGACTTCGTCGACCTCCCCGAGGACGACCCCGAGCGTGAGCGCATGTACTCGGAGCACCTCTACTGCCCGTACGACGACCTGTCGTTCGAGGAGCTGGAGCCCCGCTCCTTCTCCTTCAACTCGCCCTTCGGCGCCTGCCCCGAGTGCACCGGTATCGGCACGCGCATGGAGGTCGACCCGGAGCTGCTCGTCCCGGACCCGGACAAGTCCCTGGACGAGGGCGCCATCCACCCCTGGTCGCACGGGCACACCAAGGACTACTTCGGCCGGCTGATCGGCGCCCTCGCCGACGCGCTCGGCTTCCGCACGGACATCCCCTTCGCGGGCCTGCCCCAGCGCGCCAAGAAGGCCCTGCTCCACGGCCACAAGACCCAGATCGAGGTGCGGTACCGCAACAGGTACGGCCGCGAGCGCGTGTACACCACCCCCTTCGAGGGAGCGGTGCCGTTCGTCAAGCGCCGGCACAGCGAGGCCGAGAGCGACGCCAGCCGCGAGCGCTTCGAGGGCTACATGCGCGAGGTGCCCTGCCCCACCTGCGAGGGCACCCGCCTGAAGCCGATCGTCCTCGCGGTCACGATCATGGACAAGTCGATCGCGGAAGTCTCCGCGATGTCGATCAGCGACTGCGCGGACTTCCTGGGCCGGCTGACGCTGAACGCCCGCGACAAGAAGATCGCCGAGCGGGTGCTGAAGGAGGTCAACGAGCGGCTGCGCTTCCTGGTCGACGTCGGCCTCGACTACCTCTCCCTCAACCGCGCGGCCGGCACGCTCTCCGGCGGCGAGGCCCAGCGCATCCGCCTGGCCACCCAGATCGGTTCCGGCCTCGTCGGCGTGCTCTACGTCCTCGACGAGCCGTCCATCGGTCTGCACCAGCGGGACAACCACCGGCTGATCGAGACCCTGGTCCGGCTGCGCGACATGGGCAACACGCTCATCGTCGTGGAGCACGACGAGGACACCATCAAGGTCGCCGACTGGGTCGTGGACATCGGCCCCGGCGCCGGTGAGCACGGCGGCAAGGTAGTGCACAGCGGCTCTCTGAAGGAGCTGCTCGCCAACACCGAGTCGCAGACCGGCGCGTACCTGTCGGGCCGCAAGGCGATCCCCCTGCCCGACATCCGCCGTCCCCGCGACCCCTCCCGCCGGCTCACCGTGCACGGCGCCCGCGAGAACAACCTTCAGGACATCGACGTGTCCTTCCCCCTGGGCGTCTTCACGGCCGTCACGGGCGTGTCCGGCTCCGGCAAGTCGACGCTGGTCAACGACATCCTCTACACGCACCTGGCCCGCGAGCTGAACGGCGCGAGGAACGTCCCGGGACGGCACACGCGTGTGGACGGCGACGACCTGGTCGACAAGGTCGTGCACGTCGACCAGTCGCCGATCGGCCGCACCCCGCGGTCCAACCCGGCGACGTACACCGGTGTCTTCGACCACGTCCGCAAGCTGTTCGCCGAGACCACCGAGGCGAAGGTCCGCGGCTACCTGCCCGGACGATTCTCCTTCAACGTCAAGGGCGGCCGCTGCGAGAACTGCGCGGGCGACGGCACGATCAAGATCGAGATGAACTTCCTCCCGGACGTCTACGTCCCGTGCGAGGTCTGCCACGGCGCCCGGTACAACCGGGAGACCCTGGAGGTCCACTACAAGGGCAAGTCCATCGCCGACGTGCTGAACATGCCGATCGAGGAGGCCACCGACTTCTTCGAGGCGGTTCCGGCGATCTCCCGCCACCTGAGGACGCTGAAGGACGTCGGCCTCGGCTATGTCCGCCTCGGCCAGTCCGCCACGACCCTCTCCGGTGGTGAGGCCCAGCGGGTGAAGCTGGCCAGCGAGCTGCAGAAGCGCTCCACCGGACGCACGGTCTACGTCCTCGACGAGCCGACCACCGGTCTGCACTTCGAGGACATCAGCAAGCTGCTGAAGGTGCTCGGCGGCCTGGTCGACAAGGGCAACACGGTCATCGTCATCGAGCACAACCTCGACGTGATCAAGACCGCCGACTGGGTCGTGGACATGGGCCCGGAGGGCGGCGCCGGCGGTGGCCTCGTGGTCGCCGAGGGCACGCCCGAAGAGGTGGCCGGGGTACCGGCCAGCCACACCGGCAAGTTCCTGCGCGAGATCCTCGGTGCCGACCGCATCAGCGACGCGGAGCCGGTCAAGGCGTCCCGGAGCACCCCGGCCCGGAAGACGGCCGCGGCCAGGTCGACGGCGAAGAAGACGGTGACGGCCAAGGCCAACAACACGGCGACCAAGAAGGCCGCCGGGGCCGCCAAGAAGGCCCCCGCGGCGAACCCGGCGAAGAAGACGACGCGAGCCCGCAAGGCCTGACGACACATCACCACATGGGCTGACGCAATACCAAAAAAACGGCGCCCCGCGGGAACTCCCCGCGGGGCGCCGTTCGTTCATCCATCAGCCAGCCCGGTTCTGCAGTGCAGCAGGCCCCCGCACATCACAGTCCCGGCCGCACCTTGTCAACAGCACAGAGAAGACGGGGCGTTCACCACTCACCCAGCTCGGCCGCATAGGGCGGCTCGGCCCCGGCCCGTGAGCAGGTGATCGCCGCAGCCCGTGCCGCGAAGCGCAGCAGCCGTGCCCAGCCCTGTGCCCCCAGGGCGGCGAGCGCTTCCGCGGACAACGCGTCCTGGGCGGAAAGCCCGTGCAGCAAGGCCGCGTTCACCGTGTCACCGGCGCCGATGGTGTCCACCACGGCGACCTTCTCACCCGGCACGGAGTGCTCCCCTCCGTCACGGGTGAACACGGTCAGCCCGTCCCCGCCCCGGGTCACCACGACGGCCGACGGTCCCGAGGCCAGCCACTCGCGCGGCGTGCCGCCCAGCCACGCCGCGTCCTCCGCGGACAGCTTCAGCAGCGTCACCGAGGGCAGCCAGCTCTTGAAACGTGCCCGGTAGGCGTCCGCGTCCGGGATCAGTCCCGCCCGGATGTTGGGATCGAGCGCGGTGAACAGCCCCTGCCCGGCCGCCGCGCGCATCAGCTCCTCATAGGCGCTCGCCCCCGGTTCCAGGACGAGCGAGCAGGTGCCGAACGACACCGCGCGCGTGCCGGCAGGCAGTGCGGCGGGCGCGGTGAACAGACGGTCGGCGGTGCCGTCGACATAGAAGGAGTACGCGGCGGAGCCGGTGGCGTCGAGCGTGGCCACCGCGAGGGTCGTCGGCTCCGGCCCGCGCTGGACGGCCGACACATCGACCTCCGCCCGCCGTAGCCCGTCGAACAGCGCCGCACCGAAGGCGTCGTGCGAGGCCCGCGAGCAGAAAGCGGTGCGGGAGCCGAGCCGGCCCAGGGCCACGGCGGTGTTGTACGGGCCGCCGCCGAGCGCCGGCTTCAGGTCCGCGAGGGCACCGGGGCCCTGCGGTACCAGGTCGATCAGTGCCTCACCGGCGACGACGATCACGAGACGGTTCCCTTCTCGGACAGCGTGAATGGTTCGCGGTGCTCGGGTCTCCCGGCCGCGCCGGGCTGCTCCGGGCAGCCGCAGGACGTGCGATGCACGAACGTGCACGGCAGTCGCACCGTCCGGGCCGGACGCCGGGGCTCGCTCAGCCGGTCCAGGAGAACCCGCACGGCCCGCGCGCCCAGTTCTCTGCTGGGCTGGGCGACGGCGGTGAGCCGTGGCGAGAACAGGTCGGCCCAGGCGAAGTCGTCGAAGCAGCACAGGGCGAGGTCGTCCGGGACGGACCGGCCGAGTCGGCGCAGTGCGCGCAGTGCCCCGATGGTCATCGCGTTGTTGGCGGTGACGAGGGCCGTGGGCGGATCGGGCAGCGTGAGCAGGGCCACCGTCGCCTGCTCGGCACCGGCGGACTCCGAGTCGCCGGACACGAGGAGCCGCTCGTCAAGCGCCAGGCCGGCGGCGGCGAGGCCGTCCCGATAGCCGGCGACGCGCTCTTCGGTGGTGCTCAGCCCGGGCAGACCCGCGACCATGCCGATCCGCCGGTGGCCCAGGGCGGCGAGATGAGCGACGAGGCGGGAGGTCGGCCCGGCGCTCTCGGCACAGACCTGGTCGCACCACGACACGCCCCCGTCGGGGGACGCACCCTCGTCACCGCCGGCCGGGGTGCCGTCCAGCACGCGCGCGTCGATCACCCGGTCGAGGAACACGGTGGGGACGGCGTGGCGGCGGAGGTAGCCGACGAGATCGTGCGGATGTGCGGAGGGGGCGACGATCATGCCGTCCACGCGGCGCTCATGGAGGAGCTGAGCGACCTTGCGTTCGTGCCCGGGGTCGTCGTGCGGGTCGGCGATGAGCAGGCTGTACCCCGCTTCCAGGGCGGCCGCCTCGACTCCCTGGAGGATCTCCGTGAAGTAGGGGTTGCTGATCGCCGACACGGCGAGCCCGATGGAGCGGGTACGGGAGGTCACCAGGGAGCGGGCCAGGGTGTTGGGCGTGTAGCCGAGGTTGTCGACGGCGTCCAGCACGGCCTGGCGGGTGTGCGGCAGCACCGGCCGCGTGCCGTTGAGGACGTGGGAGACGGTCGCCACGGAGACACCGGCGCTGCGAGCGACGTCCGCCATGGTGGCCATCGGCTTTTCCTCCCTGAGCCGACGAGGCCGGGCGTTCCCGGCCCCTGTTGCGGGGGCTCCGGCCGGGAACGTATCCCATCGACCGGCCCCGCGTAAACGCTTGCGCAAGCGTTTACGTCCTCCGCCCGGGCAGCCCCGGCCCAGCTCCCTCCCCGGCTCCCCGTCCCCTGGCCTGGCCCCCACCCACCGAGCGTTCCACTCCAGGGCACCCTCGCCGTCCCTCCGGGGTGCCACCCCTGCCGCAGAACCTGCCCCCTTGCCCGGGTATGGTCGCCCTGCCCAGCCCTTGATCCGTGGAGTTCCAGATGCCCGCCCGACCGTCCGCGAGCCGTCGTACCGTCCTTCGAGGGGCCGCCGTGGCCCCGGTCGCCGGGCTCGGCCTGGCCGCGTGCTCGGCGCCGGGCGGTGCCTCGGCGGCGGCCACCCCGACCGCGCCCGTCGACCTCGGTGCCGAGAGCGAGGTCGCCCAGGGCGCAGCCAAGCTCTACCAGGATCACAACGTGGTCGTCAGCCGTGACAGGAACGGCGCGCTGAAGGTGTACAGCACGATCTGCACGCACGCGGGGTGCCCCATCAACAAGCTCCAGGGGACGACCTTGATCTGCCCCTGCCACGGCAGCGAGTTCGACGCCACGACCGGCAAAGTGGTCCAGCAGCCGGCCACCGAGCCCCTCGCCGAGCTGCCGGTGAAGACCACCAACGGCAGGATCGTCGCCGGCCCGGGCGCCTGACCGGAAGCCGACGCCGGCCGAGCCGCCGTCCTGACGGTCGCCAGTGGCCAACAGGCCTACGACTGCCAACAGCCCTACGGCGTAGGGGATTTCACTCCCAGTCCCACGTGATGCCGATGATGCCCGGCCGGATCCGTGGCTCGACCACGTGGACGCAGTGGTGCGGTCCGGTGACCGGCAGTTCCTGCCGGCCGCTGCGGGGGGCCGCCGCCGAGGGCTGGGTGAAGCGGTGGCAGCGCGCCGGGAGTGCGGCCGTGTCGAAGCGCACCTGGAGTGCGTACTGGCCGCCGGGGGAGCAGAACCGGTGAAGATGTTCACGGGAGGTTCCGGCAGTGCCGTCCTCGATGCCGTACCGGAAGAGGAAGGTGTCGCCGGAGCGCAGCCGGGTGCCGAAGAGCAGCTCGGCCACCAGCAGGCCGGCGTCCTGGTCCCAGCGGACGCGTCCCGTGCGGCAGTTCTCCAGGGCCCGCACCCTGATGTCCGGCGGGCGGCAGCCGGGGTCGCCGTGGTGCACGGCGAGGAAGCGGTCGACGCCGTCGTGGTGGGCCCGCACGATGTGCTGGGCCTCGCGGGCCGCCAGTTCGCGCCGGGCGCCGATCCGGACGTATTCGTGATGGCCGAGGGTGTGCAGTCCGCCGTCGGCGGACCAGCCGAGGCCGGCCCGGAGCCGGTCGAGGACGTCCGAGGCCTCGATCAGGGAGCGGTAGGAGCGGGCCCCGGGGCGGCCGGACACCCTGTGCTCGTGGGTGTCGGCGAGCAGCCGGATCAGCGATTCGTCCGGCAGTTGGAGGATCTCCTCCAGCGCGCGCACGGCCCGCAGTGACTCGGGGCGCTGCGGGCGGCGGGCGCCCTGCTGCCAGTAACTCAGGCTGGTCACACCGACCTTGACCCCGTGGCGGGACAGATGGTGCTGGACACGCTGGAGCGGCAGCCCGCGTGCGGCGATGGCGGCGCGCAGCGCCGCATGGAAGGGGCCGCCCCGAAGGACCATGTCCAGTTCCGTGGTGAGGACATCCGCGTGCTCGGTGGCATGCCGCATGCCGAGGCGCCTTTCTATGAGGTGTCGCTACGGCTGGTCGGGCCGTCTGCGCTGGTGTGCGGGACCACCCCCGTGGGCGCTGTGAGCACCCCTGACTGCGCACGCCGCATCCCGTTGTGCGGGCGTGCCCGGCCCCGAGTTCCCCCGCATTGAAGCGTGTTGACCTGGCCCCGACAACACCTCGAACCCGCCATGGCCCCGCCCGGCCGGACTGCGGCGCGCCGCCGGAACCGTCGCACCCCCGGGCCGTGCCGGTGCCCGTCGCGCCATGGGAGGATCGGCGCGTGGCGGAGACCTGGGCATTCGCCGGTGACGACATCGCTGTGCCGCCGGAAGAGGCGGTCGCCGGGCTGCGGCGTCGGATCGCAGCGGGGTGTTTCGGAGCCTGGTTCACCGGTTCCGCCGGACGCCTGCTGAGCGTGCTGACCAACACCGAGCGCGCGCTGGTGATGCTCCTCGACGCGGACGGCGGTCCGCGGTCACCCCTGGGGCCGCGGGCGTGAGGGTGGGGGCTTCCGGCTCGCGAACGGGCAGTGCGACACGTGTCCCGACGAGGACACCGTGCCGCTCGACGAGGCGCTCAGGACCGTCCGGCAGGTGATCGGCACCGGTGCGTCCCCGGCCGGCGTGGGATGGTGCCGGGACGGGTGAACGGCGCGGGCGCGGACGTTGTCCACAGGCCCGACGCGGTGTCGGCGCTCGCCAGTAGGGTGTGAGACATGGCCGACCCCTCCAGCTACCGCCCCAGGCCGGGTGAGATCCCGGACTCTCCGGGGGTGTACAGGTTCCGTGACGAGCACCGCCGGGTGATCTACGTCGGAAAGGCGAAAAGCCTGCGCCAGCGCCTGGCGAACTACTTCCAGGACCTGGCGAACCTGCACCCGCGCACCCGGACGATGGTGACCACCGCCGCGTCCGTGGAGTGGACCGTGGTGTCCACGGAAGTCGAGGCGCTCCAGCTGGAGTACTCCTGGATCAAGGAGTACGACCCCCGGTTCAACGTCAAGTACCGCGACGACAAGAGCTATCCGTACCTCGCGGTGACGATGAACGAGGAGTTCCCGCGTGTGCAGGTGATGCGCGGTCACAAGAAGAAGGGCGTGCGGTACTTCGGGCCCTACGGGCACGCGTGGGCCATCCGGGACACCGTCGACCTGCTGCTGCGCGTCTTCCCGGTGCGCACCTGCTCGGCCGGTGTCTTCAAGAACGCCGAACGCACCGGCCGGCCGTGCCTGCTCGGCTACATCGGCAAATGTTCGGCACCCTGTGTCGACCGGATCAGCCCCGAGGAGCACCGGGAGCTGGCCGAGGAGTTCTGCGACTTCATGGCGGGCCGCACGGGCACGTACCTCCGCCGCCTGGAGAAGCAGATGATGACGGCGGCCGAGGAGATGGAGTACGAGCGGGCCGCCCGGCTGCGCGACGACATCGAGGCCCTGAAGAAGGCCATGGAGAAGAGCGCGGTCGTGCTCGCCGACGCGACCGACGCCGACCTCATCGCCGTCGCGGAGGACGAGCTGGAGGCGGCCGTCCAGATCTTCCACGTGCGCGGGGGCCGGGTGCGCGGCCAGCGCGGCTGGGTGACCGACAAGGTCGAGGACGTCACCACCGCGGCCCTCGTCGAGCACGCGCTCCAGCAGCTGTACGGCGAGGAGACCGGGGACGCGGTCCCCAAGGAGGTCCTGGTCCCGGCGCTGCCCGAGCCCGTCGCACCGGTCCAGGAGTGGCTGGCCGGCCGCCGCGGCTCGAACGTGTCGCTGCGCATCCCGCAGCGTGGCGACAAGAAGGCGCTCATGGAGACCGTGCAGCGCAACGCCCAGCAGGCCCTGGCGCTGCACAAGACCAAGCGCGCCTCCGACCTGACCACACGCTCGCGTGCCCTGGAGGAGATCGCCGAGGCCCTCGACCTGGACAGCGCCCCGCTCCGGATCGAGTGCTACGACATCTCGCACCTCCAGGGGGACGACGTGGTCGCCTCCATGGTCGTCTTCGAGGACGGCCTCCAGCGCAAGAGCGAGTACCGCCGCTTCCAGATCAAGGGCTTCGCGGGCCAGGACGACGTCCGCTCCATGCACGAGGTGATCAGCCGGCGCTTCAGGCGCTACCTCGCCGAGAAGGAGAAGACGGGGGAGTGGTCCGACGGCGAGGAGGCCGCCGCCGACGGGTCTCTCCCCACCGGTGCGGACGAGATCACCGACTCCCTCAAGGACGACGACGGCCGGCCCAAGAAGTTCGCCTACCCGCCGCAGCTCGTCGTCGTAGACGGTGGCCAGCCGCAGGTCGCGGCGGCCCGGCGCGCCCTCGACGAGCTGGGGATCGACGACATCGCCGTCTGCGGCCTCGCCAAGCGCCTGGAGGAGGTCTGGGTGCCGGGCGAGGACGACCCGGTGGTCCTGCCGCGCACCAGCGAGGGCCTCTATCTCCTCCAGCGCGTACGGGACGAGGCCCACCGCTTCGCGATCACCTACCAGCGCGTCAAGCGGGCCAAGCGCTTCCGCGCCGGCCCCCTGGACGACGTGCCCGGCCTCGGCGAAACCCGCAAACAGGCGCTCATCAAGCATTTCGGCTCGGTGAAGAAGCTCCGGTCCGCCACAATCGAACAGATCCAGGAGGTGCCCGGGATAGGCCGGAAGACGGCCGAGACCATCGCCGCGGCCCTCGCCCAGGCGGCCCCGGCCGCACCCGCCGTGAACACGGCGACCGGAGAGATCATTGAAGACGAGGAACCCGACACGACGGGCGGTTCCTCGGGGGAGCCCGCGATCGCGGGTCTCCCGGACGAACGACGGGGGCAGGAGACATGACCGAGCACGAGACACACCCCACGCCCGAGCGAGATCGGGCGCACAAGGAAGCGGGCCGGGACCGGCCACAGCCCGCGGCGGGCGATCAGCACGCGGTCCAGGAAAACGGAGCACAGGTGAGTACGGACGTCACGGCGGCCGCGGCCCCCGAAGCGGCCATCCCCGAACTGGTGATCATCTCCGGCATGTCCGGAGCGGGCCGGTCGACGGCCGCGAAGTGTCTGGAGGACCTCGGCTGGTTCGTCGTGGACAACCTCCCGCCCGCCCTCATCCCCACCATGGTGGAGCTGGGTGCCCGCTCGCAGGGCAACGTGGCGCGGATCGCGGTCGTCGTGGACGTGCGCGGCCGGCGCTTCTTCGACAACCTCCGCGAGTCCCTCGCGGACCTGGACACCCGGGGCGTCACCCGGCGCATCGTGTTCCTGGAGTCCTCCGACGAGGCGCTGGTGCGCCGCTTCGAGTCGGTGCGCCGCCCGCATCCGCTCCAGGGCGACGGCCGCATCGTGGACGGCATCGCCGCCGAGCGAGAGCTGCTGCGCGAGCTGCGCGGGGACGCCGACCTGGTGATCGACACCTCCAGCCTCAACGTGCACGAGCTGCGCGCCAAGATGGACGCCCAGTTCGCCGGCGAGGAGGAGCCCGAGCTGCGGGCCACCGTCATGTCGTTCGGCTTCAAGTACGGTCTGCCGGTCGACGCCGACCTGGTCGCGGACATGCGGTTCCTGCCCAACCCGCACTGGGTCCCCGAGCTGCGCCCGTACTCGGGCCTCAACGAGGAGGTCGCCGCCTACGTCTTCAACCAGCCCGGCGCCAAGGAGTTCCTCGACCGCTACGCCGAGCTGCTGCGCCTCATCGCGGCCGGCTACCGGCGCGAGGGCAAGCGGTATGTGACCATCGCCATCGGCTGTACCGGCGGCAAGCATCGCTCGGTGGCGATGTCGGAGAAGCTCGCCGCGCGCCTCGCGGCCGAGGGCGTGGAGACGGTGATCGTGCACCGGGACATGGGACGGGAATGACGGAACGTACACCGCGGCTGAGCAGACTGCGCCGGATGGTGCCCGAGTCGCGCACCGGCCGCCCGGCCGAGTCGCGCGGCGCCCGGCCCCGCCGCCGGGGCGCCCAGCCCAAGGTCGTCGCGCTCGGCGGCGGCATGGGCCTGTCCGCCTCGCTCGCCGCACTGCGCCGGATCACCGGCGACCTCACCGCCGTCGTCACCGTGGCCGACGACGGCGGCTCCAGCGGCCGGCTGCGTGACGAGCTGGGCGTGCTCCCGCCCGGCGATCTGCGCAAGGCGCTGGCCGCGCTCTGCGGTGACGACGACTGGGGCCAGACCTGGGCCCGGGTCATCCAGCACCGCTTCCAGTCCCAGGGCGACCTGCACGAGCACGCGGTCGGCAATCTGCTGATCGTCGCCCTGTGGGAGCAGCTCGGCGACCATGTGCAGGCCCTGGACCTGGTCGGCAAGCTGCTCGGCGCACACGGCCGCGTGCTGCCCATGTCGGCCGTGCCGCTGGAGCTCCAGGCCCTGGTCAAGGGGCACGACCCGGAGCGCCCGGACGACGTGGACACCGTGCGCGGGCAGGCGACGGTCGCGCTCACGCCCGGGGAGGTGCAGTCGGTGCACGTCGTGCCGAACGACCCGCCGGCCGTGCCCGAGGCCGTGGCGGCGGTCCAGGACGCCGACTGGGTGGTGCTCGGCCCCGGTTCCTGGTTCTCCTCGGTGATCCCGCACCTGCTCGTCCCCGAGCTGCTGGACGCCCTCACCGAGACCAAGGCGCGCAAGGTGCTCTCCTTGAACCTCGCTCCGCAGCCGGGAGAAACCGAGGGCTTCTCCCCGCAGCGTCATTTGGAGGTTTTGGGGCGACACGCCCCTAAACTCGCCCTGGACGTGGTGCTGGCCGACGAGGCCGCCGTACCCGATCGCGACTTGCTCACCGAGGCCGCCAAGCGGCTGGGGGCCGCGGTCGAGCTGGCGCCCGTGGCCCGGGCCGACGGTTCACCGCGGCACGACCCGGAGCTGTTGGCCGCCGCGTACGACCGTATTTTTCGGATGCATGGAAGGATCGGCCCATGGCGATGACGGCAGCGGTGAAGGACGAGATCTCCCGGCTCCCCGTCACCCGGACCTGTTGCAGGAAGGCGGAGGTCTCCGCCATTCTGCGGTTCGCCGGCGGCCTTCACCTGGTGAGCGGGCGCATCGTGATCGAGGCGGAGCTGGACACCGCGATGGCGGCTCGCCGCCTCAAGCGGGACATCCTGGAGATCTTCGGCCACAGTTCCGAGCTGATCGTGATGGCGCCCGGCGGACTGCGCCGCGGCTCGCGCTATGTCGTACGGGTCGTCGCGGGCGGTGACCAGCTGGCCCGCCAGACCGGTCTGGTCGACGGCCGGGGCCGCCCGATCCGGGGTCTGCCTCCGCAGGTGGTCTCCGGGGCCACCTGCGACGCGGAGGCGGCCTGGCGTGGGGCCTTCCTGGCGCACGG
Organism: Streptomyces sp. NPDC055966; assembly: GCF_042269865.1. NCBI lineage: Bacteria > Bacillati > Actinomycetota > Actinomycetes > Kitasatosporales > Streptomycetaceae > Streptomyces > Streptomyces sp. NPDC055966. The sequence continues at coordinate 122,867 of NZ_JBHJYK010000014.1, forward strand.
CTCGCTGACCGAGCCCGGCCGTTCCTCCTCCCTGGAGGTGACCTGCCCGGGTCCGGAGGCCGCGCTCGCGCTGGTCGGCGCCGCCCGCCGGCTGTCGATCGCCGCGAAGGCCCGTGAGGTGCGGGGCGTGGACCGGGTGGTCGTACGCGACGGTGACGCGATCGGCGCGCTGCTGACCCGGCTCGGCGCGCACGAGTCGGTGCTGGCCTGGGAGGAGCGCCGGATGCGCCGCGAGGTGCGGGCCACGGCGAACCGGCTCGCCAACTTCGACGACGCCAACCTGCGCCGCTCGGCCCGCGCCGCCGTGGCAGCGGGGGCGCGGGTGCAGCGGGCCCTGGAGATCCTCGGCGAGGAGGTGCCCGAGCACCTCGCGGCCGCCGGCCGGCTGCGCATGGAGCACAAGCAGGCCTCGCTGGAGGAGCTGGGCGCGCTCGCCGACCCGCCGCTGACCAAGGACGCGGTCGCGGGCCGGATCCGCCGCCTGTTGGCGATGGCCGACAAGCGCGCCGCCGACCTCGGCATCCCGAGCACGGAGGCCAACCTCAGCGAGGAGCTGGCGGACAACCTGGCCGGCTGACCGGCGCACGCTCAACACGCCGGTGCCGGGCTCCAGTCGAGACCCCGGCACCGGCTTTTTCACACCCACCGACCCGTACGAAACCGCCCCTCGTGAAGTGCCATGACCTTGACGAGTTTGTTCGCCGTCATGGCGGGCCATCGCGGGTCACCGTCGTCCCGGCGAAGGAGCCGGCAAGGAGCGGGATGTCAACGGTGACGAAGTGGGGCTACGACGACGAGGATTCGTCCCCGGACCCCGCAAGTGAGACCTGCCAGGGCGACGACCTCTGCAAGGCGCTCGTCGGCACGCCCGGCGATCCGGCGATCCAGTCATCCCCGGCGCCGTTCCCAGGTCCCCTCGGCGCTTCACACCACCGACGGCGAGGCGGACGGGCACGCCTCCGACGCCAACGGCGTCGCGATGTTCACTACGTCCGCTTCGCGCTCGCCGTCGCCGAGTCCGCCGTACAACCGGACCAGCCGTCCTCCACGGTCGGTCTGAGCGCCGCCGACTTCGCCCCGGCCGCGTTCCCCACGGCGTACGCCCGGGGCGCGCGTCGGCGGCGGCGAGGGCGATCTGTCCTTCGACGAGTACCGGGCCACGGTGCGGGACGGCGTTCCGGGCGACCGGGTGGGTGTGGTTCACGGGGGAGAGCGGCGACGGGCGGAAGGTCTCCAGAGCGCACGGCCCCGGCAGTGCCGTCAACTCAGGCTTCACTCCTTGGAGTGGCGGCGGCGCATCCGTGCGGGCAGCGATGCCTACGTTCGTTTTCCCGGCGCCTGAGCCCCTGAAGGCGCCACCCCGGCCGGCGTCCAACTGCCGCTGTAGCAGAGGGGATTGACCGCACCCCGCACCCGCACGCGCTCGACGCCTGCAAGGGCCTCACCCCCACTGACGACCTCACCGGTGTCAGCGCCGCCGGCGAGACGTCGCCGGGCGCCCGGCACGTTGCCGGACCGCCCGTGGGCAGCCCGGCCGCGTGGAAGGAGCGGACGCGTACCGGGCGCTGTTCCGGACGTAGGCGGCGGCGCTCGGGGCGTGAGGGCCGCCACGTTGACAGATCTCGCTCGCCTTGTTCCAACAGGTGAGCGGAAGTCCTCTCAACGGTGCGCAAACGCGCCCCACGAGGGCGCTGATCAAGTGAGCCGACCCGCTCACGAACGAGTGAAGTCGGAGTAAAAATCGACCGGCATTTCATATCAAATACGGGCGAAACCCCAGTCGATCCGAGGCGGTCCGTACCTCTACTGGCGGGTACGGAACGCCTGCCCGTGTATGGGGCATCTCGATGTCACCCCAGGGCTTCCAGGGAGGTAGGGTCGGTGGTGGTCGGGGACATCCCAAACAGAGCTCGCCGGCACCGCATGGCCGGCGTACCAACGAGGAGATCGGTTCGTGACGATCCGCGTAGGCATCAACGGCTTCGGCCGCATCGGTCGTAACTACTTCCGCGCGCTGCTGGAGCAGGGTGCCGACATCGAGGTTGTGGCTGTCAACGACCTGGGTGACACGGCGACCACCGCGCACCTGCTCAAGTACGACACGATCCTGGGCCGCCTCAAGGCAGAGGTCTCCCACACCGCCGACACCATCACCGTGGACGGCCACACCATCAAGGTGCTCTCCGAGCGCAACCCGGCCGACATCCCCTGGGGCGAGCTGGGCGTCGACATCGTCATCGAGTCGACCGGCATCTTCACCAAGAAGGAAGACGCCGCCAAGCACATCGCCGGCGGCGCGAAGAAGGTCCTCATCTCGGCCCCGGCCAAGGACGAGGACATCACCATCGTGATGGGCGTCAACCAGGACAAGTACGACCCGGCGAACCACCACGTCATCTCCAACGCCTCCTGCACCACCAACTGTGTGGCCCCGATGGCGAAGGTCCTCGACGAGAACTTCGGCATCGTCAAGGGTCTGATGACCACGGTGCACGCGTACACGAACGACCAGCGCATCCTGGACTTCCCGCACAAGGACCTGCGCCGCGCCCGTGCCGCCGCCGAGAACATCATCCCGACCACCACCGGTGCCGCCAAGGCCACCGCCCTGGTGCTCCCGCAGCTCAAGGGCAAGCTGGACGGCATCGCCATGCGCGTCCCGGTCCCGACCGGCTCGGTGACCGACCTGGTCGTCGAGCTCGGCCGCGAGGTCACCAAGGAAGAGGTCAACGCCGCCTTCCAGAAGGCCGCCGAGGGCGAGCTGAAGGGCCTCCTCGACTACACCGAGGACCCGATCGTCTCCTCCGACATCGTCAACGCCCCGGCGTCCTGCACCTTCGACTCCTCCCTGACCATGGTCCAGGAGGGCAAGAACGTGAAGGTCATCGGCTGGTACGACAACGAGTGGGGCTACTCCAACCGCCTCGTGGACCTCACGGTCTTCGTCGGCAACCAGCTCTGATCGTCGAAGCACACCTTGAAGTGAGAGCAGGGCCCGGGCAGCGCAGGGACGCGCTGTCCGGGCCCTGCTCTCACGCCCGGACCGCGTCCTTTTACGATCAGGTGCACCACGAGCCCTCCTTTGGAGTCCACTCAATGAAGACGATCGACGAACTTCTCGCCGCCGGCGTGAGCGGCAAGCGGGTCTTCGTCCGCGCCGACCTCAACGTGCCGCTGGACGGCGTGACCATCACCGACGACGGCCGTATCCGAGCCGTCCTGCCCACCATCAAGGCCCTTGCCGAGGCCGGCGCCAAGGTGGTCGTCGCCTCGCACCTGGGCCGGCCCAAGGGCGCACCGGACCCCGCCTTCTCGCTGCTGCCCGCCGCCGAACGCCTCGGCGAGCTGCTCGGCGCCCCGGTCGCCTTCGCCCAGGACACCGTCGGCCCCGCCGCCCACGACGCGGTCGACGGCCTTCAGCCCGGCCAGGTCGCGGTCATCGAGAACCTGCGCTTCAACCCCGGCGAGACGTCCAAGGACGACGCCGAGCGCGACGCCTTCGCGGACCAGCTGGCCGCCCTCGCCGACGCCTACGTCGGTGACGGCTTCGGCGCCGTGCACCGTAAGCACGCCTCGGTCTACGACCTGCCGGCGAAGCTGCCGCACTACGCCGGCTACCTCATCGCCACCGAGGTCGGCGTCCTGAAGAAGCTCACCGAGGACGTCAGGCGCCCCTACGTCGTCGCGCTCGGCGGCGCCAAGGTCTCCGACAAGCTCGCCGTCATCGACGAGCTCCTCGGCAAGGCCGACCGCCTGCTCATCGGCGGCGGCATGGCGTACACCTTCCTCAAGGCCAAGGGCCACGAGGTCGGCATCTCCCTCCTCCAGGAGGACCAGATCCCGGTCGTCACGGAGTACATGGAGCGCGCCGAGAAGAACGGCGTCGAGCTGGTGCTCCCCGTCGACGTCCTCGTCTCGCCGGAGTTCCCGGACCTGAAGACGAAGGCCCCGGCCAACCCCACCACCGTCGCCGCGGACGCCATCCCCGCCGACCAGGAGGGCCTGGACATCGGTCCGGAGACCCGCAAGCTCTACGCCTCGAAGCTCGCCGACGCGGCCACCGTCTTCTGGAACGGCCCCATGGGCGTCTTCGAGCACCCCGACTACGCCGAGGGCACCAGGGCGGTCGCCCAGGCCCTCGTCGAGTCCAAGGGCTTCACCGTCGTCGGCGGTGGTGACTCCGCCGCGGCCGTGCGTACGCTCGGCTTCGACGAGAACGCGTTCGGCCACATCTCGACCGGTGGCGGCGCCTCCCTCGAATACCTTGAGGGCAAGACGCTCCCCGGTCTCGCCGCACTGGAGGACTGACCCCGTATGACCACCCGCACGCCGCTGATGGCGGGCAACTGGAAGATGAACCTCAACCACCTGGAGGCCATCGCACACGTCCAGAAGCTCGCTTTCGCCCTGGCCGACAAGGACTACGAGGCCGTCGAGGTCGCCGTCCTGCCGCCCTTCACCGACCTGCGCTCCGTGCAGACTCTGGTCGACGGCGACAAGCTCAAGATCAAGTACGGTGCCCAGGACATCTCGCAGCACGACTCCGGTGCCTACACCGGCGAGATCTCCGGCCCGATGCTGTCCAAGCTGAAGTGCACGTACGTGGTCATCGGCCACTCCGAGCGCCGTCAGTACCACGACGAGACCGACGACGTCGTCAACGCCAAGGTCAAGACCGCCTACAAGCACGGCCTCACCCCGATCCTGTGCGTCGGCGAGGAGCTGGACGTCCGTGAGGCGGGCAACCACGTCACCCACACCCTCGCCCAGCTGGAGGGCGGTCTGAAGGACGTCACGGCCGAGCAGGCCGAGACGATCGTGGTCGCCTACGAGCCCGTGTGGGCCATCGGCACCGGCAAGGTCTGCGGCTCGCAGGACGCGCAGGAGGTCTGCGCCGCCATCCGCGCCAAGCTCGCCGAGCTCTACTCGCAGGACGTGGCCGACAAGATCCGCATCCAGTACGGCGGTTCCGTGAAGTCGGGCAACGTCGCCGAGATCATGGCGCAGGCCGACATCGACGGAGCCCTGGTCGGCGGTGCCTCGCTGGACGCCGACGAGTTCGTCAAGATCGTGCGCTTCCGCGATCAGTGACACCCGCTGTGAGTAGGCGGTAGCGGCGATACGTCGTACCCTTGCGGGGGCACAGCCGGTGCGCTGTGCCCCCGTCGTCCCTCCGAAGTCGTCCATCCGTATCCGAGGAAGTTGGTCCAGCCGTGGTTTTGGGGTTCTCGATCGCCCTGATCGTCTTCAGCCTGCTGCTGATGCTGCTGGTGCTGATGCACAAGGGGAAGGGCGGCGGCCTCTCCGACATGTTCGGTGGCGGCATGCAGTCCTCCGTCGGCGGCTCCTCGGTCGCCGAGCGCAACCTCGACCGGATCACCATCGTGGTCGGCGTGTGCTGGTTCGCGTGCATCATCGTCCTCGGCATGCTGATGAAGTCGAACAGCTGACGCGTCCGTGCGCCCGCGCACAGCACACACATCACGCCTATTCGGCAGGTAAGGCCCCATGTTCGGTACGCGCTCCTGAGCGCGGCCTATCATGGGGCTTGCGTCTTGGTGTGGGGCTTGTAACTCCAATCACTGGACGCGCGTTGGGCCTTACGTAGACTGAGGCGCTCGCAGCGAAGCGGAACGCCGACTCGCTTCGCGGCACCATCACGCAGGGAGTTACGACCGTGGCAAGTGGCAACGCGATCCGAGGAAGCCGGGTCGGGGCGGGGCCGATGGGCGAGGCCGAGCGTGGCGAGTCCGCGCCCCGTCTGCGCATCTCCTTCTGGTGCTCCAACGGACACGAGACGCAGCCGAGCTTCGCCAGCGACGCGCAGGTTCCCGAGACTTGGGACTGCCCGCGCTGCGGCTTCCCCGCCGGCCAGGACCGGGACAATCCGCCGGACCCGCCCCGCACCGAGCCCTACAAGACGCACCTCGCCTATGTGCGGGAGCGGCGCAGCGACGCGGACGGCGAGGCGATCCTCGCCGAGGCGCTCGCCAAACTGCGGGGCGAGATCTAGGCATTGCGACCGGCCGGGCACCTGCGCTGGTGCCGGGCCGGAGCTGCCTCCTCCCGCTCTGCCTCCTCCTGTGCCGTCTGTACGCGGTACCGACACCGGCGCGTCGTACGGACGTACCTGTTGTTGACCGTGCGGACAGCGTTGTGTCCGCTCGTCCCATGTCCTGATCAACTAGGTTGGGACGCGACAGGTGCAGGAAAGAAGGCTGAGGTCGGAAATGAACGCAGACGGCCGGACCAGGCTCAACCAGACGCCCGAGTGGACGGCTCTCGCCAAGCACCGGGAGGAGCTGGCCGACACCCATCTCAGGGAGCTGTTCGCCGCGGAACCCGGGCGCGGTGCGGGATACACGCTCCAGGTCGGCGATCTGTACGTCGACTACTCGAAGCACCTGGTCACCGACGAGACGCTGCGGCTGCTGCGCGAGCTGGCCGACGCCACGGACGTCTTCGGCCTGCGGGACGCCATGTTCCGGGGCGAGAAGATCAACGTCACCGAGGACCGTGCCGTGCTGCACACCGCGCTGCGCGCCCCGCGCGACGCGGTGATCGAGGTCGACGGCGAGAACGTCGTCCCCAAGGTGCACGCCGTCCTCGACAAGATGAGCGACTTCGCCGACCGCGTCCGCTCCGGCGCGTGGACCGGCCACACCGGCAAGCGCATCAAGAACGTGGTCAACGTCGGCATCGGCGGCTCCGACCTCGGCCCCGCGATGGCCTACGAGGTGCTGCGCAGCTTCACCGACCGTGATCTCACGGTCCGCTTCGTCTCCAACGTGGACGGCGCCGACCTGCACGAGGCCACCCGCGACCTCGACCCCGCCGAGACGCTGTTCGTCATCGCCTCCAAGACCTTCACCACGATCGAGACGATCACCAACGCCACCTCCGCCCGCAGCTGGCTGGTGGCCGCGCTCGGTGACGATGCGGCGGTGGCCAAGCACTTCGTCGCCCTGTCGACCAATGCCGGGAAGGTCGCCGAGTTCGGCATCGACACGGCCAACATGTTCGAGTTCTGGGACTGGGTCGGCGGCCGTTACTCGTACGACTCCGCGATCGGCCTGTCCCTGATGATCGCGATCGGCCCGGACCGCTTCCGCGAGATGCTCGACGGCTTCCACCTGGTCGACGAGCACTTCCGCACCGCCCCCGCCGAGACCAACGTGCCACTGCTGCTGGGCCTGTTGGGCATCTGGTACGACAACTTCCACGACGCCCAGTCGCACGCCGTCCTGCCCTACAGCCACTACCTCTCGCGGTTCACCGCGTATCTCCAGCAGCTGGACATGGAGTCCAACGGCAAGTACGTGGCGCGCGACGGCAAGGAGGTGGAGTGGCAGACCGGGCCGGTGGTGTGGGGCACGCCGGGCACCAACGGGCAGCACGCCTACTACCAGTTGATCCACCAGGGCACGAAGCTGATCCCGGCGGACTTCATCGGCTTCGCCGAGCCGGTGGCCGAGCTGAGCGGTGAACTCCGGGCGCAGCACGACCTGCTGATGGCCAACTTCTTCGCCCAGACCCAGGCCCTCGCCTTCGGCAAGACCGCCGAGGAGGTCCGCGCGGAGGGGGTGGCCGAGGAACTGGTCGCGCACAAGACCTTCCAGGGCAACCGGCCGACCACGACCATCCTGGCCCGGGCACTCACCCCGTCCGTCCTCGGCCAGCTCGTCGCCCTCTACGAGCACAAGGTCTTCGTGCAGGGCGCGGTGTGGAACATCGACTCCTTCGACCAGTGGGGCGTGGAGCTGGGCAAGGTCCTCGCCAAGCGCGTCGAGCCCGCCCTGACCGAGGGCGCGGAGGTGCCGGGCCTGGACGCCTCGACCAAGGCCCTGGTCGCCAAGTACCGCGCCCTGCGCGGCCGCAGCTGACCGGCGTACAGCCGGCAGGCCCACACAGCTGAACCGGCTACACACAGCCGACCCGGTACGCACGGGAGCCGACCGCGCCGCGGTCGCCCGGCTCCCGTGCGCCCCCGGTGATCGCCGGGTCCGCGCAGGACCGGGCGCCGGCTCAGGCCACCGCGCTCAGCGTGTCCGCGAGTCGTCGGCGTGCCGTGCGGGTGGCGGGGAGTGCGGCGAGTCCGGCTGCTCCCAGGACGGTGGCCGTGCCCAGCGCGAGCAGCAGTCCGGGGGAGGGAAAGCGGGCGATCCCCGCGCCGATTCCGCTGGAGGCGCCCTGGGCGTCGATGAGCCGGCGGGCCAGTGGCAGGCCGAGGGCCGTGGCGGTGAGCGTCGCGGCCAGGGCCGTGGCGCTCGTGGCCGTGACGGTGATCGCGGTGATCTGCCGCGGGGACATGCCGATCGCCTTGAAGGCGAGCACGTCGCGCTCGCCCTCGCGGACGCTGCCGCCGATCGCGGTCAGCAGTTCCACCAGCCCGATGAGGGCGAGTACGGCGATCAGCCCGGCGACGACCGCGCGCAGCGGGGATAGCCCGTCGGCCGGGTTGGTCACGGCGTGCACGTCCAGGTGGCCCCGGCCGGCGGCGGTGAGCGCGGCGGCCACCCGGTGCGGGTCGGCGTCCGGGCGCAGCCGCAGCTCGTAGAAGGCCGGGGCCAGTTGCGGGTCGTTCTCGCGGAGGGTGTCCAGGGAGGCCGTCACGACCCGGCCGGCGTTCTGCGGTTCGATGCTGCGGCCGACGATGTGCAGGATCTGCGGCCGGTCGCCGACCGTCATCCGTACCCAGTCGCCGACCCGCGCGTGCAGCAGGTCCAGCAGCCCCTGCCCGGCCACCGCCTCGTCCGGTCCGTGCGCGGCCCGGCCCTCGGCGAGGGCGTAGGGGTAGGGGCGGGCGTCGGTGCCGAGACCGCGCAGGGCGATGGTCGCGGTCTGCCCGGGTACCAGCGCGGCCAGTTCGACGCCCGGATAGACGGCGGCGACGCGGGAGTCGCCGGCCAGCAGGGACCGCAGGTCCGCCGGCGCCGGTGTGCCGTCCGTGCGGACCGTGAGCGAGGTGGGCAGACCGACCCGGGCCGGGTCGGTGTGGAACCGGTCGATCGTGGTCCATGCGCTGAGCGCCACCACGATCAGCAGCAACGGCAGGGTGAGACGGGCCACGGTGGTCAGCGAGCGTCCGCGCCCTGTCAGCAGCTTGTGAAAGCCGAGGACCAGCGCGGCCGGCAGACGCATTCCGAGCGCCCGCCGGGCCGGGCCGGTGAGCCGTCCGCCTGTCGCCGCGGCCGGGCGCGGCACCGGGACCGGCGGCACCCGTCCGGCCCGCCAGGCCGCGAGGCCCGTGGTCAGGCCGATGAACAGCACCGCGCCGAGGGGCACCGCCAACAGCGCCATGGCGTGTCCGGGCAGCCCCTGCCACACGCCCACGGCGTCGCCGAGCCGCCCGGGGATCCGGCTGCCCAGCGTCCGGGTGAGGGCGGCGGCGGCCACGGCGCCGAGCAGGGCGTAGGCGAGGTGCTGGAGCAGGAAGATCCGGACGACCTGGCCGGGGGTGAAGCCGATCGCCTTCAGCACCGACAGGTCGCGCAGATGGCCACGGATCCGGGTGGCGATCGCCCCGTGCACGGCGAGTCCGGCGGCGATCAGCGCGCCGAGTCCGAACAGGCCGAGCACCTGCCCGAGCAGGCGGTTGTCCCCCTGTGCCGCGGCGCGGGCCTGCTGCCAGGTGGAGACCTCGCCGACCGCGCCCGCGCCCAGCACGGTGACGGCGCGCTGCACCGCGTAGTCCGTGTCGGCCGGATCGCCGAGCCGCAGCCCGATGACCTGGCCGCCGGGCGCCCGCAGCGCGGCCGGCCGGGCCCAGACCAGGCCCGGCTGCTCGCCGGGGCTGTAGGACGGCTCGGCGCTGTCGGCGATGCCCTCAACGGTCAGGGTGCGACGGGTGCCGGGCAGCGTGAGGGTGTCTCCGGGCTCGGCCAGCAGGGCACGGGCGAGGCCGCTCTCCAGCACCACGCCGTCCGGCTCGGCCGGATCCAGCCAGTGTCCGGCGGTGAGCAGCGGCCGGCCGACGGAGGGCAGCTGCGCGGTGCCGCGCAGCTCCACGGAGGCACGGGCGCCGCGCGAGGCGACGGCGACGGACTCGGTGCGATAGGGGCCGGCGACGGACGCGACGCCGTCCAGCCGGGCGAGCCTGCCGGTGTCCGCGGACGACGCGGTGTGGATCCACACGTGCGCCCCGCGCGCCTCGGCGAAGGTCCGCTGCCAGGGGTTGGTCGCATAGCCGAACAGGGCGGCGGCCAGCAGCAGCGAGGCGACGATGCCGGCGGTGGCCAGCACGAGGAACAGCGCCTCGCCGCGATGCGTCCGCAGGTCGGAGTGCGCCCAGCGCAGGGTGGCCCGCACGTCCCTGAGATCGAGCACGGTCAGTCCTTCAGCTCCAGCACGCCGGAGATGCCGGCGCGGCGCGGCGGCGCACCGTCCAGCGCGGCGTCGTCGACTATCCGGCCGTCGAAGAAGCTGATCACCCGGTCCGCGGCGCTCGCCAGCCGGGCGTCATGGGTGACCAGCACGATCGTCTGGCCGCGTGCGTGGAAGCGGGACAGCAGCCGCATCACCTCGCGGGTGCCCTTGCTGTCCAGGCTGCCCGCGGGCTCGTCGGCCAGCAGCAGCGGCGGATGGTTGACCAGGGCCCGGGCGAGGGCGACCCGCTGCTGCTCACCCCCGGACAGCTCGCCCGGCATGCCGCGCTCCTTGCCCGCGAGGCCCAGCTCGGCCAGCAGCGCCTCGCGCTCGGCGCGGGCCTGCTTCGGCGGGGTGCCGGCGAGCAGGGCGGGCAGTTCGACGTTGTCGGCGACGGACAGGTTCGAGACCAGGTTGAAGAACTGGAAGACGATCCCGATGGCCTTGCGGCGTTCCACCGCCCAGCGCGCCTCGCCGAACGAGTCCGTGCACCGGCCGTCCAGCCAGATGCTGCCCTCGTCCGGCCGCTGGAGCCCGCCCAGCAGGTGCAGCAGTGTCGACTTCCCGGCGCCGGACGGACCGGTGATCGCCACGAACTCGCCCCGGGCCACGCTCAGGTCGACCCCGCGGACGGCGTGCGCGGGCGCGCCCTCGCCGTGGTGTGTCTTGACCAGCCCCTCGGCGCGGAGCACCGGAACACGGTCCTCGCTCATTCCAGTTCCTCCTGGCACCGCTCCAGCCAGTCGAGGTCGGCCTGCAGATGCAGCATCGCGCCCTCGATCAGCAACTGGGCGATTCGATTGTCCCGGTTCTCGGCCGCGGCCAGCTTCGACAGGCTGCGCATGGTGTTGAGGTACTGGCGCCGCTGCTTGTTGATGAGGGCGATCTGGTCGGCGAGACCGGTCTGCGGGGCGAGGGCGAGCTTCATGAAGAACTCGTCCCGCACCCGCGGCTCGTCCTCGGTCTCCTCGAACCAGACGTGCAGCGCCTCCCGCCCGGCGTCGGTGAGGTGGTAGACCTTCTTGTTGGGCCGGCTGGACTGCTCGACGTCCTCGCCCTCGATCAGCCCGGACTTCTCCAGGCGGCCGAGGGTGACGTAGATCTGGCCGACGTTGGGCTGAGGGTACGCGGAGCCGAGCAGTTGCTCAAGGTCCTGCTTCAGCTCGTAGCCGTGGGCGGGGCCGCGGGCGAGGAGTGCCAGGAGGGCAAGGCGCACTCGTGCTGTCCTCCTGTCTGCTCACAATGTGCTCCAGGCCCTAGTATCGCCCATACCTAACAGGTATACATGGCCTCTGACTCCCAGGGCGAGGGTGCCCGGAGCCGTGTGTACGTGTTCAGGGAGGAACCTATGCGGTGGATACGCGCCGCCGGTAGGGGCCTCCTCGTTCTCGCCGTGATCACGGCCGGGTACGTCACCTCCGGTGCCCGCGCCGAGGAGGGCACGGACGAGGGGCGCGGCCCGCTCACCCTGGCCACCGCCGGCGACCTCACCGGCTATCTCGGCCCGCTGCTCCAGGGCTGGAACCGCACCCACCCCGGCGAGAAGGTCACCCTCGTCGAGCTGCCGGACTCCGCGGACGAGACCCATGCGCAGATGACGACCGATCTGCGCGGCGGCGACCGCAGCCGCTTCGACGTCCTCAACATCGACGTCAACTGGACCCCGGAGTTCGCGGCGGCCGGCTGGATCCGCCCGCTGCCCCCGGACCGCTTCCCGCTGAAGAGCTTCCTGCCGCCCGTCGTGAACACGGCCACCTACGAGGGACGGCTGTACGCGGTCCCGTACGTCACGAACGCCGGGCTCCTGCTGTACCGCAAGGACGTCCTCGCCGAGGCGGGCGTGCCGCCGCCGCGCACCTGGGCCGAGCTGGAGCGCGACGCGAGGACCATCGCGCCGAAGTACGGGCTCGACGGCTACGCGGGCCAGTTCCTGCCCTACGAGGGCCTCACCGTCAACGCGGCCGAGGCCGTGTACTCGGCGGGCGGCACCATCCTCGGCGACGAGGGCACCCGGGTCACCGTCGACTCGGCCGCCGCCCGCGAGGGCATCGGCTTCCTCGCCCGCGGGGTCCGTGAGGGCTGGATCCCGAAGGCGGCGCTGACCTGGAAGGAGGAGGAGTCCAAGCAGGCCTTCCAGGACGGCAGGCTGCTCTTCCTGCGCAACTGGCCCTACGCCTACGCCGTCGCCTCCGCCAAGGGCTCCCGGGTCGCCGGGAAGATCGGCGCCGTACCCCTGCCCGGCCCCGACGGGCCGGGGACCAGCGTCCTCGGCGGCTCCAATCTCGCGGTCAACTCCCATGCCCGGCACCCCGATTCCGCCGCGCGCCTGATCGCCTACCTCACCAGCGCGCAGGTCCAGCGCCAGGTGCTCGTCCGGGGCGCGCTGCCGCCCGTACGCGCCGCGCTGTACCAGGATCCGGCGCTGATCCGGCGGTTCCCCTATCTGCCGACCCTGCGCACCGCCGTGCTCACCGCCGCGCCGCGCCCCAAGAGCGCGCACTACGACCAGGTCAGCCTGGTGGTGCAGGCGGTGGTGTACAGCGCCCTGACCGGCCGCGAGACGCCCGAGCAGGCCGTGCGCCGGCTGGCCGGCGAACTCGACGCCGTCGCCCGTCGCTAGTTACTTGTTAGGTAACGCCGTCATCACGACTGACGGCTCATTGCGGCGATTTGCCCCATTATCTTCAGGCAACTGGCCAGTAGTTTCCGTTCACTTCGTTGACACCCTCGCGAGACTCCTACCTAACATGCATGCATGTTGAGTAAGTACGACGGCTGGTGGCGTGACGCGGTGATCTACCAGGTCTACGTCCGCAGCTTTCTGGACAGCACCGGCGACGGCATCGGCGATCTCGCCGGGGTCCGCGCGGGGCTGCCGTACCTGAAGAAGCTCGGCGTCGACGGCATCTGGCTGAGCCCGTTCTACCCCTCGCCGCAGCACGACCACGGCTACGACGTGGCCGACTACCGCGCAGTCGACCCGCTCTTCGGTGACCTCGCCGAGTTCGACCTGCTGATGACGGCCGCCCACCGGCTCGGCATCAAGGTGCTCCTCGACATCGTCCCCAACCACTGCTCCAGCGAGCACCCCTGGTTCCGCGAGGCCCTGGACGGCGCACCCGGCAGCCCGGCCCGCGCCCGCTTCCACTTCGCCGACGGCCGCGGCCAGGGTGGCGCCGAGCCGCCCAACAACTGGCACGCCATGTTCGGCGGCCCCGCCTGGAGCAGAGTCGGCGACGGCCAGTGGTACCTGCACATGTTCACGCCCGAACAGCCGGACTGGAACTGGCGTCATCCCGAGATCCCCGCCGAGTTCGACCGGACCCTGCGCTTCTGGCTCGACCGGGGCGTGGACGGCTTCCGCATCGACGTCGCCGCCGGCCTGTTCAAGCACCCCGAACTGCCCGACTCCGACGACCCCGAGGCCGACGCCCGCACCCGCGACTCGGTCAACCCGCTCGCCTGGAACCAGCCCGAGGTGCACGAGGTGTGGCGGCAGTGGCGCGCGACATGCGAGGAGTACACGGCCCGCGACGGCCGCGAACGCCTCCTCGTCGGCGAGGTCTCCGTGCCCACCGCCCGCGAACACGCCCTCTACGTCCGCCCGGACGAACTCCACCAGGCCTTCTTCTTCGACCTGCTCGGCGCCCCCTGGGACGCCGACGCCTTCCGCAAGGTCGTCTCCGAGGCCATGCAGGACATCGCCGGCACCGGCTCCACGGTCACCTGGGTCCTCAACAACCACGACCAGGTCCGCACCGTCACCCGCTACGGCGAACCCGCCACCGAAGGCAGCGGTCCAGGGGCTGCGTCGGAAGTGGCGCCTGCCGGGCGACTCCTTGCACGCTCCCCCACTGCCTCAAGGGCGTGGGAGGTGCCCCCACTCGCCGCACCGGGCGAAAGCCCAAGTACGTCCAGTACGAGTGCTTCCGCCCGGCACGCCGAGAGCACGCTCCCCCACCCTCGAACCGAGCTCCGCCCGGCTCCGGCGGGAGGTACCCCCACGACGACGCCACTTCCGACGCAGCCCCTGGGCGCCGCCCGCGCCCGCGCCGCCGCGCTGCTGATGCTGGCGCTGCCCGGAGCCGCGTACATCTACCAGGGCGAGGAACTGGGACTGCCCGAGGTCGTCGACCTGCCCGACGATGTGCTCACCGACCCGATCTTCCGCCGCACCGGCAGCCGCGCCCGCATCCGCGACGGCTGCCGGGTGCCGCTGCCCTGGTCCGGGCAGGCCTCGCCGTTCGGCTTCACCTCCGGCGCCGAGTCCGCCAAACCCTGGCTGCCGCAGCCGGACTACTTCGCCGCCTACGCCACCGACCGCGCCCTCGCCGACACCCGCTCCTTCTGGCACCTGTACCGCGACGGCCTCCAACTGCGGCGCTCACTGCCCCAGTTGGGCGAGGGAACCCTGCGCTGGCTGGACACCCCGCCCGGCGTCCTCGCCTTCGCCCGCGGCGACGACCTCGTCTGCGCCGTCAACTTCACCACCGCCCCCGTGCCCGCGCCGGTCTCCGGCACCCCTCTGCTGTCCAGCGGCCCCTGCCCGCCCGGCGTCCTGCCCGGCTCCACGGCCGCCTGGTGGCTGAACGACCTGTAGATCCTTCGCCGACTTCCCCGCACGAAAGGCCCGTCAACGATGATGCGACGACGTACGACCCTGCTCACCAGCTGTACCGCCCTCGCCCTCGCGCTCGGCGCCACCGCCTGCGGCGGCGGACCGGTCGCGGCCGGCGGCGGCGACAAGGCGCTCAGCGGCCAGACCGTCACCGTGGCCGGTGTCTGGTCCGGAGCCGAACAGAAGAACTTCCAGAAGGTGCTGGACGCGTTCACCGCGAAGACCGGCGCCAAGACCCAGTTCGTCTCCACCGGCGACAACGTCTCCACCGTCGTCGGCAGCAAGATCGAGGGCGGCAACGCACCCGACGTCGTGATGGTCCCGCAGGTCGGCGTGCTCCAGCAGTTCGCCAAGAAGGGCTGGCTCAAGCCGCTGTCGCCGACGGCCCGGCAGACGATCACCGCCGACTACGCGCCCGTGTGGCAGAACTACGGCAGCGTCGGCGGCACCCTGTACGGCCTCTACTTCAAGGCCGCCCACAAGTCCACCGTGTGGTACAGCCCCGGCGCGCTCGCCCAGGCCGGCGTCAAGCCGCCGAGGACGTACGACGAGATGCTCAAGGACGGGCACACGATCTCCGACTCAGGGCTCGCCGCCTTCGCCGTCGGCGGCGAGGACGGCTGGACCCTCACCGACTGGTTCGAGAACGTCTACCTCTCCCAGGCCGGACCCCGGAAGTACGACGCCCTCGCCACCCACCAGCTCAAGTGGACCGACCCCTCCGTCGTCAGGGCGCTCACCACCCTCGGCACGCTCTTCAAGGACAAGCAGCTCGTCGCGGGCGGCCAGAAGGAGGCACTGAACACGGACTTCCCCGGCTCGGTGGAGAAGGTGTTCGGACCCAAGCCCGAGGCCGGCATGGTCTACGAGGGCGACTTCGTGGCCGGCGTCGCCCACGACCAGTTCGGGAAGAGCATCGGCAAGGACGCGGACTTCTTCCCCTTCCCCGCGGTCGACGGCGGCACGGCACCGGTCGTCAGCGGCGGCGACGCGGCGGTCGTCCTCAAAGACGCCAAGAACGCCACGGCCGGCATGAAGCTGCTGGAGTACCTCGCCACCCCCGAGGCGGCGGCCGTCTGGGCGAAGGCGGGCGGCTTCCTGTCCCCGAACAGGAAACTCGACCCCGCCTCGTACGCCGACGACGTCACCCGCGCCACCGCCAAGTCCCTCGTCGGCGCGGGCGACTCGGTCCGCTTCGACATGTCCGACCAGGCGCCCGCCGCTTTCGGCGGCACCAAGGGCGCGGGGGAGTGGAAGCTGCTCCAGGACTTCCTGCGCGACCCCTCGGACCCGAAGGCGACCGCGGCGCAGCTGGAGTCCGCCGCGGCCAAGGCCTACGGGAACTGAGCGGCGACCGCACATGACCGCCACCACCCTCGTGAAACAGCAGGCGGGCCCGCGGGCCGCCGGCCCGGCGCGCGGGCGCCGCGGCCGGCGGCGCGCCCGGCTGATCGCCCTGCTCTTCGTCTTCCCGGCGCTGCTCCTGCTCGGCGCGCTCGTCGTCTACCCGGTGCTGTTCTCCGTCGGCCGCAGCTTCTTCGACGCCTCCGGCACCCGCTTCGTCGGCGCCGGCAACTACACCGGGATGTTCCGCGACCCGGCCACCCTGAAGGCCATCCGCAACACCGCGATCTGGGTCGTCGTGGCCCCGGCCCTGCTGACCGGGCTCGGCCTGATCCTGGCCGTGCTGGTGGAGAAGGTCCGCTGGGCCACCGCCTTCAAGCTCCTGCTCTTCATGCCGATGGCGGTGTCCTTCCTCGCCGCCGGCATCGTCTTCCGCCTCGCCTACGACGAGGACCCGAACAAGGGCGTGCTCAACGCGGCCGTCGTCTCCGTCCACGACGCCTTCCGGAGCACGTCGGCCTACCCGACGGCCCGCGGGCGCGCGGGTCTGCTGACCGAGGACCGCGACGGCTCCTGGCGGACGACGGCCCGGGCGGGCGAGTCCGTGACGCTCCCGATGGTCGGCGTGCTGCCGGGGGACCTGCCGAAGAACGCCGCGCCCGCGTACCCGGCCGCCGCGAAGCAGGCGGCCCCGGGCGAACTGCGCGGAGTCGTCTACCTGGACTTCACCCCCGGCGGGGGCGGCCGGCAGGGCAAGGTCGACCCGAAGGAGAGCGGCCTGCCCGGGATGACGGTCCAGGCGGTGCGCGACGGCAAGGCGGTCGCGAGCGCGACCACCGCGGCCGACGGCTCCTTCCGCCTGCCCGGGCTCGCCGCCGGGTCGTACACGGTGCGGCTGCCGCAGTCCAACTTCGCCCAGCCCTACCAGGGCGTCTCCTGGCTGGGCCCGGCCCTCGTCACCCCGGCGATCATCGGCGCGTACCTGTGGATCTGGACCGGCTTCGCGATGGTGCTGATCGGCGCGGGGCTCTCCACCCTGCCCCGGGACGCGCTGGAGGCGGCCCGGATGGACGGCGCGAACGAGTGGCAGATCTTCCGCCGCATCACCGTGCCGCTGCTGGCCCCCGTGCTGACCGTGGTCTTCGTGACCCTGGTGATCAATGTGATGAAGGTCTTCGACCTCGTCTACATCATCGCGCCCGGACCGGTGCAGGAGGACGCCACCGTCCTCGCGACCCAGATGTGGCTCGTGTCCTTCGGCGGCGGCAACAACCAGGGCCTCGGCAGTGCCCTCGGCGTGCTCCTGCTGCTCCTGGTCATCCCCGCGATGGTCTTCAACGTCCGCCGATTCAGAAGGAGTCAGCGATGAACGCGGTCAGGAGGGGGCTCGGCAACGGCCTCGTGCAGGCCTTCCTGGTGGTGATCGGCCTGGTCTGGCTGACCCCGCTGGCGGGACTGTTCGTGTCCTCGCTGCGATCGTCCGAGGACAGCGCCAAGGGCGGCTGGTGGACGGCCCTGACGAGTCCCGGCCGGCTGTCCTTCGACAACTACACGGCGCTGCTGAAGAACTCCGGCATCACCCAGGCCTTCTGGAACACGGTGCTGATCTCGGTGCCGGCGACCACCCTGGTCGTCGTCATCGCGGCCCTCGCCGGATACGCCTTCGCCTGGCTGGACTTCCCGCTCAGGGAACCGCTCTTCCTGCTGGTGGTGGCCCTGTTGGTGGTGCCGGTGCAGATCGGTCTGCTCCCGGTGGCCAAACTCTTCGGCGCGCTGGGCCTGTTCGGCACCATCCCCGGAGTCGTCCTCTTCCACGTCGCCTACGGCCTGCCCTTCGCGGTGTTCCTGCTGCGGAACTACTTCGCGGAGATGCCGAAGGAGATGCTGGAGGCGGCACGGATGGACGGCGGCAGCGAATGGCGCATCTTCACCCGGCTGGTCCTGCCGGTCGGGCGCCCGGCGCTCGCCTCGCTCGCCATCTTCCAGTTCCTGTGGGTGTGGAACGACATGCTGGTCGCCCTGCTCTTCGCCGACAGCTCGTCCCAGCCGCTGACCGTTCAACTCCAGTCCCAGATACGCCAGTTCGGCAGCAACATCGACGTCCTGGCCCCGGGTGCGTTCCTGTCCCTGATCGTTCCGGTCGTGGTGTTCTTCGCGTTCCAGCGGCACTTCGTGCAGGGCGTGATGGCGGGTTCCGTGAAATGAGAAGCGGCGGGGACCGAGGTCCCCGCCGCCCCTACCCACAGCCGGTCGTCACGGCGACGACGGCGGATACAGCGACCGGGGCAGCTGCGAAGCCGCCGCGGAGTCCAGCAGCCACAGGGTGCGCTGCCGCCCGTACGCGCCCGCCGCCGGAGCCTGGATCTCGCCCGCGCCCGACAGGGCGATGGCCGCGGCCTCCGCCTTGTCCGCACCGGCCGCGAGCAGCCACACCTCGCGGGCCGCGCGGATCGCGGGCAGGGTCAGACTGATCCGGGTCGGCGGCGGCTTGGGCGCGCCGTGCACGCCGACCACCGTGCGCTCGGTCTCCCGTACGGCCGGCAACTCCGGGAAGAGCGAGGCCACATGGGTGTCCGGGCCGACGCCCAGCATGAGCACGTCGAAGGTGGGCACCGAGCCGTGGTTCTCCGGCCCGGACGCCTTCGCCAGCTCCGCCGCGTACGCCTCCGCAGCCGCCTCGACGTCCCTGCCGTACGGGCCGTCGGAGGCGGGCATGGCGTGCACGCGCTCCGGGTCCAGCGGTACCGAGTCCAGCAGCGCCTCGCGGGCCTGCGTGACATTGCGCTCGGGGTCGCCCTCGGGGAGGTAGCGCTCGTCGCCCCACCACAGGTCGAGCCGGCCCCAGTCGATGGCGTCCCGCGCGGGCGCCGCCGCCAGCGCGGCCAGCAGGCCGTTGCCGTTGCGGCCACCGGTGAGGACCACGGACGCGGTGCCCCGGGAGGCCTGCGCGTCCACGATCTTCGTGATCAGACGGGCCGCGGCGGCCTGCGCCATCAGCTCCTTGTCGCGGTGGACGACCAGCTGCGGAGTGCTCACTTCGCCGCCGCCTTCCGTGCCGGGGCCTTCTTGGCGGTCTTGGCCGCCGCCTTCTTCGCGGGCGCGGGCGCCTCGGCGGCCTCCGGCTCGGAAGCCGTGGGTTCCGGCGCCGTGTTCAGCCGCTCCACGCCGTAGCGCAGCGCCGACGCGTAGGTGTCGTCCGGGTCGAGCCGGCGCAGCTCCTCCGCGATCAGCTCGGCGGTCTCCCGCCGCTTCAGCGCCACCGCGCGGGCCGGCTGGCCCTCGATGGCCAGCGTGGCCAGCGAACCGTCCGCGCGGTCCAGCACGATCGGGCCGCAGGTGGTCTCCATGCGCACGGCCGTCAGACCGGGGCCGGAGGACAGGGAGCGCCGGACGGGGACGTCCAGCCGGTTCGCGAGCCACATCGCCAGCAGCTCACAGCTCGGGTTGAACTCCTCGCCCTCCACCTCGACGCCCCGCACCTCGCAGGTGACCTGGTCCAGGGCCGCCGCGAGCATCGAGCGCCACGGCGTGATCCGGGTCCAGGACAGGTCGGTGTCGCCGGGCGTGTAGGCCTCGGCGCGGGCCGACAGCTCCCGCACCGGCTGCTCGGCGGTATAGGTGTCGGTGACCCGGCGCTGGGCGAGCGCGCCCAGCGGGTCCTTCGCCGGGTCCACCGGGGCGTTCACCGGCCACCACACCACGACCGGGGCGTCCGGCAGCAGCAGCGGCAGCACGACCGAGTCGGCGTGGTCGGACACCTCGCCGTACAGCCGCAGGACGACCGTCTCGCCGGTACCCGCGTCCGCGCCCACCCGCACCTCGGCGTCCAGCCGGGACGTCGTACGGTCGCGCGGGGTGCGGGAAACCCGCTTGATGACCACGAGCGTGCGCGAGGGATGCTCGCGCGACGCGTCGCCCGCGGCCTTCAGCGCGTCGTAGGCGTTCTCCTCGTCGGTCACGATGACGAGGGTCAGGACCATGCCCACGGCCGGCGTGCCGATGGCCCGGCGGCCCCGGACGAGCGCCTTGTTGATGTCGCCGGCGGTGGTGTCGGTCAGGTCTATCTTCATGGCCGCCGCCAGCTCCGTCCGTCTCGTGCGAGCATCTCGTCCGCCTCGGCGGGGCCCCACGTGCCCGACGGGTACTGCGCGGGCCTGCCGTGCTTGTCCCAGTACTGCTCGATCGGGTCGAGGATCTTCCAGGACAGCTCGACCTCCTCCGTGCGCGGGAAGAGGTTGGCGTCGCCCAGCAGCACGTCCAGGATCAGGCGCTCGTACGCCTCCGGGCTCGACTCGGTGAACGACTCGCCGTAGGCGAAGTCCATCGACACGTCCCGGATCTCCATCGAGGTGCCCGGCACCTTGGAGCCGAAGCGGACCGTGATGCCCTCGTCGGGCTGGACACGGATGACGATCGCGTTCTGGCCCAGCTCCTCCGTCGCCGTGTGGTCGAAGGGGGAGTGCGGGGCCCGCTGGAAGACCACCGCGATCTCGGTGACCCGGCGGCCCAGGCGCTTGCCGGTACGCAGATAGAAGGGGACGCCCGCCCAGCGGCGGTTGTCGACCTCCAGCTTGATCGCGGCGTAGGTGTCGGTCTTCGACTTGGCGTCGATGCCGTCCTCTTCGAGGTAGCCGATGACCTTCTCGCCGCCCTGCCAGCCGCCCGCGTACTGCCCGCGCACGGTCGAGGCGCCCAGGTCCTTCGGCAGCCGTACGGCGCCGAGCACCTTCTCCTTCTCGGCGGCCAGCGCGTCCGCGCCGAAGGAGGCGGGCTCCTCCATGGCGGTGAGCGCCATGAGCTGGAGGAGGTGGTTCTGGATGACGTCACGGGCGGCGCCGATGCCGTCGTAGTAGCCGGCGCGGCCGCCGATGCCGATGTCCTCGGCCATGGTGATCTGCACGTGGTCCACGAAGGACCGGTTCCAGATCGGCTCGAACATCGTGTTGGCGAAGCGCAGCGCCAGGATGTTCTGGACGGTCTCCTTGCCGAGGTAGTGGTCGATCCGGAACACCTGGTCCGGCTCGAACACCTCGTGCACGACCTTGTTCAGCTCCTCGGCCGACTTCAGGTCGTGGCCGAAGGGCTTCTCGATGACGGCGCGCCGCCAGGAACCGCCCGACTGGTCGGCCAGCCCGTGCTTCTTCAGCTGCTGGATGACCACCGGGAAGGAGCGCGGCGGTACCGACAGGTAGAAGGCGAAGTTGCCGCCCGTGCCCTGTGCCTTGTCCAGCTCCTCGATGGTGGCGCGCAGCCGCTCGAAGGCGTCGTCGTCGTCGAAGGTGCCCTGGACGAAGCGCATCCCCTGGATGAGCTGCTGCCAGACCTCCTCACGGAACGGCGTGCGGGCGTGCGCCTTGACGGCGTCGTGGACCTCCTGGGCGAAGTCCTCGTTCTCCCACTCGCGGCGGGCGAAGCCCACCAGCGAGAAGCCCGGCGGCAGCAGACCCCGGTTGGCGAGGTCGTACACCGCGGGCATCAGCTTCTTGCGCGACAGGTCGCCCGTGACGCCGAAGATCACCAGGCCCGACGGCCCCGCGATACGCGGGAGCCGTCGGTCGGCGGGGTCACGAAGCGGGTTCGCTCCGGATCCGACGAGGGGTGACAAATCAGCCCTCCGAGGGGGTGAGGCGCTTGAGCTCCGCCTCGGTCGACTTCAGCAGGTCGATCCAGGACGCCTCGAACTTCTCGACGCCCTCGTCCTCCAGCACCTGGACCACGTCGTCGTACGAGATCCCGAGCTTCTCCAGCGCATCGAGGTCGGCGCGGGCCTGCTCGTAGGTGCCGGTGATGGTGTCGCCGGTGATCTCACCGTGGTCCTCGGTGGCCTCCAGGGTGGCCTCCGGCATGGTGTTGACCGTGTTCGGCGCGACCAGGTCGGTGACGTACATCGTGTCCTGGTACGCCGGGTCCTTCACGCCGGTCGACGCCCACAGCGGACGCTGCTTGCGGGCGCCCGCGTTCTCCAGCGCCTGCCAGCGGTCGGAGGAGAAGACCTCCTCGTACGCCTGGTAGGCGAGGCGCGCGTTGGCGACGGCGGCCTTGCCGCGCAGCGCCTTGGCCTCGTCGGTGCCGATGCCGTCCAGCCGCTTGTCGATCTCGGTGTCCACACGGGACACGAAGAACGACGCCACGGAGCGGATGAGCGACAGGTCGAGGCCGCGCTCCTTCGCCTTCTCCAGACCGGTGAGGTAGGCGTCCATCACCGCGCGGTAGCGTTCCAGCGAGAAGATCAGCGTCACGTTGACGCTGATGCCGAGGCCGATGACCTCGGCGATCGCCGGCAGACCCGCCTTGGTGGCCGGGATCTTGATCAGGGTGTTGGGGCGGTCCACCAGCCAGGCCAGCTGCTTGGCCTCGGCGACCGTCGCCCTGGTGTGGTGGGCCAGACGGGGGTCGACCTCGATGGAGACCCGGCCGTCCTGGCCGTCGGTGGCGTCGAAGACCGGGCGCAGGATGTCGGCGGCGTCACGGACGTCCGCCGTCGTGATCATGCGGATGGCCTCGTCGACGGTGACCTTGCGGGCGGCGAGATCCGTGAGCTGCTGCTCGTAGCCGTCGCCGCCGCTGATCGCCTTCTGGAAGATCGTCGGGTTGGTGGTGACGCCCACGACGTGCTGCTGGTCGATCAGCTCGGCGAGGTTGCCGGACGTGATCCGCTTGCGCGACAGGTCGTCCAGCCAGATCGCGACGCCTTCCTCGGAGAGGCGCTTGAGTGCGTCTGTCATGGAATTACATCTCCTACGTGTCGTATATGAGCGTCAGCGCTGGGCGGCGGCGAGGGATTCCCGGGCCTTGGCGGCCACGTTCTCAGGCGTGAAGCCGAACTCGCGGAAGAGCACCTTGCCGTCGGCGGAAGCACCGAAGTGCTCCAGGGAAACGATGCGGCCGGCGTCCCCGACGTACTTGTGCCACGTGAGACCGATACCCGCCTCGACCGACACGCGGGCCCTGACCGACGGCGGCAGGACGGAGTCCTTGTACGCCTGGTCCTGCTCCTCGAACCACTCCACGGACGGCATCGACACCACGCGCGTGGGGACACCGTCGGCCTGGAGCTGCTCACGCGCCTCGACGGCCACGTGCACCTCGGAACCGGTGGCGATCAGGATCACCTGCGGGGTGCCACCGTCCGCCTCGAAGAGGACGTAACCACCCTTCGCCGCATCCTCGTTGGGCTCGTACGTCGGCACGCCCTGGCGGGTGAGGGCGAAGCCGTGCGGCTGTCCCTTGCCGAACTCCTTGGTGTAGCGCCCCAGGATCTCGCGCCACGCGATCGCGGTCTCGTTGGCGTCGGCCGGGCGGACGACGTTCAGGCCCGGGATGGCGCGCAGCGAGGCCAGGTGCTCGACCGGCTGGTGGGTCGGGCCGTCCTCGCCGAGGCCGATCGAGTCGTGCGTCCACACGAACGTCACCGGCAGGTGCATCAGCGCCGACAGACGCACGGCGTTGCGCATGTAGTCGGAGAAGACGAGGAACGTGCCGCCGTAGATACGGGTGTTGCCGTGCAGGGCGATGCCGTTCATCTCGGCGCCCATGGAGTGCTCGCGGATGCCGTAGTGGACGGTGCGGCCGTAGGGGTTGGCCTCCGGCAGCGGGTTGCCCTCGGGCAGGAACGAGCTGTCCTTGTCGATGGTCGTGTTGTTCGACCCCGCGAGGTCGGCGGAGCCGCCCCACAGCTCGGGGACGACCGCGCCGAGCGCCTGGAGCACCTTGCCGGACGCGGCACGCGTCGCGACGCCCTTGCCGGGCTCGAAGACCGGGAGCTTGTCCTCCCAGCCGGCGGGCAGTTCGCCCTTGCTGATGCGGTCGAACTCGGCGGCCCGCTCGGCGTTGTCGTCGCGCCACACCTGGAGCGACTTCTCCCACTCGGCCTTCGCCTGCGCGCCGCGCTCCAGCGCCTTGCGGGTGTGGGCGATGACCTCGTCCGCGACCTCGAAGCTCTTCTCGGGGTCGAAGCCGAGGACGCGCTTGGTGGCCGCGACCTCCTCGTCGCCCAGCGCCGAGCCGTGCGCGGCCTCGGTGTTCTGCGCGTTCGGGGCCGGCCAGGCGATGATCGAACGCATCGCGATGAACGACGGCCGGTCGGTGACGGCCTTGGCCTTCTGGACCGCGTCGTAGATGGCGGCCGGGTCCAGGTCGCCGTTGTCCTGGGCCTCCACGCGCTGCACGTGCCAGCCGTAGGCCTCGTACCGCTTCACGGTGTCCTCGGACACGGCCGTCTCGGTGTCGCCCTCGATCGAGATGTGGTTGTCGTCCCACAGCAGGATCAGGTTGCCGAGCTTCTGGTGGCCGGCCAGCGAGGACGCCTCGGCGGAGATGCCCTCCTGGAGGCAGCCGTCACCGGCGATGCAGTAGACGAAGTGGTCGAACGGGGACTCGCCCTGCGGCGCCTCGGGGTCGAACAGACCGCGCTCGTAGCGGGCGGCCATCGCCATGCCCACCGCGTTGGCGACACCCTGGCCCAGCGGACCGGTCGTGGTCTCCACGCCCTTGGTGTGCCCGTACTCCGGGTGGCCCGGGGTCTTGGAACCCCACGTCCTGAAGGCCTTCAGATCGTCCAGCTCCAGGCCGAAGCCGGCCAGGTACAGCTGGGTGTAGAGGGTCAGGGACGAGTGGCCGGCGGACAGCACGAAACGGTCGCGTCCGACCCATTCGGGGTCGGCCGGGTCGTGCCGCATCACCTTCTGGAAGAGGGTGTACGCGGCCGGAGCCAGGCTCATCGCCGTACCGGGATGGCCGTTGCCGACCTTCTGTACGGCGTCGGCGGCCAGGACACGGGCGGTGTCGACGGCCCGCTGGTCCAGCTCGGTCCACTCAAGGTCTGTGGTGGTCGGCTTGGTGCTCACCCTGGGTCAGGGCTCCTCTCCACATGTCGGTCGCCGGTCTGTCGGGGCATGCGCCCACCCGGCTTCCGGCGGGCTTGCCGCCCACCGGACGCTGTCGAGCCTACCCTCGCGAAGACGTGCGTTTTTTCGACTCATTCCAGACTGCCGGGAGTCCGTGCGATCCGCCTCCCGACTGGCCGAGACGGCATTTGGCACATGAATACGGAGCCGGTCATCTGAGCGCTCAATCGAGGGGTGGGTCCCCTCTTATGGGGGGCCTCCGGGAGGCCTCTCATGCGGGGCCGCCAACACGACCCCACCCCCGCGAAGGTCGGGGTATGGGCAACGTCTAAAGTGGCGTGGTACGCGCGAGCCTTTACCGGGACTTCACAGGGGGAGGCTTGCTGGGATGTCTCTGTCAGGGGTGTGCGTGACGGCCGTCGAATCACGTCCAGCGGGCGTGCTGGGTGGTGCGAGCCAGGGCCCGGTTCACCGGCCGTTCGGGGCCCGTGTCAAGGCGTTCGTGGCTCTGACCAAGCCGAGGATCATCGAGCTGCTGCTCATCACCACCGTTCCGGTGATGTTCCTGGCGCAGAAGGGCGTGCCGGACCTCGGTCTGGTCCTGCTCACCTGCGTCGGCGGCTACCTGTCGGCGGGCGGCGCCAACGCGCTGAACATGTACATCGACCGCGACATCGACGCCCTGATGGACCGCACCTCGCAGCGGCCGCTGGTGACCGGCATGGTCAGCCCGCGCGAGTGCCTCGCCTTCGGCATCACCCTGGCGGTCGTCTCGACGCTGCTGTTCGGGCTCACCGTCAACTGGCTGAGCGCCTGGCTCTCCCTCGGCGCACTCCTCTTCTACGTCGTCGTCTACACGATGATCCTCAAGCGGCGCACGTCGCAGAACATCGTGTGGGGCGGCATCGCCGGCTGCCTGCCGGTGCTGATCGGCTGGTCCTCGGTCACGAACTCGATGTCCTGGGCGCCGGTCATCCTCTTCCTCGTCATGTTCTTCTGGACCCCGCCGCACTACTGGCCGCTGTCCATGAAGGTCAAGGAGGACTACGCGCGCGTGGGCGTGCCGATGCTCCCCGTCATCGCGTCCAACAAGGTCGTCGCCCGGCAGATCGTCATCTACAGCTGGGTGATGGTCGCCGTCTCCCTCCTGCTGACCCCGCTCGGCTACACCGGCTGGTTCTACACGGTGGTCGCCCTCGCGGCCGGCGGCTTCTGGCTCTGGGAGGCGCACGGCCTGCAGAACCGGGCGAAGGCCGAGGTCACCGGCGGGAAGCTGAAGGAGATGCGGCTCTTCCACTGGTCGATCACCTACGTGTCGATCCTCTTCGTCGCGGTCGCGGTGGACCCCTTCCTGCGCTGACGCACGTCACAACGGCCTGCTCTCGCCAGTCGATCTACTCGTGAGTAGCATCGGGGTCATGGCAGACACGCAGCAGGTTGACGCGCGGGCCGAGCGCAAGGTGTCCCGGCTCGCCCACCAGATCAGCGCCTTCGCCAAGGCACACGGCGGGGCCGAGGGCCAGGTGGCCCACATCGGCGAACGCGGCGCCCGCATCGTCCTCGTCGGCGAGGACGGCGGCTGGGGCGACCTGGTGGCCCCCAGCACCGAGATCGCCGAGAAGGCCGTCGAGAAGTCCGGCATCACCGTCCACGAGTCCTTCGACGGCGAATTCGCGGCCAAGGTGAAGACGGGCCCGTACGAGTGGAAGAGGATGGCGGGCATTCAGATCGGGGGTTGACCACATACGGTCCGAAGCCGCCGAATAACCCGCAGTCCCGGGCTGTTCCGCGACCTCGATACCCGTTCCCCCGTTAGGACGTGCAAGGCAGCGCACGTCTTCACGGGGGAGTCCCGGATGATCGAAACGCCGTCCCTGGTGGACCAGTACTGCCACGGAGTGCTCCGCACGGAACTGGGCCTCGGCACCTTCGAGGCCCAACTCGCCCGCACCGAGGGCCCGCCCGCGGCCGGCACCACCCTCTTCGACACCCAGACGGGCTTCGCCGTACGGCGCTGGTGCCCGCCCCTGCTCGGCCTCGAACCCCACTGCGCGCCCGCCCGGTATCTGGCCCGGCGCCGGGAACTGGGCGTCCTGGAAGCGGGCCGGCGGCTGCTGCGCGGCAGCGGCATCACCACCTACCTCGTCGACACCGGCCTGCCCGGCGACCTCACCGGCCCGGCCGAGCTGGCCTCCGCCGGATTCGCCGAGGCCCACGAGATCGTCCGGCTGGAGCTGCTCGCCGAGCAGGTCGCCGACACCTCCGGCACCGTCGAGTCCTTCCTCGCCAACCTCGCCGAGTCCGTGCACGGCGCCGCCGCGCACGCCGTCGCCTTCACCTCCGTCGCCGGCCTGCGCCACGGCCTCGCCCTCGCGCCCGAGCCGCCGGGGCCGGGGGAGGTGCGGGGCGCGGCGGGCCGCTGGCTGGCCGGGCGCCCGGTCGGCGGCGCGCTGCGCGACCCCGTACTGCTGCGGCACCTGCTGTGGATCGCCGTCGCCTCCGGACGGCCCCTGCAACTGCACGCGGGACTCGGCGAGCCCGGCTCCCGCATCGACCGCACCGACCCGGTGCTGCTCACCGACTTCGTGCGGGCCACGGCGGGACTCGGCACCGATCTGATCCTGCTGCACGGCTATCCGTACCACCGGCACGCCGCCCATCTGGCCGGTGTCTTCGCGCACGTCTACACCGACTCCGGCGCCGCGCTCGTGCGCACCGGGGCCCGGGCCGCCACCGTCCTCGCCGAGATCCTGGAGCTGGCCCCCTTCGGCAAGATCCTCTTCTCCACCGGCGCCCACGGCCTGCCCGAGCTGCACGTCGTCGGGGCCCGGCTGTTCCGCGAGGCGCTGGGCCAGGTCCTGGGCGGCTGGGTCGGCGAGGGCGCGTGGTCCCTGGAGGACGCCCAGCGGGTGGCCCGGATGGTCGCGTCGGACAACGCGCGCCGGGTGTACAGGCTGGGCTGAACTGCTCAGACTGAGCGGATGCAGACGGAGTCCCTGCTCGCCCGGTTCCTCACCGGCCTGGCACCCCTGCGCCCCCGCGCCGTCTGGGCGCACGGCTCACTGGCCGGCGGCGACTACCAGGAGGGCCGCAGCGACCTGGACCTCATCGCCGTACTGCCGGACGCGGTGGACCTCACGACCGTACGGCGGGTCGTGGCGTTGCACCGGCGCCTGCGCACGGAGCCGCTCGCCGCGAAGCTCCACTGCAGCTACCTGACGCCAGCGACCCTGGACGATCCGGACCGGTCCCACCTCACCTGGGCGCACCGGCGGGTGATGCGCCGCCCGGTCGCCCCCGTCACCCGGCGCGAGCTGCACGACTTCGGGCGGGTGCTGCACGGGGAGACACCGGCCGGCCTGCTGCCGCCGGTGCCGCAGCGGCAGCTGACCGCCTTCGTCGTCCGCGACCAGCGGGACTTCTGGCGGCCCCATGTCGACAGGGCCCGGTTGTGGAAGCAGGACGTCTGGGTCGACCTGGGCCTGGTGACCTTCGCCCGCGCCACCGTGACCCTGCGGGACGGGCGGCTGATCTCGAAGCGGGAGGCGCTCGCCGAACTCCCCTCGCTCGGCGCTCCGGCCGAGGTCGTCGAGGACATCACCCGAAGGCGGTACGGCGCGGCCGCGCCCACGGCGGACGACGCGTGGCTCACCCGCCGCGCCGAGTCGACCCGTGCCTACCTCGCCCCGGCGATCGACACCCTGGTCACGACGTACGGATGACGCACGCGCGTGCCGCCGAAAAACGCACCACGCGCGCGTACCGATGGGAAACGCGCTACGCGCGCGTGCCCACCGTCACCTCGGCGGCCGGGCCGGGCAGGTCCACGGCGGCATCCGCACGCTCCCGAAGCGCCAGCAGGACACGCAGGACGCCGATCCACACGAGGCAGGAGCCGAGCATGTGGAGGCCGACGAGCAGCTCGGGCAGGTGGGTGAAGTACTGGACGTAGCCGATGACGCCCTGGCCCAGGAGGATCAGGAACAGGTCCCGGGTGCGGTGCAGCGGGCCCTTCGGCGCGTCGACCGCCTTGAGGACGAACCACAGGGCGAAGGTGAGCGTGACGACGATCCAGGCGAGCACGGCGTGCAGCTTGGCGACGGTCTCCCAGTCGATCGGGATGCGCTTGACGTCGCTGGAGTCGCCCGCGTGCGGGCCCGCGCCCGTCACCACCGTGCCGGCCGCGATCAGCAGGACCGAGGCGACGGCGAGGAACCACACCAGCTGCTGCACGGCCTTGCCGACCAGCGGCCGGGGCGCGCCGTCGCCCTCGCGGGTGCGCTGCCACATCACCGCGGCGACCGTCATGAGAACAGTGGCCAGCAGGAAGTGCGCCGCGACCGTGTACGGGTTGAGGCCGACGAGCACCACGATGCCGCCCAGTACCGCGTTGCTCATCACGAGCCAGAACTGCGCCCAGCCCAGCCGGGTCAGGCTGCGCCGGTACGGCTTCTCGGAGCGCGCGGCGATGATCGCCCAGCCGACCGCCGCGCACAGCACGTACGTCAGCATGCGATTGCCGAACTCGATGGCGCTGTGATAGCTCAGCGCGGTCGTCGGCGTCAGCGAGCCGTCGGTGCACTCGGGCCAGGTCGGGCAGCCGAGGCCCGAGCCGGTCAGGCGCACGGCACCGCCGGTGACGACGATGACCACCGACATGACGAGCGCGGCGAGGGCCGCCCGCTGCACGGTCCGGGGTTCCGGCGTCCAGCGTGCGGCGATGAAGGCGAGCGGGTTGCGCAGGGCGGCTACGGCGTCGGCGCGGGTCAGCTTGGGCACGGGCACCATGGTAGGACGCCGCTTGTGCACGCTTTCACGAGGGTCGGCCCCCACGCGTGCGTGCAGGTCGCCGCGCGGCTCACGGCCCGGCTCACTCCCAGCGGAAGAGCTTTCCGGCCGCGGCCAGCCCCACGACCGCCCACACGGCGAGGATCCCGAGGTCGCCCCACGGCATGCCGGCCCCGTGCTGGAGGACGTCCCGAAGACCGCCCGACAGCGCCGAGATCGGCAGCAGCCCCAGGACGTGCTGCCCGGCCGAGCCGAACTTGTCCAGCGGGACGACGACCCCGCCGCCGACGAGCAGCAGCAGGAAGACCAGGTTGGCCGCGGCCAGGGTGGCCTCCGCCTTCAGCGTGCCCGCCATCAGCAGGCCGAGCCCGGAGAACGCGGCCGTGCCGAGGACGAGGAGGAGCAGGACGGCGGCGGGGTTGCCGTGCGGGTGCCAGCCCAGCGCGAACGCGATCACCGTCAGCAGGATGACCTGGAGGACCTCCGTGACCAGCACCGACGCCGTCTTGGCTGCCATCAGCCCCCAGCGGGGCAGCGGCGAGGAGGCGAGCCGCTTGAGCACGCCGTAGCGGCGCTCGAAGCCGGTCGCGATGGCCTGCCCGGTGAACGCGGTCGACATCACGGCGAGGGCCAGGATGCCGGGCGCGAGGAAGTCGACGGCCTTGCCCTTGCCGGTGTCGACGATGTCCACGGAGCTGAACAGCACCAGCAGCAGGGTCGGGATGACGACCGTCAGCAGCAGCTGCTCGCCGTTGCGCAGCAGCATCCTGGTCTCCAGCGCCGCCTGGGCCCCGATCATGCGGGGGAGCGGCGCCGCACCCGGCTCGGGGGTGTAGGTACCGGTACCGGTGGCGGTCGTCATGAGCGCAGCTCCTTGCCCGTGAGCTCCAGAAAGACGTCTTCGAGCGTGTGCCGCTCGACCGAGATCCGGTCCGGCATCACCCCGTGCTGGGCGCACCACGAGGCCACCGTGGCCAGCAGCTGCGGGTCGACCTTGCCGACGACCCGGTAGGCGCCCGGGGTCAGCTCGGCGGCGGTGCAGCCGTCCGGGAGGGCCTTGAGCAGGGAGCCGACGTCGAGGCCGGGGCGGCCGGTGAAGCGCAGGGTGTTCTCGGCGCCGCCCCTGCACAGCTCCTCGGGGGAACCCTGGGCGATGACCCTGCCGCCGTCGATGATCGCCACGTCGTCGGCGAGCTGCTCGGCCTCTTCCATGTAATGCGTGGTGAGGATCACCGAGACGCCGTCGGCGCGCAGGTCCTTCACCAGGTCCCAGGTGGCCCGGCGGGCCTGCGGGTCGAGGCCGGCCGTGGGCTCGTCCAGGAAGACCAGCTCCGGGCGCCCGACGACGGCCATGGCGAGCGCGAGACGCTGCTGCTGGCCGCCCGAGAGCCGGCGGTAGCTCGTCCGTCCGCAACTGCCCAGCCCCAGCCGCTCGATCAGCGCGTCCACGTCCAGCGGATGCGCGTGCAGCCTGGCGACGTGCCGCAGCATCTCGTCGGCCCGCGCGCCGGAGTAGACGCCGCCGGACTGGAGCATCACGCCGATACGGGGACGCAGCTCGGCGGAGTGCCGCACCGGGTCGAGGCCCAGGACGCGCACCGTTCCGGCATCCGGCTTCCGGTACCCCTCGCAGGTCTCGACCGTGGTCGTCTTCCCCGCTCCGTTGGGACCGAGGACGGCGGTCACACCCGCCCGGGCCACCAGGTCGAGGCCGTCCACCGCGGTCTTCGTGCCGTACCGCTTCACCAGGGCCTGGACCTGGACCACAGGGTCGCTTCGCATGGATCCAGAGTCTAGGGAGAGCGCGGGGCGCCGCGGAGCCGGGGTGCTAGAACTCCTCCGCACGGGGCCGGTGCAGCGGCAGCCAGCGTTCGGCGTAGGCCACGGCGTCCGCCACCGGGAACAGCCGTACGTCCGCCGCGCCCGCTCTGCCCCGTACGACGTCCCGGTCCCGCTCGAAGTCGTGCCCCAGCTCGTCGAAGCGGTCCGAGGTGATCGAGACCTCGGTCACGGTCTCCCAGCCGCCGCCGGGCGCGGGCCGGCCGACCGGCACGCGGGGCGCGGGTATGCGGTACTCGGCGAGGTGGAAGCTCGTGCAGGCCTCGTATCCGGCGCCCAGCAGCAGGACCCGGGCACCGCGTTTCTCCAGGCGGGCCAGCGGGCTGTGCTCGCCGAGGCGGCAGTCGGGCGCGTGGCCGTCGGTGATCTCGCGCGCGTGCGGGCCGACGGCCGCGAAGGACGTCTGCGGGTGGGCGCTGCGCAGCGCGCCGGGCCAGGTCCGCACGGTCTCCGGGATCACCCCGACCCCGCGCGTGGGCGTGATCAGCGGGTCGTAGGCGGGCATGGTGGCCCGGATCCGGTCCCACCACTGCGCGGGCACCGGCGGGTTCGACCACACCGCCGGGTCGGACAGATCGCCGGTCTGCGTCGGGACGACGAGCGTGCCGTCCGGGCCGAGGGCGTCGAGCAGGCCCTGCACGACGGCGACCGCGCCTCCGTTGACCCAGCCGAGCGCGCTGAGCGAGGAGTGGACGAGGAGGATCTCGCCGGGTTCGACGCCGAGCAGCCGCAGCTGGGCGGCGAGGGTGTCGCGGGTGACGAGCGGGCCGGTCGGAGCGGGTGTCGGCATGGTGGGTGAGTCTTCCGGACGGACCCGCACGGCGCCACCGAATTGCCTGTTCAGCACCCTGTGGATGATCGATCAAAGATCGTTTGCGCAGGTCGGATTAGGTATGCCTAAGTGATGCAGGGCACCGTCCGATGATCCGGACGGCGCTTGTCAGGCCCCGCGGAATTACGCAACAATGGCGTTGTGAAAAACGTCGACGAGGCTCGGGAGACCCCCCTGGGGGCCCCGCAGGAGGAACTCGCGACCGGTGAGCGCTCCACGCGCAACCGCGTCGCCCGCTCCATCCTGGACCACGGCCCGTCGACCGTCGCCGAGCTGGCCGGCCGGCTGGGACTGACCCAGGCCGCCGTCCGGCGCCACCTGGACGCCCTCGTCGCCGACGACGTCGTGGAGGCGCGCGAGCAGCGGGTGTACGGCACGCGCACGCGTGGCCGCCCCGCCAAGGTCTTCGCGCTCACCGACTGCGGCCGCGACGCCTTCGACCAGTCGTACGACAAGCTGGCCGCCGACGCGCTGCGCTGGATCGCCGAGCAGGGCGGTGGCCCCGAGGCCGTCGCCGCGTTCGCCCGCGCGCGGATCACCGCCCAGGCGAGCGCCTACCGCAGGGCGATCGAGGCGGTCACGCCCGACAAGCGCGCCGAAGCACTGGCCAAGGCCCTGAGCGTGGACGGGTACGCTGCAACGGCGCGCACCGCACCGGTCGGCGAGCAGCTGTGCCAGCACCACTGCCCGGTCGCCCACGTCGCGGAGCAGTTCCCCCAGCTGTGCGAGGCGGAGACGGAGATCTTCGCCGAACTGCTGGGGACACACGTCCAGCGACTGGCGACCATCGCGCACGGCGACGGCGTCTGCACGACGTTCATTCCCAAGATTTCCACTGACGCACCTGCAAGCACGGCCGGGAGGAACCCCGCATGACTCTCCCCACGGAGACTGCCCACCCTGAGCTCGAGGGCCTGGGCAAGTACGAATACGGCTGGGCCGACTCCGACGTGGCCGGTGCGTCCGCGCGCCGTGGCCTGAACGAGGACGTCGTCCGGGACATCTCCGGCAAGAAGTCCGAGCCGGAGTGGATGACCAAGCTCCGCCTCAAGGGTCTGAAGCTGTTCGAGAAGAAGCCGATGCCCAACTGGGGCTCGGACCTCTCGGGCATCGACTTCGACAACATCAAGTACTTCGTGCGCTCCACGGAGAAGCAGGCGGAGTCCTGGGAGGACCTGCCCGAGGACATCAAGAACACCTACGACAAGCTGGGCATCCCGGAGGCCGAGAAGCAGCGCCTCGTCGCCGGTGTCGCCGCCCAGTACGAGTCGGAGGTCGTCTACCACCAGATCCGCGAGGACCTGGAGGAGCAGGGCGTCATCTTCCTCGACACCGACACCGCGCTGAAGGAGCACCCGGAGCTCTTCAAGGAGTACTTCGGCACGGTCATCCCCGCCGGCGACAACAAGTTCGCGTCGCTGAACACCGCCGTCTGGTCGGGCGGCTCCTTCATCTACGTCCCGCCGGGCGTCCACGTCGAGATCCCGCTCCAGGCCTACTTCCGCATCAACACGGAGAACATGGGCCAGTTCGAGCGGACCCTGATCATCGTCGACGAGGGTGCCTACGTGCACTACGTCGAGGGCTGCACCGCCCCGATCTACAAGTCGGACTCGCTGCACTCCGCGGTCGTCGAGATCATCGTCAAGAAGAACGCCCGCTGCCGCTACACGACCATCCAGAACTGGTCGAACAACGTCTACAACCTGGTCACCAAGCGCGCCGTGGCCTACGAGGGCGCGACCATGGAGTGGATCGACGGCAACATCGGCTCCAAGGTGACGATGAAGTACCCGGCCGTCTACCTGATGGGCGAGCACGCCAAGGGCGAGACCCTCTCCATCGCCTTCGCGGGCGAGGGCCAGCACCAGGACGCCGGCTCCAAGATGGTCCACATGGCGCCGAACACGTCGTCCAACATCGTCTCGAAGTCCGTGGCGCGTGGCGGCGGCCGCACGTCCTACCGCGGTCTCGTCGAGATCGGCGAGGGCGCCGCCGGATCCAAGTCCAACGTGCTGTGCGACGCGCTGCTCGTCGACACCATCTCCCGCTCGGACACGTACCCCTACGTGGACGTCCGCGAGGACGACGTGTCGATGGGCCACGAGGCGACCGTCTCCAAGGTCTCCGAGGACCAGCTCTTCTACCTGATGAGCCGCGGTCTCACCGAGTTCGAGGCGATGGCGATGATCGTGCGCGGCTTCGTCGAGCCGATCGCCAAGGAGCTGCCCATGGAGTACGCCCTCGAACTCAACCGGCTGATCGAGCTCCAGATGGAAGGCGCGGTCGGCTGAGCGCCAACCGCCCACCCCATCAAGCCACTTACGCAAGAAAGCGAGCAGACCGCAGCCATGGCTGAGGCTCAGAACATCCCCGTGGGCTCCACCACCGCGGGCCAGATCGCGGTGGCCGCCGAGTCGACCGTCGCCACACGCATGAGCGCGCCCCCGTCCTTCGACGTGGCGGACTTCCCGGTCCCGCACGGCCGCGAGGAGGAGTGGCGGTTCACCCCGCTGGAGCGGCTGCGCGGGCTGCACGACGGCACCGCCGTCGTCACCGGCGCGGGCGTGAAGGTGGTCGTGGAGGCCCCGGAGGGCGTCACCGTCGAGACCGTCGACCGTGACGACGCCCGGATCGGCAGGGCGGGCACCCCGGTGGACCGCGTCGCCGCCCAGGCGTACTCGGCGTTCGAGAAGGCCGGCGTGGTCACCGTCCCCAAGGAGACGGTGCTCGGCGAGCCGATCCGCATCGCCGTGCACGGCGAGGGCGGGGTCGCCTACGGCCACCAGGTCGTCGAGCTGGGAGCCTTCGCCGAGGCCGTCGTCGTCATCGACCACACCGGTGACGCGGTCCTCGCCGCCAACGTCGACTACGTCCTGGGCGACGGCGCCAAGCTGACCGTCGTCTCGGTGCAGGACTGGGACGACAAGGCCGTGCACGTGGCCCAGCACAACGCCCTCGTCGGGCGCGACGCGAGCTTCAAGTCGGTCGTCGTCACCTTCGGCGGCGACGTCGTCCGCCTGCACCCGCGCGTCGCGTACGCCGGCACCGGCGGCGAGGCCGAGCTGCTCGGGCTGTACTTCACGGACGCCGGCCAGCACCAGGAGCACCGCCTCCTGGTCGACCACAACGTCCCGCACTGCAAGTCCAACGTCGTCTACAAGGGCGCGCTCCAGGGCGACGAGGCGCACGCGGTGTGGATCGGCGACGTGCTCATCGAGGCCGCGGCCGAGGGCACGGACACCTACGAGATGAACCGCAACCTGGTCCTCACGGACGGCGCGCGCGTCGACTCCGTGCCGAACCTGGAGATCGAGACCGGCGAGATCGTCGGCGCCGGCCACGCCTCCGCCACCGGCCGCTTCGACGACGAGCAGCTCTTCTACCTGATGGCCCGCGGCATCCCGGAGCACGAGGCCCGCCGCCTCGTGGTCCGCGGCTTCTTCGCCGAGCTGGTCCAGCAGATCGGTGTCGCCGACATCGAGGAGCGCCTGCTCGCCAAGATCGAGGAGGAGCTGGAGGCGTCGGTCGCATGACAGCTTCGTCCACGTTCGTCCGCGCCTGTGCGCTCAGCGAGCTGGAGACGGACACCCCGAAGCGGGTGGAACTCGACGGCACGCCGGTCTCGGTCGTCAAGACCGACGGCGAGGTCTTCGCGATCTACGACATCTGCTCGCACGCGAACGTCTCCCTCTCCGAGGGCGAGGTGGAGGACTGCCAGATCGAGTGCTGGCTGCACGGCTCCTCCTTCGACCTCCGCACCGGCAAGCCGTCCGGCCTCCCCGCGACGCGCCCCGTCCCCGTATACCCCGTAAAGATCGAAGGGGACGACGTTCTCGTCTCCCTCACCCAGGAGTCCTGAGGCACCCATGGCAACGCTTGAAATCCGAGACCTGCACGTCACCGTCGAGGCCGACAACGCCACGAAGGAGATCCTCAAGGGCGTCGACCTCACCGTGAAGCAGGGCGAGACGCACGCCATCATGGGCCCCAACGGCTCCGGCAAGTCGACTCTCGCCTACTCCCTCGCGGGTCACCCGAAGTACACGGTCACCAGCGGCACCGTGCTGCTCGACGGCGAGGACGTCCTGGAGATGTCCGTCGACGAGCGCGCCCGCGCGGGCCTGTTCCTGGCGATGCAGTACCCGGTCGAGGTCCCCGGCGTCTCGGTCTCCAACTTCCTGCGCACCTCCGCCACCGCCGTCCGCGGCGAGGCCCCCAAGCTGCGCACCTGGGTGAAGGAGGTCAAGGAGGCCATGGAGCGCCTCAACATGGACCCGGCCTTCGCCGAGCGCAACGTCAACGAGGGCTTCTCCGGCGGTGAGAAGAAGCGCCACGAGATCCTCCAGCTCGAACTGCTCAAGCCGAAGGTCGCGATCCTCGACGAGACCGACTCCGGCCTCGACGTCGACGCGCTCCGCATCGTCTCCGAGGGCGTCAACCGCGTCCGCGAGACCGGCGAGGTCGGCACCCTGCTGATCACGCACTACACGCGCATCCTGCGCTACATCAAGCCCGACTTCGTCCACGTCTTCTCCGGCGGCCGGATCGTCGAGTCCGGCGGTGCCGAGCTCGCCGACAAGCTGGAGGACGAGGGCTACGAGGCGTACACGAAGGGTGGCGTATCCGCGTGACCCCTTCCCGCCATGGGCTCCCCGGCCTCCTCGACACCGAGGCGATCCGCAAGGACTTCCCCGTCCTGGACCGACTGGTCCACGACGGCAAGAAGCTCGTGTACCTGGACAACGCGGCGACCTCGCAGAAGCCGCGCCAGGTACTGGACGCCCTGAGCGAGTACTACGAGCGCTACAACGCCAACGTCCACCGCGGTGTGCATGTGCTCGCCGAGGAGGCCACGGCGCTGTACGAGGGCGCGCGCGACAAGGTCGCCGAGTTCATCAACGCGCCCAGCCGCGACGAGGTGATCTTCACCAAGAACGCCTCCGAGTCGCTGAACCTCGTGGCGAACATGCTGGGCTGGGCCGACGAGCCCTACCGCGTGGACCACGAGACCGAGATCGTCATCACGGAGATGGAGCACCACTCCAACATCGTGCCCTGGCAGCTGCTCGCGCAGCGCACGGGCGCGAAGCTGAAGTGGTTCGGCCTGACGGACGACGGCCGTCTCGACCTCTCGAACATCAACGAGATCATCACCGAGAAGACGAAGATCGTCTCCTTCGTGCTGGTGTCGAACATCCTGGGCACCGTCAACCCGGTCGAGGCGATAGTGCGCCGCGCCCAGGAGGTCGGCGCGCTGGTCTGCATCGACGCCTCCCAGGCCGCCCCGCACATGCCGCTGGACGTGCAGGCCCTCCAGGCCGACTTCGTGGCCTTCACCGGCCACAAGATGTGCGGCCCGACCGGCATCGGCGTCCTGTGGGGCCGCCAGGAGCTGCTGGAGGACCTGCCTCCGTTCCTGGGCGGCGGCGAGATGATCGAGACGGTGTCGATGCACTCCTCGACCTACGCTCCCGCTCCCCACAAGTTCGAGGCGGGCACGCCCCCGATCGCCCAGGCGGTCGGTCTCGGCGCGGCGATCGACTACCTCAACTCCATCGGCATGGACAAGATCCTCGCCCATGAGCACGCGCTCACGGAGTACGCGGTCAAGCGCCTCGCCGAGGTTCCGGACCTGAGGATCATCGGCCCGACCACGGCCGAGGACCGGGGCGCGGCGATCTCCTTCACGCTCGGCGACATCCACCCGCACGACGTGGGCCAGGTCCTCGACGAGCAGGGCATCGCGGTCCGCGTCGGCCACCACTGCGCGCGCCCCGTCTGCCTGCGCTACGGAATTCCTGCGACCACGCGAGCGTCGTTCTATCTGTACTCCACGCCGGCCGAGATCGACGCACTGGTCGACGGCTTGGAGCACGTACGGAACTTCTTCGGCTGAGAGGCGTGAGCTGAGACCGTGAAGCTGGATTCGATGTACCAGGAAGTCATCCTGGACCACTACAAGAACCCGCACGGGCGTGGTCTTCGGGATGGCGACGCCGAGGTGCACCACGTGAACCCGACGTGCGGCGACGAGATCACCCTTCGCGTGAAGTACGACGGCACGACGATCAAGGACGTGTCGTACGAGGGCCAGGGCTGCTCCATCAGCCAGGCGAGCGCGTCGGTCCTCAACGAACTCCTCGTCGGCAGGGAACTGGCCGAGGCGCAGAAGATCCAGGAGACCTTCCTGGAGCTGATGCAGTCCAAGGGCAGGATCGAGCCCGACGACGCCATGGAGGAGGTCCTGGAGGACGCGGTCGCGTTCGCGGGCGTCTCCAAGTACCCCGCGCGGGTCAAGTGCGCCCTCCTGAGCTGGATGGCGTGGAAGGACGCGACGGCCCAGGCGCTGGGTGGCGCCGAAGCCGAAAGGAAGACGGCATGAGCGAGACCGTTGAGATGAAGCCGGCCTCGGAGGAAGAACTCCGCGAGGCGCTGTACGACGTCGTAGACCCCGAGCTGGGCATCGACGTCGTCAACCTCGGCCTGATCTACGGCATCCACATCGACGACGCGAACATCGCGACGATCGACATGACCCTGACCTCGGCGGCCTGCCCGCTGACCGACGTCATCGAGGACCAGGCCAAGTCCGCCACGGACGGCCTCGTCAACGAGCTGCGCATCAACTGGGTCTGGATGCCGCCGTGGGGCCCCGACAAGATCACCGACGACGGCCGCGAGCAGCTGCGGGCGCTGGGGTTCAACGTCTGACGTCACCGTGTGCGTGAAGCGGCGGCACCCGATGCGGGTGCCGCCGCTCTTTCGTGCGGTCAGGCCGGTGTGTCCACGAGCAGGAACGCCGAGTCCGCCCGGTACAGATCGGTGTTCTGGTACGGGTCCAGCTTCAGCCGGAAGTTCTGGTGGCGCAGGAAGCGGCCGGGGTAGTTGACCGACTCCAGCATGGTCGCGCCGGGGCAGGGGGACGGGCGGGGGCAGAAGGTGGCGTCCTGGCGGAACAGGGCGGTGCCGTCGTCCTGTTCCGCACGCAGCAGGAAGTTCCGGTGGCGGAGGTAGCCGCCGTCCGAGGTCGTGAACGAGTAACAGGAGCTGTCCGCGAGGCCCTTGACGACCGTGAAGCTCGCGGCGCTGCGGTCGGCGGCGGGGACGACGGGGTCGAGGTTC
Organism: Streptomyces sp. NPDC055966; assembly: GCF_042269865.1. Taxonomy (NCBI): domain Bacteria; kingdom Bacillati; phylum Actinomycetota; class Actinomycetes; order Kitasatosporales; family Streptomycetaceae; genus Streptomyces; species Streptomyces sp. NPDC055966. Next base: position 162,624 of record NZ_JBHJYK010000014.1, read on the forward strand.
ACGTAGTCACCGCTGATGTGCCAGTAGCGGTCCGGGTAGTTGACGGAGCGGACGGAGGTCCCCCTCGCGGCCGACTTCGGCGGATGCTGTGAACTTCCATGGCCGGGCGGGGACTTGGCGGGGGAGGCCGGCGGTTCGGCGGAGGGGGAGACGGCCGACTGCGGGGCCGTCGAGGGCGCGGTGCCCGTGCCCTTCGGCGGTGAGGCCGTGCGCGCCGACGGGGAGGCGAAGGAGAGCAGCCCCGGACCGTGGTCGGTCGGCGCCCCGGCCGCAGCCGGGGCCGTCGCCGGACCGGGGTCCGTGCCGTCCAGGGCTATGGCCGTCACGCAGGCGACGACCGTCGCGAGTGCCAGCGCGCCGGCCAGCCAGAGTCTTCGGGTGCCAGGGGTCCGGGAGGTGTCGGCGTTCCAGCCGTTCTCCCAGGGGCGGGGGGTGTGGTCGGGCATGAGCCCGCACATTAGTGGCCCGAGGGCTCCTAGTGAGCGGTTTCTGTGAAAGTGAAACTTTCTCGTTGTGTACGCCCGTACGCATGCGTTGTGTACGCTCGTACACATGGGATATCTCTTGCTCGCCGGCGCCATAGCCGCCGAGGTCGCCGCGACGACGGCGATGAAGTACAGCGCCGGGTTCAGCCGGCTGTGGCCCTCGCTCGCGACGACGCTGGGCTACGTCGTCTCCTTCGCGCTGCTCGCCCAGACGCTGAAGACCGTGCAGATCGGCACCGCGTACGCGATCTGGTCCGGGGTGGGCACCGCGACCATCGCCGTCCTCGGGCTGCTGCTGTTCGGCGAGGGGCTGAGCGCCACCAAGGTCGCCGGGATCCTGCTGATCATCGGGGGCGTGGTCGTGCTGAACCTCGGCGGGGCGAGCCACTGATGGCCCGGCGCTACGACCCCGAGCGGCGCCAGCGGATCATCGACGCCGCGATCCGCGTGGTCGGCCGGGACGGCATCGCCGGGCTGAGCCATCGCAGCGTCGCCGCCGAGGCGGACGTGCCGCTCGGCTCCACCACGTACCACTTCGCCACCCTCGAAGAGCTGATGGTGGCCGCGCTGCGGCAGGCCAACGAGGGCTTCGGCCGCAGGCTCGCCGAGCGGCTGCCGGAGGGCGGCCAGGGGGATCTCGCCGCCGAACTGGCCGCCGAGCTCGGTGCGTGGCTGGCCGGCGAGCGCAGCGGCGTGGAGCTGGAGTACGAGCTGTATCTGGCCGCGCTGCGGCGCCCCGCGCTGCGTCCCGTCGCCGCCGAGTGGACCGAGGACGCGGCCGCCCTGCTCGCCCGGCGCACCGACCCGGTCACCGCCCGCGCGCTGCTCGCGCTCATGGACGGCATCGGTCTCCAGGTGCTGCTGACCGGCGGTTCGTACGACGAGGAGTACGCGCGCACCGCGCTCGCCCGTCTGATCCCCTGAAGCCGCGCCCGGCACGTGAGACGCCCCGGTGCCGGTTCGCCTCCGCGAGGCCGCTCACGTTAGGTTTTGGTACATGACCGACACCGCTTCCCGCACCACCGGCGCCGTCGCCGCCGGCCTCGCCACGATCGCCTCCGACGGCACCGTCCTCGACACCTGGTTCCCGGCCCCCGAACTGGTCGAGCAGCCCGGCCCGGCCGGCACCGAGCGGCTCACCGCCGAGCAGGCGGCACAGCTGCTGGGCGACGGCGCGACCAAGGCGGTCGGCCCGGACGCCCGCCGGGGCGTCGAGGTGGTCGCGGTCCGCACGGTCATCGCCTCGCTGGACGAGAAGCCGATCGACGCGCACGACACCTACCTGCGCCTGCACCTGCTCTCGCACCGCCTGGTCAAGCCGCACGGCCAGAGCCTGGACGGCATCTTCGGCCACCTCGCCAACGTCGCCTGGACCTCGCTCGGCCCGGTCGCCGTGGACGACATCGAGAAGGTGCGTCTGAACGCCCGCGCCGAGGGCCTGCACCTCCAGGTCACCTCGATCGACAAGTTCCCGCGCATGACGGACTACGTCGCCCCGAAGGGCGTCCGCATCGCCGACGCCGACCGGGTCCGCCTCGGCGCGCACCTGGCCGAGGGCACCACGGTCATGCACGAGGGCTTCGTCAACTTCAACGCCGGCACGCTCGGCACCTCGATGGTCGAGGGCCGCATCTCCGCCGGTGTCGTGGTCGGCAACGGCTCGGACATCGGCGGTGGCGCCTCCACGATGGGCACCCTGTCCGGCGGTGGCAACGTGATCATCTCGATCGGCGAGCGCTGCCTCATCGGCGCCGAGGCGGGCGTCGGCATCGCGCTCGGCGACGAGTGCGTGGTCGAGGCCGGACTCTACGTCACCGCGGGCACCCGGGTCACCATGCCCGACGGCCAGATCGTCAAGGCCCGCGAGCTGAACGGCGCCTCCAACATCCTCTTCCGCCGCAACTCCGTCACCGGCGTGGTCGAGGCCCGCCCGAACAACGCGGTCTGGGGCGGCCTGAACGACATCCTGCACAGCCACAACTGACGCGCGCAGCATGCCCGGTAGCGCCCTTCACCCTCCGGTGAGGGGCGCTTCTCTTCTGTCAGGTGCCGGTCTCTCCTGTGCCGACGCCCGCCGCGAACTTGCGCAGCACCGCGAAGTCGCCCTCCCGCAGACCGACCCGCGGATCGACGTGGTGCAGCAGGGCCGGACCGGGGTGACGGGCCCTGACGTACAGCGTGTCCGCCGGGCTCTGCTCGTCGTCCACCCAGGCGAACGGCCGGCCCGCGGCGTACGCCACGATCGCCTCCGTCTTCCAGTGGACGCCGTCCGGGCGCTCGGCGAACAGGCCGTGGCCGAAGTCGACGTACGGCAGGTCGGCGGGCAGGCCGACGACCGGCGCGATCCACACGTTGGCCTCCGCCATCCAGCTCGTCGCCCAGACCAGCTCGTAGCCGAGCCGGAGCAGCGCCGGGCCGTGGGCCGGGTTCAGCCAGACCCGCAGGGGCCGCCGGTAGGCGAGGGGCACCCGGATGGTCGTGTAGCCCGCGGGCCGGCGTTCCGGCTTCGCCGCGTACGGGTTCAGGGGGCCGTCGATGTCCAGGAACAGCAGGGGGCGGCTCACGGGGACACCGTACGGCAGTCCCCGGCCGGGTCCGCCGGCCGCTGATCAGGCCGCCGCCAGCTCCTCGTACCGGGCCAGCAGCCCGTCGGCGGTCTCCCGGCCGGCGGGCAGCAGCGGGGGGCGGACCGGGCCCGCGGGCAGGCCGAGCCGGGAGAGGAGGGCCTTGGCGGTGACCGTGCCCGGCAGGCCCGCGCCCGTCATCGCCTCGATCAACGGCGTGGCGCGCAGCTGGAGTTCGCGCGCCCGCGCGGTGTCGCCCGCGTCGAAGGCGTCGAGGATCGCCGCGATGTGGCCGGGGACGGCGTTGCCGACCGTGCTCACACAGCCCGCAGCGCCGATCGCGTACAGCGCCAGCACGTGCTCGTCGCAGCCCGCGTAGTACGCCAACTCCGTGCGGGCCAGCACCTTCTGGGTGCCGAGGAAGTCGTAGGAGCAGTCCTTGACCGCCACGATCCGCGGGTGTGCGGCCAGCCGGATCATCGTGTCCGGCTCGATCCGGGTGCCGGTGCGGCCCGGGATGTCGTAGAGCATCACGGGCAGCCCGCTCGCGTCGGCGACCTGGCGGAAGTGCGCCTCGACCGCTTCCTGCGGGGGCCGGCTGTAGTACGGCGTCACCACCAGCACCCCGTCGGCGCCCGCCTTCTGCGCCCCGAGCGCCAGCTCGACGGTGTGCCGGGTGTCGGCGCTGCCGACACCCGCGACCAGGGCCACCCGGTCGCCGACCGCGTCCCGTACGGCCGCGACCAGTTCCGCCTTCTCGGCGTCCGAGGTGGTGGGCGACTCGCCCGTGGTGCCGTTCAGCACCAGGCCGTCGCAGCCCTCGGCCACCAGGCGCACGGCCAGACTCCGGGCCCCGTCCAGATCGAGGGCGCCCGCCTCGGTGAACGGCGTGATCATCGCGCAGAGGGTGCGGCCGAAGGGCCGGGCGGTGTCGCGTGTGCTCGTCATGGGAGTAGTCTCGGCAGCGCGATCGCGAAGCTCTACTTAATTCTTCTAAGGGGTATTTCTAAGTATCTCTGATGAATGGGTGGGCGGCCGAAGGCACGGTGTCCAACTCGGGCCCTCATGGGTCACTATGGCCGAAGGGGCACAGTGACGTCCGTCAGTCCGTCAGTCAGTCCGTCATGGGAGGCACCATGAAGCTCGGCAAGGCACTGGCCACCGGGGTCGCCGAGGAGCGGCCGCTCGTCGGCGAAGAAGAGATCCCGCTCCCCGAGGACACCGCCACCGGCACCGCCACCGTCCACGTCGAACCGGCCGAGCCGGCCCGCGAAGAGGTCCCGGCCGCCCGATGAGACTGCGGCTCCCGGCGGAACGCCCGACGGAGCCGCCGACCGGATACAAGATCGCCCACCCGGTGCTGTCCCAGGACGGCACCCGGGCCGGGTTCACCGGGGTGTCGCTCGGCGGCGCGCTGCCGTACGGCGTGCTCGACGACGCCTCCTGTGTCTACGGCCGACGGCACCGCCCGCCCGCGCGGCTGTGCGACTGCGGCTTCCACTGCGTCCACGACCGCGCGGCCGCCGAGGCCATGCTGTGCACCGCCGAGCACCGCACCGCGCTCCTGCTGGAGATCACCGTGCTCGGCGCCTACATCCGCTTCGAGCGCGGATTCCGCTACGCCCGCCAGCGGGTGCGCACGGCCGCCGCCGGTCCCTGCGCCTGCGGGGCCGGGGCCGTCGCGCTCGCCGACGCCGGCTGGGGCCGCCCCGGCTGGCTCGCCCTCGTCCCCGTCTGCGCCGGCTGCGTGCGCGGGCGTACGTCCGTCTCGCTCGCCGGGTTCGCGCGGCTGGCCGGGGAGGGGCTGAAGGTCGTGGCGCGCGGCGGCACTGCGGCGCTCCCGGAGCCCGCCCCGGTATCCGGCGCGGAGCCGGGCGTGCCCGAACTCGTCGCCGAGGCCGCGCTGTTGCAGGCACGCCTCGACTGGTTCCAGACCCAGCTCGCCCGGCTCGGCGAACAGGGGGACACCCCCTAGCCGTCAGGTGCCGTGCGCCGCCTTCTCACCGAAAACTCGATCCGTCTGGACAAAAAAAGTTTTCGGTGCGAGGGTGGACGCATGCTGGACGTGACCGTGATCGAGGACCCCGAGGCGGCGGCCGTGTCGCTGGACCCCGTGCGGGCCCGGCTGCTCGCCGAGCTGGCCGCCGAGCCCGCGTCGGCGGCGATGCTGGCCGGCAAGGTCGGACTGCCCCGGCAGAAGGTGAACTACCACCTCAAGGCGCTGGAGCGGCACGGCCTGGTCGAACTGGCCGGGGAGCGCCGCAAGGGCAATGTCACCGAGCGGGTGATGCGCGCGACCGCCGCGTCGTACGTCATCTCGCCGGCCGCCCTGCCCGCCGTGCAGCCGGACCCGGAGCGCTTCCGGGACCAGCTGTCCGCGCGCTGGCTGCTCGCGCTCGGCGCGCGTCTGGTGCGGGACGTCGGCGCGCTGATCACCGGCGCCGCCAAGGCCCGGCAGCAGCTGGCGACCTATGCCCTGGACGGCCAGGTCCGCTTCGCCTCGGTCGCCGACCGTGCGGCCTTCGTGCAGGAGCTGACGGCGGGCGTGAGCGCCCTCGTCCGCAAGTACGACGCCCCGGGCGCCGAGGGCGGCCGGGACCACCGGATCGTCGTCGCCCTCCATCCCGCGCTCAAGGACCCCACGGTCAAGGACCCCATGGTCAAGGACCAGCCCCCTACAGAGAGTTGAGCAGGAGTCCCGTCATGTCCCAGGAATCGCCCAAGGAATTCGAGATCGTCCGCGAGTTCGAGGTCGACGTCCCGCCCGAGCAGGTGTGGGACGCGGTCGTCAACGCGCCCGGCGCCTACCTCTGGCCGATGGACCCGCCCGAGCCGCGTGTCGGCGGCTCGGGACCCTTCGGCTCCACCGTCACCGCCTGGGACCCGCCCCACCGCTACACCAACCGCAGCGAGAACGTGGGCATGCCCACCCAGTCGGCCAACCAGCTCGACTACACCATCGAGCCCCGCGACGAGGGCCGCCGCGCCTGGGTGCGCTACGTCCACAGCGGCGTCTTCACCGACGACTGGAACAACCAGTACGACGGCGCGAGCAAGCACACCAACTTCTATCTGCACACCCTGTGCGAGTACCTCACGCACTTCGCGCCCCGCCCGGTCACCTTCGCCCAGGTCGACGGGCCCGCGGCCTCGGCGACCCAGCAGGCGCTCGCCGCCGTCGCCCACGCCCTCGGCCTGCCGGACGACGCGGCCGCGGGCACGAAGACCGGCCTCCGGGGGCCCGGCGGGCGGACCCTGGACGCCGTGGTCGACTACCGCAACCCGTATTTCCTCGGCCTGCGCACCGAGGGCGCGCTCATCAGGTTCTTCGGGCGCGGTCACTGGGGCGCCCCGCTCGGCATCAGCGTTCACGACTTCGCGCCGGACGCCGATGCCGAGGCGAACGAGACCGCCTGGCAGGCCTGGCTGAACGGGGTGTTCAGCCGCCAGGCCTGAAACCCCTGGCGGCTTACGGGCGGAAGCGCAGCACCTGCGGGTCGTGGTCGCTGATCTGGTCGTTGAACTCCGAGTTGATGTGCACGCTGTCGTACGCGAAGTCGCCGTCGCGCCGGATCCGCGGGCTGATCAGGATCTGGTCCAGGACCTGCTCGTTGCCCTGGTAGTCGTAGGTGTAACGCTCGCTCCTCGGCAGGGACTTGATCGCCGACCACAGCTCGCCGTCGCCTTCGAGGATCTTGGCGGTGCCGGAGAACTCGAAGTCGTTCATGTCGCCGAGCGCGAGGACGTCCGCGTTCTTCTGGACCTTCAGGATGTCCTTGACGAACGCGTTCACCGCCGTGGCCTGCGCGTGGCGCTGGACCTCGGAGCTGCGCGTCACCGGCTGGTACTGCGCGGTCAGCGGCTGGTCGCCGCCCTTGGAGACCAGGTGGTTGGCGATCACGAAGACGGTCTTGCCGTGGAAGACGAACTGGCCGGCCAGCGGCTTGCGGCTGTCCTTCCATGCCGCGTTCGCCGGGTCGACCCGGCCCGGCGAGGCCGTCAGCTCCGCCTTGCCGTTCACCTTGGTGACGCCGACCGCGGTGGTGGAGTCGCCGCCCGCGCGGTCCACGAAGGACACCCGCGCGGGGTTGAACAGGAACACCTGGCGGATGTTGCCGCCCGGCTCGCCGCCGTCCTGGTCGTTGACCGGATTGATGGAGCGCCAGTCGTACTTCGGGCCGCCCGCCGCGACGATCGCGTCGATCAGCTTGTTCACGGTGACGCTCGCGTCGACGGTGCCGTCGTCGGTGGCGCCGTTGTCGTCCTGGATCTCCTCCAGGGACACGATGTCCGGCGACCGGAGGTTGTTGACGATCGCGGCGGCGTGCTGGTCGAAGGTGTGGTCGGACGGGTCGAGGTTCTCGACGTTGTACGTCGCCACCGCCAGCTCGCGGCCCGACTGCCTGCGCGTGGTCTCGCGCTCCAGGCCGCCGCTCCTCAGCGTGCCGAGCCTGCTCGCGACCAGCGTGTAGCCGCCGTACTGGTTGAAGTCCAGCGGGCCGGTGGTGGCGCCGGTGAGCGTGTCGCCGACGTTCGCCTTCGGGAAGTCGGCGGTCGCGCCCAGCGACTGTATCTGGAGCCGGCCGGTGTTCTGGGAGTCGTAGGAGCCGTAGACCGTGCCGCCGCGGCGGTTGCGGTGCTCGTGCGGCTTCACCGTGACCCACAGCTCGCTGTACGGGTCGGTGCGGCCGACCACGCGGGCGTCGGCGACCTGGACGTTCATGCCCTCCAGGGACTCGTAGTAGTCCAGGGCGTACGTCGACGGCTCCAGCGTCAGGCCGTTGACCGAGCCGTTCGCGGCCGTGTCACCCGCCGGGGTGTACCGGCTCGGGACCGACTTCGCGTCGATCACGACCGGCGCCGGGACCGGGTTGCCGGTGGAGACCGTGGTGACCGTCGGCCTGGTGATCTCCGTCAGGGACTGGTTGCCGGACGAGGTGCCGCCCGGGACGTACTCGGAGACCGTGCCGGTCACCGTCACCGAGTCGCCGACCGCGACCTTCGGCGTGGAGCCGGTGAAGACGAACACGCCCTCGCTGGTGCGCGGGTCGTCGTCCGGGTTCGGATCCTGCATCCAGAAGCCTCTGGAGGAGCCGTACGCGCGCGTGGCCGTGACGATGCCGGGCACGTCCGCCACCTGCTGGCCGGCGAGCGGCGAGATCCGGGTGGTGCCCTGGATGTCGTGGATGCGCACGGAGTCGGCGTGCGCGGGGGAGGTGAGCACCACGGCGGACGCGGCGGAACAGACGGCGGCGACGGTGAGCGCGGCGAGGCGCGCGGAAGACCTGCTCGGCAAGGGATCCCTCCGGGGATGTGACGAAGCGCCGGGACGAGGTGGGGCACGGGCGGATCGGGAGCGTGGGGGGCCGGTCGCCCTCCGTGACACGCGTAGAGCCGAGTGAACAGTTGTCCCCCCAACTTCTACGCGCGTCAATCTCCAGCTTGTGCAAGGGAGTTGTCAAGGTTTCAGCCATGTACGACGGCCGACGGGGAGATGAACCGGGCGGCATGGGTGGAAATCCGTCTAGGCTGAGCGGTCGAGCCCGTTCACGGTCCGAGGAGAACCAGCCGATGTCAGACAGCTCCCCCCTGCCGCCCGTACGGCTGCGTCCCGAAGCGGAGCTGGCGCGCGCCGCGCTGTCCACGCCGTTGCTCTCCCGCGCCGCCCGCCTCGCCCGCTGGGCCGGGCCCGACACCCGTGTGGACGCCGGCGGCGGACTGGCCGAGGAGCAGCTTCCGGCCGCCGCCGAACTGCTCGGACTGACCGGGGACGACGCCGCCGCCCACGCCGGGGAGGCCTGGCGGGTCGCGGTGGACACCGGGCTGGTCGAGATCGTGGACGAGGAGGAGGGAACGGTCCGGGCGGGGGAGGAGCTGACGCTGCTCACCGGCGGTTCCCCGCACGACGTGCTCACCGTGTGGCTCACCGCCGTCGAGACCGTCCTCGCCGACGCCGCCGTGCCCGACCTGGACGATCTGGTCGGCGCGCTGGACGAGGGCGGCGAGGTCGATTTCTCGTCACTCGACTGGGACCCCGAGGCCGAGGCGGAGTTCCTCGACGGCGTCCTGGGCAACCTCTACCTGCTGACCGTGAGTGAGGACGGTCCCGGCGACGGTCCCGTCCCGCTGCCCGCCCTCGCCGCCTCGATGATCGTCCCCGACGACATGGGCGAGCCCACCAACGACGTCCTGGAGCAGGTCTCGGACGCGATGATGCGGCTGGACGACCAGTTCCGGGTGCTGGAGCCGGTCGGGCTCGTGGAGTACCAGCCCGTCGACGAGGCCCTCATGGCCGACGCCGAGGAGGAACCGGCGGAGCCGGTCGACGACACCGACGTCTCCCGCTACGGCATGGTCCGGCTCACCCCGCTCGGCGCGTACGGGCTGCGGGCGCGGCTGCTGGACGCCGGGTTCGAGGCGCCTGCCGTCGGGGAGCTGGCCGACAAGGGCGCGGACGCGCTGCTCGACGGCACGGCCGGATTCGGTCCGTCGGCGGCCCAGGCCGAGACCGAGCAGTGGCTGACGCGGCGTGAAGCGCTGGTCGCGGCACGGGAGTTGCTCGCCGCCGCGCGCGGCGGCGACGAGGGCGCGCCGCTGCGCCGGCTGCGCTGCCAGCAGGCTCTGTCGCTGATCGGCGGGGACGCCGAGCCGGCGCTGCGCGAGGTGCTGGACGATCCGGAGCTGGGCGGCCTCGCCCGGGTGTGGCTGACCGAGCAGGGCGCCGCCGGGGTGCCGGCGCCGTCCGAGGACATGGTCTTCTGGCTGACCATCGACACGGTTGCCGCACAGCTCGCCGCCGAGGGCAACTCCGAGGAACTGCAGGCCCTGGTCGAGGGGCTGGCCGCACAGCACAGCGGGTTCTTCGCGGCAGCGTGGCGGGTGGAGCACCCGGCCACCGCCGACGTGCTGGAGGCGATGGGGCGGCTGCACCCGGACAAGAAGGTGGCGAAGGAGGCCCGGAAGGCGGCGTTCAAGGCGCGTTCCCAGCAAGGGAGTTGAGGACGGCCGAAGAAGCCCTTGGGTTCGGCATGGGGCAGTGCATACGGATTCTTGAACAAAGGGCTTCGAAGTCGCCCGGTGTTCAGCCGGTGTTCAGAAGCGGGCGTGAGCGTGGGCGCCGGACCGAGGACGCCACCCTCCACGGCACTCCCACCGTCTCAGGAGACACCATGTCGCTCACCCGCAGGGACTTCGCCAGGACATCCGCGATCACCGGCGCCGGGGTGGCGCTGGCGGGCAGCGTCGGCGCCCTCGCCAGCGCCCCCGGCGCCCTCGCCGCCACGGACGACGCCGAGACCGCGGCTGCGGACGGCACGGCGGCAGGCGGCCGGCGCGGCATCGGCTACGGCCCCCTGATCGCCGACCCGGCCGGCCTCCTCGCCCTGCCCGAGGGCTTCACCTACCGCGTCATCACCTACAGCGGCCGCACCACGCTGGAGTCGGGCGAGTTCACCCCGTCCAACCACGACGGCACCGCCACCTTCGACGGCCCGCGCGGCGCCACCCTGCTCGTCAACAACCACGAGCTGGCGGGCCCCCGCGCCAAGTGGCCCCACCCGGTGCCGCTCACCGAGGGCCTGGTCTACGACCCGGCGGCGGCCGGCGGCTGCACGGTGGTCGAGGTCCGCCGCGACCACGTGGCCGAGTGGGTCGGCATCGCGGGCACCGCCACCAACTGCGCGGGCGGCAGCACCCCGTGGGGCACCTGGCTGACCTGCGAGGAGACCGAGGACAAGGCCGGCCAGAACGGTATGACCAAGGACCACGGCTACGTCTTCGAGGTCGACCCCGCCGACCGCCGGGCGGGCCGCGACCCCAAGCCGATCAAGGCGCTCGGCCGCTACGCCCACGAGGCCGTCGTGACCGACCCCGGGCGCGGCCACCTCTACCTCACCGAGGACGCCTCCGGCCCCAACGGCCTGCTGTACCGCTGGACTCCGCCGGAGGGCTTCCGCCACGGCCGCGGCAGGCTGCGCACCCTCGCCGACGACGCGGGCGTGCTCCAGGCGTTCAAGTGCTTCGACTCCGGCGGGAAGTTCGTCGACGACCTCTCCCGCGCCACGAGGACCGGCACGGTCTACGGCGTCGACTGGGCGGACGTCCCCGACCGCGACGCCAGGTCCGTCTCCGTCCGCAAGCAGTTCACCACCGGCCAGGTCACCCGCGCCCGCAAGCTGGAGGGCATGTGGTGGGGCGACGGCGGTGCCTACGTCGTCTCCTCCTACGCCCGCGAGGAGAGCCCGGTCCCCCACGACGGCCAGGTCTGGTTCTACGACCCGAAGCGCCGCACCCTCACCCTCAAGGTGCTGCTCGGCGTCAACCCCGCCCCCGCCGAGGACGGCCCCTTCGACGGTCCCGACAACATCACCGTCTCCCCCTACGGCGGCCTCGTCATCGCCGAGGACGGCGAGGGCGTCCAGCACCTGTTCGGCGCCACCGAGAGCGGGCGCACGTACCCGATCGCCCGCAACGAACTCAACATCGGCACCGAGGCGTCCCCGGAATACAGCGAGTTCACCGGCGTCACCTTCTCGCCCGACGGCAGGACCCTGTACGCCAACATCCAGACCCCGGGCATCATGCTGGCCATCACGGGGCCGTGGAAGCGGCAGAAGCGGTAACCCGTTCCTTCGCTCGCACCGCGGCTGCCTGCCGCGACTCCACACGCATGCCGCTGAGGCGCGGCCGACTCCGACCTGGCGTTCGGTAGCATGCGCGGAGAGTCCCCGGTGGGCGAGGAGTAGCTGGATGGCGCAGGTCAGGCCCATGCGCGCGGACGCTCGGCGCAACTATGAGCGGTTGCTGAAGGTGGCGGCGCAGGCCTTCGCCGAACATGGGGAGAGCGCGTCGCTGGACGACATCGCCAAGCGGGCGGGTGTCGGCACCGGCACGCTCTACCGGCACTTCCCCACGCGGCAGGCGCTGCTGGAGGCCGCGTACGTGGACCGCATCGAGGCGCTCGGGGCACGGGCCGACGAGCTGGCGGCGCAACTGCCGCCGGGCGAGGCGCTGATGGAGTGGCTGTACGAGCTGTGCGTCGGCACGATCCAGGTGCGCGGACTGAAGGCGCTGCTCGGATCGGCGGTCACGGACGGCAGCACGGCGGCGCTGCCCGCGTGCGGGACGCCCGTGCGCGGCGCCGCGGGCCGGCTGATCGAGGCCGCGCGGGCGGAGGGCTTCCTGCGGGCCGACCTGGAGCCGGTCGAACTGCTGCGGCTGGCCCACGGGGTGGCCACGGCATCGGAGCTGGCGGACGGGGAGGGCACGCAGATCCGGCGCTATCTGGCGCTGTTGACAGAAGGGCTGCGGGCGTAGGGGGTGCCCCGCGCCCTGGAGGGCGCGGTGGCTGCGTCGCGACAGGGACTACAGGGCCCTCGCCCCCGGGTCCACCATGTTCCGGACCGTGCGGGCCTTGACGAAGTCGCCCAGCGCCGTCATGTCCCACTCGCCGGAGAACTGGCGGACGAGCTTGGCCATCATGACGCCCGTCTGGGGCTCGGCGTTGGTCAGGTCGAAGCGGACCAGCTCCTCGTCGGTGGCCGCGTCGACCAGGCGGCAGTAGGCCTTGGCGACCTCGGTGAACTTCTGGCCGGAGAAGGAGTTGACCGTGAAGACCAGGCCGGTGACCTCCGGCGGGACGCGGCCGAGGTCGACCACGATCACCTCGTCGTCGCCCCCGCCCTCACCGGTGAGGTTGTCGCCCGAGTGCTTGATCGCGCCGTTCAGGATCGTCAGCTTGCCGAAGTAGCAGCTGTCGATGTGGTTGCGCTGCGGGCCGTACGCGATGACCGAGGCGTCCAGGTCGATGTCCGCGCCGCGGAACGCCGGCTCCCAGCCGAGGCCCATCCTCACCTGCGAGAGCAGCGGGCGGCCGGACTTGACCAGGGACACCGTCTCGTTCTTCCGGAGGCTGACGCGGCCCTTGTCCAGGTTCACCTTCCCGGCGCCGGGGACGGGCGCGGGCGGCGTGGGCGGGGCCGGAGGCATCGGGGGAGCCGCCGGGGCGGACATCGGCGGGGCCGCCGGGGTCACCGGCTGCGGCGGGGCCGCGGGCGCCGCGGCCGGTTCCTCCACCGTCACGCCGAAGTCCGTCGCGATGCCGGCCAGGCCGTCGGCGTACCCCTGGCCCACGGCGCGGGCCTTCCAGGCGCCGCCCCGGCGGTAGAGCTCCACGACGACCAGCGCCGTCTCCGCGCCGAGCCGGGGCGGGGTGAACGTGGCCAGCGCGGCGCCGGTGTCCGCGTCGCGGATCGTGGCCGTCGGCTCGACGCCCTGGAAGGTCTGGCCGGCCGCGTCCGGGCTGGCGGTGACCACGATCTTCTCGATGTCCGGCGGGACGGCGGGGGTGTCGACCGTGATCGAGTCGGGGGCCGCGCCCCCGCCGGACGTGTAGGTCACGCCCGGGCCCGTCGGCTGGTTGTAGAAGATGAAGTCGTCGTCCGAGCGCACCTTGCCGTCGCCCGTGAGCAGCAGGCCCGATACGTCGAGCCGCACGGGCGCGGACACGTCCACCGTGACACGGGCGGCCGACAGAGGGATGTTCGAGCCAGGGGTCATAGCTGTCATACCGGGTGAACGAACGACATCGCTTTACCGTTCCCTTACCCAGCCCCCAAGTGGCTCAGGGCACCACCACGATCTTCCGGCCCACCCCCGCCGCGAACTGCTCCAGCGCCTGCGGGTAGCGCTCCAGCGGGATCCGGTCGCTGATGAAGACCTGCGGGTCCAGCACGCCGTTGGCGAACAGCTCCGCCGCCCGCTCGAAGCTGTGCAGCACCGCCATGGAGCCGGTGATGGTGATCTCCTGGTTGTAGATGCGGTACGGGTCGATGGTCACCCGGGTCGCGTAGTCGGCCACCCCGAACTGCAGGAAGGTGCCCGCCTTCGCCACCCGGTCCAGGCCGTCCTGGATCGCCGCCGCGTTGCCGGTCGCGTCCACGACCACGTCCCAGCCCTGCGGCCGCTCCAGCTCGTCCGCGTTCGCCGCCGAGCCGGACACGCCCAGCCGCCGAGCCGTCTCCAGCCGCGCCGGGTTCACGTCCACCACGTCCACGCTCGCCGCGCCCGTGCGCTTGGCCAGCTCCAGCATCATCAGACCCATGGTCCCGGAGCCGTAGATCAGGACGTGGGCGCCGAGGCGGCTGCTGAGGATGTCGTAGCCCCGCACCGCGCAGGACAGCGGTTCCACCAGGGCCGCGTCCTCGGTGCGCACGTGCTCCGGCAGTTTCACGCAGTTCGCCACGGGGGCGACCGCGTACTGCGCCGCCCCGCCCGCCGTGGTCACGCCGATCGCGGCCCACCGCTCGCACAGGTTGTTGTGGCCGCTGCGGCAGTGACGGCACTCGTAGCAGTACAGCGAGGGGTCCACGGCCACCCGGTCGCCGATCGCGACCTCGGTGACCTGGCCGCCGACCGCGACCACCTCGCCCGCGAACTCGTGTCCGGGGACGATCGGCAGCTTGGGCGCGAACTCGCCCTGGAGGATGTGCAGATCGGTGCCGCACAGGCCGCAGGCCGCCACCTCCACGACGACCTCGCGCGGGCCCGGTGTCGGGTCGGGCACCTCCGTGACCACGGCGCGGCCCACGGACTCGATGACGGCGGCCTTCATTTCACGGCTCCCAACGACAAGCCCTGGACCAGTTTGTCCTGGGCGGCGAATCCTGCGGCGAGCACCGGCAGGGAGATGACGAGCGACGCGGCGCACACCTTGGCCAGGAACAGGCCCTGGCTGGTGATGAAGCCGGTCAGGAAGACGGGGGCGGTCTCGGCGACCACGCCCGTCAGCACCCGGGCGAAGAGCAGCTCGTTCCAGCTGAAGATGAAGCAGATCAGGGCGGTGGCGGCGATGCCGGGCAGGGCGATCGGGGCGACCACGCGCGCGAGGATGGTCGGCAGCCGGGCGCCGTCCACGCGCGCGGCCTCGATGACGGCGACCGGCACCTCGGCGAGGAAGGACTGCATCATCCACACCGCGATCGGCAGGTTCATGGAGGTGTAGAGGACGACCAGGAGCCAGATGTTGTCGAGCATCCCGGTGTTCCTGGCGAACAGGTAGATCGGCAGCAGGCCCGCCACGGCCGGCAGCATCTTCGTGGACAGGAAGAAGAACAGCACGTCCGTCCACTTCTTCACCGGCCGGATCGACAGCGCGTAGGCCGCCGGGAGGGCCAGGAGGAGGACACAGAGCGTGGAGACCACCGACGCCACCGTGGAGTTGATCAGCGCGGGCCACGGGCTGGCCCCGCCGCCGCTGCCGAAGAACTCGCGGTAGCCGTCGAGCGTCAACGACGCCGCGAAGGACGGCGGGTTGGTCGCCGCGTCCGCCTCCGAGTGGAAGGAGGTGAGGGCCATCCAGGCGATCGGCAGGAAGAACACGATCCCGGCCAGCCAGGCCACGAGGCCCAGTCCGTTCCGGCGCAGTATGCGCGATACGGCGGTCATGCGCGGGACACCTCCTCGCGGAACAGGGACGACACCACGCGCAGCGCGAAGGTCGCGATGATGATCGAGCCGATGACGACCAGCACGCCGGCCGCCGAGGCGAGGCCGTTCTCGTGGGCCTGGTAGAAGCTCTGGTAGACGGTGTAGGGGAGGTTCGCCGTCCCCAGGCCTCCCGAGGTGATCGTGAAGACCGCGTCGAAGTTCTGCACGATGTAGATCGAGCCGAGCAGGGCGCCGAGTTCGAGGTAGCGGCGCAGGTGGGGGAGGGTCAGATGGCGGAAGACCTGCCAGTCGTTCGCGCCGTCGACCCGCGCGGCCTCGATCTGCTGCTGGTCCCGGCTCTGCAGCCCGGCGAGCAGGATCAGCATCATGAACGGCGTCCACTGCCACACCAGGGAGGCCTCGACCGCGAGCAGCGGGGTCTGGGAGATCCAGTCCGGCTGGGGGCCGCCCACATAGTGCAACAACCCATTGAGCAGGCCGTATTCAGGGTTGTAGAGCACATGCTTCCAGAGCAGCGCCGCGGCCACCGGCACCACCAGGAAGGGTGCGATCAGCAGGGTGCGGACGATGCCCCGGCCGCGGAACCTCCGGTCCAGCAGCAGGGCGAGCACCAGCCCCAGCACCAGGCTGGCCAGCACCACCGCCACCGTGAGCAGCACGGTCGTCCAGACCGACTGGCGCAGGTCGGCGTCGGTCAGCACCTGGCGGTAGTTGTCCAGGCCGGTGAAGTGACGGGCCTTGGGGTAGAGGGCGTTCCAGTCGAAGAAGGAGATCACCAGCGTGGCCACGAACGGCAGTTGGGTCACGGCGATCATGAAGACGAGGGCCGGCAGCAGCGGGGCCCGGGTGGCCCAGGCGCGCAGCCGGGCCGAGGGTTGTTTCACCATGTGTGCGGGGGAGGCCGCGAGGGCGGCCGTGGTCGTGGCTGTCATCGTCCCTCGTACTCCTTGGAGATCTTCTCGGCGAGCTGTTGGGACTTCTTCAGGGCCGAGCCGACGGACTGGCGTCCGGCGATGGCCGCGCTGATCTCCTGGGAGACCTTGGTGCCGAGGTCGGTGAACTCCGGGATGCCGACGAACTGGATGCCGGGTGCGGGCCGCGGCTGCACCCCGGGGTCGTCCGGACGGGCGCTCTCGATGGCCTGCCTGGTCATCTCCTGGAAGGAGGCGGCCGACGCGCGGTAGTCGGCGTTCTCGTACGTCGACGCCCGCTTGCCCGCCGGGACGTTCGGCCAGCCGCTGGTCCGGCCGACCAGTTGCTCATAGCCCTTGCTCGACGCCCAGGAGACGAACTTCCAGGCCTTGTCGGGGTTGCGGGAGGCCTGCTGGATGCCCCAGGCCCAGGTGTAGAGCCAGCCGGAGGACGGGGTCCTCTCGACGGGAGCCGGGGCGTAACCGAGCTTGCCCTTGACCGGTGAGCCGTCGGCCTCCAGCAGTCCGGCGGCGCTCGTGGCGTCGTACCACATGGCGACCTTGCCCTGGGTCATGTCGTTCAGGCACTCGGCGAAGCCGGACTGGGCGGCGCCGGACTCGCCGTGCGCACGGACGAGATCGACATAGAACTTTGTCGCCTTCTCGAACTCGGGCGCGTCCAGGTGGGCCTTCCACTTCGTGTCGAACCAGGTGCCGCCGAAGGTGTTCACGACCGTCGTCAGCGGCGCCATCAGCTCGCCCCAGCCGGGCAGTCCGCGCAGACAGATGCCCTTCATCCCGGGCGTCGCGCCGTCCGCCTTCGCGGCGAGGCCGGCGACCTGCTGCCAGGTGGGGTGGGCGGGCATGGTGAGGCCCTTCGCCGCGAAGACGTCCTTGCGGTACATCAGGAACGACGACTCGCCGTAGAAGGGCTGCCCGTAGAGCTTGCCGTCGTCGGCGGTGAGGGACTGGCGCATCGGTTTCAGCACGTCGTTCTCGTCGTACGACGGGTCCTTCGCGACGTACGAGTCCATCTCGTGCAGCCAGCCGTTGCGGGCGTAGATCGGTATCTCGTAGTTGGACAGGGTGGCCACGTCGTACTGCCCGGCCTGGTTGGCGAAGTCCTGGCTGATCTTGTCGCGGACGTCGTTCTCGGGCAGGACCGTGAAGTTGACCTTGATGCCGGTCTCCTTGGTGAAGTGCGCGGCGGTCAGCTTCTGCAGCTCGGTCATCTGCGGGTTGTTGACCATCAGGACGTTGATGGAGTCGCCGCCGGAACCGGTCCCGCCCGCGCCGGCCCAGCAGCCGGAGAGCAGCGGGGCGAGCAGCGTTCCCGCGGCGGCCATGGCGAGCGTGGCTCGCGGCCTCCGTCGGCTCGGGGTGCGCATGGGTCGCTCCTGGAGGTATGGGGAGATAAGGGGCACTCCTCGGCGTGAAGAGCCCCTGGAGGAGGAGAGTTTGATTTTCGGACCTGGACGGTTTGTTTTTCAGACCCTGATGACCTGTGGGCCCAGCAGGGAGTAGCGGTGGGCCTCGGCGGCCGGGAGCAGGGTGCTCGTCACGATCGCCTCCAGCGCGCCGACCTCGGCGAACCGGCAGAAGCTGACCGCGCCGAACTTGGTGTGCACACCCGCGAACACGGTGCGCCGGGCGGCTCGCAGCGCCTGTGCCTTGACCTCGCTGACCGCCGGGTCGGGCGTGGTCAGGCCGTACTCGCGGGAGATGCCGTTGGCGCCGATGAAGGCCAAGTCGAGGACGAAGCCGGCGAGCATCTTCGTCGTCCAGTGGTCGACGGTGGCCAGCGTGCCCGCCCGGACCCGGCCGCCGAGCAGCAGCACCGAGACCTGTTCGGCCTCGGCGAGGGCGGCCGCGACCGGCAGCGAGGCGGTGACCACGGTGAGCGGCCGGTCGGTGGGCAGGGCCTCGGCGATGAGCTGCGGGGTGAAGCCCTCGTCGACGAAGACCGTCTCGGCGTCCCCGAGCAGCCCGGCCGCGGCGGCCGCGATCCGGCGTTTCTCGGGCACATGGCTGGTGGCCCGGAAAGCGAGCGTCGTCTCGAAGCCGGCGCTCTCCACCGGATAGGCGCCGCCGTGCGTACGGCGGACCAGACCGTGGTCCTCCAGGGCCCGCAGATCGCGCCGGATGGTCTCCTTGGCCACGCCCAGCTCCTCGGCGAGCGCGGCGACGTCGACCGAGCCGGTGGCCCGCGCCGCCAGCACGATCTCGCGCTGGCGCTCCTCGGCCGTCCTCGTGCTCATGTCGTCACCCGCTTTCCCGTGGGACTGCCCGTTCGGGCCCATGGGGGAAGTTCTACAGCGGGGGCGCGGTGCCGACCAAGCCTGTCGCGGGCCCGTTTCTGCCCGTGTGGGCCCGTTTGCCGGGCGTGGTGCCCGCCGTGGACCTGCGAGGCCGTGTCCGGCGGGGTGGGAGCGGGCGGCCCGGATGCCCGGACACGGCGGCGGGCGGGCCCGTTCGGTGCCCGCCCGCGCGCGTGGGCGACGGTTTTCCGCCGCCGGGAGCCTTCGTTCCGGACACCTTGCCCGGGGTCAGTACGGCCAGATCGGCGGGTCGCTCACGAAGTGCCCGCCCAGGTGGCCGTGGGCCGGGTTCGCCGGGTCCAGCTCGCCCTGCTCGGCGATCAGCTTGCCGGCGTACGGCTCGGAGTCGTCCTGCGGCGCGTAACCGAGCGCCCGCGCGGTGCTCAGGTCCCACCACAGCCGGGTGTTGGCGGAGGAGCCGTAGACGACCGTGTGGCCGACCTCCTCGGCGGTCAGGGCCGCGTGGAAGAGACGGGCGCCGTCGGCCGGGCTCATCCACACCGAGAGCATGCGCACGCTGGTCGGCTCCGGGAAGCAGGAGCCGATGCGCACCGAGACGGTCTCCAGGCCGTGCTTGTCCCAGTACAGCTGGGCGAGATCCTCACCGAAGGACTTGGACAGGCCGTAGAAGGTGTCAGGGCGGCGCGGGGTGTCGACCGGGATGAGCGGCTCGCCCGCGCGTGGGGCGGGGGTGAAGCCGACGGCGTGGTTGGAGGAGGCGAAGACGATCCGGGGCACCCCTTCCTGGCGGGCCGCCTCGTAGAGGTTGTAGGTGCCCTCGATGTTCGCCTTCAGGATCTTCTCGAACGGGGCTTCCAGGGAGATGCCCGCGAGGTGGAGGACCGCGTCCACGCCCCGCACCGCCTCGCGCACCGCCGCCGTGTCGGCGAGGTCGGCGGTGATCGCGTCCGGCGCGCCCTCGACGGGGCGCACGTCGAACAGGCGCAGCGTGTAGCCGTACTCCGGCAGCAGGGACCGCATCAGGGTGCCGAGCCCGCCGGCGGCGCCGGTGAGCAGGACGGTGCGGGGAGCGGGCATCCTGGGTTCTCCTTGTGGCCGACATTCACATACATGGACAAGTTAGAGAGCCGTAACCGTCAGCGTCAAGTGTCGCGTGAACGCGGCGAATCCACCCCGGAGTTGCGCGTTTGGCTGCTTGACCTGCCGTAAGAGGGCCCCTTAGCGTGGTCGCGTTCAGAAATGTAGACGTTAATCAGAAACATGCACCGGTGTTTCTCAAGGGAGAGCTCGTGACGCCAGCCCCTCTCACCGAACGGCTCAGCGACCCGAGCGGGCCGCTCTTCTTCCCCGTCACGGCCTACGGCCCGGGCGGCGCCCTCGACCTCGACGTCTACCGCACCCATGTACGCCGCGGTGTCGAGGCCGGCGGCGCCGCCGTGTTCGCCTGCTGCGGCACCGGAGAGTTCCACGCGCTGCTGCCGGAGGAGTTCCGGGACTGCGTCCGGGCGGCCGTCGAAGCCGCCGAGGGGCGCGTGCCGGTGGTCGCGGGCGCCGGGTACGGCACCGCGCTCGCCGTCCGCTACGCGCGCCTGGCCGAGGAGGCGGGCGCCGACGGCCTGCTCGCCATGCCGCCGTACCTCGTCAGGGCCGGCCAGGAGGGCCTGCTGCGGCACTACCGCGAGGTCGCCGCCGCCACGGCCCTGCCGGTCATCGTCTACCAGCGCGACAACGCCGTCTTCACCCCGCCCACGGTGGTCGCACTCGCCCGCACCGACGGGATCATCGGCCTCAAGGACGGCCTCGGCGACCTCGACCTCATGCAGCGCATCGTCAGCGCCGTGCGCACCGAGGCCCCCGGCGACTTCCTCTACTTCAACGGCCTGCCCACCGCCGAGCAGACCCAGCTCGCGTACCGCGCGCTCGGCATCACCCTGTACTCCTCGGCCGTCTTCTGCTTCGCCCCCGAGATCGCCCGCGCCTTCCACCGCGCCCTCGCACAGGGCGACACGGGGACCGTGCGGCGCCTCCTGGACGGCTTCTACCGCCCGTTCGTGGAACTGCGCGCCCAGGGCCACGGCTACGCCGTCTCCCTCGTCAAGGCGGGCGTACGACTGCGCGGCCTGGACGTCGGCGAGGTCCGGCCCCCGCTGCACGAACCGTCGGAGGACCACGTCAAGCAGCTCGCCCAGCTGATCGAGCGCGGGTACGCACTCCTGGAGGAGGGCCGGTGAAGGCGTCGGCGTTCGTCTACCCCTGGGACGTCAACGGCGACCCCGCGGCCCCCGCGCGCGTGGCCGGGCTCGGGGTGGAGCAGGTGACCCTCGCCGCCGCCTACCACTCCACCCGCACCCTGACCCCCCGCCACCCCCGCCACCGCATCGTCACCGCCGAGTACGCGGCCGCCCTCTACCCGCCCGGCGACCGCTGGACGGGCCGCGGCCTGCGCCCCTACCCCGCCGGCCGCTGGGCCCCGGGCGACGCCTACGGCGAGGCGGCACGGGCCCTGGCCGCGACCGGGCTGGAGGTGCACACCTGGGTCGTGCTCGCGCACAACTCCCGCCTGGGCGCCGAGCATCCGGACATCTCCGTCGTCAACGCCTACGGCGACCGCTACCCCTGGGCGCCCTGCATCGCCCAGCCCGCCACGCGCGCGTACCTGGTCGACCTCGCCGCCGAGGCCGCCGTACGTCCGGGTGCGCACGGCACCGAGCTGGAGTCCCTCGGCTGGTACGGGCTCCAGCATCTGCACGCCCACGACAAGACCGGCGGGGTCGGCCTCGGCGAGGCCGGGCAGTACCTGATGGCCCTGTGCTTCTGCCCGGCCTGCCGCGACGGGTACGGCGAACAGGGCCTCGCCCCCGACCGGTTGGCGGCATCCGTGCGCGACGCCCTGGAGCCGCTGTGGCGGGGCACGGCGGACGACGAGGGCTGGCCGACTGTCGTCAAGCTGCTCGGCGAGGAGCCGGCCGCCCGCACGCGCGCGTGGCGCGAGGAGACCGCCGGCAGCCTTCAGGAGGAGGCCGTCGCCGCCGTCCGCGCCGCCGCACCGGCCGGCTTCCGGATCCTGCTGCACGCCGACCCGGTCTCCCACCACTGCGGCGCCAACGCCGGCGTCGACCCCGCGCGCGTGCTCGCCGTCGCCGACGGCGTCGTGGTGCCGTGCACCGGCGGCACCGGCCTGCTGGCGCCCTTCGCCGCACACGCCCGCGAGGGGACGGTGATCGCCGCCAACCTCACCGTGGTGTCCGGGATGGGCGGCAGCCCCGGCACCCTCGCGCAGGACGCGGCACGCGCGCGTGCGCAGGGCGCGACGGAACTGCGGCTGTATCACGCCGGGTTGGCGTCGGACGACGACCTCGACGCGGTACGGGAGGCGCTGTCCGCGCTGTCCGGGCCGGCCGCGCGCTGAGCCGTCGCGGCCGCCGTCAGCAGCAGCGCGAGGCCGTAGAGGGGCAACAGCAGTGCGGGGGAGGCCAGTTCGACCAGGCCCGCGCCGACGCCCAGCCCGATGACGTTGGGCGTGAAGACGAGGGTGTTGGCGGTGGCCGTCGCCCGGCCCAGCAGCGGGCCGGGCGTCTCCCGCTGGACGGCGGTGAACACCGCGACGAGCACACAGGGCAGCGCCAGCCCGGTCGCCGCGGCGGACACGAGGGCCACCGCGTCCGAGGGCACCGCCCGCGCGGCCACCGCGACCGCGTTCAGCGCGATGCCCGCCGCCGCGAGCCGGCGTCCGCCGAGGCGCCGCAGCGCGGCCCCCGCCACGAGCCCGGCCGCCACCGACCCCGCGCCCTGGACGGCGTACAGCACGCCCGTGTAGGCGGGGGAGCGGCCGAGCCGGTCCACGACGGCGTACACCGTCGTGGCGCTCAGCGAGCCGAGCAGCATCGTCGTACCGCCGGCCGCGACGAGCGGACGCAGCCCGGGGTGCCCCCACAGGTGCCGCGCCCCGTCGGCGGTCTCCCGCCACCAGCCCTGCCCGGACCGTACGGGCCGCTCCTCGCGCACCCGCAGCAGGGCGACCAGACCGGCGCAGACCACGAAGGTGGCCGCGTCCAGACAGGCGACCGCCGGACCGCCGAGGGCCGCGTACAGGCCCGCCCCGGTCAGCGGGGCGACCAGCTTCATGCCCTCCGTGACGGTCATCCGCAGCCCGTTGAAATCGCCGAGGAGGTCCTCGTCGACGGCGGCGGTCACCAGCCCCGCCACGGCGGCCTCGGCGACGACCGCCACCGTGCCGTACAGCAGCAGGACGGTGAACAGCAGCCACAGCCCGCCGGGGGAGCGGACGGCGAAGAGCGTGAGGAGGACGGCGGCGAGTCCCAGGTCCATGCGGACCAGCAGGGGCCCCCGGCGCACCCGGTCGGCGACGGTGCCGAGCACCGGGCCCGCGAGGGTGGGCGCCCACATGGCGAGCATGCACAGGGCGGCCAGGCCGTCGGACCCGGTGAGGTCCTTGACCCACACACCCGAGGCCAGCCACAGCGAGGAGGTGCCGAAGGCGGACACCGTCAGGGCGGTGAGATACAGCCCCGCGTTGCGGTCCCGCAGGACGCGCGGCAGGGTCCAGGAAGTCGTCATGCCTGGTCATCGTGGAGCTAAGGGGGGTCGGCGGGGATCGGTGAGGTGCCCTATTTCCCTCGCGGACGCGAACGGGAACGGGCGGGACCGATGAGTTTCCGCGCGCCGGCCGGTCTGTCCTTCGTACGGGAGCACAGGTATCGCGACCCTGAAGGAGTGAGGCAGACATGACCACGTTCGACCTCGGACCCCAGACCAGAGCCGTGGCGCGGCTCGCCGAGTCCGTGACCGACGAGCAGCTGGCCGGCCCGACCCCCTGCCCGGACCTGGCGGTGCGCAACCTGCTGGGCCACCTGCTGGGACTGTCCGTGGCCTTCCGCGACGCGGCGCGCAAGGACCTCGGCCCCACGACCGACACCAACCCGAACGCCGCCGTCCCGGACATCGGCCCCGGCTGGCGCGAGGAACTGCCCAAGGCGCTGGACGAGCTGGCCGACGCCTGGCGCGACCCGGCCGCGTGGACCGGGGACACCCGGGCCGGTGGCGTGGACCTGCCGGCGGCGGTCGCGGGCGCGGTCGTCGCCGACGAACTGGTCGTCCACGGGTGGGACCTGGCGCGCGCCACGGGCCAGGACTACGCCCCCGACCCGGCCGCGCTGGGCTCGGCGCTCACGTTCCTGCGCGCCGCCGCGAATGATCCGAACCGCGGGAACGGGCTGTTCGGGCCGGTGGTCGAGGTGCCGGAGTCCGCGACGCTGCTGGACCGGACGATCGGGCTGAGCGGCCGGGACCCCGGGTGGCGGCCGGTACCGGCCTGACAACACGCAGGAGGGCCCGAGTTGCCGCGTGTCCGGTTCACCCGGCGCCGTACTCTCGTCCCATGCCCCTCACCCTCACCGTCCTCGGCACCGCCTCCCCGCACCCCGGGCCCGACCGGCCGTGCTCGGGGTACCTGCTGGCCGGTGGGGGCGCGGAGGTGTGGGTGGATGCGGGGCCCGGGTCGTTCGCGGAATTGCAGCGGCACACGGATCCGGCGCGGCTGACCGCGATCTGGATCTCCCATCTGCACGCGGACCACAGCGCCGATCTGCTCGCCGCCGCCTACGCCTTCGCCTTCGGCGGGGCGACCCCGCACGCGCCGGTCCCCGTGTACGCCCCGCAGGACTGCGCCCAGAGGCTGGCCGGCTTCCTCGGGCGGGCGGACGTCGACTTCCTCAAGGGCGTCCTCGACTTCCGCGCCCTGTACGACGGCCACGACGTCCGGCACTGGAACCTGCGGCTGACCGCCCGTGCCGTCGCCCACGACACCGAGGCGTACGGACTGCGCGCCGAGTGCCAGGGCAGTGTCCTCGCGTACTCCGGGGACAGCGGGCCGTGCGCGGCGCTCGGTGAACTCGCCTCCCGCGCCGACCTGTTCCTGTGCGAGGCCGACATCGACGTCCATCGCGAAGGCGAACAGGTGCACCTCACGCCGGAGGACGCCGGGCGCATCGCCCGGGAGGCGCGGGTGCGCGAGCTGCTCGTCACCCACGTCGGTCCCACGCTCACCCGCGAGGCGGCCACCGCGCGCGCCGCCGCGGTGGCGGGCCGGCCCACCCGCGCCGCCGTCGAGGGCGACACCCGCACCTGCTGAGGCACCCCGGCCCGGAACCCCGACGTCCTCCGAGGCCCCCGGCTTCCTTTGTCAGAAGCATTGACGAAACACGGGCCCCCTCCTACCTTCAACGCGTCGTACTTCATACGTCATATATGAGACGCGATATGTGAGATCCGAGAGGGCCGCATGACCTCAGTGCCCACCCCGATCCCGTCCCGCACGCAGTACGTGCTGGACGCGATCAAACACCGCATCCTCACCGGGCAGTTGACGCCCGGTCAGGCTCTGGTCGAGACGGAGCTGGCCGCGCAGTTCGGGGTGTCCAAGACCCCGGTGCGCGAGGCGCTGAAGACCCTCGCCGGGACCGGGCTGGTCGTGATGAGCCAGTACAAGGGCGTCACGGTGCGCATGGTGGACGCGGACATGGCACGCGAGGTCTACGACGTACGGCTCCTGCTGGAGCCCGAGGCGCTGCGCAGGGCCGTCCGGCGCGGCGCCCGTCTCGACGCCGCGCGCGACGCGCTGGCCCGTGCCGACGGCGCCACCGACACCGCCGAACGCTCCCTGGCCAACCGGGAGTTCCACCGCGCGCTGTACCTGCCGTGCGGCAACCCGCTGCTCGGCCGGATGCTCGACGAGGTCCGCGACCAGGCCGCCCTCGTCTCCGCCGTCGCCTGGGCCACCGACCCCTCCTGGGAGCGGGAGGCCGCCGAGCACCGGGAGATCCTGCGGCTCGCGCTCGCCGGCGACGCCGACGCGGCCGCCGGCGCCCTGCACGCCCACATCGCGTCCTTCGTCCAGCGCGCGTTCCCCTCGGACGGCGACCCCCACTCAGAGGAAGGCCATGCATGAGCAGCGTGACGTTCGAGAGCAGGCGGGCGGCCCTGGCCGACGTGGTGGCCATCCCGGTGACCCCGTTCGCCGCGGACGGCTCCGTCGACACCGGCGCCCACCGGGCCCTGCTGCGCCGCCTGCTCGGCGGCGGGATCACGACCCTCACCCCGAACGGCAACACCGGCGAGTTCTACGCCCTCGCCCCCGAAGAACGCCGTCTGGTCGCCGAGCTGACCGTCGAGGAGGCCGGGGAGCGCGCGGCGGTCCTCGTCGGCGTCGGACACGACCTGCCCACCGCCATCGCCTCCGCCCGGCACGCGCGCGACCTCGGCGCCGGGATGGTCATGGTCCACCAGCCCGTGCACCCCTACGTCTCGCCGGCCGGCTGGGTCGACTACCACCGAGCCATCGCCGAGTCCGTGCCCGAGCTGGGCGTGGTGCCGTACCTGCGCAGCGCCCAGCTGCCCGGCGCCCGGCTCGCCGAACTCGCCGACCACTGCCCGAACGTCATCGGCGTGAAGTACGCCGTACCGGACGCCGCCCGCTTCGCCGCCTTCGCGCGCGACGCCGGTCTCGACCGCTTCGTCTGGGTCGCCGGACTAGCCGAGCCGTACGCCCCCTCCTACTTCTCGGCGGGCGCCACCGGCTTCACCTCCGGCCTCGTGAACGTCGCCCCGGCCGTCTCGCTGAACATGCTCGAAGCGCTGAGATCCGGCGACCACCCGGCCGCCATGAAGGTCTGGGAGCAGATCCGCCGCTTCGAGGAACTGCGCGCCGCCCACGGCTCGGCCAACAACGTCACCGTCGTCAAGGAGGCCCTCGCCTCGCTCGGCCTGTGCCGCCGCGACGTGCGCCCGCCGAGCCGGCCGCTGCCCGAGGACGAGCGTGCCGAGGTCGCCGCCATCGCCGCCGGATGGCCGATATGAGCGCCCCGCGCAAGCGCCCCGAGGACCTGAGAAGCCACCGGTGGTACGGCACCGACGGCCTGCGCTCCTTCAGTCACCGCGCCCGCACCCGCCAGCTCGGCTACCTCCCCGAGGAGCACCTCGGCAAGCCGGTCATCGCGATCCTCAACACCTGGTCCGACATCAACCCGTGCCATGCGCACCTGCGCGACCGTGCGCAGGCCGTGAAGCGGGGGGTGTGGCAGGCGGGGGGCTTCCCGCTCGAATTCCCGGTCTCCACGCTCAGCGAGACCTTCCAGAAGCCGACCCCGATGCTCTACCGCAACCTCCTCGCGATGGAGACCGAGGAGCTGCTGCGCTCCTACCCCGTCGACGGCGCGGTCCTCATGGGCGGCTGCGACAAGTCGACGCCCGCCCTGCTCATGGGCGCGGCGAGCGTCGACCTCCCGGCCGTCTTCGTCCCGGCCGGGCCCATGCTCCCGGGCCACTGGCGCGGCGAGGTCCTCGGCTCCGGCACCGACATGTGGAAGTACTGGGACGACAAGCGCGCCGGCCTCATCGGCGACTGCGAGATGGCCGAGCTGGAGAGCGGTCTGGCCCGCTCGCCCGGCCACTGCATGACCATGGGCACGGCGTCCACGCTGACGGCCGCCGCCGAGGCCCTCGGCGTGACCGTGCCGGGCGCGTCCAGCATTCCGGCGGTGGACTCGGGGCACGACCGGATGGCGGCGCGGGCGGGCCTGACCGCCGTCGAACTCGTGCACCGGGACCGCCGGTTGAGCCACCTCCTCACCCGGGACGCCTTCGAGGACGCCGTCACCACCGTGCTCGGGCTCGGCGGCTCCACCAACGCCGTGATCCATCTGATCGCCATGGCCGGCCGGGCGGGCGTGCGGCTCACCCTGGACGACTTCGACCGGATCGCCCGCACGGTGCCCGTCCTCGCCAACGTCCGCCCCGGCGGCCGGACCTACCTCATGGAGGACTTCCACTTCGCCGGCGGGCTGCCCGGCTTCCTCTCCCGGATCCCGGACCTGCTCCACCTCGACCGGCCGACGGTCGCGTACGACACCCTGCGCGAGCAGCTCGACGGCGCCCGGGTGCACCACGACGACGTCATCCGGACCCGCGACAACCCGGTCGCGCGCGAGGGCGGGGTCGCCGTACTGCGCGGCAACCTCTGCCCGGACGGCGCGGTCATCAAGCACATCGCCGCCGAGCCCCACCTGCTCAAGCACACCGGCCCGGCGGTCGTCTTCGACGACTACCGGACCATGCAGCGCACCATCAACGACCCCGCGCTCGGCATCACCGCCGACAGCGTGCTGGTGCTGCGCGGCTCGGGCCCCAAGGGCGGTCCGGGCATGCCCGAGTACGGCATGCTGCCCATCCCGGACCACCTGCTGAAGCAGGGGGTGCGCGACATGGTCCGGATCTCCGACGCCCGGATGAGCGGCACGAGTTACGGCGCCTGCGTGCTGCACGTCGCCCCGGAGTCGTACGTCGGCGGACCGCTGGCGCTGGTGCGCACCGGCGACCTCATCACCCTCGACGTCGCGGCACGCACCCTCCGACTCGACGTCGACGACGAGGAGTTGGCGCGCCGCCGGGCGCAGTGGACAGCGCCGCCCGTGCGCCACGAGCGCGGATACGGCGCGCTCTACGCCGAGCAGATCACCCAGGCGGACACCGGCTGCGACTTCGAGTTCCTCGCGCGGCCGGGCACGGTGCGGGAACCGTACGCGGGCTGAGCCCGGCCTCGTTCACGCCTTTCCGTGGCCGAGATCTCGAACAACGATCGGCAAGCGCTTACTCGGAACGGAGAACAGTCATGGCCCAAGCCGCAGCCGTGGCGAAACCGCCCGCGCCACCCCGGCGGCGCCGTGCCTCCGCGACCCCGCGCAGGCTGCCGTACCTGCTGATCGCCCCGGCGGCCCTGCTGATGCTGGGCTTCATCGCCTACCCGGTGCTCAGCGTCTTCTCCTACAGCCTGCAGAACGACAACCCCACCAAGCCGTGACGGAACGGCTTCGCGGGCCTCGGCAACTTCACCCAGGCCTTCGCCCACGACCCCCAGTTCTGGGACACGCTGACCTTCAGCGCCAAGTGGGTCGTGGTGGAAGTCGGGTTGCAGCTGCTGTTCGTACTCGCGCTCGCCCTCATCGTCAACCAGACCTTCGTCGGACGGTCGCTGGGCCGCGCCCTGGTCTTCTCCCCGTGGGCCGTCTCCGGCGTGCTGACCTCCGCGATCTGGGTGATGCTCTACAACTCCCAGACGGGCACCACCCGTTACCTCGCCGACGCGGGGCTCGGGTCGTACGGCACCAGCTGGCCCTCGGACACCTAGACCGTCTTCCCGGCGGCGGTCGTCGCCGACCTCTGGCGGGGCGTGCCCTTCTTCGCGATCCTCATCCTCGCCGACCTCCAGTCCGTCTCCGAGGACCTGCTCTACACCCTGACCGGCGGCGGCCCGGCGGGGGGGGAGAGAGACCACGACCCTTCCCGTCTGCATCGCCCGCACCAGCGTCGACGTGGCGTTCGTGATCCTGCGCTTCTGCTCGATCGTCTATCTGCGGCTGAGCAAGTTCGGAGGTGAGACCAAGTGATCACCGAGATCGCTCCCGCGGCGGAGCAGCGCACGGCGCCCGCGCCGGCCCGGCCCCGCGGCGGACGCCGCGCCTGGGACGAGGTCCCGCGTCGGCAGAACCGTCTACAACGCCCGTAAGCCGGACGGCTCACTGCCGGCCACGACGTTCCTGACGACGGGCGGCACGGCGATCGGCGCGACCATGAACTGAACGCCTGAGGACTACCGGGACGCCACGAAGGGGCGGAACCGCGCCAGGGCGTCCCGGTAGTCCCCGGCGACGGGATCGCCGGGAGGCAGGGGGTGGACCCGCAGAAGGTCCTCGGCGGCGTCCAGTGCCGCGGCGGCGAGTTCGGGCCCGGTGGTCCGACCGAGGAGCCCGTCCCGCCCGGACACGGACACATGGTGCTCGGCCCGCCGCAGAACGAGCGTGAACGACGTGTCGACCCCGTTGTACCGGAGGTACCGGACGTCGCCCCGCAGAAAGCCGCGGAGCTGGTCCAGCAGGGTGACGACCGACAGGTGGATCATCATGCCCTGATCCGGAACACGGCCGGCCGAGTCGGCCGTGCCGAGGTCCCCGGTGACGACCATGTCCCCCAGGTCGAAGCCGGTGGCCTCCCCCTGCCCCGGCCGCACACTGCACCGCACGGTCACCGGGCCCAGCCCGTGTCGCCGCCCCACACCGCCTCCAGATCGTCGCACCGCACCGTGACGGTAGCGTCGGTCAACTCGATCTCGTGGACGCAGCCGCCGTTCTCGTCGGGAAGCACCTCGTCCAGGAGCACCGTGTCGACCGCCATCCAGTCGATGGCACGGTGGTAGTCGACGGCGAAGTGCCGCACCCCCGAGTAGCTGACGCGCAGCCCGGAGTCGTGCTTCCACCGGTTGGGCGCGAACTCCAGCACCAGCCCCCCGCTCCTGTCGGTCGCGAGCCGCACCCCGGCCAGTTCCAGGTCCTTCACACAGCGGGCGGCACCGGGAATGTCGTAGTGCCCGGGATCGGACACGAAGGCCCAGGCGCCGGGCGGCAACTCGCCTCGCAGGCGCGGCAGTTCATGGAGATAGGCGCGGGGGTCGAGGAAGAACCCGTGCTGTTCCCAGTGCACGTCGACGAATTTCATGCTCACGATCCTCCCCCCTCGACCGGACCGCTCGGGTCACCCCGAGGGCGCTCGGCGGTCACCTCCGTGACCTGGGCCCGGAGTTGGCGCGCGGCGGGGAAGTCCGCCGCAAGGAGGGTGGCGTGTCGTGGGACCGTCATCGTATCGATCGGGTAACACCGCTCGCCCAGCAGGGTGTGATGCGCGTAGACAGTCCGTGACCTGGTACATCACTCTCAACAACCGGATCCGGAGTTTTCATGCGGAAGTCCCACAGAGTCGCCGCCGTCGGAGCCGCCTGCGCCATCGCCGGTGCCGCGCTGTACGGCGCGGGTGCGGCCGGTGCCCGGCAGTCGACCGCCGACTCGACCCACGAGCCCTACAACATCGGGCAGTTGGTGAAGGACATCGACACCTACTACGGCACCACCGCCGACAGCAACGGTGTCTACCAGGCGTCGCCCGACAGCCCGTACGCCAAGGACCTGGCGCGCATCGACGCCGACGCCAGGGCCTACATCGACAGGGCCGCCCGCAAGGCGCACCGGCACGGCGAGAAGCCGGCCGTCATGTTCGACATCGACGACACACTGCTGCTCAGCCTGGACTACGAGAAGCGGTACAACTACACGTACAACTCCACCACGTGGAACGACTACGTGAACCGCGCCGACCGGCCGGCCGTCTTCGGCAGCCCCGAACTGGTCCGCTACGCGCAGTCCAGGGGCGTCGAGGTCTTCTACAACTCCGGTCTCACCGAGGCCCAGCGCACCGCCGCCGTCGCCAACCTGAAGAGGGTCGGCGCCGATGTGAACCTCGACGCCGACCACATGTTCCTCAAGAACGCCGCCAACCCGCCCGCTTACCTGAGCGGTTGCGCCACGCAGGGCAGCTGGAAGTGCACGACCGTGCAGTACAAGTCCGGCACCCGCCGGCACATCGAGGACGACCTCGGCTACGAGATCATCGCCAACTTCGGCGACCAGTACTCGGACCTGGACGGCGGCTTCGCCGACCGGACGTACAAGCTGCCGAACCCGACGTACTTCGTGTCCTGACGGCCGTACCGCGTTTCTCCCGGGGGCGCGGTCAGCCGTGCTTCGCGAAGTCGCCCTTCACCGCATAGCCGGTGCCGTCCGCGGTGCCCGTGACGGTGTAGCCGTCGGCCTTCGCGTCCCGGCCGCCGCGCCCGTGGTCGTACTGTCCCGCGAACACCCACTCGCCCGCCGGGACCGTACGGCCCTCCTTGAGGGTCCAGGTGTAGACGAGGAAGCCGCCCCGCTCCTCGACCGTCTGCGTGAAGTCCGTCTCCGGCAGGGAGCGCCAGTCGCCCGTGGAGGACACTCCACCGGTCTGAGCAACCTTCAACTCGACCGTGAGCGAGCTCAGTTGCTTCGACGTCCTCAGGGTCAGATCGCTCTGTGCCCAGAAGTCGTTGCTGTGCGGGTCGACCGAGCCGTCCGACCACAGGGGGCCCTGCTGTTCGCTGCGGGCCACGGGCGGCCGCGCGGAGGCGTCCGGCGTGCGGGACGGGGAGGAAACCGGCGCGCGCGTCGCGTGGGTGGCGCCCGCGCCGGGCGCCGGGTTCGTGGTGCCCGCCGACGGGTGAGCGGTCGTCGCGTGCGGCGTCGGCGTCGGGGTCGGGGTCGGCGAGACCGCGACCGTCTGTTGCGCGGGAGACCTGTCCCGCACGGCGGACGCCACCGCGTACCCGCCGACCGTCAGCACGCTCGCGACCGCCGCGGTGGCCCCGACCACCCGGGCCCAGCCCCACGCCGGCGGGCGGGTGGCCCGGCGGTCGGGGCGGGGGGAGCCGGCGGGCGCGGTCATGCCGCGCTCCACGCGGGCCAGGATGCGCGCACGGTCCGGCTCGTGGACCCCGGCCGCCTCGTGCAGC
Organism: Streptomyces sp. NPDC055966; assembly: GCF_042269865.1. NCBI lineage: Bacteria > Bacillati > Actinomycetota > Actinomycetes > Kitasatosporales > Streptomycetaceae > Streptomyces > Streptomyces sp. NPDC055966. The sequence goes on from NZ_JBHJYK010000014.1 coordinate 194,751, forward strand.
CGGGCGCGCAGCTCGTCGTGCACGTCCTGCTGCCTCATCGGTTTCTTCCTCCGCTCTCGCCGGTCCGGGCGGCCGTCGCCGCGTGCACCCGCCGCGGATCGCCCCGGGGGCCGAGCAGCCGTTGCAGCTCGGCCATGCCCTTGGACGTCTGGCTCTTCACCGTACCCACCGACACCCCGAGTGCGAGGGCGGTGTCCTTCTCCGAGAGGTCGAACGCGTGCCGCAGCACCACACAAACCCGTTTGCGGAACGGCAGTCCCCGCAGCGCCTCCCGCACGTCCACCACACCGGCCACGTCCGGGTCCTCGGTCCGCTCCTCGCGGTGCGACCAGAACAGCGCGATCCGGCGCCGCTCGCGCACGGCGCTGCGGATCCGGGTGCGGGCCAGGTTGGCGACCACGCCGCGCGCGTACGCCACCGGGTGGTCGGCGGCGCGGACCCGGTCCCAGCGGTGCCACAGCGCCAGCAGCGCTTCCGCCGCGAGATCGTCCGCGGCGTCGGACTCGCCGGTCAACAGGTAGGCCAGACGGGAGAGTTCGGCGTAGTGCTGTTCGAAGAAGGCGCGGAACTCCACGGAGGCGGCGTCGTCGACGACTGTGCCCACGGGTGACCTCTTCTCGGTGCGGCTCTCGGGTGACGGTACGGGGTGTCGGACAACGTATGGTCCACCGAACCAGATTCCGTAACACAGGGAAAACCTGAAACAGGTTGAACAGGGGAACAATCCAGCCAGCATCCGCAAGCCGATCACCAGGTCACGAGGAGTGGCACGATGTCAGTGGACCGGTATTTCCGGATCTCCGAGCGGGGATCCACGTTCGGCCGGGAGATACGCGGCGGCTTCGCCACGTTCTTCACCATGGCCTACATCCTTGTCCTGAATCCGATCATCCTGGGAAGCGCCAAGGACAAGTACGGGCACACGCTCGACACCGGCCAACTCGTCACCGCCACCGCGCTGGTGGCGTGTGTGATGACGATCATCATGGGCGTCGGCGGCAACCTGCCGCTCGCGATCGCCGCCGGCCTCGGCCTGAACGCCGTCGTCGCCTTCCAGCTCGCCCCGCTGATGAGCTGGCCCGACGCGATGGGCCTCGTCGTCCTGGAAGGCCTGATCATCTGCCTCCTGGTCCTCACCGGGCTCCGGGAAGCGATCATGAACGCGATCCCGCACCAGCTGAAGCAGGCCATCGGCGTCGGCATCGGCCTGTTCATCGCGTTCATCGGCTTCGTCGACGCCGGGTTCGTCAGCCGCATCCCGGACGCCGCGAACACCACCGTGCCCGTGCAGCTCGGCGCCGTCGGACGCCTCACCGGCTGGCCCGTGCTGGTCTTCTGCCTCGGTGTGCTGCTGACCATCGCCCTGCTCGCCCGCAAGGTGAAGGGCGCGATCCTCATCAGCATCGTGACGATGACCGTTGTCGCGATCGTCATCGACTCCGTCGCCGGCATCAAGAGCTGGGGCCTGACCACGCCCAAGGTCCCGGACCGGATCGTCGCCGCCCCGGACTTCGGACTCATCGGTCACTTCAGCGTGTTCGGCGGCTTCGGCAAGGCCGGCGTGCTCACCGCCGTCCTGCTCGTCTTCACCCTGATCCTGTCGGACTTCTTCGACGCCATGGGCACGATCGTCGGCATCAGCGCCGAGGCCGGGCTGCTGGACGAGCGGGGCCAGGTGCCCGGCATCGGCCGCGTGCTGTTCATCGACGGCGCCGCCGCCGTCGCGGGCGGCCTCGGCTCCGCCTCCTCCAACACCGCCTACATCGAGTCGGCGGCCGGCGTCGGGGAGGGCGCCCGCACCGGCCTCGCCAACCTCGTCACCGGCGGCCTCTTCGGCCTCGCCCTCTTCCTCACCCCGCTGCTCACCATCGTCCCGCTCCAGGCGGCGGCGCCCGCGCTGATCGCGGTGGGCTTCCTGATGATGACCCACGTCAAGCACATCGACTGGGACCGGTACGAGATCGCGATCCCGGCGTTCCTCACGATCGCCGCGATGCCGTTCACCTACTCCATCACCGACGGCATCGGAGCCGGTTTCGTGGCCTACGTGCTCATCAAGACGGTGCTGGGGAAGGCGAAGGAGGTCAACTGGCTGCTGTGGGGGGTCTCGGCGCTGTTCCTCGTGTACTTCGCCATCGACCCCGTGGAGCAGATCCTCGGGGTGAAGTGAGGGGTGAGGCGCGGCGGCCTACGTCAGCGCCGCCCGCATCATCGCCTTCGCCACCGGTGCCGCCAGGCCGTTGCCGCTGACTTCCGACCTCGCCGCGTCCGACTGCTCGACCAGCACCGCGACGGCGACTTCCTTGCCGCTGCTGTCGGACGTGCCGAAGGACGTGAACCAGGCGTACGGCGTCTTGCTGTTGTTCGGGCCGTGCTGGGCGGTGCCGGTCTTGCCGCCGACGGTGACGCCGTCGATCAGGGCGTTCGTGCCGGTGCCGTCCTTGACCACCGTCTCCATCGCCGACTGGAGCTGCTCGGCGGTGGAGGAGCTGACGATCTCCTTGGTCCCGGCGTCGGAGTCGTAGTCCTTCACCACATCGCCGCCGCTGTCGGTGATCTGGGACACCATGTGCGGCGAGACCAGCTTGCCGCCGTTGGCTATGGCCGCGGACACCATGGCCATCTGGAGCGGGGTCGCCGTGACGTCGAACTGGCCGATGCCGGACAGTCCGGTCTGCGCCTTGTCCATGTGCGACGGGTAGACGCTGGCGTAGGCCCGCACCGGCACATCGAGCTTGTCGTCGTTGAAGCCGAACTTCTCGGCCATGGCCCTCACCTTGTCCTGCCCGAGGTCGACGGCCATCTTGCCGAAGACGTTGTTGCAGGAGTACTGCAGGGCGACCCGGATGGAGGCGTTCTCGCACGGGGCCGACGGGTTCTCGTTGGCCAGCGGCCGCACCGTGCCCGGCAGGGTGTACGGGTTGGGGCTGGCGGTGTGTTCGTCCACGTTCTTGTAGAGCCCGTCCTCCAGCGCGGCAGCCGCCACGACCAGCTTGAACGTCGAACCCGGCGGCAGCGGCTGGCGCAGCGCCCGGTTGGTCAGCGGCTTGTTCTTGTCCGCGTTGAGCTGCTTCCAGGCGGCACCGGCCGTGTCGGCGTCGGTCAGCGAGGAGGGGTCGTACGACGGCGTCGACACCGCCGCGAGGATCTTGCCGGTCTTCGGGTCGATCGCGACGGCCGCGCCCTTCTTGTCACCGAGGGCCTGGTAGGCGGCCTTCTGGACGGCCGGGTCGATCGTGGTGAGCACGTTGCCCGGGTCGGCCCGCTCGCCGGTGAGCGTGCTCAGCACGGTCTTCAGCTTGGGATCCGTGCCGTTGAGCAGGTCCTGGTAGATGCCCTCCAGTTGGGTGGGGGCGTAGGCCTGCGAGGCGTAGCCCGTCACCGCGGCGTAGAGCTTGCCGTCCGTGTACGTCCGCTTGTAAGCGAGATCGCTCCCTGTCGTCCGCGTCGAGCCGGTGATCGCGTTTCCGGCCACGATGATGTTCCCGAGCGGCCGCGAGTACGTCTCGATCGCGCCCCGTCGGTTGTCGTTGTCGTCCGCGAGGGCCTTGCCGTCGTAGAACTGCACCCACGTCGCCCTGACCAGCAGAGCGAGTACGAGCAGCATCGTGAAGACGGACGCCCGCCTGATCGTCTTGTTCATCCCGCTCAGGAGGACGAGCGAGAAGGGGCCGATCGTTCCCGTACGCCCGATTTCTTATCGAACGCTCAGGAACACCGGCCCCGCACGGCGTCCGGTCAGAGCCTGCGCGTCGCGAGCGTCAGCCGGTCGCGGGCGTCGAACAGCGCGTCCTTGATCATCTGCTCGTGGGCGGGCGTGAGCCGGGCCACCGGCACCGAGCAGCTGATCGCGTCCCGGGCCGGGGTGCGGTACGGGATCGCCACGCCGAAGCAGCGCAGGCCGAGCGTGTTCTCCTCGCGGTCGACCGCGAAGCCCTGCTCCCGCACCTGGTGCAGCTCCTCGATGAGCCTCTCGCGGTCGGTGATCGTGTGCTCGGTCAGCGCCGGGAGGGTCTCCGGGAGGAGCTTGCGTACCTGCTCGTCGGCGTACGTGGCGAGGATCGCCTTGCCGAGCGAGGTGGAGTGCGCGGGCAGCCGGCGGCCGACCCGGGTGAAGGGGCGCAGATAGTGCTGGGACTGGCGGGTGGCCAGATAGACGACGTTCGTGCCGTCGAGACGCGCCAGGTGGATCGTCTCCGTGGTGTCGTCCGACAGCCGGTCCAGCGTCGGGCGGGCCGCGGCCACCACCTCGTCGCCGTCGATGTACGACGTGCCGACCAGCAGCGCCCGCACCCCGATGCCGTACCGCGTGCCCGTCGCGTCCGTCTCCACCCAGCCCAGCTCCACGAGGGTGCGCAGCAGCATGTACAGGCTGGACTTGGGGTATCCCACGGCCTCCTGGACCGCCGCGAGGGAGTGCATGCCAGGGCGGCCGGCGAAGTACTCGAGCAGCTCAACGGTCCGTACCGCGGACTTGACCTGCGCCCCGCCCCCTGCGTCGCCTGCCGTCATCGCCCTTGACCCCTTCGTTCGACGAGACCTGGATGTTCGGGGCCCTGGATATTCAGGACCCGGGATATGTAGTCTCCGAGCATTGAATTCATCATCAGAGACAGCGTTCAGTATATCGAACGCGGCTGATGGGTGACCCAGTTAAGCGCAGTCTCGTCTGGAGAGGACCCGCGGTGGCAGCAGCACCAGTCTGGAGTGTCGACCCGCGCACCGGGAAGCAGCGTGAACAGGTTGCGGTGGAGGCCACAGCCCAGGAGGTGGACGCCGTGGTCCGGGCGGCACACGCCGCGCGCGGCGCCCTCACCGACCGCACGGTCCGCGCCGCCTTCCTGCGCTCCGCCGCCGACGGCCTGGACGCGGCCAGGGACGGCCTCGTCGAGACCGCCGACGCCGAGACCGCGCTCGGCCCGGTCCGGCTCACCGGCGAACTCGCCCGCACCAGCTACCAGTTGCGGGCCTTCGCCGGCATCGTCGACGAGGGCGCCTTCCTCGACGTCGTCATCGACCACCCCGACGACACCGCCACCCCGCCCGTCCCGGACCTGCGCCGCTACAAGGTGCCGCTCGGCGTCGTCGCCGTCTACTCGGCCTCCAACTTCCCCTTCGCCTTCTCCGTCGCCGGCGGCGACACCGCGAGCGCGCTCGCCGCGGGCTGCCCCGTCGTCGTCAAGGCCCACCCCGACCACCCGGCCCTGTCCGAGCTGGTCGCCAAGGTGCTGCGCCGGGCCGCCGCCGGACACGGCATCCCCGAAGGCGTCGTCGGCCTCGTGCACGGCTTCGAGGCGGGCATCGAGCTGATCAGGCACCCGCAGATCGCGGCCGCGGGCTTCACCGGTTCCGTACGGGGCGGGCGGGCGCTCTTCGACGCCGCCGCCGCGCGCCCGGTGCCGATCCCGTTCCACGGCGAACTCGGCTCGCTCAACCCGGTCCTCGTGACCGAGGCGGCCGTCGCCGAGCGCGCCGAGGCGATCGGCACCGGGCTCGCCGGCTCCATGACCCTCGGGGCCGGGCAGTTCTGCGTCAAGCCCGGCCTGGTGCTCGTACCGTCCGGCGCGGCCGGGGACCGGCTGGTCAAGTCCCTCACCGACGCGGTCAGCGACACCGACGCGGGGGTCCTGCTCGACCACCGCATGCGGGACAACTTCGTCGCCGGGGTCGAGGAGCGGGCCCGCCTCGCGGACGTCGACTCGCCCGTCACACCCGGCGCGGGCGGCGAGCACACGGTCAGCGCGGGGTTCCTCACGGTGCCGGCGGCGAAGCTGACCGAGGAGGGCGCCTACGACCTGCTGCTGGAGGAGTGCTTCGGGCCGGTCTCGGTCGTGGCCCGCTACGCGGACGAGGCCGAGGCGAGCGCCGTGCTCTCGCGGCTGCCGGGCAACCTGACCGCCACGGTCCAGGTGTCCGCGGAGGAGGCCGCCGGGCAGGGCCGGGGACCGGAGCTGCTCGCCTCGCTGACCCCGCTGGCCGGGCGCGTGGTCGTGAACGCGTGGCCGACGGGCGTCGCCGTGGCGCCGGCCCAGCACCACGGCGGACCGTACCCGGCCACGACCTCCACGTCCACGTCCGTGGGCGGTACGGCCATCGAGCGCTGGCTGCGCCCGGTGGCCTACCAGAACGCGCCCACCGCACTGCTGCCCGCCGAGCTGACGGACGAGAACCCGCTGGGGCTTCCCCGGCGGTTCAACGGGGTCCTGGAGCGGTAGGCGGGAAGACCCGGGCCGGCTCGGAAGTCCCCTGACACAATCGGACGATGGACGTGGAACTCCCCGAACTCCCCTTCCCCCTGCGCACCTACGGCCCCGAAGGACACTGGTCCTACGAGGACGGCGTGCTGACCGGCTGGGCCGGTCCCCGCCAGGACCGGTTCGTCCCGCCCACCGGTGCGGCCCTCGACCCCGCCGCCGACGCGCCCCGGCTGCTGGGGGCACCCGAGGGGGACTTCCAGCTGATCGCCCGGGTGACCGTGGGGTTCCGGGCGGCCTTCGACGCCGGCGTGCTGTACGTGCACGTCGGCGAACGGGCCTGGGCCAAGCTGTGCCTGGAGTACTCCCCGGACGTGCCCACCGTCTGCACGGTGGTCACCCGGGGACACTCCGACGACTGCAACTCCTTCACGGTGGACGGAAGTTCGGTCTGGCTGCGGATCAGCCGCACCGGCCGGGCCTTCGCCTTCCACGCCTCCCGGGACGGCGAGACCTGGACCTTCGTCCGGCTCTTCACCCTGGGCGACGAGAAGGAGACCGGCGACGCGCTGGTCGGGTTCATGACGCAGTCGCCGATGGGGGAGGGGTGTGTGGTGACGTACGACCACATCGAGGTCAGACCGAGCTGGCCCCAGGACCTGAGGGACGGGAGTTAGCGGGCACCTCCGGCGTGCCGGCGGGCACGGAACCGCACCGTGGGAGAGCGCGTCCTCAACGGCATGATCAGTGACCGAGTGACGGGCGCCCGCGTGATCCGCACCGCCCTGCCCGCCGAGGCCGAGGTGATCGCCGCACTGCATCACCGGGCGCGCTCGACGTACTACCCGGACGGTCTCCCGGACGACGGCATCGACTGGACCGCCGCCTGGCGCGGCGCCGTCGAGCGCCCCGACGGGCAGGTGCTGTGCCTCGTCGACCGGGGCGCCATCACCGCCGTCGCCTCCTTCCGGCCCCCGGCGGACGGCCCCGACGGCACGGTCAAGCTGTTCCAGTTCCACGTCGACCCCGACCGCTGGCGCTCCGGAATCGGCACCGATCTGCACGCGGCCTGCGTGGAGCAGTGGCGCGCCGATCGCAGGCGGAGCGCGGTGCTCGACGTGCACGTGGACAACGCGCGCGCCCAGTCCTTCTACGCCCGTCAGGGCTGGCTCCCCGACCCGGAGAACCCGCCGGCCGACGGCGACCACCATCTGTTCCTGCGCTTCTCCGTGCCCGGGGAATGAAACGGGCTGTTTGAACGTTCACGTACCGGGAGCGGGGAGAGCCCTCGCGCCCGTACGACCCGGAGAAGAGCCGTGAGCATGCGCGTCGAGATCTGGACGGACATCGCCTGTCCCTGGTGCTACGTCGGAAAGGCACGGTTCGACAAGGCCCTCGCCGCCTTCCCGCACCGCGACGAGGTCGAGGTGGTGCACCGCTCCTTCGAACTGGACCCGGGCCGCGCCAAGGGCGACGTCCAGCCGGTGATCACCATGCTCACCAGGAAGTACGGCATGAGCGAGGCGCAGGCCGAGGCCGGCGAGGACAACCTGGGCGCCCAGGCCGCCGCCGAGGGCCTGGACTACCGCACGCGCGGCCGCGACCACGGCAACACCTTCGACATGCACCGCCTGCTGCACTTCGCCAGGGAACAGGGCGTCCAGGACCAGCTGATCCAGATCCTGTACCGGGCGAACTTCGCCGAGGAGCGGTCCGTCTTCACCGAGGGCGACGAGCGCCTGGTCGAGCTGGCCGTGGAGGCGGGGCTGGACGCGGAGGCCGTCCGCGCCGTGCTCGCCGACCCGGCCCGCTACGCCGACGAGGTCCGCGCCGACGAGCGCGAGGCCGCCCAGCTCGGCGCGAACGGCGTGCCGTTCTTTGTCCTCGACCGCACCTACGGCGTCTCCGGCGCCCAGCCCGCCGAGGTCTTCGCGCAGGCCCTCAGCCAGGCCTGGGGCGAGCGGTCCCCGCTGAAGCTGGTGGACCAGGGCGGGGCGCAGGCCTGCGGGCCGGACGGGTGCGCCGTACCGCAGCAGGACTGAAACCGCAGGTCGGGGCGGACGTATAAGGCTTCCTAAGCGAATCCACGTACATTTTCGCAATGGACGGGGGATGCCCTGCCCCGCACAGTAGGGGCATGGAGACCTTCGAGAGCCTCGTCCGTGCCGAGTTCAGCCCGAAGAACACCTTTCTGAACACCGCGAGCAGCGGCCTGCTGCCCGCCCGTACCGTCGCCGCCCTGCACGAGGCGGTGGCGATCAGGGCGGCGGGCCGGCCGCTGGACCCGCTGTTCGAGGACGTGGAGCTGGCCCGCGCCGCGTTCGCCCGGCTCGCCGGGGTGCCGGTGGCCCGGGTGGCGGCCGGTGCGTCGGTCGCCTCCCAGACCGGGCTGGTCGCCGCCTCGCTGCCCGCCGGCGCCGAAGTCCTCACCGCCGAGAACGACTTCACCTCCGTGCTCAACCCCTTCTACACGCGCGGCGACCTCAAGGTCCGTGCCGTACCGCTGGAGCGGCTCGCCGAGTCCGTGCGGCCCGGCACCGCGCTCGTCGCGGTCAGCGCCGCCCAGTCCGCCGACGGACGGATCGCCGACCTGCCCGCCCTGCGCGAGGCGGCCCGGGCGCACGGCACGCGCACCTACGTCGACTTCTCCCAGGCCGCGGGCTGGCTGCCGATGGCGGCCGGGGCCTACGACTTCACCGTCTCCACGACCTTCAAGTGGCTGCTCGGCCCGCACGGCGCCGCCTTCCTCGTCGTCCCCGAGGACTTCGGGGGCCTCGCCCCGCTGCTGGCGGGCTGGGTCGCGGCCGAGGAACCCTGGGACAGCTGCTACGGCCCGGTGGCCGAACTCGCCCGCTCGGCACGGCGGTTCGACGTCAGCCCCGCCCTGTTCACCTACACCGGCGTGCGCCACTCCCTCGCCCTGATCGAGGAGCTGGGCGTGGCCGCCGTGCAGGCCCACGACCTGGCCCTCGCCGACCGGTTCCGGGCCGGACTCGCCTCGCTCGGCCACGCGCCCCTGCCCGCCCCCGGCTCGGCGATCGTCTCCGTCCCCGGACTGGGCGGGCGGCAGGGCGAGTTGAGCCGCGCGGGCATCGAGGTGTCCGACCGGGCCGGCAACCTGCGGGCCTCGTTCCACCTCTACAACACGCCCGCGGACGTGGACCGGCTGCTGGACGTGCTGGCCGGCTGACGGCGCCGGTGACATGACCGGGCCGGAGCCTCCCGTCCCACACAGGAGGCCCCGGCCCGGGGTTCGCAGGCGTACTCCGGTACGCCGGGGGCTACTTCACCGGCGTGAAGTCCCGCGCCCCGATGAACTCCGGCCGCCGCACCGGTGCCGCGAAGGGCTCGACGGCCGCGTTGTCCACGCTGTTGAACACGATGAAGACGTTGCTGCGCGGGAACGGCGTGATGTTGTCGCCGGAGCCGTGCATGCAGTTGCAGTCGAACCAGGTCGCCGAACCGGCCCTGCCCGTGAAGAGCTTGATGCCGTACGCGCCCGCCATCTTCGTCAGCGCCTCGTCGGACGGCGTGCCCGCGTCCTGCATCTGGAGGGACTTCTTGTAGTTGTCCTTGGGCGTGGCGCCGGCGCAGCCCAGGAACGTGCGGTGCGAGCCCGGCATGATCATCAGGCCGCCGTTGGTGTCGTGGTTCTCGGTCAGCGCGATCGAGACGGACACCGTGCGCATGTTCGGCAGGCCGTCCTCGGCGTGCCAGGTCTCGAAGTCCGAGTGCCAGTAGAAGCCGCTCGCGCCGAAGCCCGGCTTGACGTTGATCCGGGACTGGTGGACGTACACGTCCGAGCCGAGGATCTGCCGGGCCCGGCCGACGACGCGCTCGTCGCGCACCAGGTTCGCGAACAGCTCGCTGATCCGGTGCACCTCGAAGACCGAGCGGATCTCCTGCGACGTCGGCTCGATGATCGAGCGCTCGTCGGCGCGGATCGCCGGGTCGGCGATCAGCCGGTCCAGCTCCTGCCGGTAGACCTCGACCTCGTCGGGGGTGATCAGCTGGTCGATCGCGAGGAAGCCGTCACGCTCGTACGACTGGAGGTCGCCGGTCGCGATCGGACCGGGCGTGTCCGGGGAGCCCCAGACGACCGGGTCCTGCCGGGGGACGCTCACCTCGGTGGCTCCGCGGCTGGGGTACAGATCGGTCAGGGTGGTCATGTCTGTCACACCTCCTCGGGCTCCGTCAGGAGCGGGTAGACGCCGTTCTCGTCGTGGTCCTCCCGCCCGGTCACGGGCGGGTTGAACACGCAGAGGCAGTGGAAGTCCTCCTTGACCTTCAGCGTGTGCCGCTCGTGGCCGTCGAGGAGGTACATGGTGCCGGGCGTGATCGTGTACGACGTCCCGGTCTCGTGGTCGGTGAGTTCGGCCTCGCCCCGGGTGCAGACGACGGCCTCGATGTGGTTGGCGTACCACATCGACGTCTCCGTGCCGGCGTAGAGGATGGTCTCGTGCAGGGAGAAGCCGACCCGCTCCTTGGCGAGGACGATCCGCTTGCTCTCCCAGGTGCCGGACTTCGCCTTCACGTGCCGGTCGGTGCCTTCGATGTCCTTGAACGATCGGACGATCACGGTGCTGTTCTTCCTCCTGGTTCGTGCGCTGGCGCGCCGGTCAGACGGTCTCGCGGACGGCGCGGGCGAGGATCCGCAGGCCCTCGTCCAGCTCGTCCGGTGTGATGGTGAGCGCGGGCAGCAGCTTGACGACCTCGCCCTCGGGGCCGGACGTCTCGATGAGCAGCCCGAGTTCGAAGGCCCGCTTGGCGACCCGGCCGGCCCGCGCCTTGTCGTGGAACTCCATGCCCCACACCAGGCCGCGCCCGCGGTACTCCTTGACGTCGGCGAGGTTCTCCTCGGTGATCGAGATCAGCGCCTGCTCGACCTGCTCGCCCCGGGACCGGGTCTGCTTCTCCATCGCCGAGCCGTCGGCCCAGTACGTCTCCAGCGCCGCGGTCGCGGTGACGAACGCGGGGTTGTTGCCGCGGAAGGTGCCGTTGTGCTCGCCGGGCTCCCACACGTCCAGCTCCGGCTTGAACAGGCACAGCGACATCGGCAGCCCGTAGCCGCTGATCGACTTGGAGACGGTGACGATGTCCGGGGTGATGCCCGCCTCCTCGAAGGAGAAGAAGGCGCCGGTGCGGCCGCAGCCCATCTGGATGTCGTCGACGATCAGCAGCATGTCCTGCCGCTCGCACAACTCCGCCAGCGCGCGCAGCCATTCGGGCCGGGCCACGTTGATGCCGCCCTCGCCCTGCACGGTCTCCACGATCACCGCGGCGGGCTTGTTGAGCCCGGAGCCCTGGTCCTCCAGCAGCCGCTCGAACCACAGGAAGTCCGGGACCGTGCCGTCGAAGTAGTTGTCGAACGGCATCGGGGTGCCGTGCACCAGCGGAATGCCGGCGCCGGCCCGCTTGAAGGCGTTGCCGGTGACGGCGAGGGAGCCCAGGGACATCCCGTGGAAGGCGTTCGTGAACGACACGATCGCCTCCCGGCCCTTCACCTTGCGGGCCAGCTTCAGCGCCGACTCCACGGCGTTGGTGCCGGTCGGGCCCGGGAACATGACCTTGTACGGCAGGTCGCGCGGGCGCAGCACCAGATCCTGGAAGGCCTGGAGGAAGGACCGCTTGGCCGTGGTCGACATGTCCAGGCCGTGGGTGACCCCGTCCCGGTCCAGATAGTCGATCAGCGCCCGTTTGAGCACCGGGTTGTTGTGGCCGTAGTTGAGTGATCCGGCACCGGCGAAGAAGTCGAGGTACACATGGCCGTCCTCGTCGAACATCCGGCTGCCCTGTGCGCGGTCGAAGACCGTGGGCCAGCCGCGGCAGTAGCTGCGCACCTCGGACTCGAGGGTCTCGAAGACACTGAGGTCGGGCTGGGTGATGGTCACGGTGAATCGCTCCTCGGGAGGGGGCTCGGTGGGGGGCTCGGCGGGAGGTACGGGGATCAGCGGGCGGTGACGCCGGTCAACGGGCTGATGCGGTACAGGACTTCGGGGTCGTGCGGGCCGTCCGGGAACAGCTCGGTGGGGAACAGCACCTCGCGTGCGAGGCGCGCCCCGTGCCGCTCGGCGAACGACGTGAACAGCCGCTCGGAGGCCGTGTTGCCGGGGGTGATGGTGGTCTCCACCTCGGTGACGCCGCGCTCGGCGGTCAGCCGGGCGGTCAGCCCGTCCAGCAGTGCGGCGGCGATGCCGAGACCCCGGTGGGCGGAGTCCACCGCCACCTGCCAGACGAGCAGGGTGTGCGGGCGGTCGGGCCGCACGTAGCCGGTGACGAAGCCGACCGGCGCCCCGCCCGCGCCGCGCGCCACCGCCGAGGTGCCGGCGAAGTCCCGGCACCACAGCAGATAGCTGTACGAGGAGTTCAGGTCGAGGGTTTTCGAGTCCTTGGCGAGACGCCAGAGCGCGGCTCCGTCGGTCACCGCCGGCTGGTCGATGAGCAGGTCTGCGGGTGCGGCAGTCATGCGGCACGAATTTAGCGAGGCGAATTAGGAAATGCACGGCGGCCGTTGCCGGGCTGCGCAGAGAGCTCGGCGTTTTGCCCGGATTGCCCCACGGCAAATCCGGGCAAATCTACCTCGGTGTGGAGTGCGTCACAGCTAGGAATCCGTCAAGTGGCCGTACGAAACCTGTTGGAAAACTCCCCCGTTTAGCCTTGAAAAAAGCGGGCAGAAGAAGACGGGAAGCTGTCGTCCGGGAAATAGGAGGGAATTGTGAAAGGAAATTGAATTCAGGCGCCGGTGGTTCCGTCGATTCGTTCACGCAGAATGTCGGCGTGTCCGTTGTGCCGGGCGTACTCCTCGATGAGATGGATGAGCACCCAGCGCACACTGACCTCGGCGCCGGTCATCGGCCCGTCGGCGATCCGCCCGGTGTCCTCCAGGCTCCGCCCGGCGAGCAGCTCCCGCCCGCGCGCGATCTCCCGTCGCCAGACGCCCAGGGCCTCCTCCAGCCCGCGCCCGGGATCGAGCGCGTACCCCGCCCCCGCCTCGTCCCCGAACACCAGCGGCACGTCCAGCCCGCCCACCACCCGCTGGAACCAGTTCCGTTCGACCTCGGCGAGGTGCTGCACGAGCCCGAGCAGCGTCAGGGACGACGGCTCCGCCGGGGCGAGCCGGACCTGCTCGTCGTCCAGCCCGCGGCACTTCAGCTCCAGCGTGCCCCGGTGGAAGTCCAGCCAGCTTTCCAGCATGGGTAGTTCGGGCCCGGTCAACAGGGGGACGGGCCGGCCGTCGGGAAGGGTCTGCGGTGCCTGAGGTGTGGTCATGGCGGCAGCATGCCAGGCGGGTACGACAACGCCCCGCACGCGGCACGCGGTTGCGCCGGACACGGCCTTCGGCCGGGCCTCCTGCCTCGCTCGGCGTGGCGGTGAGAGGCGGGCCGGGCGCCGGTGCCGCGGGGCGGCCGGGGCCGGGTTCCTGTGGGCGGTCCGGAGATTCGGTACGTCGGCGGTCGGCCGTGGGTGGTCGGCGCAGGCGGAGGGCTGGGGCGTGGAGGTGTCGGGGGTGCGGTGTGACCGTCGGCTGCCGTGAGGAAGCTTGTGGCCGCGCGGCGGAGCAACGCGGCGGCGGAGCGCTACCGTCCCTCGGTCCAGGCCTTGTCCACGGCCCGCCGTGCCGCCTCCAGGTCCACGCCCAGGCCCTGCTCGGCGAGCGCCCCGCCCAGGGCCGCGAGGGAGCCCTGGACCGCGCCCGGCGTGGCATCCGCCCCGTAGTGGTTGACCCGGATCATCTCCTTCGCCAGCGCGCCCCCGCCCGCGACCAGCGGCAGCGTGGGGTCGCTCGCCAGCGCCCGGGCCACCAGCTCGGAGGCCACCACGCCCGCCGGCACCCGCAGGGTCGTCGCGACCGGCGCCGCGTCCCTCTCCTCGTACACGTACGGCTCCAGGCCGCCGCCCAGCGCCACCGCACCGGCCCGCGTGGCCAGCGCCGCGCCGCGGTGCCGGCCCATCACGGCGTCGAGGCCCGCCGACTCGATCCGCTCCAGGCACGCCTGAAGCGCCAGCATCTCCAGCTGGGCCGGAGCGTGCGGCAGCACCGCGCGGCCCGCGTCGGTCCAGCGCTCCTTCCAGTCCAGCAGGGACAGGTAGGAACGGCGCGGCGCGTGCGGGTTGGCCGCCATCCGGGTCCAGGCCCGCTCGCTCACCGAGATCGCCGACACGCCGGCCGGACCGCCCATCGCCTTCTGCGCCCCGATCACGCACAGGTCCACGCCCCACGCGTCCGGCAGCACCGGCTCCGCGCCCACCGAGGCGACCGCGTCCAGGTAGAAGAGCGCGCCGTGCTCCCGTACCACCTCGCCGATCTCCGCGACCGGGTTGGTGTTGCCGGTCGCCGCCTCGGCGTGGACGAGGGACACGAAGTCGATCCCGGGGTGCTCGGCGAACGCCTCGCGGACCTGCTCGGCCGTGACCGCCGTGTGGAAGGGGACCGTGATGTCGTGCACGGTCGCGCCGCAGGAGCGCAGCCAGTCGCCGAAGGTCTGCCCGTAGGGGCCTGTGATCACGTTCAGGGCCACCGTGCCCGGACCGGCCGCGCCGCGGATCGCGCCCTCCAGCGGCAGCAGCGCCTCGCCCTGGGTGACCAGCACGTCCTGTCGGGTGTCCAGCAGCCGGGCCACCCCGTCCTCGATGGCGGCGAAGCGCTCGGCACTCAGCGGGGGCAGGTCGAGGAAGGGGTGCGTCACGGCGGGCTCTCTCTTCGTTCTCGGGTGGTTCCCGGATCTTCGGCCGGTGGGGTCGACTCCATCGATCTTAAGTGGAATGCCCCCGTTACCATCAGTTTGGTTTGAGGTACTCAAACTCTTCCTTATAATCGGAACCCAAAGGTCCCCCACAGAGAAGATCACTCCCCATGAAGACGTTCCTCGGGCGCCGGTCCCGCTTCCTGGCCGCCACCACCGCGACCGCCGCGCTGGCGCTCGTGGTCGCCGGCTGCTCCTCCAGCGGCTCGGGGGGCGGTCCGACGACCGTCAAGGGGGTCCACCTCGTCAAGGGCGGCCAGCTGACCACCTGCACCCACCTGCCGTACCCGCCGTTCCAGTCGGAGGTCGACGGCAAGGTGCAGGGCTTCGACGTCTCCCTGATCGACCTCGTCGCCAAGAACCTGGGCGTCAAGCAGCAGATCCTGGACACGCCGTTCGAGAACTTCAAGACCGGCGCCTTCCTGAACTCCGGCCAGTGCGACCTGGCCGCCGCCGGCATGACGATCACCGCCGAGCGCAAGAAGAACGTCGACTTCTCCGACCCGTACTTCGAGGCCACGCAGGCCGTGCTCGTCGCCAAGAACAGCGGCATCACCTCGTTCGCCGGCCTCAAGGGCAAGAAGCTCGGCGCGCAGGCGCAGACCACCGGTGAGGACTACGCCCGCGGCAAGGGCTACGACCCGGTCTCCTTCGCCTCCTCCGACGCGGTCCTCAACGGCCTGCGCACCGGCCAGGTCCAGGCCGTCGTCATCGACTACCCGGTGGTCCAGGGCTGGCTGAAGGACAAGGCCAACGCGAACGCGTTCAAGGTCGTCGACAACCTCAAGACCGGCGAGCAGTACGGCTTCACGGTCAAGAAGGGCAACAAGGCCCTGCTCGACGCCATCAACACGGCCCTGAAGGACGCCAAGGCCGACGGCACGTACAAGAAGATCTACGAGAAGTGGATCGGCCCGTACAACGCCTCCGTCGCCTCCCCGGCCGCCTCCGCCTCCGCGTCCTGACCCCATGGCCATCGACACGGACGCAGAACTCCAGCCGAGGAGAAGCGGTCTGACGCCCCGTCAGAGGCGTCGGCTGTCGCGCGGGGCGCAGTACGTCGTCTTCGTCGCCGCGGTGGTCGCGCTCGCGGCCGGCGCGGACTGGGGGCGGCTGAAGAACCAGTTCGCGCAGGCCCACATCGCGCGCCAGCTGTTCCCGGACCTCATCACGGTGGCCCTGAAGAACACCGTGCTGTTCACCCTGTCCGGGTTCGTGGTCGGCCTCGCCCTCGGCATGGTCATCGCCCTGATGCGCCTGTCGTCCGTGGGGCCGTACCGCTGGCTCGCCGGCGTCTACATCGAGATCTTCCGCGGCCTGCCCGCGCTGCTGATCTTCATCTTCGTGGGCACCGGCGTGCCGCTGGCCTTCCCGAGCATCGAGTACCCGGGCGGCATCTACGGCAAGGTCGCCGTCGCGCTCGGACTGGTCTCGGCCGCCTACATGGCGGAGACGATCCGCGCGGGCATCCAGGCCGTGCCCAGGGGGCAGATGGAGGCGGCCCGCTCGCTCGGGTTCTCGCCCGCCAGGGCCATGGTCTCCATCATCCTGCCGCAGGCCTTCCGCATCATCCTGCCGCCGCTGACCAACGAACTCGTCCTGCTCTTCAAGGACTCCTCGCTGGTGCTGTTCCTCGGTGTCACCCTGGAGCAGCGCGAGCTGTCCAAGTTCGGCAACGACCTGGCCAGTACGACGGCCAACTCCACGCCGATCCTGGTCGCGGGCCTGTGCTACCTGCTGATCACGATCCCGCTCAGCCTCGTCGTGCGCAGGATGGAATCCAAGGCCAAGAGGGAGATCAGGTGAGCCGCCCCGAGATCCGCGTCCGGGATCTGCACAAGTCCTTCGGCGACAACCAGGTGCTCAAGGGCATCGACCTGGAGATCGACCAGGGCGAGGTCGTCTGCGTCATCGGCCCCTCCGGCTCCGGCAAGTCCACGCTGCTGCGCTGTGTGAACCTGCTGGAGGAGCCCACCAAGGGGCAGGTCTTCGTCGGCGGCACCGAGATCACCGACCCCGACGTGGACATCGACGCCGTACGCCGCCGGATCGGCATGGTCTTCCAGCAGTTCAACCTCTTCCCGCACCTCAGCGTCACCGAGAACCTCACGCTGCCCCAGCGCCGGGTCCTCGGGCGGGACAAGGCGAGCGCGGCGAGGACCGCCGCCGAGAACCTCGCCCGCGTCGGCCTGTCCGAGAAGGCGGAGGCGTATCCCGCCTCCCTCTCCGGCGGCCAGCAGCAGCGCGTGGCCATCGCCCGGGCCCTCGCCATGGGCCCCCAGGTGATGCTGTTCGACGAGCCGACCTCCGCGCTCGACCCGGAACTGGTCGGCGACGTCCTCGCGGTCATGCGCCGGCTCGCCCGCGAGGGCATGACCATGATGGTCGTCACGCACGAGATGACCTTCGCCCGCGAGGTCGCCGACCGGGTCGTCTTCATGGACGGCGGCGTGATCGTCGAGGACGGCACCCCGGCCCAGGTCATCGGCAACCCGCGGCACGAGCGCACCCGCCACTTCCTGTCCCGGCTGCTCGACCCGGCGATGGCCGAGGTGGAGGAGACCTCCGACCAGGTGGGCGGGCCCGCGCAGTAGCTCATTAAGGTGCAGTACATGAGCGATGGCGCCGTGCTGCACGTGAAGGGGCGGGTCCTCGTCGGGCCCGAGGACGTCCGCGACGAGCTGTGGGTGGTCGGGGGCAGGATCTGCCACGACCGCCCCGTCGGGGCCCGGGACGTCACCACCGTCGAGGGCTGGGTGCTGCCCGGCCTCGTCGACGCGCACTGCCACGTCGGCCTCGACGCGCACGGCCCGGTCGACGCGGACACCGCCGAGAAGCAGGCGCGCACCGACCGGGAGGCGGGCGCCCTGCTGCTGCGGGACGCCGGCTCGCCCTCCGGCACCCGCTGGATCGACGACCGCGCCGACCTGCCGAAGATCATCCGGGCCGGCCGGCACATCGCCCGTACCCGCCGCTACATCCGCAACTACGCGTGGGAGATCGAGCCCGAGGACCTGGTCGCCTACGTCGCCCAGGAGGCGAAGCGCGGCGACGGCTGGGTCAAGCTCGTCGGTGACTGGATCGACCGCGACCTCGGCGACCTGTCCGCCTGCTGGCCGCGCGAGGCGGTTGAGGCCGGTATCGCGGAAGCCCACCGCCTCGGCGCCCGCGTCACCGCGCACTGCTTCGCCACGGACTCCCTGCGCGACCTGGTGGAGTCGGGCATCGACTGCGTCGAGCACGCCACGGGCCTCACCGACGACCTGATCCCGCTCTTCGCCGAGCGGGGCGTCGCGATCGTCCCCACCCTCGTCAACATCGCCACCTTCCCGCAGCTCGCGACCGGCGGCGAGAGCAAGTTCCCGCGCTGGTCCGCGCACATGCGCCGGCTGCACGAACGCCGCTACGACACCGTGCGCAGTGCCTACGACGCCGGCATCCCGGTCTACGTCGGCACCGACGCCGGCGGCTCACTGGCCCACGGTCTGGTGGGCGCCGAGGTCGCCGAACTGGTCACCGCCGGCATACCGCCCGTGGCCGCCCTGTCCGCCACGACCTGGGGCGCCCGCGCCTGGCTCGGCCGGCCCGGACTGGAGGAGGGCGCACCGGCCGACCTGGTGGTGTACGAGGGCGACCCGCGCGCCGACGTACGGGTGCTGGCGGCGCCGCGCCGGGTCGTGCTGAACGGGAAGGTTGTGGAGTAGGAGAGGCGCCGGGGAACGCATGTGCTTCACGATTCGAAGAGGCGTGCGGAAACGGCCCGATTGAGTGAAGTAACCGGGGAACGCTGACCGTTCACCCGTAGTGCGTACAAGGTTGACGGGTCCCAAGCACGTTTCTTCCGGGGAGTCCCACCGCCTTGAACACCTTGACCAGAGCGAACTTCCGCATGCCCGCCCGTCGTCTCGCCGCCGTGGCGACGGTCACGGCCCTCGCCGCGGCACCCGCGGTCCTGGGCGCGGGCGCCGCGCACGCGACCGGTGACCACGGTCGCGCCTCCGCCGTCGTCCTGCGCACCGGGCTCGACGTGTCCCTGCTCAACAAGACCGTTGACGTTCCGCTCGCCCTCTCCCTCAACGAGGTCCGGGCGCCGCAGAGCGCCGACAGGACCGCGCTGTCCGCCCGGCTCGACGGGGTGGACGGCGGCCGGCCGTTCACCGTCCTCGGCGCGGACGTGGCCTCGGCGAAGGCCACGGTGACCGCGCGGCGCGCCGAGGGCTCGGTCCGGCTCGCCCACGCCCGGCTGCACGTCCCCGGCCTGCCCCTGCTGTCCCTGATCGAGGCCGACGCGGTCACCGCACAGGCGGTCTGCGAGGCGGGCAGGACGCCCGTCGCCGCCGCGAACGTCCTCGGCGTCACGGTCCTCGGCAAGCGCGTCACCCTCACCGCCGACGGCCCGACCGAGGTGAAGGTGCCCGGCGTCGGCGAGGTCCGCCTCGATCTGTCCCAGCGGCGCACCACGACCCGTACGGCCGCCGCCACCGCCCTCCAACTCAAGGTCTCCGTCAACCCGTTGAAGCTCAACGTCGCCGACGTCGAGGGCACGGTCACGCTCGCCGGGGCGACCTGCGAGTCCCCGACCGCCGCGTCCTCGGGCGACCCGGCGCCGAGCCACGACCCGGCCGCGGGCACGACGTCCGAGGACGCGCCCGGCAAGGCCGCCCCCGCCTCCGACGTGAAGCCCCAGGGCGGCACGTCGAAGAGCGACCTCGCCGAGACCGGCGGCAGTTCGGCGACCCCTTACCTGGCGGGCGGCGCGCTGGCGCTCGTCCTGGCGGGCGGGGGAGCGGTGGCCGTGGCCCGGCGCCGCAGGAGCTGACGCAGGGCTGAGGCAGGGCTGACGCCCTGGTGCCGCCCCCTTCCCGGCTGTCCCACCGGGAAGGGGGCGGAGCCCCGCTCACGGGAGTGCGGCGGACAGGGCCGAGAGGAACCCGTTGGCCGTGGCCCGGTCGCGCACGGCCACCCGCACCCACTGATCGCCGAGCCCCGGAAACGTGTCACCCCGGCGCACGGCGTAGCCGGCCTCGCGCAGCCGTCGTCGTACCTCCGCCGCCCCCGCCATCCGGACCAGCACGAACGACCCCTCCGCCGGACCGGCCACCGAGACACCCCGGTCGGCGAGCGCCGTCAGCCCCGCCACCAGGTGGGCCCGGTCGGCCGCGATGCGATGCGCCGCGTGCCCCGCCTCCGCCAGCGCCCGCGGTGCCACGCACGCCTCGGCGGCGGCCAGCGCCGGCGTCGACACCGGCCACAGCGGCTGGGCCTGCTCCAGCGAGGCGATGATCTCCGGCGCGGCCAGGACGTACCCGATCCGCAGCCCGGCCAGCCCCCAGGTCTTGGTCAGGCTGCGCAGGACGACCAGCCCGGGCACGTCCGTGCGCCCGGCCAGCGCCTCCCGCTCGCCCGGCACCGCGTCCATGAACGCCTCGTCGACCACCAACGTCCGTCCGGGACGGGCGAGTCGGGCGATCCCGTCCGCCGGATGCAGGACCGACGTGGGGTTGGTCGGATTCCCGATCACCACCAGATCGGCGTCCTCCGGCACCGCCGCCGGATCCAGCCGGAACCCGTCCGCCTCCCGCAGCAGCACCCGGTCCACGGTGTGCCCCGCGTCCCGCAGCGCGGCCTCCGGCTCGGTGAACTGCGGGTGCACGACCACCGGCCGGTTCAGCTTCAGGGCCCGGGCCAGCAGCACGAACGCCTCCGCCGCCCCGGCCGTCAGCAGCACCCGCTCCACCGGCAGCCCGTGCCGCGCCGCCACCGCCGCCCGCGCGGCCCGCCCGTCCGGGTAGGCCGCGAGCGAGCCCAGCGACGCGGCGATCCGCTCCCGCAGCCAGGCCGGGGGCGTGTCCGCGCGCACGTTGACGGCGAGGTCGACCAGCTCCGATCCGTCGTCCCGCACCTCGGCGTCGCCGTGATGCCGCAGATCGTGCCCGGTGTCCCCGGTCTCCCCGGTGTCCTCAGTGCGCATGGCTGTGCGTGTGCCCCCCGTGATGGTGATGCCCGTGTCCGTGGTCGTGCCCGTCGTCGTCCGGGTGGAAGTGCGGCTGCTGCGGCAGCCCCACCTTGTCCTCGAAGCCGGGCAGCGCGATCCGGTACACGCACGAGTCGCAGTTCATCCGCAGATCGCCCTCGACCGCCTCCGCGTACCGCTCCATCACCAGGTCCAGCAGTTCCGGCTCGGGCCCGATGACATCGGCGGACCGCACCTCGACCTCCGGGTGCGCGGCCGCCCAGCCCTCGGTCTGCTGTCGCACCCGGTCCGGCAGGATCCCGGTGAACAGGAAGTAGGGCAGGACGACGATCCGCTTCGCCCCCAGCCGCGCGCACCGGTCCAGCCCGCTCGGCACGTCCGGGGCCGCCAGCGACACGAACGCCGTCTCCACCCCGGCGTACCCCCGGCCCTCCCACAGCAGCCGCGCCGCCTTGTGCACCTCGGCGTTGGCGTCCGGGTCCGTCGAGCCGCGCCCGACCAGCAGCACGGTCACATCGGCCCGGTCCCCGGGCGTACGGGCGCCGCCCCCGAGGGCCTCGTCCAGCCGCCGCTCCAGCACGCCCAGCAGCGAGGGGTGCGGGCCCAGCGGACGGCCGTAGGTGTACGAGATCCCCGGGTGCCGTTCCTTCTCGCGGGCCAGTGCGGCCGGGATGTCGCCCTTGGCGTGCCCGGCGGACACCAGCATCAGCGGCACGGCCGCGAACCGGCGTACGCCCTGCTCGACCAGCTCGGTGACGGCGTCGCCGAGCGGCGGCGGGGACAGCTCGATGAAGCCGCCCGCGACGGGCAGTTCGGGGTGGCGGCGGCCCAGCTCCCGCACGAAGTCGCGGAACGCCTCGGCTCCGGCCTCGTCCCGGGTGCCGTGGCCGGCGATGAGCAGGGCGGGCGGCGGGGTGGTCACGGGGTCTCCTCGGGTGAAGTGGGGTGGTACAACAGGGCGTTGAGCGCGGCGGCGGCGACCGCCGACCCGCCCTTCTCGGACACGTTGCTCACGGCGGGCAGCCCGCTCTCGCGCAGCGCGGCCTTGGACTCGACCGCGCCGACGAAGCCGACGGGCAGCCCGATGACGAGCGCCGGGGCGGCGTCCAGGGTGAGCAGCTCCTCCAGCGCGGTGGGGGCGTTGCCGATCACCCACAGGGCGCCGGGCCCGACCTGCTCGTACGCCAGCCGGATCGCGTGGGCGGAGCGGGTGAGCCCCGCGACGGACCCGGCGTCCCTGAGCCGGCACACGGTCTCGCGGCGGGTGATCCCGGCGCCGACCATCTCCACGTCCACGACGACGGGCGCCCCGGCGTGCAGTGCGGCATGCGACCTGACCAGGTCGTCCTCGTCGGTCACGAGGTCGGTCGCGTACTCCAGGTCGGCGGCGGAGTGGATGACCCGCTCCACCACCGCCCGGGTCAGCGGCGGGAAGTGCGACGTGTCCAGGCGGGCGCGCAGCCGCCGGTAGGACTCCTGCTCGATGGGGTGGACGATCCGGTTCACTCGGCTTCCTCCTGCTCGCCGGGCTGCGCCGCCTGCCAGCGGTAACCGCGCGGGGTCACCATGCGGCCCGCGACGATCCGGGTCGCGGTGTTGCCCACCGTCACGACCGTCATCATGTCGACCGTCGCCGGGTCGAGCGCACCGAGCGTGGTCACCCGGCTCGACTCGTCCGGCCGGGTCGCGCTCCGGACGACACCGACCGGCGTCGCCGGCTCCCGGTGTCCGCCGAGGATCGCGAGCGCCTCGGGCAGCTGCCAGTCGCGGCCCCGCGAGCGCGGGTTGTAGAAGGTGACGACGAGGTCCGCCTCGGCCGCCGCCCGCACCCGCCGCTCGATGACCTCCCACGGCGTGTGCAGGTCGGACAGGCTGATGGACACGTGGTCGTGGCCCAGCGGCGCGCCCAGGATCGCCCCGGCGGCCAGCGCGGCCGTCACACCGGGCACCCCGACCACGTCGATGTCGTCGGACGCCTCGGCCAGCGCCGGGGACGCCATCGCGTACACACCGGCGTCCCCGCTGCCGATCAGGGCCACCGCCTGCCCCTTGCGGGCCTCCGCGACCGCCGTACGGGCCCGCTCCTCCTCGGCGCCGAGCCCGGACTCCAGCACCCGGGTGCCCGGCCGCAGCAGATCGCGGATCTGGTCGACGTACTGGTCGAGCCCCACCAGCACGGAGGCGCGCCGGAGTTCGGCCGTGGCGCGCGGGGTCAGCAGGTCCCGGGCGCCCGGCCCGAGCCCGACCACCGCGAGCCGCCCGCGCCCCGGACGCCGTACGACGGCACAGGTGGCCATGGCGGGCCGGCCGTCGGCGCGCACCGACTTCCGCTTGGGGACGAGGAGTTCACCGCCGCGCACCAGAGCGGCCGCCTCCGCCACGGAGGGCGTGCCGACCGCCGCGAGCGGCGCGTTCGACGGATGGGGCACCTCGACGCCCGCCAGCTCCCCGGCCGCGTACGTCACCAGCGGGACCCCCAGCCGCTCGGCGGCCGCGACGATCCCCGGCTCCGCCGACTTGGCGTCCACGGTGGCCAGTTCGGCGACCGACCGCGCCGAGAGTCCCGCCTGCGCGAGCGCCTCCTCGACCAGCCCGAGCACCTCCTCGACCGGCGCCCCCGCGGACGCGCCGACGCCGACCACCAGCGACGGCGGCCGCAGCAGCACCTCGCGCTCGCCGGGCACGACGGCCCGGTCGGTCAGCCGGACGGTGTACGCCCCGTGCGCGGAGGTGGGCAGGGGCGGCAGCGGCCAGGCGACCTCGGCCTCCAGCGCGACCGGCTCGCCGTCCAGCAGGGCCCGCGAGACCACGGCCACCGAACCCTCGTACGGCAGCCCGAGCGTGTCCAGCCCCGGCAGCCCGGCGGAGTCCGTCGCGGTCGTCACGACGGGCTCCGCGCCCAGCAACTCGCCTACTTCGCGGGCGAGTTCGTTGGCGCCGCCGCCGTGTCCGCCGACGAGCGACACCGCGTACCGGCCGCCCTCGTCCACGCACACCACGCCCGGGTCGGCGGTCTTGTCGCCGAGCAGCGGCGCGAGCAGCCGCACGGTCGCGCCCGTCGCGAGGAAGCACACCAGCTGCTCGCACTCCGCGAACGCCGCCCGCACCGCCTCCCCGACGGGACCCTCGTACACCCGCGTCCGCTCCGGCCACGCCGCGGCCAGCCGGTCCCGCGCCGCCGCCCCCGCCGCGGTGGCGGAAATGAGGCCGATCACTCGTCAACTCCCTTACTCGATGTCTGGGTTCGCACGCCCCAGAGCAGAAACACAGGATTGGCCGCCGCCAGCCGGGACACCTCGCCCGGCAGCGGTGCCAGGCGCGACGACTGCAACAGCACCCCGTCGCAGCCGAACCCGGCGGCCGTGAGCGCAGCGCGCGCCGCCGGTACCCGGTCGAGCGCGGCCATGGCGACGACGACGGTCCGCCGCGCCCGCCGCGCGCAGGCGCCGATGATGTCCGGCAGCTCCCGGCCGCCACCGCCGACGAACACCGCGTCGGGATCGTCGAGCCCGTCCAGCGCCGTCGGCGCCGCGCCGTGCACCACGGCCACGTCCACGCCGTGGGCGCGGGCGTTGGCCCGCACGCGCTCCACACCGTCCGCCGTCTTCTCCACGGCGACGACGGCCGCGCCGAGCCGCGCGCACTCCACGGCGACCGAGCCCGACCCGGCGCCCACGTCCCAGACCAGGTCGCCGAGCCGGGGCCCGAGCCGGGCCAGGGCCAGCGCGCGCACCTCGAACTTGGTGATCATCGAGTCCCGGTGCGTGAACGCGTCCTCGTCCAGCGCCCACCCGCCGGGCTGCTCCGGCACCCCGGCGACCGTGCGCACCGCGCCGAGCGCACGCGTCTCGTCCAGGCAGAGCACCACGCTGACGTCCGTGCCCCAGTCCCGGGCGGCGGCCTCGGCGGGCGTGACCCGTTCGACGCGCTCGTCCACGGAGCCGAGGGCGGAGGCGACGACCAGGACACGCCCGCCGGACGGGTGAGCCGACGCCGACGCAGACGCCGTCTCCGGTCCGGGGGAGTCGTGCGCGGCCACCGGCTCGGCCGACATGCTCCCCGGCACCCGTGGGCCGTGCCGCAGCAGCGCCGCCCCCAGTTCCGCCGGACCCGCGCCCGGACCCGTCAGCACCGCCACCTTGGGCCGCGCCCGGCAGACGTTGACGGCCGTGCGCAGATCCCGGCCGTGCGCGCTGACCACGACCGCGTCGTCCCAGGGCAGCCCGGTCCGCGCGAACGCCGTCGCCACGGAGGAGACGCCCGGCCGTACGTCCAGCCGCCCGGCCCCGAACCGCTCGGCCAGCGCCCGCACGATCCCGAAGAACCCGGGATCCCCGGAGGCCAGCACGAGTACCGGCAGCTCCTTGCCGACGTACTCCGCGATCGTGTCCAGGGCGGGCGCCAGCGGCCCGAGGACGACGCGCTCGGCGCCGTCGGGCAGCCGTACGGCGTCCAGGTGCCGCCGCCCGCCGACGACGAGCGCGGCCCCGGCGAGGACCTCTTCGGCAAGCGGCGCGCCCGTCCCCGTCGCTGTCCCCGTCCCGGTCCCGACGACCGTGATCAACTCTTCGCCCTCTGCTCGCGCAGGGCCCGCCGGGCCTCCGGGTCGGCCTTGCGGAAGCCGTGGAAGTGCCCGGGGTGGTACAGGTGCGAGCGGGTGCCGTGGGCGTCGAGCGCCGGGCCGACCAGGAAGAGCGTGTGCTTCCAGAGCTTGTGCTCCTTGACCGTCTCCTCCAGCGTGCCGATCGTGCACTTCACGACCAGCTCCTCCGGCCAGGTCGCCTGGTGGGCGATGACCACCGGGGTGTCGGTCGGGTAGCCGCCCTCCAGCAGTTCGCGCACCAGCTGGCCGCTGCGGGCGGCCGAGAGGAAGATCGCCATCGTCGTGCCGTGCCGGGCGAACTCCCGGACCTCCTCCCCGGGCGGCATCGGCGTCTTGCCGCCGCCCAGCCGGGTGAGGACGACGGACTGCGCGACCTCGGGGATCGTCAGCTCGCGCTGCGCGAGGGCGGCCACGGCGGAGAAGGAGGAGACACCGGGGACGACCTCGGTGGCGATCCCGATCTCCGCGCACCGGTCGAGCTGCTCCTGCGTGCCGCCCCACAGCGCAGGGTCGCCGGAGTGGATCCGGGCCACCTTCAGGCCCTCGGCGTGGGCCCGCGCGTAGACGGCGACGACGTCCTCCAGGGACATGGCCGCCGAGTCCAGGATCTCCGCCTCCGCGCGCGCGTGTTCGAGGACCTCCGCCTGGACCAGGCTGGCCGCCCAGATCACCACGTCCGCGTCCGCGATGGCGCGCGCGGCGCGGAACGTCAGCAGGTCGGCGGCGCCGGGGCCGGCACCGACGAACGTCACCTTGCCGGTGGTGGCATCGATGGGGGCATCGGCCATGAGAAAGATCCTCTCGTACGGAAAACACACAGCAGAAGCAGTGAAATGTCAGGGTGTGAGGCGATATGGGAGGTGCCGGATGTGCGCGAAGGCGCCTCGATCGGATAGCAAGTCCCTATGGCGGTCTTCGTCGCGCTCGGCGCGTTCCTGATGACGCTGGCCGGCGGCTGGACGGCTCAGCGCGTGACCGACCGTCGGCACCTGGTCCTGGGCCTCGCCGGCGGTCTGATGCTGGGCGTGGTCGGCCTGGACCTGCTGCCGGAGGCGCTGCACGCCGCCAACCGCGAGATCTTCGGCGTACCCGCCGCCCTGCTGCTCTTCGTGGCCGGCTTCCTGCTGGCCCATCTGGTGGAACGCACCCTGGCCGCGCGCCAGGCCGCCCACGGAGGCGACGAGTCTCACCACCACCGGGCGCCCGAGGTGGGCCTGGCGGCGGCCGGCGCGATGGTGGGACACAGCGCCATGGACGGCGTGGCGATCGGCGCGGCCTTCCAGGTGGGCGGCGGCATGGGCGCGGCCGTCGCGCTCGCCGTGATCGCGCACGACTTCGCCGACGGCTTCAACACCTTCACCCTCACGAGCCTGTACGGCAACGCCCGCCGCCGGGCCGTGGCGATGCTGGTGGCCGACGCCTGCGCACCGCTGGTGGGCGCGCTGTCGACGGCCTTCGTCCACATCCCCGAACCGGTGCTCGGCGGCTATCTGGGCCTCTTCGGCGGCGTGCTGCTGTATCTCGCCGCCGCCGAGATCCTGCCCGAGGCCCACCACGAGCACCCGGCGCCCGCCACCCTGCTGTGCACGGTGGCGGGCGCGGCCTTCATCTGGCTGGTGGTCGGCATCTCCGCCGGCTGACCCGACGCCCGCCCCACCGGGACGTGCGAACGGCCGACCGCCTGCCGGGTTGACCGGGTGTCCGGTGGCTGGGTCGGCCGGGTGTCCGTCGGAGGGGACGGCCGGGTGCGCGTCGGCCTGGCAGGCCGGGTTTCCGGTGGCCTGGTGAGCGACGTTCGGGCTGACCGGATGACCGACGGCTCGGTTGACCGGGTGTGCGTCGGCCTGGCGGACTGGGTGCCCGGCGTGCTGGTGATCGAGGTCTCGGCCGGGCCGGTGTCCGGTAGGGCCGACGGCTTGGCAGACCGGGTGCTCGTCGGCCTGGCCACCGACGTCCGTGCTGTCCGAGTGCCCGCCGGCCGGGCCGACCGGGTGTCCGGCGGCACGGTGGCCGACGTCGAGGCTGTCCGAGTGCCCGCCGGCCCAGCCGCCCGTGCGTCCGGCGGCCTGCCGACCGACAGCCCGGCAGGCCCCGCAGGCCCGGCTGGCCCCGCCGATCCGGCTGGCCCCGCAGGATCGGTGGTCGGGCCGGTGGCCGGCCGGAGGGGTCACAGTTTGCCGCCTCGGCCGGCGTCGCGGCGCGGGGGCGCGATCAGCGTGGAGAGGTACGGCAGCGGCTCCGCGCCCAGCTCGGCGGCCGGCCGCACCGACTCCTCCGGCAGCCCGAGCGCCGAGCCCCACACGGCGTCCCCGATCCGCCCGGTCTCCGCGAGGGCCTCGGCCACCTCCGCGGCCTGCCGGCCGAACTTGTACGCCACGACCGTTCCCGGCCCGGCCAGCGCGTCCTTGAGCACGGCGGACCCGGCCGTGACCGGTACGAGGGTCAGCGGCTCGGTGCCCTCGGTCAGCACCGCACCCGAGCGCGCCGCGAGATCCTGCATCGCGGTGATCCCGGGCACGGTCTCCACGATCACCTCCGGCACCAGCTCCACGATGGTCTGCGCGAGATACGTGAACGTCGAGTACACGTTGGGATCGCCGATCGTGGCGAAGGCGACGGAACCGTGTTCCCGCAGCAGCGCGGCGACCCGCCCGCCCGCCGCGTCCCAGGCCGCCTCCCGGCGCGCCCGGTCGGTCCGCTCGTTCAGCGCGAACACCACCCGGACGACCTTCTCGACGGGCACGTAGTGCAACACGGTCGCCTCGGCGCGGCCCGGCTCGCCCACGTCCCTTCCGTCAGGCGCAGCCATGACGGGTACGACGACGACGTCGGCCGCACGCAGCGCGTTGACCCCCTTGACCGTCACCAGCTCCGGGTCACCCGGACCGACCCCGACTCCGATCAGCCTGCTGCTCATGACGTCCGGCACCTCTCCACGAACCGATGGGCCACACCGGGCTCGGCCGCCCAGTGCGTGTGCAGATAACTCGCGTGCACGCCCCGCTGTACGAAACCTTCCACCCGCCGCACGGGCGTCCTGACCCCCCACGCGGGAGCCGCACCGGCACCCGGCTCGACGACCGTGCGATGGAACTCGTGTCCCCGCATCCGTGTCCCGGCGACGGCCAGCACACTGTCGCCGACGGCCACGGCGTCCCGGTAGCCGAGGGTGAGCCGCTCCGACATCCGCGCGGTGGCATCGAGCACCCCGCACATGGGCTGCCCGTCCAACTCCCGGCAGAGGTAGAGGAATCCGGCGCACTCGGCCGCGACGGGGGCACCGCCGAGGGCCAGTTCCGCCACGGCCTTCCGCAGCGGCTCGTTGGCCGACAGCTCACCGGCGTACACCTCGGGGAACCCGCCGCCGATCACCAACCCGGCGGTGCCTTCGGGCAGTTGCCCGTCCCGCAGCGGGTCGAAGGTGACGACCTCGGCGCCGGCGGCGGTGAGGAGTTCGGTGTGCTCGGCGTAGGAGAAGGTGAAGGCGGGACCGCCGGCGACGGCCACGACAGGCGTCCGCTTCTCAGCCGGGCGAGTCGGGTGGACGTGGCTGGGCAGGGCGGGGGTCCAGGGGGCGGAGTCCCCCGGTACGGCTCCGGCAGCCCGGGCAAGCCCCTCCAGCGCCGCCAGGTCACAGCCCGCCGCCACCTGCGCGGCCATCGCGGCCACGGCCTCGACCGCCGCGCCGCGCCGCTCGGCAACCGGCACCAGTCCCAGATGCCGCGACGGCGTATCCACCTGGGCAACCCGCCGCAGCACACCCAGCACCGGCACACCGGCCGAGTCCAACGCCTCCCGCAGCAGCTCCTCATGGCGGTCGGAGGCGACCTTGTTGAGGATCGCGCCCCCGACCCGCACCTCCGGATCCCACGAAGCGAACCCGTGCACCAGCGCCGCCACCGACCGGGACTGCGACGACGCGTCGACCACCAGCACCACCGGCGCCCGCAGCAGCTTCGCGACATGGGCGGTGGAGGCCAGCTCGCCTTCCCCCGCCGCCCCGTCGTACAGCCCCATCACACCCTCGACCACGGCCAGGTCGCACCCCCGCGCCCCGTGCAGGAACAGCGGAGCGACCAGCTCCGGCCCGCACAGATAGGCGTCCAGGTTCCGCCCGACCCGGCCGGTCGCGAGCGCGTGGTACCCGGGGTCGATGTAGTCCGGTCCGACCTTGTGCGGGGACACGGCGAGCCCCCGCGCGGCGAACGCGGCCATCAGCCCCGTGGCCACGGTGGTCTTGCCGCTGCCCGAGGAGGGCGCGGCGACGACCAGCCGTGGCATCGACGACATCACCACTCGATGCCCTTCTGGCCCTTCTGCCCCACGTCCATGGGGTGCTTGACCTTGGACATGTCGGTGACGAGATCCGCGAGGTCCACCAGCTTCTCCGGCGCGTTCCGCCCGGTGATCACCACGTGCTGGGTGCCCGGCCGGTTCCGCAGCACGTCCACGACCTCGTCGGTGTCCACCCAGCCCCAGTGCATGGGATACGCGAACTCGTCCAGCACGTACAGCCGGTACGTCTCGGCCGCCAGGTCCCGCTTGACCTGCTCCCAGCCCTCCCGGGCCTTCTCCTCGTTGTCCATCTGGGCGTCGCGCTGGACCCACGACCAGCCCTCGCCCATCTTGTGCCAGTCGACGGTGCCGCCCTCGCCGGAGGCGCCGAGCACGCGCAGCGCGTTCTCCTCGCCGACCTTCCACTTCGCCGACTTGACGAACTGGAACACCCCGATCGGCCACCCCTGGTTCCAGGCGCGCAGCGCGAGCCCGAACGCGGCGGTGGACTTGCCCTTGCCGACCCCGGTGTGCACGACGACCAGCGGGCGATTGCGCCGCTGACGGGTCGTCAGACCGTCGTCCGGCACGACACTCGGCTGTCCCTGTGGCACTACGCGGCCCTCCTCGACGTCCCGTGCGTCCCCTGCACATCCCTGACCAGCCCGGCGATCGAGTCCGCCCGCAGCTCGTCCAGCGTGACGGCCGCACCGCCCAGCTCACCCGCGAGCTGCCCGGCGAGCCCGAGCCGCACCGGCCCCGACTCGCAGTCCACGACCACCGACGCGACCCCCTCGGCCGCGAACAGCCGCGCCGCCCGCCCGGCCAGCGCCACCGGCTCCGGACCACCCGTCGCCCGCCCGTCGGTCACCACGACCACCAGCGCCCTGCGCGCCGGATCCCGCAGCCGCTCCACCCGCAGCACCTCGTGCGCCTTGAGCAGCCCGGCCGCCAGCGGCGTACGACCGCCCGTCGGCAGCGACTCCAGCCGTACGGCGGCCGCGTCCACGGACGAGGTCGGCGGCAGCGCGACATCCGCTCCCGCCCCCCGGAACGTCACCAGTCCCACCTTGTCCCGCCGCTGATACGCGTCCAGCAGCAGCGACAGCACCGCGCCCTTCACCGCGCCCATCCGCTGCCGCGCCGCCATCGAGCCCGAGGCGTCGACCACGAACAGCACGAGGTTGCCCTCGCGCCCCTCCCGCGTCGCCTGCCGCAGATCGTCCCGGCGGATCACCAGCCCCGGTCCGGACCGGCCGCGCGCCCGCTGGTACGGGGCCGCGGCCTGCACGGTGGCGGCCAGGTGCAGCTTGGTCAGCGCGCCCCGCGGCCGCCGGGACCCGGTGGTCCGGCCGTGCTCGGTGCGCGCCCGCGAGCGCCGCCCGGCGGCACCCTCGCCGATCCCGGGCACGCTCAGCACCTTGGTGCGGAACGGCTCGGCGGCCCGTACGGCCGACTGCTCCCGGGGCGACCCGGACGCCTGTGGTTCCCCGTCCTCACCCGTCTCCGGGCGCGCGGACGTGTCCCCGCCCCCGTGCGGACCGGAGTCGGGCCGAGGCCGGCCACCGCCCCCACCGGGACCGTCGGGGTCGGGATCGTCCTCGGGGGACTCGCCGGAGAACTCCTCCAGCGTCTCGTCGAGCTTGTCCTCGTCCAGACCGGGCGCGTCGAAGGGGTTACGGCGCCTGCGGTGCGGCAGCGCGAGCAGCGCCGCCTGCCGTACGTCCTCCGCCAGCACGTCCGTCCGCCCGGCCCACGCGGCCAGCGCGGTCGCCGTACGGGCCATCACGATGTCGGCCCGCATGCCGTCCACCTCGAAGGCCGCGCAGGTCGCCGCGATCTGCCGCAGCGCGCCGTCGCCGAGGCGCACCTGCGGCAGCAACTCCCGTGCCGCCACGATCCGCCCGCGGACCGCGGCCTCCTCGTCCGCCCACCGTGCGGCGAAGCCGGCCGGGTCGTCGTCGTACGCCAGCCGGCGCCGTACGACCTCCACCCGCTGGTCGGGCTCGCGGGAGGCCGCGACCTCCACGGTCAGCCCGAACCGGTCCAGCAGCTGCGGCCGCAGCTCGCCCTCCTCGGGGTTCATCGTGCCGACGAGCAGGAACCGGGCCGCGTGCCGCACGGAGACGCCCTCGCGCTCCACGTACGAGGCACCCATCGCCGCCGCGTCCAGCAGCAGGTCGACCAGGTGGTCGTGGAGGAGGTTGACCTCGTCGACGTACAGGATGCCCCGGTGCGCGTCGGCCAGCAGGCCCGGCTCGAACGCCTTCACGCCCTCCGCGAGGGCCCGCTCGATGTCGAGCGCGCCGACCAGCCGGTCCTCGGAGGCGCCGACGGGCAGCTCGACCATCCGGGCCGGCCGTGCCGTACCCGGTGCCGGCTCGTGCGGGCCGTCGGGGCAGTCCGGGTCCGGTGCCGCCGGGGCGCAGGAGAACCGGCAGCCGGGGACGACGGCCACGTCGGGCAGCAGCGCCGAAAGGGCGCGTACGGCCGTCGACTTGGCCGTGCCCTTCTCGCCGCGCACCAGCACACCGCCGACCGCCGGGGACACGGCGTTCAGCAGCAGCGCGAGCCGCAGGTCGTCCTGGCCGACAACGGCCGTAAAGGGGAAGGGGGTGCTCACTGGTCTCCCTCCAGGTCGCCTTCCAGCTCCAGATAGGTGGCGCGCAGCCGCTCCAGCGTGTCCGCGTCCGGCTCGGCCCACAGGCCCCGGTCCGCGGCCTCCAGGAGCCGCTCGGTGATGCCCCGCAGCGCCCACGGGTTGGACTTCTTCATGAAGTCCCGGTTCTCCGGGTCGAAGACGTACTCCGCGCTGAGCTTCTCGTACATCCAGTCGTCCACCACGCCGGCCGTGGCGTCGTAGCCGAACAGGTAGTCCACGGTCGCCGCCATCTCGAAGGCGCCCTTGTAGCCGTGCCGGCGCATGGCCGCCATCCAGCGCGGGTTGACCACCCGGGCCCGGAAGACGCGGTGCGTCTCCTCGCCCAGCGTCCGCGTCCGCACCTGGTCGGGTACGGCCGAATCGCCCACGTACGCCTCGGGGTTGGCGCCGGTCAGATGCCGGACCATGGCGACCATGCCGCCGTGGTACTGGAAGTAGTCGTCCGCGTCGACCAGGTCGTGCTCGCGGGTGTCGACGTTCTTCGCCGCCACCGCGATCCGCCTGAACGCGGTCTCCATGTCGCCGCGCGCCGCCCGTCCGTCCAGCCCGCGCCCGTAGGCGTAGCCGCCCCAGACCGCGTACACCTCCGCGAGGTCCGCGTCGGAGCGCCAGTTGCGGGCGTCGATCAGCGGGAGCAGACCGGCGCCGTACGCGCCCGGCTTCGAGCCGAAGACGCGGGCCGTCGCGCGGCGCCGGTCGCCGTGCTCGGCGGTGTCCTCGTCGGCGTGCGCCTTCACGTAGTTGCTCCCGGCGGGCTCGTCCAGCTCCGCCACGGCCCGCACCGCGTCGTCGATCAGCCCGACGACGTGCGGGAACGCGTCCCGGAAGAAGCCGGAGATGCGGACCGTGACGTCGATGCGCGGCCGGCCCAGCTCCGCCGGGGGCACGATCTCGAAGCCCGTCACCCGGCGCGAGGCGTCGTCCCACACCGGGCGGCAGCCCAGCAGCGCCAGGATCTCGGCGATGTCGTCGCCCTGGGTGCGCATCGCGGAGGTGCCCCAGACCGTCAGGCCGACGGACTTCGGGTACTC
This sequence comes from Streptomyces sp. NPDC055966, assembly GCF_042269865.1. NCBI lineage: Bacteria > Bacillati > Actinomycetota > Actinomycetes > Kitasatosporales > Streptomycetaceae > Streptomyces > Streptomyces sp. NPDC055966. The sequence goes on from NZ_JBHJYK010000014.1 coordinate 228,234, forward strand.
GCCCGTGTCCTGGAGGTACCGCTGCACCAGCGAGTCGGCCAGCGACTGGCCGACCTCCCAACTCAGCCTGGACGGAATGGCCTTGGGGTCGACCGAGTAGAAGTTACGGCCGGTCGGCAGGACGTTCACGAGGCCACGGGTCGGCGAGCCCGACGGACCCGCCGGGACGTAACCGCCGTCCAGCGCCCGCAGGATGTGCCCGATCTCGTCCGTGGTGCGCGCGAGCCGGGGGACGACCTCGTCGCACGCGAACTCCAACACCCGCACGGCGTCCGGGAGTTCGGTGCCGAGCACGCCCCGCAGGACGGCGGGGACCACCGCGCGGTCCCACGCCCGCGCCTCCATCCCCTCCGCGATCCCCCGGCACAGCTGCTCCAGCAGGTCGATCGCGTCGGCGGCCGTACGGGACGGACCCTCGGCCAGGTCCGTCAGCTCCACCGGCACCTTCACCGGTGCGCCCGGCTCGGCCAGCAGCTCCTTCTCGACCAGCCCGAAGTGTGCCGCCAGCGCGGCCCTGAGGCCCGGCAGGGCGTTCGCCTGCCCGCCCCACACCTGGGACGCCCGCAGCACGGCCAGCACCAGGTTCACGCGCGGCTCGCCGACCGGGCCGCCGCCCAGGATGTGCAGACCGTCGCGGATCTGCACGTCCTTGATCTCGCACAGATAGCCGTCGATGTGCATGACGAACTCGTCGAAGGCGGCGTCGTCCGGCTGCTCGTCCACATGCAGGTCGTGGTGCAGCTCGGCCGCCTTGACCAGTGTCCAGATCTGGGCCCGCACGGCCGGGGCCTTGGCCGGGTCCAGATCGGAGACGAGCGCGTACTCGTCCAGCAGCTGCTCCAGCTTGGCCAGGTCGCCGTAGGTGTCGGCGCGGGCCATCGGCGGCACCAGGTGGTCGACGACCGTGGCGTGCCCGCGCCGCTTGGCCTGGGTGCCCTCACCGGGGTCGTTGACGATGAACGGGTAGACGAGGGGGAGATCGCCGAGGACCGCGTCCGGGGCGCAGCCGGCGCTCAGGCCAAGGCCCTTGCCCGGCAGCCACTCCATCGTGCCGTGCTTGCCCATGTGCACGATCGCGTCCGCGCCGAACGAGTTTTCGAGCCACCTGTACGCCGCCATGTAGTGGTGCGAGGGCGGCATGTCGGGGTCGTGGTAGATCGCGATCGGGTTCTCCCCGAAGCCGCGCGGCGGCTGGATCATCACGACGACGTTCCCGAACCGAAGGGACGCCAGCACGATGTCCTCACCGTCGACGTACAGGCTGCCCGGCGGCTCGCCCCACGCCTCGGTCATCGCGTCTCGCAACTGCGGGTCCAGCTTCTCGAACCACGCCCGGTAGTCCGCCAGCGGTACCCGGGCGGGCGCGGCGGCCAGCTGCTCCTCGGTCAGCCACTCCACGTCATGGCCGCCGGCCTCGATCAGCCGGTGGATCAACTCATCGCCGTTGTCGGGGTATTCGGCGAGCCCGTACCCGGCGTCCCGCAACGCGTCCAGCACCCGCACCGCCGACGCGGGCGTGTCCAGACCGACCGCGTTGCCGACCCGCGAGTGCTTGGTCGGGTACGCGGTGAAGACCAGCGCGACCTTCTTCTCGGCGTTCGGCTTGTGCTTCAACCGGGCGTGGCGCAGGGCGATCCCGGCCACCCGCGCGGCCCGCTCGGGGTCGGCGACGTACACCGGGACCTCGTCCGGACCCTGCTCCTTGAAGGAGAAGGGCACGGTGATCAGCCGGCCGTCGAACTCCGGGATGGCGACCTGCATGGCCGCGTCCATGGGGGACAGGGCGGCGTCCGACTCGTCCCAGGCCTTCTTCGACGAGGTGAGGCACAGGCCCTGCAGCACCGGGATGTCCAGGTCGGCGAGGGCACCGATGTCCCAGGACTCCTCGTCGCCGCCCGCCGAGGCCTGCGACGCGTGCGTGCCGCCCGCCGCCAGCACGGTCGCGACCAGCGCGTCGGCCCGGCCCAGCAGCTCGTACAGCCCGGCGTCCGCGCCGCGCAGCGAACCGCAGTACACCGGCAGGGCGTTCGCGCCCTTCGCCTCGATCGCCTCGCACAGGGTGTCCACGAAGGCGGTGTTGCCGCTCAGTTCGTGCGCCCGGTAGAAGAGCACGCCCACGGTCGGCCGGCCGTCCCGAGCCGCGTACGAGCCGTGGACGCCGTACTCCGGCATCCTGTGCGGCTCCTCGAAGCCCTCGCCGGTCAGCAGCACGGTGTCCGACAGGAACCGGGACAGCTCCAGCAGGTTCGCCGGGCCGCCCTCGACCAGGTACTTCAGCGCCTCCGCGACCACACCGGCCGGCACCGAGGACTCGGCCATCAGCTCCGCGTCCGGCACGGCCTCGCCGCCCAGCAGCACCGTCGGGATCCCGGCCGCCTTCAGCGCGGCGAGCCCGTCCTCCCAGGCGCGCTTGCCGCCGAGCAGCCGTACGACGGCGAGGTCCGCGCCGTCCAGCAGCCCCGGCAGCTCCTGCCGGACGTCCACCCGGGTCGGGTTGCCGATGCGGAAGTCCGCGCCGGAGGCCCGGGCCGCCAGCAGGTCCGTGTCGGCGGTGGACAACAACAACACTGTGCTCATGCGGGCGCTCCCGGTGGAATGAAAGGCAGTCCTTGCGGCGCGCCCGACTCGATGAGCCGCCACAGCGCGTCCGTGTCCGCGTGCTGTTCGATCAGGTCGCCGAGCCGGTCGAGCTGCTCCTCGCGCAGCGCGGCGAAGGAGGTGTCCGGCGCGGGCACGAAGCGGCGGCCCGCGGCGGCGGCCACCTCGCGCAGGAAGGCCCGCCGGAAGCCGTCCGACTCCAGCGAGCCGTGCCAGTGGGTGCCCCAGGTCTGGCCGACCCGGCAGCCGTCGAGGAAGGGTTCTCCCCCCTCCATGGAGGCGACGCCGTGGTGGATCTCGTACCCCTCGACCCGCTCGCCGAGGGCCTCCCCTTCCGGCCGGGTCAGGGTCTTCTCGGGGGCGAACCGCACCCGTACGGGCAGGATCCCCAGGCCGGCCACATGCCCCTCGCGGCTCTCGACCTCGTCCTCGATGTGCTCGCCGAGGATCTGGAAGCCGCCGCAGATGCCGAGAACGGGGCGGCCTTCGGCGGCCCTTGCGACGAGCGCCTCCGCCAGTCCGCGCTCCCGCAGCCACTGAAGAGCCCGTACGGTCCCGCGCGTGCCCGGGATCACCGCCAGGTCCGCGTCCGCCAGCTCCTCCGGGCGGTCCACGAACCGCACCACGACGCCCGGTTCGGCGGCGAGCGCGTCCACGTCCGTGAAGTTGGACATCAGCGGGATCGCGCACACGGCGACGCGCAGCACGTCCTCGCCGACCGGGGGAGCGACGGCCGACTCGCGGACCGTGCCGCGCAGCGACACGCGCAGGCCGTCCTCCTCGTCGATGCCGAGGCCGTGCCGGAAGGGGAGAACGCCGTAGGTGCGCCGCCCGGTGAGGTTCCGGAGCATGTCCAACCCCGGTGCCAGCAGCGAGACATCGCCCCGGAACTTGTTCACCAGGAATCCGGCGACCAGCTCCTGGTCCTCGGGCGAGAGCAGCGCGACGGTGCCGAAGAAGGAGGCGAAGACGCCCCCGCGGTCGATGTCGCCGACCACGAGCACGGGCAGTCGCGCGTTCCGCGCGATCCCCATGTTCACGATGTCGGTCCGGCGCAGGTTGATCTCGGCCGGGCTGCCCGCCCCCTCACAGATCACCGCGTCATACGTGCCCCGCAACTCGGCGAGGCAGTCCAGCACCGTGCCGAGCAGCTTCTGCTGCCGCCCGCCGTGGTAGCCGCGTGCGCTCAGCTCGCCCACCGGCCGGCCCAGCAGCACGACCTGGCTGCTCTGTTCGCCCCCCGGCTTCAGCAGCACCGGGTTCATCAGCGCGGTCGGCTCGACCCGGCACGCCTGCGCCTGCATGGCCTGCGCCCGGCCGATCTCCGCGCCCTCCCGGGTCACGAAGGAGTTGAGCGACATGTTCTGCGCCTTGAACGGCGCGACCTTCACGCCCTGGCGCACCAGCCACCGGCAGATCCCGGCCGTCACGACGCTCTTGCCGGCGTCCGAGGTGGTGCCGGCGACGAGGAGTCCCCCGTTCACTTCCCACGTCCCTTCGGGCTCTTGAAGCTGCTGACGATCAGGCGCGCGGCGACCGTCGTGCCGAGCGCGAGCAGGCCGACGCGGCGGGAGAGCCGGGCGGCCCGGTCGATGTCGGCGACCCGGACGGCCCGCCCGGTGTCCCCGCCCAGCACGGGCCGGTGCTCGACGCGTCCGCCGTAGGAGAGCGTCCCGCCCAGGCGGACGCCGAGCGCTCCCGCGAACGATGCCTCCACGGGCCCGGCGTTGGGGCTCGGGTGCTTGCGGGCGTCGGCCCGCCAGGCGCGCAGGGCACCGCGCGGGTCGGGTCCGGCGACGGCGGCGAGCACGGCGGTCAGCCGGGCCCCCGGCCAGCCGGCCACGTCGTCGAGGCGGGCGGAGGCCCAGCCGTAGCGGCGGTGGCGCGGGGACCTGTGACCCACCATCGCGTCCAGGGTGTTGACGGCCCGGAAGCCGAGCAGCCCCGGCACCCCGGCCACGGCGCCCCAGACCAGGGCGCCCACGACGGCGTCGGAGGTGTTCTCGGCGACGGACTCGACCACGGCCCGGGCGATCCCGTCGGCGTCCAGCGACTGGGGGTCCCGGCCGCACAGGTGGGGCAGCCGGGCGCGGGCCGCCTCGACGTCCCCGCGCTCCAGCGCCCGGCCGATCGTGCGGGCCTCGCGGGCGAGCGAGGTGCCGCCCACGACGGACCAGACGGCGGAGGCGGTCAGCGCGGCGGAGGCGGCGGGGCAGGGGCGTACGGCGCGTGCGGCGGCCGCGCCGAGTGCGACGGCGCCGCCCGCGCACACGACGGTGTGCAGCGTGCCCCAGCCGCGGTGGTCGCGCCACAACACGCCTTCCACGGCAGCGGCCGCCCGCCCGAACGCGGCGACCGGATGCCCGCGGCGGGGGTCGCCGAGGAGCAGGTCACCGAGGAGGCCGGCGGCGGCGCCGTACGCGTAGGAGCGATCGGCACCCATGGGCTCAGCCGGCCGTGGGTGCGGGAGCGGGCCTGGTACGGGTCCTTCGGCAGCCGGGCATGGCGATCGGTGTCCTCACTCAGGGTGTCCGCGCCCTGGTTCGACGAGATTCGGCGGTGAGAGTTCCTGGCTCCCGGGGGTTCTTCCCCGGTGACAGTGGCGGGACCGCGCCGGATTCGCACCGGCTTCCTCTCCTGCCGCCGTACATGGCCCCGGCAGTCCACCACGGGCCCGGAACGGCCGTCAACTTGCTGTTGACCTGCACGGGGAGAGTGTGCCGATCCCCACATCGCGGGGCGCGCGTGACCGACCGACCGGCACGGCGAAGGCTCCCCCGCGTCCAGGACGCGGGGGAGCCTTCGCCGGTGTCGTTGTGTCAGCTCTTGGAGACGATCAGGACGATGCCGTACGCCACCGCCGCCGCGCAGGCCGCGAAGCAGACGTAGGCGCCGGTGACGGCGAGGGCGGCGGAGTCGCCCTGGGCCGCGGCCCGCTCGCGCCGGGTCAGGCCCCTGATGCCGAGGGTGAACAGGACCACGAGGCCCACCGTGAACACGAGGCTGACGCCGAAGACGGAGCCGATGGCCGACCAGTCGATCTTCATGGGGATGCTTCCTTGGTAACCGAGGGGGCCGGGGTCAGACGGTGGCGGCCGGGGGAGCGGCCTGGGCGGCGGCGGCCGCGGTCTCGGTGGCGGCCGGGGCGGGGATCGTGGCCGTCAGGTCCTCGCCGATCGTCCCCGAGGGGGGCGGGGCCACCGCGGCGATGGCGGTGGTCACCACACCGGCCGGCTCCGCGGTCTCCTCGACGACGTTGGTGTGGTCGACGACCTCGCGGCGGGAGATCTTCCAGATCGCGGCGCTGGACGCGACCAGGAAGACGGCGACCGCGGCGGTGCCCCAGTCGCCGAGGTCCGTGACGGACTCGGCGCCCGCGCCGACCAGCGCGGCGGCCGGGAGCGTGAGGATCCAGGCGACCAGCATGCGGGTCGCGGTGGACCAGCGGACCACACCGCCCTTGCGGCCGACGCCGGTGCCCATCACCGCGCCGGAGACGACGTGCGTGGTGGACAGGGAGAAGCCCAGGTGGGAGGAGGCCAGGATGGCGGTCGCGGCGCTGGTCTGGGCGGCGAATCCCTGGCGCGGCTCCAGGTCGGTCAGGCCCGTGCCCATGGTGCGGATGATGCGCCAGCCGCCGATGTAGGTGCCGAGCGCGATGGCCAGGCCGGCGGAGAGGATCACCCAGGTGGGAGGGTTCGAGCCGGGCGCGATGGCGCCGCCCGCGATCAGCGCGAGGGTGATGATGCCCATCGTCTTCTGGGCGTCGTTGGTGCCGTGGGCCAGGGAGACCAGACCGGCGGAGGCGATCTGGCCGACGCGGTAGCCCTTGCGGGAGGACTCGCTCTCGGCCCTGCCCTCGGTCGTGCTGTCGACGCCGTACGACAGCCGGGTGGCGATCATGGCCGCGAGGCCCGCGACGATCGGCGCGGCGATCGCCGGGAGCAGCACCTTGGTCACCAGCACGTCGCCGTGCACGGCACCGAGGCCGGCGGAGGCGATCGTGGCGCCGATCAGACCGCCCATCAGGGCGTGCGAGGAACTGGACGGGAGGCCCACCAGCCAGGTCACCAGGTTCCAGAGGATCGCGCCGACCAGTGCGGCGAAGATGACCTCGGGCCGGATGCCCTTCTCGTCGACGAGTCCCTTGGAGATCGTGTTCGCGACCTCCACGGACAGGAAGGCGCCGACCAGGTTCAGGGTGGCCGACATGGCAACTGCGATCTTGGGCTTCAGGGCGCCTGTCGAGATGGTGGTGGCCATCGCGTTGGCGGTGTCGTGGAAACCGTTCGTGAAATCAAACGCGAGTGCGGTTACCACCACAATCGCGAGGATCAGCGAGAAGCTTTCCATTTACCCAGGCAATCGTTCGAGGTCATTGGCTGGACGAACGTAGGCAACCTGGATGAACGGAAGGTGAACTGAGGCGGGCGTGGCGGTGTCCTGGGCGGGCGGATGAGGTTCCGTTCGTCTCCGCCCGTCGCCCGCACCCCCGGCGCCCCATGGCTGTCAGCCGCGCGCGAAGGTCCGCAGCCGGCCGGCCGAGCCGTTGAAGAGATCCTGGTCACCCGGCAGGGCGCCGTCGGTGGCGTGCTGCCAGAACGTCCAGTACTGCCAGCCGCCCGGCAGCGCCCCCGGTCCGGAGGTGCCGTGCCCGGCGATCCACAGCGGGTTGCTGGACGAGAACGCGGCGCTGTCGCCGGTGCACAGCCTCCACCACTGGGCGGTGGTGTAGATCACCGGACGGCGCCCGGTCTCGTTCCTCACCTCGTCGCTGAAGGACCGGATCCAGCGGACCATCTGCTTCTTCGTCAGCCCGTAGCACTTGCGCTTCTTGCTGTACGGGTTGTATTCGACGTCGAGCGCGGGCGGCAGGGTCCAGCCGTCCGCCCGCCAGTCGCCGCCGTGCCGCACGAAGTACCGGGCCTGCGCCGTGCCGGAGGAGCTGTCCGGCAGCGCGAAGTGGTACGCGCCCCGCACCAGGCCCGCCGCGCGGGCGCCGCCGTACTGCTCGTCGAAGTAGGGGTTGCGGTAGCTCGTCGCCTCGGTCGCCTTGACGTAGACGAACCGCGCGCCGTTGTCCCGGGCCGCGTTCCAGCCGACGTGCTTCTGGTGCGAGGAGACGTCGTGCCCCCGGGGCAGGCCCGAGGCCGCGGCCGGGGGGCCGGCCGCGGACACCGCGAGGGCGAGTGCCGCCGTGATCGCGGCGAGGGCACCGGCGCGGCGACGGAGAAGAGTGCGTACACGGGCCATGTGTCTCCCCGGGTCGGCGGACGGCGTGGCGTCCGGCGAGCAAGAGGGATCATTCAAGGCCTGACGAGCGTCAAATTTGTGCCATTTCCGAGCGATTCGATATGAACTCCGCCCATTCGGGGGTAGGTGATTCCGGCCGCGGGCGCCTTCCGGGCGACCCCCGGTGCGTCCTTCGCGCGCCCCTCACGCGCCCGTCACGGGTCGCTCGCGGGTCCCCGTGCGCTCCGGAATCGCCACGTCCGGGCCGTGCGGCTGGCAGGATCACGGCATGGCTGAGCAGCGGTGGGACGAGGAACTGGAACACACGTGGACGGAGCTGGTCGCGACGGCGCGGCGAACCGTAACCGACGGACTCGTGGTCGGCACCTCGGGCAACGTCTCGGCGCGCGTCGGGGACCACGTGCTGGTGACCCCGTCGGGCGTCCCCTACGACCGGCTCACCCCGGACGACCTCACCTGCGTCGACCTCACCGGCCGCCAGGTGCTCGGCACCCTGGTGCCGACCAGCGAGCTGCCCCTGCATCTCGCCGTCTACCGCACGACCGACGCCCGCGCGATCGTCCACACCCACGCCGTGCACGCCACCGCGGTCTCCACGCTCGTCCCCGAACTCCCGCTCGTCCACTACATGGCCGGCGCCCTCGGCGGCCCCGTCCGGGTCGCCCCCTACGCCACCTACGGCACCGACGAACTGGCCGGGAACATGCTCCGCGCCCTCACCGACCGCTCCGGCTGCCTCCTCCAGAACCACGGCACGATCACCTACGGCACCACCCTCGGCCAGGCCTACGACCGCACCGCCCAACTGGAGTGGATGTGCCGCCTGTGGCTGACGGCGTCCAGCGTGCCGGGCCTGACCCCGTCCCTGCTGACCGGGGCCCAACTGGCCGAGGCGAGCGAGAAGTTGCGCGGGTACGGGCAGCGGAAGTGAGCACGGCGCGCGCCGCCCCCGGCCCCGCCCGCCCGATTCCGCCCGGTCTTCCGCAGCCGCCTCCCGGCACCGCTCACCTCGATCCGCCCCGCCGCTCCACTGGCCGGTGGCCGTGACCCCTACGACACTGGACAGGTGCGCCCCGTCCGAGCGACCGCCACGGCAGTCACCGCGGTCCTGGCGGCCGGCGCGGCGTCCGTCGCCGCCGGCCGGTACGCCAGCGACGCCGCGCTGAAGGCGCCCGCGGGCCGGCCGCTGCCCACCGAACCCCGCCTGACCGTGCACGGCACGGCCGCCGGCCGGATCGCGCTGACCCGCGCCCTCGCCTCCCTGCGCCCCGGCACCTACGGCCTCGCCGGCGACGGCTCCCACGCGGTCGTCGGCCCCGTCCTGGCGGGGGCGGAGCACAGCGCCGACACCGTCGTACGCCGCCTGGAGCGCGTCACGCACGGCACCCTCGCCTCCGGCGACGCGGTGTGGCTCACCCCGAACCTGTACGTCGGCAACCCGGGCGACGCCCTCGGCCTCGACCACGCCGACATCGACGTGCCCGGCGAACTCGGCAACCTCCCTGCCTGGTTCGTGCCCGCGGCCCGGGACACCTGGGTGATCGCCGTGCACGGCCTCGGCACCACCCGGGAACAGGCCCTGAACCTCATGGGCCCCCTGCACTCCCGCCGCGTGCCCGTCCTCGCCCTCGCCTACCGCGGCGACCTCGGCGCCCCGCGCCCGCCGGACGGCCTGAACCACCTCGGCGAGACCGAGTGGCGCGACGTGGACGCGGCGATCCGCTACGCCGTCCGCTACGGCGCCCGCCGCGTCGTGCTGCTCGGCTGGTCCACCGGCGCCACCATGGCCCTGCGCGCCGCCGAGCACTCCCCGGTGCGCGAGCGCATCGCCGGGCTGGTCCTCGACTCGCCGGTGCTGAGCTGGGAGGCCACGCTGCGCGCCCTCGCCCGGGCCCGGCACACCCCGCCGCCCCTGCTGCCGCTCGCCGTGCGCGCCGCTCAGGGCCGCACCGGCCTGTACGCCGACCGGGCCGCCGAGCCCACCGACCCCGACCTGCTCACCGTGCCGACCCTGATCTTCCACGGCCCCGACGACCAGGTGGCCCCCTGGGAGTACTCCCGCCGCCTCGCCGCCCGCCGCCCCGATCTCGTCGCCCTGCACACCGTGGCCCGGGCCCCGCACGCGGCGATGTGGAACGCCGGCCCGCGGGAGTACCAGGAACGGCTGCGCCGGTTCATGACCCCACTGGTGTGACCGGGGTCCCGGCTGTCCGGCATGCACCGAAAGCCCCGGTGCCAGGCATTCCGTTTAAGGCCGTACGACTGGCCTGATCCCCCCTCCTCGCCCCGCGCCGGACCCCGTGCGTTGGCCAGCCCCGTCGCCCGCCGTGACATTCCGTTTGGGTTTTCGGACCGTCAACCGGAAGACTGCACCCGTGACGTCCCGTATCCCGCGCGACTCCAGGCTTCGACTCGTCCGACCGCGACCCCTGGCCGCCGCCCCCAGAGCCGTGAACCAGCGGCACCCGCAGCGCCCCGCACCCCGGCCGCCGGAGGGCACCCCCGCCCCGGCCGAACTGGCCAGAATGGCGCGCACCGGCCTCGCGGGCGCGGTCCGCGTCGCCCGCTGGGCCGACACCGCCCTCGGCTCCGGCAGCCCCGGCGCCACCGCCGACGGCAAGGCCACCCTCTCCGATCCGACGGCCGACCGCGCCGCCGCCGACCTCGGCCTGAACGCCGCTCAGGTCCGCGCCGACTGGGACACCGCCCGACTCGCCGGACTCGTCGAGGTGCACGGCGACAGCGCGCGGCCCGGCTGGCGGCTGCGCGCCTGGGACCGCGACGACAGCGCCGTGCTGCGCGGCTGGGTCGCCCTCTTCGACGCCTGGTCGCTGGCCTCCCCGGAGCCGGAGGAGCACGAGCCGGCCGCCGTCGCCGAGGTCGTCTCGGCCATGCCCCAGGTGCTCTCCTTCCTCCAGCTGTCCGCCGGGCCCGTCCCGCGCGCGCAGCTGCTCGACCTGCTCCAGCAGCGGGTCACCGAACTGCGCACCGAGCGCTGCGAGATCTCCTACGAGCCCGGCACCGAGCGGCCCGCGGGAACCGTCGCCGAGCCCGCGGACCCCGCGCCCGCCGCCGACACCCCGCTGCCCCCGCTCCTCGACTGGGCACTGCGGGCCCTCGGCGCCGTCGGCGCCCTGACCTACGGCGACGACCAGGCCACCCTCACCCCGCTGGGCAGCTGGGCGGTGTGGGTCAAGCTGGAGCAGATCTGCGTGGCCGCGCAGAGCCCCGCCGGCAACATCGAGCAGTCCGCCGAGGACATGCTGCGCGGCTGCGCCCAGCTCCGGCCGAACGCGGCCCGCGCCGAGTACCGGGCCTGGCTCGCCGCCCGGACCGTCGGCGGCGCCGTCACCGAGCTGATCGACGCCGCGCGCGGCGAGGACGCCCTGCTGCGCGGCCTGGCCTTCGAGGCGCTGCGCGTCGTCGGCGGCCCCGCCGAGCCCGACGTGCACGCGGTCGTGGACGAGCCGGCCCTGCGGCCGTACGCCCTGCTGTGGCTCGCCGAGCACGACGGCGCCGACCCGGAGGACGCCCACGAGGTCCTCACCCGCGAGGAGGCGACCTGGCTGTGGGTCGACACCGCCGCCGCCGTCGCCGACCACGGGGAGGCGCCGATGCTGGTCCGGCATCTGGAATCCGCGGTGCAGCCCACCGTCCCCCAGCTGCTCGACGAGGTCCGCGCCGTCGGTCACCCGCGCACCGTGCAGGTCCTCGTCGCGCTCGCCGCCGCCCACCCCGACCCGGCCCTGGCCAAGGCCGTGCGCCGGGCCGCGTTCCAGGTGCACACCGGCGGCTGAGCGGCACGGCGGCGCCGGCCGCCTCCGACGGCTCAGACGCCGATCTCGGGGGCGTACGTCCCGAAGCTCCAGATGTTGCCCTCAAGGTCCCGGGCCAGGTAGTCCCGCGCGCCGTAGTCCTGGTCCGTCGGGGGCACGAGGATCTCCACGCCGTGCTCCAGGGCCCGCTCGTGGTGGGCGTCCACGTCGTCCACGACGACATACACGCCGGCGGGCCCGGCGTCCTTCATCGCCGCGTCGAAACGGCCGCCCCGGCCCTTGGAGCCGATCATCACCGCGCCGTGGCCCTGGACGAGCTCGGCGTGCATCACCGTGCCGCCCTCCGTCTCGTACACCGACAGCTCCGTGAAGCCCAGGGCCTCCGTCAGCTGTCTGATCGCCGCCTTCGCGTCCGCGTACAGCAGCGAGGGGTAGACGCTCGGCCGTCCACCGCCCATGCCCGCCATGCCGATCACTCCTTCGTACGCCTTCGTACGCCGGTTCCGTGGCGTCCCGCCCAGTCTCGCAGCCACCACTGACAGCGCTGCCCGAACGCACGGACGTAGAAAAACCGCTTGCACCGTCCCGTTAGACTTGTCCTATGGCCATTCTCCTCGCGCATTAGACGGCGCGAACGCCCTCAGCCGTCCGCCCGCCCCTTCCTGTACGCCCTGGAGTCTGTCCGTGATCTCCGCCTCCGGTATCGAGCTGCGCGCCGGTGCGCGCGTCCTCATCGAGAACGCCACCTTCCGTGTCGCCAAGGGCGACCGCATCGGCCTCGTCGGCCGCAACGGCGCCGGCAAGACCACCCTGACCAAGTGCCTCGCCGGTGAGGGCATCCCGGCCGGCGGCCAGATCGCCCGCTCCGGCGAGGTCGGCTACCTCCCGCAGGACCCCCGCACCGGAGACCTCGACGTCCTCGCCCGGGACCGGATCCTGTCCGCGCGCGGGCTCGACGTGCTGATCCGCAAGATGCGCGAGAACGAACAGCGCATCGCCAACGGCCAGGGCGCCACCCGCGAGAAGGCACTCAAGCAGTACGAGCGCCAGGAGACCGAGTTCCTCACCAAGGGCGGGTACGCCGCCGAGGCCGAGGCCGCCACCATCGCCGCCGCGCTCAACCTGCCCGACCGCGTCCTCGGCCAGCCCCTGCACACGCTCTCCGGCGGTCAGCGCCGCCGTATCGAGCTGGCCCGGATCCTGTTCTCCGACGCGGACACCCTGCTCCTCGACGAGCCGACCAACCACCTCGACGCGGACTCGATCATCTGGCTGCGCGACTACCTGAAGACCTACCGCGGCGGCTTCATCGTGATCAGCCACGACGTCGACCTGGTCGAGACGGTCGTCAACAAGGTGTTCTACCTGGACGCCAACCGCGCCCAGATCGACATCTACAACATGGGCTGGAAGCTCTACCAGCAGCAGCGCGAGGCCGACGAGAAGCGCCGCAAGCGTGAGCGCGCCAACGCCGAGAAGAAGGCCGCCGCGCTCAACGCGCAGGCCGACAAGATGCGCGCCAAGGCCACCAAGACGGTCGCCGCGCAGAACATGGCCCGCCGCGCCGACAAGCTGCTCTCCGGCCTGGAGGCGGTCCGCCAGTCCGACAAGGTCGCCAAGCTCCGCTTCCCGGAGCCCGCGCCCTGCGGCAAGACCCCGCTGATGGCCGAGGGCCTGTCGAAGTCGTACGGCTCGCTGGAGATCTTCACCGACGTCGACCTCGCCATCGACAAGGGCTCCCGGGTCGTCATCCTCGGCCTCAACGGCGCCGGCAAGACGACCCTGCTGCGCCTGCTCGGCGGGGTCGAGACGCCCGACACCGGCGAGGTCGTCCCCGGCCACGGCCTCAAGCTGGGCTACTACGCGCAGGAGCACGAGACCCTGGACCCCGAGCGCACCGTCCTGGAGAACATGCGCTCCTCCGCCCCCGACATGGACCTGGTCGAGGTCCGCAAGGTGCTCGGCTCGTTCCTGTTCTCCGGCGACGACGTCGACAAGCCCGCCGGTGTCCTGTCCGGCGGCGAGAAGACCCGGCTCGCGCTGGCGACCCTGGTGGTCTCCTCGGCGAACGTGCTCCTGCTCGACGAGCCGACCAACAACCTCGACCCCGCGAGCCGCGAGGAGATCCTCGGCGCGCTGCGCACCTACAAGGGCGCGGTCGTCCTCGTCACGCACGACGAGGGCGCCGTCGAGGCGCTGCAGCCGGAGCGGATCATCCTGCTCCCGGACGGCGTCGAGGACCTGTGGGGCTCCGGCTACGCGGACCTCGTCGCCCTCGCGTGATCCACTGCGGATGGATCATTCGGCTCATCGGTGATCCATCATCTGTGTGAGATCTCCTCGTATCGGGGTGTGTCGTACACGGATTTTCCGGCCGATCCCTTCATCGCCAAGGGGTCGGCCGTTTCGCGTCGCTGACCTGGTACTTCGTGAATCCACCCGTTCGGTCGCACGGGTGCCACCTCCTGGAACATCAAATTCCGCTTGTGGGGATCCACTCCTGTCGTCACAACGATGTCCCACCGACCTTGCCGAATGGGTGGCCATAGCGCCCAGGAGGGGTGATCATGAGGAGACCAGAGCGCACTTCCCATGAGGAGGCACGGGTGGCCGAGACTCTGAAGAAGGGCAGCCGGGTGACCGGCGCCGCGCGCGACAAGCTCGCGGCAGACCTGAAGAAGAAGTACGACTCCGGTGCGAGCATCCGGGCGCTGGCCGAGGAGACCGGCCGCTCGTATGGCTTCGTACACCGGATGCTCAGCGAGTCGGGCGTCACGCTTCGTGGGCGTGGCGGAGCGACCCGGGGCAAGAAGGCCGCATCGTCCTGACTCCGGGCGGCCATCGGCTTCGATGGTGGCCACCCGGTCGGCGGTCTGACCGGCCGGGTGGTTACTGTGCAGTCACTTAAGCGTGCCCAGCACGGCTGGCATGCCTGACCGACCGCACCCATCGGAGGCGCCCCATGGCTTCGCCCGACCAGGACCTCGCTCCTGTACTCGACAAGGACGGCGTACGGCTCACCGTCGACGACGCGCTCGCCACGGTGACGCTGGCCAACCCGGCCAAGCGCAACGCGCAGAGCCCCGCCCTGTGGCGGGCGCTCACCGAGGCCGGCCGGCTGCTGCCGGGCGCCGTCCGTGTCGTCGTGCTGCGCGGCGAGGGCATGTCCTTCTCCGCCGGGCTGGACCGACAGATGTTCACCCCGGAGGGGATCCCGGGCGAGCCGACCTTCATCGATCTCGCGCGTCGTGACGACGCCGGGCTCGACGCGAGCATCGCCGAGTTCCAGGAGGCGTTCACCTGGTGGCGGCGCAACGACCTCGTGTCCATCGCCGCCGTCCAGGGGCATGCCATCGGGGCCGGCTTCCAACTCGCGCTCGCGTGCGACCTGCGCGTCGTCGCGGACGACGTGCAGTTCGCCATGCGCGAGACCAGCCTCGGCCTCGTACCCGACCTGACCGGCACGCACCCGCTGGTCGGTCTCGTCGGGTACGCCCGCGCGCTGGAGATCTGCGCCACCGGACGGTTCGTCGGCGCCGAGGAGTCGGTGGCGTCCGGGCTGGCCAACCTCGCCGTGCCCGCCGGCCAACTGGACGCGGCCGCACGGGACTTGGCCGCGGCGCTGCTGGCCGCACCGCGGGACGCGGTCGTGGAGACCAAGGCGTTGCTGCGCGGTGCCGCAGACCGTACCTACGACGAGCAGCGGGCCGCCGAGCGGGCCGCTCAGGCACGCCGGCTCCGGGACCTGGCCGGCCTCGGCGAATAGCAGGCGAAGGGCACCCGGCCCGGGGACGCGAGGACGGCGGGTCGCGTGCGCCGGTCAGCCGACCGCCGTGATCGACACCGTCACCGTCGGCCTGTCCTCCAGCGCCTCCCGTACGGCCGTGCGGACCCGCCGGGCCACGTCGACGGCCCGGTGATCCGCGCCGGTCGCCACCTCCACGCGCGCGTGGAGGCGCGGCAGGGCCGTCGTACCGGTCGCGCGCTCCTCCAGGCGGATCCCGCGCCCGAGGGAGGCGGTCAGCCCCGTCACCCCCGGGACCGACAGCACGGCCGCGGCCGCCCGGGCCTCGTCCGGGTCCGTGGGCTCCGCGGCCGCCGTCGGCCGGGGCGGACGTACCTCCCGGGGCGGCTCCGCCACCTCCAGCAGATCGGTCACCCGCAGGTCCACCTCCCGCACCAGCAGGCCGAGTCCGTCCGTCGCGGCCGTGGCCAGGGCCTGCCGCAGCCGGGACGCCACCACCGGCAGCGGTTCGGCGGCCGTCGCCGCGAAATCCGCCGCCACCCGCAGCGGGCCCGGCGGCAGCGCACCCGGCGGGGGCGGTACGACGGGGTCGTGCGCCTCCTGCGGATCGGCGAGCCCGATGCGCAGCGCGCCCAGCCGCACCCCGGGCACCCCGTCCGCCGCCGCACGCTCCAGCACGGCCGCGGCCGCCCCCTCCGCGATCCACGCGCCGTCGCGCACCCCGCCGAGCGGCAGCAGCCTGCCCAGCCCCACAAGCTGCCGCGCGGTCTGTGTCCACCGGTCCGCCGTCATTCCACCAGCCTGCCGTATCCCCGGTGTGCGGGCGGGGAACCATGCGTACGGTGGTCCGGAGACGACGACCGAAAGGGACGTACGGCGATGACCGACATGACGACGGCCCCCGAGGGCGATCACGAGGGCGAACAGTGGGAGCGGCTGTCGGCCCGCAAGGCCACCCGGCGCGGCGGCGGCGACCCGGCCGGTCGCGGCCGGACGACCATCGCCGACGGCGTCGTGGAGAAGATCGCCGGGCTCGCGGCCCGGGACGTGGTCGGCGTGCACACCATGGGCAGCGGCCTGGCCCGCACCTTCGGCGCCGTGCGCGACCGGGTGCCGGGCGGCTCCAGGTCGGTGACGCGCGGCGTCAAGGCCGAGGTCGGCGAGGTGCAGACCGCGCTCGACCTGGAGATCGTCGTGGACTACGGCGTCTCGATCGCCGACGTCGCCCGGGCCGTGCGCGAGAACGTGATCGCCGCCGTGGAGCGCATGACGGGACTTGAGGTCGTCGAGGTCAACATCGCCGTCAGCGACGTCAAGCTGCCCGAGGAAGAGGACGAGGAGCCCGAGCCCCGGATCCAGTGATCCGACCGCACGGCCCCGGACCCGCACGCTGACGAGCTGAGGAGCGCTGCATGAGCATGGCCCTGGTCGGCATGATCGCCGGAATGGCGCTGGGATTCGCCGGGTACTTCGGCGGGTTCGGGGCCTTTTTGCTGGTGGCGGCGTTGGGTGCGATCGGGTTCGTCGCCGGCCGGTTCGCGGAGGGCGACCTGGAGCTGGGCGACTTCTTCCGCACCCGCGACGACCGGCGCGACCGGCGGCGGTGACGGGCGGTGAGCGCCGAGACCGGCGTGGTGCGCCCGCGCCCGGCCCTCGCACCGCCGGGTGAGCGCGGCGCCCTGCGGATCGCCGACCGGGTCGTGGCGAAGATCGCCGCGCAGGCCGCCCGCGAGGCACTGCCACCCCCGCCCGCCGACGCCGCCGCCCCGCACGCCACCGTCGTCTGCCACGGCGACACGGCCCGCATCCAGGTGCACCTCGAACTCGCCTACCCCTGCGACATCGGCGCCCACAGCGCGGCCGTGCGTCGCCATGTCGCCCAGCGGGTAAGCGCGTTGGTGGAGATGGAGGTGACCGAGGTCGTCGTCCGGATCGAGCGGCTGCATCCGGCACCGGCACCCGGCGCGGTCCACGGGAGGGCCTGATGAGCGAGCCACCGACGAGCACCCCGACCCTCGACAAACCCCCGCCCGCCGCCCTGCCCGCACCCCGGGGCAGCCGGCGCTTCTGGGCGCCGCGCCGCGTCCCGGCCGCCGTCGTCGCCGTCCTGCTCGTGGCCGGCTCCGGCCTGCTGCTCTACGACGTCGCCGCCGTCCGCGCCCACCGCCCGGCGATGCGCTGGCGCCGCGCCCTGGCCCGGCAGCTGGCCGAACGGCACCTGGACGACACCTGGGTGCTGGTGGGCGCGGGCGTCGCCGCAGCCCTCGGCCTGTGGCTGATCGTCCTCGCGGTCACGCCCGGCCGGCGCGGCCTGCTGCCGATGCGGCGTCCGCACCCCGATGTCCGCGCCGCGCTCCGGCGCGAGGCCGCGGCGCTGCTGCTGCGCGACCGGGCCCTGGACGTGTCCGGGGTCCGCTCGGTACGGGTGCGGATGCGCCGGAGCAAGGCCGACGTCCGCGCCGTCTCGCACTTCCGCGACCTGGCCGACGTCCGTGCCGACCTCGCCCTCACGCTCGGCGAGGCGATCGGGGGCCTCGGCCTGGACCGGCCGCCCACGCTGACGCTGCGGGTGGCACGGCCCGGAGGGAAGGGGTGACGGCGATGCGCGCGGGCCGCCTCAACCGTGTCGTGCTGGGCCTCGTCGGCCTGCTCCTGCTCGTGCTCGGCGGCTCGGTGCTGGCCGTCGGCCTGGGCGCGCCGGTGCCCTCCTGGTGGCCGTACACCGGCCCGCACGACGTCCTGCTGAGCCGGGCCGGGCGCATCCGCTGGCGGCACACCGACTGGTGGTGGCCGGCCGTCCTCGCCGGCCTGGCCGTCCTGGTGCTGCTCGCCCTGTGGTGGCTGACCACGGTCCTGCGCCGCCGTCGGCCGGCCGAGATCGTCGTCGACACCGGCGACGGCGCGTACGCGCTCCTGCGGGGCAGGGCCCTGGAGGCGGCGCTCGCCCAGGAGGCCGTCCGGCAGGACGGCGTGGCCCACGCCGAGGCCGTCCTGCGCGGCCGCCGTACGGCACCCACGGCACGGATCTGGCTCCAACTGGAGCCGCACACGGACCCGTCGGCGGCCCTGGCCGCCTTCACGGCCGGGGCACTGGCGCACGCCCGCGACTCGGCCCGGCTGGCGTCCCTCCCGGCGGAGGTACGCCTGCGGGCGGTCAAACACCCTGCCGAGAGGGTCACGTGACGACGGTCAGAACCCGTGCCGCATGCCGCCGTCCACCGGCAGCATGATCCCCGTCAGATAGGAGGCCGCCGGCGACAGCAGGAACGCCGCGGCCTTCCCGAACTCCTCCGGCGTCCCGTACCGCCGCAGCGGGATCCGGGACTCGTTGGCGGCCCGGGTGGCCTCGGGGTCGGCGGAGAGCCCGTCCAGTTCGCGCACGCGGTCCGTGTCGATGCGCGACGGCAGCAGACCGAGCACCCGGATCCCGCGCGGTCCGAGCTCGTCCGCGAGGGACTTGGCGAACCCGGCGAGACCGGGCCGCAGCCCGTTGGAGATGGTCAGCGCGGGGATCGGCTCGTACACCGACGCGGACAGCACGAAGCCGATGACCCCGCCGGGCTCCAGCTCGGCCGCCGCCGCGCGCGCGAGCCGTACCGCGCCGAGGAACACCGACTCGAACGCGCCGCGCCACTGCTCGTCGGTGTTGTCCGCGACGAACCCGGGCGGCGGACCGCCCACGCTCACCAGCACGCCGTGGAAGCCCCCGAAGTGCTCACGGGCGGCCGCGATCAGCCGCTCGGGAGCCCGCTCGTCGGAGTTGTCCACGGCCACGCCCAGCGCGTTCGGGCCCAGTTCGGCGGCGGCGTCGGCGACCCGCTTGTCGTCCCGGCCGCTGATCACGACCTTCGCGCCGTCGGCGACGAGTTCCCGCGCGGCGGCGTTGCCCAGCCCGCGCGTCGCCCCGGTGACGATGTACACCCGGTCCTTCAGTCCAAGATCCATGCGCTCTATCCTGCCTGTTCGTCGCCGAACAGCGTGAGGGCGGTGTTCACCAGGGCGATGTGGCTGAAGGCCTGCGGGAAGTTGCCCACCTGGCCGCCCAGCGCCGGGTCGTACTCCTCCGCCAGCAGCCCCACGTCGTTGACCAACGCGACCAGCCGCGCGAAGAGTTCCCGGGCCTCGTCCCTCCGGCCCGTCATGTGCAGGGCGTCCGCGAGCCAGAACGAGCAGGCGAGGAAGGCGCCTTCGCCGCCCGGCATGCCGTCGACGCCGACGGCGTCCGTGTCGTAGCGGCGCACGAAGCCGCCGTGGCCGAGGTCCGCGCGGATCGCGTCGACCGTGCCGATCACGCGCGGATCGTCGGGCGGCAGGAAGCCGACCCGGGGGATCAGCAGCAGGGCGGCGTCCAGTTCGCGCGAGCCGTAGTACTGGGTGAAGGTCCCGCGCCGGGAGTCGTAGCCCTGCTCGCACACCTCCCGGTGCACCTCGTCGCGCATCGCCCGCCAGCCGTCCGCGTCGCCCGTCAGCTCCGGGTGCTCCTCCAGGGTCCGTACGGCGCGGTCGGCGGCCACCCACACCAGCACCTTCGAGTGCACGAACTGGCGCCGCCCGCCGCGCACCTCCCACAGGCCCTCGTCGGGCTGGCGCCACGCCGACTGGAGGAACGTCATCAGCGCCCGCTGGAGCGCCCACATGTGCGGCTTGGTGGACAGCCCCGTGGTGCGGGCCAGGTACAGCGAGTCCATGACCTCGCCGTACACGTCCAGCTGGAGCTGGTCGACGGCGCCGTTGCCGACGCGCACGGGCGCGGACTCGGCGAAGCCGGGCAGCCAGGCCAGCTCCCACTCCGGCAGCCGGCGCTCGCCGGCCAGGCCGTACATGATCTGGAGGTCCGCCGGGTCGCCCGCGACCGCGCGCAGCAGCCAGTCGCGCCAGGCCTCGGCCTCCTTGTGGTAGCCGGCGGTGAGCAGGGCGCCGAGGGTGAGGGTGGAGTCGCGCAGCCAGCAGTAGCGGTAGTCCCAGTTGCGCACCCCGCCCAGCTCCTCGGGCAGCGAGGTGGTGGCCGCGGCGACGATCCCGCCCGTCGGGGCGTAGGTGAGCGCCTTGAGCGTGATCAGGGACCGTACGACCGCGTCCCGGTACGGCCCGCCGTAGCGGCAGCGGGCGGCCCAGCGCCGCCAGTCGCTGACGCTGGCGCTCAGCGCCTTGTAGGGGTCGACGAGCGGGGGACGCGGCTCGTGCGAGGGGTGCCAGGTCAGCACGAACGCGACCCGCATGCCCTCGGCGACGGTGAACTCGGAGTGGGTGCCGAGGTCTTCGCCCCACATCTCCACGGCGGGCTCGGTGCGCAGCCACACCGAGTCCGGTCCGGCGACGGCGACCCGGTGGCCGTCGGCGCGGCGCATCCACGGCACGATCGATCCGTAGTCGAAGCGCAGCCGGAGGGTGCTGCGGACGGTGACGTGCCCGCTGACGCCCTCCACGATCCGTACGACGTCGGGGGCGCGGTCGCGCTGCGGCATCAGGTCGGTGATCCGCACGGTGCCGTCGGCGGTCTCCCACTCGGTGTCGAGGACGAGGGTGTCGGGCCGGTAGGCGCGCCGGGTGCAGACCCCGGCCCCCTTGGGCGCGAGCCGCCAGTACCCGTGGTCCTCGTCGCCCAGCAGCTTCGCGAAGCAGGCCCCGGAGTCGAAGCGGGGCAGGCACAGCCAGTCGATCGAACCGTCCCTGCCGACCAGGGCCGCGGTCTGCTCGTCACCGATGAGGGCGTAGTCCTCGATGCGCGCGTTCACGGGATGCGGGTTCCCGGCGGGCACGGGGGCCAACCAGGGGGTGCGCCGGGGGAGTGACCTGCCCCCGCACGCCCGGGGTCACACGGCGGCCGGCGCCGTCTCCTCGGGCGTCTCCTTCGCGGCCTCGGCCGCCGCCCGGTCGCGGAGCTCGCGCCGGACCAGGGACCACCAGCCGAACGGGACGGCCGCGGCGAACAGCCACCACTGGATCATGTACGCGTAGTTCAGCGGGGCGTCCTCGGTGCCCGGGTCGGAGATCTGCTCCGGGGAGTCGGTCTGGGGCCCGGTCTGCTCGACGTAACCGCCGAGCACCTGGGCGCCGAGCCGGTGCGCCTCCTGCGTGCTGTCGATCAGCATGACCTGCCGGGCGGGCAGGCCCTGGATGTTCTTGATGCCGCTCGCCGCGGTGGTCTCGTCGGCCATCAGCCGCCCGGTGATCGTGGTCTTCCCGGCCGGCGGGGCGGGGATCTTCGGGAAGGCGGTCTGGACGCCGTTCGCGGGGATCCAGCCGCGGTTGACGAGCAGTACCTTGCCGTCGGCCAGGACGAACGGGGTGAGCACATGGAAGCCGACCTCGTCGTCGGAGTTGGTCCGGCGCCGGACCACTTCCTCGCGGGCGGTGTCGAAGGTGCCCGTCGCGGTGACCGTGCGGTACCTCTCGGCGCGGGTCACGGCGTGCCCCGGGGCGGAGAGCCGCTCGACCGGGACCGGCTTGGCGTGCAGCGCGGAGGAGACCAGGTCGTTGCGCGCGGTGCGCTGCTCGTACCGGTGCTGCTGCCAGAAGCCGAGCCGGATCATCGTCGGGATCAGGGCGATCGAGACGAGCGTGAGGATGACCCACTGGACGGACAAAAGGAAGCGGTAGCGACGCACCCCACGACGGTACCCCCGCGCCGTGGGGTGCCTTCAGCCGGGTCGGATCACACCCGGTCGACGATCCCCACCTTCCCCGCTTCCCGGGCGCAGTGGGCGCCGCAGTAGAAGTTGCCGTCGGCCTCCACGCCCTGGCCGATGATCGAGACCTCGCAGCGCTCGCAGAGCGGTGCCATGCGCTGGATCGCGCAGGAGAAGCAGTCGAAGACGTGCACCGCGCCCTGGGCGTGGACCTCGAAGGTCATTCCGTAGTCATTGCCGCAAACTTCACATTTCGCCATGCGCCTCAGGGTGAGCCGTCGCCGGGGCCCGGGCGAGCGGCCGGCGGGTGAGTCTCCCGTCAATCACCCGTTCGTACGGTCACCCGTCCGCCGGTCACCGATCGGCCCGTACGGTCACTCGTCGGCGGGCTCGACGTCGCGCAGCAGCTGTCCGAAGGCGGCCTCGTCCACCACCGGCGTGCCGAACTGGCGGGCCTTGACCACCTTCGACGTGCCCGAGTCGGGATCGTTGGTCACCAGCAGGCTGGTCAGCCGCGAGATGCTGGACGCCACGTGCAGCCCGGCCTCGGTCGCCCGGTCCTCCAGCAGCTCGCGCTCGGTCGAGGTGTCCCCGGAGAACGCCACCCGCATGCCCTGTTTGAGGTGTTTGCCGTCTTCGTACCGGCCGGGGTTGGGGTAGGGGCAGGCGGGCCGCCTGCGGGACGGGCGCCAACTGCTCGGCCGGTAACCGCCGTAGCCGCCGGAGGGCTGGCGGGGCACCGGGCGGTCCGACCACTCCGTCAGCGGCCGGCACTCCAGCAGCGGAAGCCGTACCTCGCCCGCCGCCGCGGCCGCGAGGCTCGGCCGGAACGCCTCCGCCAGCACACGCGCGTCGTCCAGCGCGTGGTGCGCCCGCTGCTGCACGACGCCGTAGTGCGCCGCCAGCGACTCCAGCTTGAAGTTGGGCAGCGGCAGCCCCAGCTCCTTCGACAGCGCGATGGTGCACAGCCGCTGACGCACCGGCGCCTCGCGCTTCGCGCGCGCGTACTCCCGCGCGATCATCTGCCAGTCGAAGACGGCGTTGTGCGCCACGAGCACCCTGCCGTCCAGCCGGGCGGCGAACTCCTCCGCGATGTCCGCGAAGAGCGGCGCGCCTTCGAGCGTCTCGCTCGTCAGACCGTGTATCCACACCGGTCCCGGATCGCGCTCCGGGTTGACCAGCGTGTACCAGTGGTCCTCGACCTCGCCGCGCTCGTCCAGCCGGTACACGGCGGCCGAGATGATCCGGTCGTCCCGGGCCAGGCCGGTGGTCTCCACGTCAACGACCGCGTATCCCTTCGGATACGCGGCCGGCCACTGGGTGGGGGAGGACACTGCGGTCGCACGGTCTTCGAGCATGGTCATTGAGGATACGGGCCGGGACTGACACCGCGGTCCCACAGGTCCCGGTGGGTGCCGTCCTCGCCGCACACGCGTGCGTGCGTCAAGGCGCCACCCGAACACGGTTCCGCCAACCCCCGCCCCCGGCAGTGGTGTCGGCGGGCGTCGGTGCGGCGCGAGCGGCTCCGGGAGTGCGATCCTCCCTGCTGTGACGGAACCAACGCACGACGAGGCACACGGGGGCGCGCTCGGGGCGAGGCTGAACTGGCTGCGGGCCGCCGTGCTCGGCGCGAACGACGGCATCGTCTCCACCGCGGGCATCGTCGTCGGCGTGGCCGGCGCGACCCAGAGCCGGTCCGCCCTGCTCACCGCCGGACTCGCCGGGCTGCTCGCCGGATCGATGTCCATGGCGGCCGGCGAGTACGTCTCCGTCTCCACCCAGCGGGACTCCGAGGTGGCCGCGCTGGCTGTGGAGAAGCGCGAACTGCGGGACCAGCCGGAGGCCGAACTGCGCGAGCTGACCGGCCTGTTGGAGGAGCGCGGGCTGACCCGTGACGTGGCCCGGGAGGCCGCGCAGCAGCTCACCGCGCGGGACGCGCTGCGGGCGCACGCGCGCGTGGAGCTGGGCATCAACCCGGACGAGCTGACCAACCCCTGGCACGCGGCGTGGGCGAGCTTCTCCGCCTTCACGGTGGGCGCGCTGCTGCCGCTGCTCGCCATCGTGCTGCCCCCGGCCGGCCGGCGGCTCCCGGTCACCGTCGTCTCCGTCCTGGCCGCCCTCGTCCTCACCGGCTGGACCAGCGCCCGCCTCGGCGCGGCCCGCCCCGGGCGGGCGGTGCTGCGCAACGTGGTGGGCGGAGCCCTGGCGATGGGCGTCACCTACGCGGCCGGCAGCCTGCTGGGCGCGGCCGGTGTCTGACGGGCGGGCCACGAGGGCCGTACGGGCGTCGCCGGCGGGCCGTACGGGTGGCCGGGGCGTGCCGGGCGGGCCGTACGGGCTGCGGGGTGCCGGTCGGGGGCACCCTGGGCGCGCCGCCGGTGGTGACCACGGCGTACCGTGAGGTGCGCCCGCACACCCCCGCGGGCGCCGCACGACCCCGCACGAGAAGGACCCTCGCCATGCGCGCCACCACCATCCACGCCCCGTACGACATGCGCGTGGAGGACGTCCCCGAGCCCGTGGTGCAGCTGCCCACCGACGCCGTCGTCCGAGTGCTGCGCGCCTGCATCTGCGGCAGCGACCTGTGGGCCTACCGCGGCGAGGCGGCCCGGCAGCCGGGCCAGCGCATCGGGCACGAGTTCCTCGGCGTGGTCGAGGAGACCGGCTCCGAGGTGGGCACCGTCCGGCGCGGTGACCTGGTCGTCGCGCCCTTCATGTGGTCCGACGGCGTCTGCGACTACTGCCGCGAGGGTCTGACGACGTCCTGCGAGCACGGCGGCTTCTGGGGCTCCGTCGGCTACGACGGCGGCCAGGGCGAGGCCGTGCGCGTGCCCTTCGCCGACGGCACCCTGGTCCGGCTGCCCAAGGACGCGGCCTCCGACGACCACCTGCTGTCCGCCCTGCTGACCCTCTCCGACGTCCTCGGCACCGGCCACCACGCCGCCCTCGGCGCGGGCGCCCGGCCCGGCGCCACGGTCGCGGTCGTCGGGGACGGCGCGGTCGGCCTGTGCGCCGTGCTCGCCGCCAAGCGGCTCGGTGCCGAACGGATCATCGCCCTCGGCCGGCACGAGGTCCGTACCGACATCGCGCGCCGCTTCGGCGCCACCGACGTCGTCGCCGAGCGCGGGGACGCCGCCGTGGAGGCCGTCCGCGAACTCACCCGCGGGCAGGGCGCGCACGCCGTGGTCGAGGCCGTCGGCACGGAACAGTCCATGCGTACGGCCGTCAACATCACCCGCGACGGCGGCGCCATCGGTTTCGTCGGCGTGCCGCACGGCAGCGGCACCGGTCTGGACCTCGGCGTCATGTTCGACCGGAACATCGCCCTGCGCGGCGGTGTCGCCCCGGTCCGGGCCTACATCCCCGACCTGCTCCCCGACGTCCTCGACGGCACGATCGACCCCTCGCCGGTGTTCGACCTGACCGTCGGCATCGAGGGCGTGCCGGACGGCTACAAGGCGATGGACGAGCGCACCGCCCTCAAGGTGCTCGTCACCAACGACTGAATCAACGACGACTGAATCAACGTCACGATCAAAAGTTGATCCGGGCAGTCATCACGTCCAGCGGATCGGCAGCGGCAGCGCCGTGAGCAGGCCCGAGACCGCGACCACCAAGCCCAGGGCGATCACCTCGCCCCGCGCGGGCGCCGACGCGGCCAGCGGGTCCGGCGCGCGGCGCAGCCGGATCCGCGCCCACAGGGCGAGCACGGCGACGACGGCGACCAGGACGACCTTGGCCAGCAGGGTGCGCCCGTACGCCGTCGTCGTCAGCTGGTCCAGGATCGTGGCCGCCGGCATCCGCCGCAGCGAACTGCACACGCCCGTCGCGGTGATGACCGCGAGCAGCACGAGCGCCACACGCGCGTAGCGGCCGAGCAGCGCTGCCCCCGCCGGGTCGCCGCGCCACTGCCCGAGCGTGCGCAGGGCGTACGGCAGACCGCCGGTCCACAGCGCCGCGCAGGTCAGGTGCACCAGGGTCAGCGCCGCACCGGTGAGCGGGCCGTGCTCGGTGGCCGGGTGCGCGCGCAGCGCCTCGGCGACCACCACCGCGGCCAGCGGCCACGCCTGCGCCGCCGGACGCCGCGAGAGTGCGCAGAACCCCGCCAGCAGAAAGCCGTTGACCTCCAGCAGGGCCAGCTTGCCGTCGCGGGAGCAGTACAGCCCGCCCACGTCGATCTGGCCCAGGCCGTGCGGGATCAGATCGCCGGCCGACACCACCGAGGCGAGCGCCAGCGCGGCGACGAAACCGGCCCCGGCGGCCGGCGGCGCCCAGCTGCGCGGCCGCCCGGCCGGCGCGCCGGGTACGCGCCCGGCGAGCCCCCGCACGAACAGCTCGCCCAGCGGCACGCTCAGCGCGGCGAACAGCACCGCGCGCAGCAGTCCGATGCCGCCCACGCCCGGCGCGGCGGCCTCCCCGGTGCCGTGCAGCGCTGCCGCCGGCCCGAGCAGCGGGATCAGGGCGCCCAGCGCCGTCAGGACGAGGAGGGCGACGGCCCGGCCGGCGCCGGACCGCCGGTCGGGGCCGCCCTCGCCGGCGGCCTCGGCGGCCGGTCGTGTCGCGCTCACCCCGGGATCTTCGCCAGTCGCCGCAGAACCGGGCAAGTCCCGGAAAACAACTGGGGCTACGGCATTCCACCCATACGTACGTTTCCGGCCGCCCGTGCGCTCACCGCCAGCGGGCCGGGGACGACCCCCAGGGCACCGGGGACGCCGCCCAGTCCCCGGGGCCGTCCGCGAAGGCCACCGGTGGCAGGGCGTGGCGCAGCCGACCGAGCGGGCCGTCCGCCTCGGCCAGCCAGGCGTCCGGGCCCGGGTACGGCGCGCCCGTGGCCGCGGTCGGCCGGATCCCGTCCGTCAGCCAGTGCGCCGTGCGGGCCAGCGCCAGCCGCACCGACCGGCCGCCGCCGTCGTACGACTGCTCGGTCAGCGCCCGCAGCACGGCCGCCGCCAGCAGATAACCGGTGCCGTGGTCCAGGGCCTGCGCGGGCAGCGCACCGGGCTCCTCGGCCGAGCCCTCGGTCACGGCGATGCCGGTCGCGACCTGGACCAGGCTGTCGAAGCCGCGCCGCCCGCCCCACGGCCCGTACGCCCCCCACGCCGAGACCTGCGCCACCACCAGCCCGGGCCGGCGCTCGGCCAGGGCCTGCGGCGAGAGCCCGAACGCGTCGAGGGAGCCGGGCCGGTAGCCGGTGACGACGACGTCCGCCGACGCCAGCAGCTCCTCGAAGGTGTCCCGGTCCGTGCGCAGGTCGAGGGCGGCGGACCGCTTGCCGAACCCCGTGTCGGCGTGCTGGTCGGGCAGTTCGGGCAGCCAGGGGGCGTCCACCCGCAGGACGTCCGCGCCCAGCAGGGCGAGGGTGCGGGTGGCGACGGGACCGGCGAGGACCCGGGTCAGGTCCAGCACGCGCAGCCCCGCGGCGGGCAGCAGCGGAGCGGTGGCGGGGTCGAGCGGCGCGAGCACGCGCGCGGGTGCACAGTCCAGGCGTGCCCGCTCGACCAGCGGGCGCGCGGCCACCTCGGCGGCCTGCTCGGTGGCCGCCCACTCCTGCCGGGTGCGCAGGGCCACGGCGAGACCGCCGGCGCCGAGGACCGCCTCCTCGACCTCCAGGGCCGGCCGCTCGGCGAGCCGGGCGGCCGCCCGGTCCGCCGGGGCGTCCTCGGGCAGGCCCAGCGCACCGAGCAACCGGGCCCGGTGGTGCGGGTAGTTGGCGTGGGTGCGCACCCAGCCGTCGGCCGTCCGCCAGAACCGCGACAGCGGCGCGAAGGCGACCGGGGCCCGGCCGTCGACCCGCAGGTGCCGCTCGCTGTGGAAGGCGGTCGCGACGGCGCCGTCGTCGACCCGGGCGCCGGGCACCTCGGCGAGCCCGGCCCGGCGGGCCGCCAGTTCCGCGGCGGCCAGTGCGCAGGCACCGGCACACGCGCGGGCCAGCTGCCGTACGGGCAGGCGCGCCGGGAGGGCGTCCGGGCGCTCGACCGTCGTCACCCGGGCGAGGAGGGCGGGATCGCCGCCCAGTGCGGTCCACGCGGACGCGATGTCCGCCGAGATGCCGGACGCGATGTCTGACGCGGTATCTGTCATGACTACACTATGCATTATTGATGAATCAATATTGATCCGATCAACTCTGCTTCCCGTCCGGCCCCGCGGTCAATGGGTCACCAGGTCACCGCGGCCAGTGCGTCCGCCGTGCCCCGGCCGTAGAAGCCGTTGTGGTTCTTCGTCCCCTCGCACACCGCGTCGACCTTCCCGTCACCATTGATGTCGTACGGGTCCGTGCACGGCACGGCGTCGGCCTCCGCGTAGAGCAGTGCCTTCACCAGGCTCGCCGGAGCGTGCGGATGGGTTGACTTGATCAATGCGGCGACACCCGCGACATGCGGGGTCGCCATCGAGGTGCCCGCCATGTACCCCCACCTGCCGCCGGGCAGCGGGCCGAGGATGAGGCCGCTCGTCGCCGGGGGTTCCGGCTTCTGGTAGGCCGTCGAGTCGCCGCCCGGCGCGGCGATGTCGATCACGCCGAGGCCGTAGTTGGAGAACGACGACTTCAGGCCCTTCGCGCCGGTCGCCGCGACCGTCACGACACCCGGCAGCTGGGTCGGTATGTCGTAGCACCTGTGCGGATCGATCACGCGGTCCGACGGGGTGCCGTCGTTCGGGGAGGCCTTGTCGGTGATCGAGTCGGACGCGAGGTCGTAGCTCTCGTTGCCCGCCGCCGCGACGTTGACCGTGCCCTTCTTCTCCGCGTACCGCGAGGCCCGGGTGACGGCGTCGACCAGCGCCCTCTGGTCCGGGTCGCCGGTGCAGTTGAAGTACCACGGGTCGGTGTAGTAGCTGTTGTTGGTCACGTCGACGTGGTGCTCGGCCGCCCACATGAAGCCGCAGACCACGGCCTCGGTGTAGAAGTAGCCCTTCGGATCGGCCACCTTGATGCCGGCCACCTTGACGCCCGGCGCGACGCCCGTGATGCCGACACCGTTCTTCGCGGCCGCGATCTCGCCTGCCACATGGGTGCCGTGCGGGCTCTCCGACGCGCTCGGCCGCCAGGCGCCGTCCGTCGTGTCGGGCTTGCCGGACACGCAGTTGACCGAGTCCGCGCGGTCGAAGTTGGGCGCGATGTCCGGGTGGGTGTCGTCCACGCCGGTGTCGATGACGGCGACCGTGACGTCCGGGCTGCCCAGGGTCTTCTCGTGCGCCTTGTCCGCCTTGATGGCCGGCAGGTCCCACTGCAACGGCTCCAGTGGATCCTGGCCCCCCGTCGCCTTCGCGCCGGCCGCGGCGATCTCCTGGGCGCTGAGCGCCTTCGGCGTGCCCATGTCCGCGGTGGACTGGGCGGGCAGCGGCGCGTTGCGCGTGGCACCGGCCGAGTCCACCCCGCGTACCGCACGCATCCGCGCGCCGAACTCGGGGTCCGAGGAGTGGACGACGAACACCCCGATCCCGTCGTAACCGGCCACGAGGGAACCGCCGTTGCGCGTGATCTCCCGGCGTACCGACTCGATCGTGCGGCGGTCGGTCCGGGTGTTGACCACGTACGAGAGGTTCGGGCCGTTCTCCGCCGCCCGCGCCGCCGGTGTCGTGGCGGGCGCCGCCGAGGCCGCCGCCGGGAGGAGGCCGAGCGAGGCGGTCAGGGACAGCACGACGGGCACGGCGAGCGCGAGCCTGCGTCTGGAGTGCGAATGAGGCACGGGGTCTCCACATCATCCGGATACGGAACCGCCCGAGACACGGATGGCGCTCGGGCAGGTACATGACGGGTCGGTTGTGCATGGTGAAGCTATCCCGTCGGTTGCTGATCATCAATGACTTGGCAATGACTCGACAAGACCGCTTGCGGATCAACTCATAAGACTTGAACCGGTCCTGGCGTGGCGCCGTGGACCTTGGGCAGGGAGCACGAGCACCATCAAGCCCCCCGTCGTCATGGCAACCGCGAACGCGAGGAGACTCCGTGGCCACCGAGACACCGCCCCCCGCACCGTCGGGGACATCCCTTCCCTCCACCGAGGAGTTCGCAGAGGTGCAGCAGAGCGCGGAGTTCGGTGAACTGCGCCGCGCCCACCGCTCCTTCGCCTTTCCCCTGACCGTCGCCTTCATCGCCTGGTACCTGCTCTACGTGCTGCTCTCCAACTACGCGGACGGATTCATGGGCACCAAGGTGGCCGGCAACATCAACGTCGCCCTCGTCCTCGGCCTCGCCCAGTTCGTCACCACGTTCCTCATCGCCTGGTGGTACGCACGGCGCGCGTCCGCGCAGCTCGACCCCAAGGCGGAGGCCATCAAGTCCCGGATGGAGGGCGGCGCATGAGCCCCGCACAGCACACCCTGCTCGCCGCCGGCGAGGCGAGCCAGCACCGGACGCTGATCGTCACCCTGTTCGCGGTGTTCGTCGCCGTGACCCTCGTCATCACCGTCTGGGCCGGCCGCCAGACCAAGGACGCCGCCGACTTCTACGCCGGCGGACGGCAGTTCACCGGCTTCCAGAACGGCCTCGCCGTCTCCGGCGACTACATGTCCGCCGCGTCCTTCCTCGGCATCGCGGGCGCCATCGCCCTCTTCGGCTACGACGGCTTCCTGTACTCCATCGGCTTCCTCGTCGCCTGGCTGGTCGCCCTGCTCCTGGTCGCCGAGCCACTGCGCAACTCCGGCCGCTACACCATGGGCGACGTCCTCGCGTACCGCATGCGCCAGCGTCCCGTCCGCACGGCGGCGGGCACGTCCACCATCGTCGTCTCGATCTTCTACCTGCTCGCCCAGATGGCCGGCGCGGGTGTCCTCGTCTCGCTCCTGCTGGGCATCACCAGCGACGGCGGCAAGATCGGCATCGTCGCCCTGGTCGGCGTCCTGATGATCGTCTACGTCACCGTCGGCGGCATGAAGGGCACCACCTGGGTCCAGATGGTCAAGGCCGTCCTGCTGATCCTCGGCGCCCTGCTGCTGACCTTCCTGGTCCTGCTGAAGTTCCACTTCAACGTCTCCGATCTGCTCGGCAAGGCGGCCGACAACAGCGGCAAGGGCACGGCGTTCCTGGAGCCCGGCCTGAAGTACGGCGCCACCGGCACCACCAAGCTGGACTTCCTCTCGCTCGGCCTCGCCCTGGTCCTCGGCACCGCGGGTCTGCCGCACATCCTGATCCGCTTCTACACCGTCCCCACCGCCAAGGCCGCCCGTAAGTCGGTCATCTGGGCCATCGGCCTGATCGGCGCCTTCTACCTGATGACCCTCGCGCTCGGCTTCGGCGCGGCGGCCCTCATCAAACCGGCCGAGATCATCGCCTCCAACAAGGCGGGCAACACCGCGGCCCCCCTCCTCGCCCTGCACCTCGGCGGCGTCGACTCCACCTGGGGCGCCGTCATGCTCGCCACCATCTCCGCGGTCGCCTTCGCCACGATCCTCGCGGTCGTCGCGGGCCTGACCCTGGCCTCGTCCTCGTCGTTCGCGCACGACATCTACGCCAACGTCATCAAGAAGGGACAGGCCACCGAGAAGCAGGAGCTCGGCGCGGCCCGCTGGGCGACCGTCGGCATCGGCGCGGTCTCCATCGTCCTCGGCGCCCTCGCCCGCGACCTGAACGTGGCCGGCCTCGTCGCGCTCGCCTTCGCCGTCGCCGCCTCGGCAAACCTGCCGACCATCCTCTACAGCCTGTTCTGGAAGCGGTTCACCACCGCAGGCGCCCTGTGGTCGATCTACGGCGGCCTGGTCACCGCGGTCGGCCTCGTGCTCTTCTCGCCGGTGGTCTCCGGCAGCCCGGCCTCGATGTTCCCCGAGGTCGACTTCCACTGGTTCCCGCTGGAGAACCCCGGCATCATCTCCATCCCCGTCGGCTTCCTGCTCGGCGCCCTCGGCACCCTGCTGTCGAAGGAGACCCCGGACGCCGGCAAGTACGCCGAACTGGAGGTGCGCTCGCTGACCGGCACCGGAGCGCACTGACACCTTCCTACGACGGCCGCGCCGTACCGGACTGTACGGTCCTACGACGCGGCCTCGTCGTAGCTCGTGGGATCGGGCCGCTGTCGTTGTCAGTGGCGTCACGTAGGCTCGCCAGCGACGGACGACTCATCCGCGACGGACAATTGAGTGACCGAGAGGGAGGGGGCCCACGTGCTCATCGACACCTACGGCCGGGTGGCCACCGACCTGAGGGTCTCGCTGACCGACCGATGCAACCTGCGCTGCACCTACTGCATGCCCGAGGAGGGCCTGCAGTGGCTGGCCAAGCCCGACCTGCTCACGGACGACGAGATCGTCCGCCTCGTCGACATCGCCGTACGGCTGCTCGGCATCGAGGAGGTCCGCTTCACCGGCGGCGAGCCCCTGCTGCGCCCGGGCCTGGTCGGCATCGTCGAGCGCGTCACGGCCCTCGCCCCCCGCCCCCGGACGTCACTGACGACCAACGGCATCGGCCTCAAGCGCACCGCGGCGGCCCTGAAGGCGGCCGGCCTGGACCGGGTCAACGTCTCCCTGGACACCCTGCGCCCCGACGTCTTCAAGACCCTGACCCGCCGTGACCGGCACAAGGACGTCATCGAGGGCCTGGAAGCCGCCCACGCGGCCGGCCTCACCCCCGTGAAGATCAACTCTGTCCTGATGCCCGGCCTGAACGAGGACGAGGCCCCCGACCTGCTGGCCTGGGCGATCGAGCACGGCTACGAGCAGCGCTTCATCGAGCAGATGCCCCTCGACGCCCAGCACGGCTGGAAGCGCGAGGGCATGGTCACCGCCGGGGACATCCTCGCCTCCCTGCGCACCCGCTTCGACCTCACCCCAGAGGGCGCGGAGGAGCGCGGCTCGGCCCCGGCCGAGCGCTGGCTGGTCGACGGCGGCCCGCACCGCGTCGGCGTCATCGCCTCGGTCACCCGCCCGTTCTGCGCGGCCTGCGACCGCACCCGCCTCACGGCCGACGGCCAGATACGCACCTGCCTGTTCGCCACCGAGGAGACCGACCTGCGCGCCGCCCTGCGCGGCGACGCGTCCGACGAGGAGATCGCCCGCATCTGGAAGCTGGCGATGTGGGGGAAGAAGGCGGGGGCGGGCCTGGACGACCCGTCGTTCGTACAGCCGGACCGACCGATGTCGGCGATCGGCGGCTAGCTAGCTCCCTTCGGGCGCTTCCCACTCGTCGAACGTCACGACGTCCTTCAGGAAACCCCGCATCCCGAGAAACTGCGAAAGATGCTCGCGGTGCTCCTCGCACGCGAGCCATGTCTTGCGCCGCTCCGGCGTGTGGATCTTCGGGTTGTTCCACGCCAGTACCCACACGGCGGCGGCACGGCAGCCCTTGGCGGAGCAGATCGGGATCTCTTCAGTCACGGGTTCGTCTCACAGAAAAGGGGCCGGAACAAGGCGACGC
This sequence comes from Streptomyces sp. NPDC055966, assembly GCF_042269865.1. Taxonomy (NCBI): domain Bacteria; kingdom Bacillati; phylum Actinomycetota; class Actinomycetes; order Kitasatosporales; family Streptomycetaceae; genus Streptomyces; species Streptomyces sp. NPDC055966. Next base: position 261,585 of record NZ_JBHJYK010000014.1, read on the forward strand.
CGGGCAGCCACGGGGGGAGCTGCCCGGCGTCGGTCCGTCGCTCCGACGGGGGATGCGGAGCGCGTACGCAGTATGTCACGGGTACCCCACGACCCGGCACCGGAACTGCACGATTGATCTGAGCTTTTCTTGAGCTTCATGGGTGGGCCGAATTCCGCTTCCACCACTGCTCTGCGGGTCACATCGGGTCGGGCCGCTCACCGCGCGCGCCGGCCGGACGCGCCGAGGCGCCCTCCGCGGCGGACTGCTCCCGGGTGTCCTCGGTGCGCGGCGGCGTGATCATCGGCTTCGCCGGCATGCTCACGAACGTCGACGGCAGGGATGGCGGCCGCTCGCGGCCGGCGTTCGCGATCACCACGGCGACATAGGGGAGCAGCGCACCGAGCACCAGCGCCACGACGGCGACGTACCGCTCGACGTTCCACAGGGCGACCGCGAGGATCACCGACACCGTGCGCACGGTCATCGAGATCACGTACCGCCGCTGCCGGCCCCGCACGTCCTCGGCGAGGCCCGTCCGGGCTCCGGTGATCCGGAACACCTGGACGCCGCCGTGCTGTTTCCGCATCACAGTCCACCATCCGCCCGCATCGGACTCTCCCCGGCCCGCCGTCGTCCGCACCCGGCCGGGAACCGGGCGGGGACACGTTCCACGGTACGCCGCGGCCGGGTCACCGACGAGACCGGGGCACCCACTGCCTGCGGCAACGCCCCCGCACCGCCCGCACGGGTGATCCCGACATGCGCCGTACGGCCCACCCGCCGACACTGGCCCTAATGCTCACGTCGAGCCGTTCGAGGAGGCAGCCATGGGCTGGTTGTGGGCGATCATCGTGGGATTCGTGCTCGGCATCATCGCCAAGGCCGTCATCCCGGGCAAGCAGCACAGTCCACTGTGGCTGACCACCATCTGCGGCATGCTCGGCGCCATCGTGGGCAACGCCGTCGCCCGCGCACTCGGCGTCGCGGCGACCCGGGGCATCGACTGGAGCCGGCACATCTTCCAGATCGTGGCAGCGATCATCATCGTGGCCGCGGTGGACGCCCTCTACATGGCGACGCTGGGGAAGAAGAAGGCCCAGAGAGCCTGAGAACCCCCTGTGGAAAGCACCCCGAATGGGGCGCGGTGAACTGCGCGACACGCCACGACACAGCCGCAGCCCGCAGACCACCGCGCCCCGACGGCACTACCCGGCGACAACCTCCACCGCGGCCAGGTTCTTCTTCCCGCGCCGCAGCACCAGCCACCGTCCGTCCAGCAGATCCTCCTTCGCCGGGACGGCGTCCTCGGAGGCGACCTTCGCGTTGTTCACGTAGGCACCGCCCTCCTTCACCGTCCGCCGCGCGGCGGACTTGCTGGCGACCAGACCGACCTCCGCGAGCAGATCGACCACCGGGCCCAGCTCGGTGACCCGGATGTGCGGCACCTCGGACAGCGCGGCGGCCAGCGTCGCACCGTCCAGCTCCGCCAGCTCGCCCTGACCGAAGAGGGCGCGGCTCGCGGCGATCACCGCGGCCGTCTGGCCGGCGCCGTGCACCAGCGTCGTCAGCTCCTCGGCGAGCGCGCGCTGCGCCGCCCGGGCCTGCGGACGCTCCTGCGTCTGCTGCTCCAGCTCCTCGATCTCCTCGCGGGACCTGAAGCTGAAGATGCGCAGGAACTTCGAGACGTCCCGGTCGTCCGCGTTCAGCCAGAACTGGTAGAACGCGTACGGCGTCGTCATCTCGGGGTCGAGCCACACGGTGCCGGACTCGGTCTTGCCGAACTTGGTGCCGTCCGCCTTGGTGATCAGCGGCGTGCCGAGCGCGTGCACCACGGCGTGCGGCTCGACCCGGTGGATCAGGTCGGTGCCCGACGTGAGGTTGCCCCACTGGTCGCTGCCACCGGTCTGCAGGGTGCAGCCGTACCGCCGGTACAGCTCCAGGAAGTCCATGCCCTGGAGGATCTGGTAGCTGAACTCGGTGTAGCTGATGCCCGCGTCGGAATTGAGCCGCCGCGCGACGGCCTCCTTCGCGATCATCTTGTTGACCCGGAAGTACTTGCCGATGTCACGCAGGAACTCGATGGCCGACAGGCTCTGCGTCCAGTCGAGGTTGTTGACCATCACCGCGGCGTTCGGGCCCTCGAAGTCCAGCAGCGGCTCGATCTGCGCGCGCAGCCGCTCCACCCACTGGGCGACGATCTCGGGTGCGTTGAGCGTGCGCTCCGCGGTGGGCTTCGGGTCACCGATCAGACCGGTGGCACCCCCGACCAGGCCCAGCGGGCGGTTGCCCGCCTGCTGGATGCGGCGCATCGTCAGGATCTGCACGAGGTTGCCGAGGTGCAGGCTGGGCGCGGTCGGGTCGAAGCCGCAATAGAACGTGACGGGGCCGTCCGCGAACGCCTTGCGCAGTGCGTCCTCGTCCGTGGAGAGGGCGATGAGCCCGCGCCACTTCAGCTCGTCGACGATGTCCGTCACGGTTCTCGTATCTCCTTGCTGGTCTTCGGGCAGTCGAGCGACTGCCGCCTACGAGGTTATACGCCCTGACTGACAGAGCTCATATTGAAATCCGGGATGCGCAGCGCGGGCATCGCGGCCCGGGTGAACCAGTCGCTCCACTCGCGCGGCAGCGTCTTCTCGGTGCGCCCGGCCTCCGCGGCCCGCCCCAGCAGGTCCACCGGCGACTCGTTGAACCGGAAGTTGTTCACCTGCCCGGTCACCTCGCCGTTCTCCACGAGGTAGACGCCGTCCCGGGTCAGACCGGTCAGCAGCAGCGTCGCCGGGTCGACCTCGCGGATGTACCACAGGCACGTCAGCAGCAGCCCGCGCTCGGTGTCCGCGACCATGTCCTCCAGGGAGCGGTCGGTGCCGCCGTCCAGGATCAGGTTCCCGAGCGCCGGGGCGACCGGCAGCCCCGTCAGCGCCGCGCTGTGCCGGGTGGTCGTCAGATGCCTCAGCACGCCCTCGCCGACCCACTCGGTGGTGTGCGCCGGCAGTCCGTTGTCGAACACCGACTGGTCGCCGCCCGAGGAGTGGGCGACCACGAACGGCGCGCACTCCAGACCCGGCTCGTGCGGATCGCTGCGCAGCGTCAGCGACAGGCCGCTCAGCCTGTCGCCCACGCGCGTGCCCCCGCCCGGCTTGGAGAACACCGTCCGGCCCTCGGCCGCGTCCCGGCCCGACGCCGACCACAGCTGGTAGATCAGCAGGTCCGCGACCGCCGTCGGCGGCAGCAGGGTCTCGTACCGGCCCGCGGGCAGCTCCACGCGCCGCTCGGCCCAGCCGAGCCGTACGGCCAGCTCCGCGTCCATGGCGGCCGGGTCGACGTCCTTGAAGTCACGCGTGGAACGGCCGGCCCAGGCCGAGCGCAGCCGGTCGGGCGACTTGGCGTTCAGCTCCAGCGTGCCGGTGGGCTGGTCGTGGCGCAGGCGCAGTCCCGTGGACGTGCCCAGGTACGTCGACACCAGCTCGTGGTTGGCGAAGCCGTACAACTCGCGGCCGCCCGCACGGGCGCGTGCGAACGCCTCGCCGAGCGCCGGGGCGAAGTCGGCGAACACCGCCGAGGAGGTCTCGGCGGGCGCGTCCGTGAAGTCGGGGGACTCCGGCACCCCGCCGACCAGGGGCTGCGCGTCCTCGGCGGGCCCGGCACCGCGCGCGGCGGCCTCGGCGGCCCGCACCAGAGGCTCCAACTCGTCCGCCGTGACGGCCGACCGGGACACGACACCCGAGGCCGTGCCCTCTTTGCCGGCCACGGTCGCGATCACGGTGAGCGTACGGCCGCGCGTCACGCCGTTGGTGGTGAGCGAGTTGCCCGCCCAGCGCAGGTTGGCCGTCGAGTGCTCGTCGGCGATGACGACACAGCCGTCGGCCCGGGACAGCGCGAGCGCCTGCTCCACGACCTCGTGCGGCTTGTTGCTGCGGGCGCTCATCGACCGGCCTCCTGCGTGGTGTTCAGAATGTTGACGCCCTTGAAGAGGGCGGAAGGACATCCGTGCGACACGGCCGCCACCTGGCCGGGCTGTGCCTTGCCGCAGTTGAAGGCGCCACCGAGGACGTAGGTCTGCGGACCGCCCACGGCCGCCATCGAGCCCCAGAAGTCCGTCGTGGTCGCCTGGTACGCCACGTCCTTCAGCTGCCCGGTGATCCGCCCGTTCTCGATCCTGAAGAAGCGCTGCCCGGTGAACTGGAAGTTGTACCGCTGCATGTCGATCGACCAGGACCGGTCACCGACGACGTAGATGCCCCGGTCGACGCTCCCGATCAGGTCCTCCGTGGACAGCCCGGCGGGATCCGGCTGGAGCGAGACGTTGGCCATGCGCTGCACCGGCACATGCCCGGGGGAGTCGGCGTAGGCGCAGCCGTTGGAGCGGTCGAACCCGGTCAGCTTCGCGATCCTGCGGTCCAGCTGGTAGCCGACCAGCGTGCCGTCCCTCACCAGGTCCCAGGACTGCGCGGCGACGCCCTCGTCGTCGTAGCCGACGGTCGCGAGGCCGTGCTCGGCGGTGCGGTCGCCGGTGACGTTCATCAGCTCGGAGCCGTAACGCAGCTTGCCCAGCTGGTCGAAGGTGGCGAAGGAGGTGCCGGCGTAGGCGGCCTCGTAGCCGAGGGCGCGGTCCAGCTCGGTGGCGTGACCGATGGACTCGTGGATCGTCAGCCACAGGTTGGAGGGATCGACCACCAGGTCGTACAGGCCCGGCTCCACGCTCGGCGCCCGCATCTTCTCGGCGAGCAGCTCCGGGATCCGCTCCAGCTCGCCGTCCCAGTCCCAGCCGGTACCGGTCAGGTACTCCCAGCCGCGTCCGACCGGCGGCGCGATGGTCCGCATCGAGTCGAACTCACCGCTGGACTCGTCCACCGAGACCGCCGTCAGCTCCGGATGCAGCCGCACCCGCTGCTGGGTGGTCACGGTCCCCGCCGTATCGGCGTAGAACTTGTTCTCGTGCACGGTGAGCAGCGAGGCGTCGACGTGGCTGACGCCCGGTGCGGCCAGCAGCCGCGTGCTCCACTCGGCCAGCAGCGCCGCCTTCTCCTCGTCCGGCACGGAGAAGGGATCGATCTCGTACGACGAGATCCACGTCCTGTCGGCGTGCACGGGTTCGTCGGCCAGTTCCACCCGCTCCGTCGACCCGGCGGCCTTGATCACCTGGGCGGACAGCCTGGCCATCGCCACCGCCTGCGAGGCGACCTTGGCCGCCGCGTCCAGGGTCAGGTCGACTCCGGAGGCGAAGCCCCACGTACCGCCGTGCACGACCCGGACCGCGTACCCGAGGTCGGTGGTGTCCGACGAGCCGGCGGGCCTGGCGTCCCGCAGCCGCCAGGACGCGCTGCGCACCCGCTCGAACCGGAAGTCCGCGTGCTCGGCCCCCAGCGCACGCGCGCGTGCCAGCGCGGCGTCGGCGAGGGCGCGCAGGGGAAGCGCTGTGAAGGCTTCGTCGATGGAATGGGGCACGGAGGTCTCCCTGCTGTCGTGGCCTGTCTGGTCCGATCATGTCGTGGACGCGCCCCCGGGGACTACACGGTTTCGGTCCCGTCCCGGTCCTTTCTGTAGGGATCCGACAGGGACTTCCCCGTGCCACTGTCGGTGCCCGCTTGCCCGAGCGCGCGGCGCTACCGATAGGTTTTCGATGAAGCCGCCTGTCATCGACGTGTTCGGGCGGGTGGGCCCCACGCTTCAGACCGCTATCGAAAGGGTGATCCGTTGAGCCGCTCGGTTCTCGTCACCGGAGGAAACCGGGGCATCGGCCTCGCCATCGCCCGCGCATTCGCCGACGCGGGCGACAAGGTCGCGATCACGTACCGCTCGGGCGAACCGCCGGCCGGCTTCTTCGCCGTCAAGTGCGACATCACCGACCCGGAGCAGGTGGAGCAGGCCTACAAGGAGATCGAGGACCAGCACGGTCCGGTCGAGGTCCTGATCGCCAACGCCGGCGTGACCAAGGACCAGCTCCTGATGCGCATGTCCGAGGAGGACTTCACCTCGGTCATCGACACCAACCTCACCGGCACCTTCCGTGTCGTCAAGCGCGCGAACCGCGGCATGCTGCGCGCCAAGAAGGGCCGCGTCGTCCTGATCTCGTCCGTGGTCGGCCTGCTCGGCTCGGCAGGGCAGGCGAACTACGCCGCCTCCAAGGCCGCCCTCGTCGGCTTCGCGCGTTCCCTCGCCCGTGAGCTGGGCTCGCGCAACATCACCTTCAACGTCGTCGCGCCCGGCTTCGTCGACACCGACATGACCAAGGCGCTCACCGACGAGCAGCGCGAGAACATCGTGTCTCAGGTGCCGCTCGGCCGTTACGCGCAGCCCGAGGAGATCGCCGCGACGGTGCGGTTCCTCGCCTCGGACGACGCCTCGTACATCACTGGAGCCGTCATCCCCGTTGACGGCGGACTGGGAATGGGTCACTGATCACCATGAGCGGAATCCTCGAGGGCAAGCGCGTTCTGATCACGGGCGTGCTGATGGAGTCCTCCATCGCCTTCCACGCGGCCAAGCTGGCCCAGGAGCAGGGCGCGGAGATCATCCTGACCGCGTTCCCGCGACCCACGCTGACCGAGCGCATCGCCAAGAAGCTGCCGAAGCCCACCAAGGTCATCGAGCTGGACGTGACGAACGAGGAGCACCTCGCGCGGCTGGCCGACGTCGTGGGCGAGGAGCTGGGCGGCCTCGACGGCGTCGTGCACTCCATCGGCTTCGCTCCGCAGGACGCGCTCGGCGGCAACTTCCTCAACACCCCGTTCGAGTCCGTGGCCACCGCCATGCACGTCTCGGCGTTCTCCCTGAAGTCGCTGACCATGGCCTGCCTGCCGCTGATGCAGAACGGCGGCTCTGTCGTCGGCCTCACCTTCGACGCGCAGTACGCCTGGCCGCAGTACGACTGGATGGGCCCGGCCAAGGCCGCCCTGGAGGCGACCAGCCGCTACATGGCGCGTGACCTGGGCAAGCAGAACATCCGGTGCAACCTCATCTCCGCGGGCCCGATCGGCTCCATGGCCGCCAAGTCCATCCCGGGCTTCGCCGACCTGGCCTCCGTGTGGGACTCCCGCTCCCCGCTGGAGTGGGACCTGAAGGACCCGGAGCCGGCCGGCCGCGGCATCGTCGCCCTGCTGAGCGACTGGTTCCCGAAGACCACCGGCGAGATCATCCACGTCGACGGCGGTCTGCACGCGATCGGCGCGTGACCGCCGCCGCTGAGGCGTAGCAGGCGGCCGAGGCCCGCACCCCTGAAGGGGCTGCGGGCCTCGGCCGTATCCGGGACGAGCACGCCCCTGGGGCGGCCGGCGTCACCCGTTCGGCCCACCCGTCGGGCGGCCGGACCGCCCAACGGCGCACTCTGATTACGCGTTCACCTCGCGCGATCCTCCCCGGCCCGGCAGAGGAGGCCCCTTGTGCGCCTGCCCGGACGCCTGGCTCCGGTGACCGTGGCCGTGGCCCTCGTGCTCTGTCTGCCGTACGACGCGATGCCCTACGCGCGCGTGGACGGCGGAAAGCCGCCCGCGCCGAACCTCTTCGGCGCCGCCTGCCGGACCGACGTCCACGGCTCCCACGTGGTGGCCTACTGCCACAACCCCTACGTCGACACCGACCGCGTACGCCTGCACATCAAGTGCGCGCAGTGGTGGGACATCGGCACCGACAGCGCACCGGTGGACACCCCGCCCGCCCTGACCGTACGGCTCACGGGCCGGTGCTGGAAGGCCGTCCGCGCGGTCTGGATCAGCCACCAGAGGGAGCGCTGAACCGGCCCGGGCGGCACAGGAACGGATAGCTCGCCGCCTCGGTCGCGGCCGCCTCCCTGTCGCCGTTGCGGATCGCGTCCATCAGCCGGGTGTGGTCCATGTGCGTCTCCGGGGTCAGCTCCGCCCCCACGTCCGCGCGCAGCCAGTCCCGCAGGACCTCGCCCAGGTCGGCGTACATCGCCGTCATGGCGTCGTTGTGGGAGGCGGCCACGACGGCCAGGTGGAAGGTGGCGTCGGCGGCCACGAACGCCTCCGCCTCGCCCGTCTCCCAGGCCTCCTCGCGCCGCCGCATGAGCGCGTCCAGGTGCTTGAGGTCCTTCTCGGTACGCCGCTCGGCGGCCAGCTTGGCCGCGGCCGACTCCAGCGCGGCGCGCAGTTCGGCGATGTGCCGCGGGTCGGCGTCGGCGAACCGGCGGTGCATCACCCCGGCCAGCTCACTCGTCGCCACCACGTACGTGCCCGAGCCCTGCCGGATGTCCAGCAGCCCGTTGTGCGCCAGCGCGCGCACGGCCTCGCGGACGGTGTTGCGGGCGACCCCCAGCTGCTCGACCAGCTCCGGTTCCGTCGGGATGCGTGAGCCGACGGGCCACTCGCCGGAGGTGATCTGGTTGCGCAGTTCGGCGATGACCTGCTCGGACAGCGCCGAACGGCGCGGATGGCTCAGGGGCATGGCACACCTTCGCACGACGGGCCCGGGTCCGTACGACCCGGGAATGGACAGTCAATCATCCCATCATTCTATGATGGGTCTCATGGCTAGTGAGGAAACCCGGACAGCGGAAACCCGGACGGCGGACACGCGTACGGCGATGTCATCCACGTCCACGTCGTCCACCGGACGCGGTGCCGCCGCGGCGAGTACCCCCGAGACGCCCCCCGGCGCAGGCCGCACGCGCGCGTGGGCGACGCGGCTGGTCGTCCTCGGCATCGTGCTGTCCGCACTGAACCTCCGCCCGGCCATCACGAGCCTCGGCGCCCTCCTGGAGGAGGTGCGCGACGGGCTCGGCATGAGCGGCAGCGTGGCCGGTCTGCTCACCTCCGTGCCCCCGCTCTGCTTCGCCGTCTTCGGCGTCACCGCCCCCCGCCTGGCCCGCCGCTTCGGCCCGGCCGCCGTGGTCTGCGCCGGCATGGTCGCCATCACGGCGGGCCTGCTGATACGGCCGTACGTCGGCGGCACCGCCGGATTCCTGGCCGCCACCGCGCTCGCCCTCATGGGCATCGCGGTCAGCAACGTGCTCATGCCCGTCATCGTCAAGCGCTGGTTCCCCGACCGCGTCGGCTCCATGACCGGTCTCTACTCGATGGCTCTCGCCCTGGGCACCTCCCTCGCCGCCGCGGTCACCGTGCCGCTGACGGACGCGATGGGCGGCGACTGGCAGTCCGGCCTCGCCGTGTGGGCCGGCCTCGCGGCCGCCGCCGTCCTGCCCTGGCTGCCGCTCGTCCGCGACCGCGGCGCCGCCCCCGGGCAGCAGCGGCCGGAGCAGGCGCGGCCGGAGCGGGCGCGCACGGCCGGAGCGGCGGCCGAGGAGCAGTCCGTGCCCCTGCGCATCACCCGCAGCCGCACCGCGTGGGCGCTCGCCGTCTTCTTCGGTCTCCAGGCCACCGCCGCCTACATCACCATGGGCTGGATGGCGCAGATCTTCCGGGACGCCGGTGTCGCGGCCGGCACCGCCGGCCTGCTGCTCGCCGTCACCATGGTGATGGGCGTGCCGCTGGCCTTCGTCATCCCGCGCGTCGCCACGCGGCTGCCCCACCAGGGGCCGATCGTGCTGGTCCTCGGTGTGTGCGGGCTCGCCGGATACGCCGGCCTGTACCTCGCGCCGGCCGGCGGCGCCTGGGCCTGGGCGGTGCTGCTCGGCATCTCCAACTGCGCCTTCCCGTTGGCCCTGACCATGGTCGGCATGCGCGCCCGGAGCGGTGCGGGCGTGGCCCAGCTGTCCGCGTTCGCGCAGAGCACCGGCTATCTGATCTCCATTCCGGGCCCGCTGCTGGTCGGCGTGCTCTACCAGCAGAGCGGTGGCTGGGGGCTGCCGATCGCCCTCATGGCGGGCCTGATGGTGCCGCAGATGCTGGTCGGCTTCCTGGCGGGCCGCAACCGCACGGTGGAGGAAGAGGCGGCGGCCCACTGAGCGGACCGCCCCCGCGCGCGTGCCACCCCGGAGCCACGGAGTCACCCAGCCACGGCGCCACGCTGAGCGGACCACCCCGGCCGCACGCGCGCGGGGAACCGGTGCGAGACTGACGGCATGCAGCCTGTGCTCGACCCGAACCCGCAGAACGGCCAGAAGAAGATGCTGATCGTCTTCGGCTCGTTCTTCGCCATCTTCGCCGTCATCGCCGTCATCGCGATCATCGCCTCCCCGTGAGGGCCGCACCCGGGCCCTCCGTCCCGGCGGATGGTGGGGCTGGCCCCACCATCCCCTAGGGGGTAAGGGTCAGGGTGAAGTGGGTGGATCTCCGGATGGGCCGCAGGACGCGGATTCCGTAGCTTCGAGTGGTGACCGCGCGAGGCGGTCACGGACCCGCTCGAAGACCCGCGGAGGCGATCATGTCGGCCCGTACCCACTCCCGGCCCCACGCGGCGCCCACGAGCGGCGTCGACATCCGGCTGCCCTGGTGGGCCCTCGCCCTGCCCGCGCTCGCGTTCATCTCGCTGCTGCTGCTCATACTGAACCCGTCGGACGCACACGCGGCGGGCGGCGACCCCACGATCACGCACCTCTTCGAACGCGCCCAGCAACTCCTCGCGCGCTGATCCGGAGCCCCGTGCGCGGGTGAACCCCCACATCAACTCCCTGCACCACCTGGCTTGTTTCATGCGAAGCTGGGTTTCATGAGCGTTGAAGAACCTCGCAAGATCGTCCTCCTCCGGCATGCGAAGGCCGACTGGGGCCAGGAAGCCGACCACGAACGGCCCCTCGCCGAGCGCGGCCGTCAGGACGCCCCCGTCGCGGGCCGCAAGCTGGCCGACGCAGGGATCACCTTCGACCTGGCCCTCTGCTCCACCGCCGCCCGGACCCGTGAGACCTGGAAGCTCGCCGTCCACGAGCTCGCGGAGCGACCGAGGACCGTCTACGAGGAGCGGGTCTACGAGGCATCCCTGGGCGAGCTGATCGCCCTGCTCAACGAGACCCCGGACGACGTGCGCAACCTCGTCCTGATCGGCCACAACCCCGGGATCCACGCCCTCGCCGACGCCCTCGCGGGCGAGACCGAGGGCGAGTGCCTCCCGCGGATGAACCGCACCGGCTTCCCGACCGCCGCCTTCGCGGTGCTCACCTTCGAGGGCTCCTGGAAGTCCGTGGAGCACGGCGTGGCCAAGCTGGTCGACTTCTGGGCCCCGCACAGCTGACGCGGAGCGGAAGACGAAGGGCCCGGCGCCGCGCGGGCGGTACCGGGCCCTTCTCCGTACGCGGGCCGTTGTGCGGGCCCGCTCAGTCTTCGTCGTGCGTGTCGGCCGCCTCGACCTCTTCGCGGGTGATGCCCAGCAGGTACAGCACGGTGTCGAGGAAGGGGAAGTTCACCGCCGTGTGCGCCGCCTCGCGGACCACCGGCTTGGCGTTGAAGGCCACGCCCAGGCCGGCCGCGTTCAGCATGTCCAGATCGTTGGCACCGTCGCCGATCGCCACGGTCTGTGACAGCGGCACCCCCGCCTCCGCGGCGAACCGCCGCAGCAGCCGCGCCTTGCCGGCCCGGTCCACGATCTCGCCGGTGACCCGGCCGGTGAGCTTCCCGTCGACGATCTCCAGCGTGTTGGCCTGCGCGAAGTCCAGGCCCAGCCGTTCCTTCAGATCGTCCGTGACCTGGGTGAAGCCGCCGGAGACCACACCGACCTGGTAGCCGAGTCGTTTCAGCGTGCGGATCAGGGTGCGCGCGCCCGGTGTCAGCCGGACCTCGTTGCGCACCTTCTCCACGACGGAGGCGTCCAGCCCCTTCAGCAGCGCCACGCGCGCGTGCAGTGACTGCTCGAAGTCCAGCTCCCCGCGCATCGCCGCCGCCGTCACCTCGGCGACCTTGTCCGCGCAGTCGGCGTGCGCCGCGAACAGCTCGATGACCTCGTCCTGGATCAGCGTGGAGTCCACGTCCATGACCACCAGTCGCTGGGCGCGCCGGTGCAGGCCCGCCGAGACGACCGCGATGTCGACACCCAGTGCCGCCGCGTCGGACGCCAGGGCCGTGCGCAGCGGCTCGGTCTCCACCCCGGAGATCGCGAACTCCACAGCCGTCACCGGGTACTTGGCGAGCCGGAAGATACGGTCGATGTTGCCGCCGGTCTTCGCGATCCGCCCGGCCACGGCGGCCGTCGACTCGGCGGTGAGCGGATGGCCGAGCACGGTCACCAGGGAGCGCCCGAGACCACGCGGCCGGTTGTCGCCGTGCCCCGAGATGATCTCCGCCTGCATCTTCACCGACTCGGCCCAGCTGTGCACGGTGGCCCGCAGGTCGCCCTCCAGACCGGCCGGCGGCTGGGTCACCAGCGCGCACAGCACCAGCCGGCCCCGGGTGACGACCTGCTCGATGTCGACCACGTCGACCAGGTAGGCGGCGAGGGTGTCGAAGAGCCCGGCCGTGATGCCCGGCCTGTCCTTGCCGAAGATCTTGACGAGGAGGGTGGGGGCCTCAGGGGTCTGCGAAGCGGCGGTCTGCGAAGCGCTCATGGTGTCACCACCGTATCCGGCACCCAGTGCCCGGCGCCGCAGAGGTCCGCCTGACGGACACGGAACAATGGATGTCGGGCGGGTGTCAGGGATCTTGCCGCCACACGAAGGACGGCGGCGAGAGCGCCGCGCCGGGCCGGGCGACGGAGCCACCGGTCATCCCGTGCGCTTCGGTTTCCCCGGCGGTGGCGGTGGTGGCAGGGGAGGCGGGGGTGGCGGTGGCCACTGCGTGCGCTCCGGCCCCGGCGAGGAGCCGTCCGGCCGTGGGGCGGGACGGCGCCGAGAGCCCGGGGGAGCGGGGCCGACGGGCCCGTCGATGGTCGGTGCGCCGTACATGCCGTACGTCCCGCCCTGAGCCCCCGGCGGACCGCCCCCGGCCCGCGACGCGTCGTCCGCGGCCCCCGGCGGCCGTGCGTCCTGCGGCTCCTCGCCCGCTTCCCCCGGCACCCGCAGGTACGGATTGGTGTCCGGGTTCGGCGGCCGGTACGGCACGCTCGGCACATACGGTCCCGCGCCGTCGCCGTGCCCCGTCGGCCGCGCCTCTTCGTCGTACCCCGCGCCCCCGCCCGCCTGCGCACCGTTCCCCCACCCCGCGACGTCCCGAGCCGCCCACACCGCCCCGGACCCCGCCGCCCCCGCGCCCCACGCCAGCAGCGCTCCCGTCGCCCCGGCCCCGGCCCCCCACGCCGCCCCCAGCAGGAGCGCGGCGCCGAGGTGCCCGTGCAGGGCGATGCCCGCGCCGAAGGCGTCGAAGCCGAGCACGGACAGGGACGCGGTCACGGAGACATCCGTCAGCCGGGCGAGCAGCGGGAGAGCGAGCGCCGTCACGACGGCCAGGCGCAGCGCACAGCGGGCGGCCAGGCCGAGAGCGCCACCGGGTGGCGTCTTCCCGCGACCGGGAGCGCCACCGGGTGCCGGTACCTCGTGGCCCTCGCCGGGCCGGCGTGCCACCGGCGTACGGACCGCCGTCAGTACGCCGGCCAGCAGCATCGCCAGGGCCGCCGCCACCCCCAGCAGCCACACGCGGCCGTCCAGGCCGGCCAGCCGATCCAGGGTCACCGGCCGGTCGGCGGTCGTGCCGAGGAACTGGTCCAGCGGATGGGGGAGGAAGGCGCGGAGCAGCCCCGTGGCGTGACCGTCCCAGGGGACGAACAGGCCGAGGGGCAGGCCGAGCCAGACGCCGTTCGGGGTGCCGAGCAGGGCCGCTCCGGCGATCCTGCGCGGATGGTCGTCGCCGATCGCCGCGTACACCGCCGCCGCGAGCCCGGCCGCCACGGTCAGCAGGAGCACGGTGACGAGCGCCGAGACCGCCGGCCGGACCACCCGGTGCACGGCGGACCAGCCCGGGGGCAGCGGCGCGCGGCGCGCGGCCAGCAGCGCGAGCAGCAGGACGCCGGCGCACCAGCCGAGGCCGCCCAGCAGCGTGGCCGGGGTGTCCACGGTGAAACCGACGCCGGCCCGGGCGTGGATCAGACCGCCGATCCCGTGCGGCAGCAGTCCGCCCACGTCGCCGATGCCGGGCAGGGTGAGCCCGCCGCCCCCCTTTCCGCCCGCGCCGCCCGTGCCGAGCAGGCCGCCCGTGCCGAGCGAGCCGCCGTCCACGGTGATGACGTCGTGCCCCGCCCAGGCGAGCCCGCCCAGCAGCGCGACGAAGAGCGCGACCACCGTGCCCGCACGCGCGAGGAGTTCGGCGGGCGTGATCACAACTCCCGCCGTGCGTAAGGACCGTAGGAAGAACCACGACAACAGCAGGGCACCGACCAGGCTCACCCCGAGTGGCGTGATCTCGATGGCCGCGTGCGCCGCCTCGCCTTTGAGTCCGAAAGCGGACACATCGCCCGACGGTACGACCGAACCACCCGCCCCTAGTGCCACAACGGCCGCCGTCATGGGGCCCAGTGAGCCGGCCGCGTCCGCCCGGAGCAGATGCAGCCCGAGCGCGGCCGTGCCGGCCATCCCGGCCAGCGCCCAGCTCACCGCCGCGATCGCGGACAACAGCGCGTCGGCCCAGGGCACCTTTCCGGCGCGCCGTGCGGTCCCGGCACGCGTGGCAGACCTCATGTCAGCCCCCGATCCCCTCCTGGCGGATCCCGTCGAACCGCGGCGCGACGGCCCGGCCGCGCGTGTCCCCCTCGCCGGGATTACCACTCTCCGGGGGGATTTCAACCCCGTCAACGGCGCCTGTTGCAGCGCACGGACGCATTCGTGACAAGGCCCGGGTTTCGGTCAGGGGCCGGAGCCTGAAATAGTTCCCCCCGATGTTCGACATCCCTAGACTCCCTGCGATGGGGGTAATTCGGGGGACAACTCAGTGGGGCATGGAGTGCCTGAACTCGTTCTGGAATCAAACGGACGGACCTGGACGCTGGATCCGTCCAGGCCGTACACCCTCGGCCGCGATCCGCAGGGTGACATCGTCTTCGACGACGCCAGGGTGTCCTGGCGACACGCCACGGTCAGTTTCGACGGCCGTAGTTGGGTCATCGAGGACCACGGCAGCACCAACGGCACGTTCGTGCAGGGCCGGCGGATCCAGCAGGTGGAGATCGGCCCGGGCACGGCGCTGCATCTCGGCAACGCGACCGACGGACCGCGGCTGAATCTGTCCGGTGCCGCGGCGGGCCGGCAGCAGCCCGCGCCGTACGCCGCGCAGGGCGCCGGTGCGCCGGGCTGGGCCCAGCAGGCCCCGCAGCAGGCAGCCGCCGCACCGCAGGCAGCGGTACCGCAGCAGGCACCGGCCCAGCAGGCGCCGACGCCGCAGCAGGCCGCGCCGGCCGGGTGGCAGCAGCAGCCGCAGGCGTCGGCGTTCCCGCAGCAGGCGGGGCCCGCCGACCCGTACGCGCAAGCGCATCCCGGTGGTGGCGCGGGGGCGCCGCCGGCCTACGGCGACCGCAGCCCGACCACGTTCCACCAGTTCGCGGTCGGCCGCGTCATGCGCATCGGCCGTGCCCTGGAGAACGAGCTGGTCGTCTCCGACCTGCAGGTCTCGCGGCACCACGCCGAGTTCCACTCGACGCCCGACGGCCGCTTCGAGATCCGCGACCTCGGCTCGCACAACGGCACGTACGTCAACGGCCAGCCGATCGCCAAGGGCGGCTCGGTGCTGCTCGGCCCGGCCGACATCGTCGGTGTCGGCCACTCCACCTTCCGGATCGTCGGCGACCGGCTGGAGGAGTTCGTCGACACCGGTGAGGTCTCCTTCTCCGCGCGCCATCTGACCGTCACGGTCGACGGCGGCAAGCAGATCCTGAAGGACGTCTCCTTCGGTGTCCCGGAGAAGTCGCTGATCGCGGTCATCGGCCCGTCCGGCTCCGGCAAGTCGACCCTGCTCAAGGCGCTCACCGGCTACCGGCCCGCCAACCAGGGCGAGGTGCTGTACGACAACCGGAACCTGTACAAGCAGTTCGCCGAGCTGCGCCAGCGCATCGGTCTGGTCCCGCAGGACGACATCCTGCACAAGGAGCTGACCGTCAAGAAGGCCCTGAAGTACGCGGCCAAGCTGCGCTTCCCGGCCGACACCACGGCGCAGGAGCGCGACGCCCGCATCGACGAGGTGCTCCGCGAGCTGAAGCTCGACATCCACAAGGACAAGAAGGTCACCTCGCTCTCCGGCGGCCAGCGCAAGCGCGTCTCGGTGGCGCTGGAGCTGCTCACCAAGCCGTCGCTGATCTTCCTGGACGAGCCGACCTCCGGTCTCGACCCGGGCATGGACCGTGACGTCATGCAGCTGCTGCGCGGCCTCGCCGACGACGGCCGCACCGTCCTCGTCGTCACCCACTCGGTGGCCGAGCTGGCACTGTGCGACAAGCTGCTGGTGATGGCGCCGGGCGGCGCGGTGGCGTACTTCGGCCCGCCGGAGGAGGCGCTGAACTTCTTCGGCTACGACAGCTGGGCCGACGTCTTCTCCGCCTTCGAGAACTACCGCGACTACGACTGGGCGGGCCGCTGGAAGGGCTCGCAGCACTACCAGATGTACGCGGCGGACGTCGACGCGGCGGCCCCGCAGTCCGTACAGCACATGCCTCCGATGCAGGCCATCAGGCCGCCGAAGCCCCAGCCGTGGGGTTCGCAGCTGCTGACCCTGATCCGGCGCTATGTGTCGGTGATCGTCTCCGACAAGGGCTTCCTGGCGCTGACGGTGATCCTGCCCGCGGTGCTCGGCTCGGTCAGCCTCCTGATCGACCACAAGCGGGGTCTGCTGGTGAACCCGATGATCAACAAGATCACCGGCGCGCACATCCCGAACGGCACGGCCACCACGGTGCTGCTGATCCTCGCCGTCGGCGCGTGCTTCGCGGGCGCCGCGAACTCGGTCCGCGAGCTGATCAAGGAACGGGTCATCTACGAGCGGGAACGCGCGACGGGTCTGTCCCGGTCGGCGTACCTGATGTCCAAGGTGGTCGTGCTCGGCGCCGTCACCGTGCTCCAGGGCCTGCTGGTCGGCGTGATCGGCTTCGCCAGCCGGACGATCCCGGACCAGGGCGTGGTGCTCGGCGGCTCGACGCTGTTCGAGCTGTGTCTGCCGATCATGGCGCTCGGCTTCACCTCGATGATGTTCGGCCTGGTGATCTCCTCGCTGGTGAAGACCGCCGAGAAGACCATGCCGCTGCTGGTGATGTTCGCGATCATCCAGGTCGTCTTCACCGGCTGCCTGTTCACCCTGCACGGCACGCTCGGCGTCAACGAGTTCTCGTACCTGATGCCGTCGCGCTGGGCGGTGGCCGCGGCCGGCGCCACGCTGGACTTCAACAACATCTCCCCGAACACCGACAACCCGTCCAGCACCGACCCGCTGTGGAACCACACGGCAGGGGCCTGGACCCTGGACATGATCGCGCTGATCGCGCTCGGTGTGATCTGCGGCTTCTTCGTGGCCCGCTTCCTGCGCCGCCACGAGCCGGAGGTCATGCGCAAGTAACCGCGCCCGTACGACACCGAAGGGCGGCCCCCGTTTCCGGGGTGCCGCCCTTCGGCTTACGTAGCTGAGGTCCGCGCCAGGCCTCAGTACGCGCTGTTGACGTTGTCCATCGAGCCGTAACGGTGCGCCGCGTAGTTGGCGGCGGCGGTGATGTTGGCGACCGGGTTGTAGATGTCCCAGGACGTGCCCGACACGTGGTACGCGTTGAAGGTGGGCTGGATCACCTGGAGCAGACCCTTGGAGGGGATGCCGTTGATGGCGTTGATGTCCCAGTTGTTGATGGCCATCGGGTTGCCCGAGGACTCACGGAGGATGTTGCGGTACAGACCGTTGTAGGAGCCGGGGATGCCCTTGGAGCGCATGATGTCCAGGGACTCGCGGATCCAGCCGTCGAGGTTGTTGGCGTACGTCTTCGTGGCGGCGACCGTCTCCATCTGGGGGCGCTGGACGGAGCGGTTCGCGGCCTGGGAGGCGGCGCGGTCCTGGGCGGCCTTCTTCGCGGCGGCCTGGTCGGCGGCCTTCTTGGCCGCGGCGGCCTCGTCGGCCTTCTTCTGCGCGGCGATGCGGTCGAGCTTGACCGTGTCGGTGGCGGCCTGGTCGGTGACCGTGCCCTTGACGTTCTTCAGCGCCGTGCTGCTGCCCGCGACCTGGGCGTGAGCGGCCGGGGCGCCGGTGACGGTGCCGGAGTGGCCGGGGGCGGCCGAGAAGGCGAGGGCGGCGGTGCCCAGAGCGGCGACACCGGCGACGGCGATCTTGCCCTGCTTGGTCAGGGCGCGGGTATGAACTCGGGTGAGAACGTTCTTGGGCATGGCTGATGGACCTCTCGTGAGCGCGGAGGTCGCTCCTGCGTCCGCCGGGGGAATCGGTTCCTCCCGCACGAACGCCGCGGGCCTCAGGACCACGGCGCTGAGCGACGAGAGCAATTCTTAGCTGGCGCAAAATGTGCAGGCAAAGGTGTGACCTACGATCCCCGGTAGTGGAGGCGCGAAGGGCAAAACCGGACAGACTGGAACGTCTTTCCCGTTCGCGCGGGGAAGGTTTATCTCCTATGTCCCTTCGTACGTGATGTGGACCCTATGCGCGGGCTCACATCGCATCCGCGGAATTCTCACGAGGAGTTGCCCTCGCAACGCTATGCGTGAGGGTTCTCCTCCTGGAGGACGAGAGCGACGGCGCCGCACTCGTGCCACAGGTAGAGCCCGGTCAGCCTCTCCTCGTAGGCGCGGTCGCCCGCGGCCCGTGCAGCCCGGTCGGCAGCCCGTCCACCACCCGCACCCGGCACTCCGGCATGCCGACCAGGTCCGCCCCGGCAGCACCGCCTCTGTCCCCGCACACGTGCCCGTACGCGCGCGCGTGGTGACCGCTCTGCACCGCGCGACACCGCTGGGCCCAGACCGGCGGTCCTAGGCCCAGGGGACCGGGGCGGGGCGGCGGCGGTCCGATCCGCGGTGTCACACCCCGCCGGTACCGTGAGGACATGAGTGAAGGCCCCCGGTCCGGCCTCGCCGCGGTGAGTGCCGCGTTGCTGGCCATGAGCAGGCACCTGGAGGTGCGCGACGTCCTCAAGACGATCGTCGCCTCCGCCCGCGAACTGCTCGACGCGCAGTACGCCGCCCTCGGCGTCCCCGACGATCACGGCGGCTTCGCCCAGTTCGTCGTCGACGGCGTCAGCGACGCCCAGTGGAAGGCCATCGGCCCGCTGCCCCGCCAGCACGGCATCCTCGCCGCGATGCTGCGCGACGCCCGCCCCGAGCGCCTCGCCGACGTGCGCAAGGACCCCCGCTTCGAGGGCTGGCCGACCGCCCACCCCGACCTGGTCGACTTCCTGGGCCTGCCCATCCGCGACGGCGACGAGGTCATCGGCGCCCTCTTCCTCGCGAACAAGAACTGCCCCAAGCCCGAGGGGAGTTGCGGTTTCACCGCCGAGGACCAGGAACTGCTCTCCATCCTCGCCCAGCACGCCGCCATCGCCCTCACCAACGCCCGGCTCTACGAACGCAGCCGCGAACTCACCATCGCCGAGGAACGCTCCCGCCTCGCCCACGAGCTGCACGACGCTGTCAGCCAGAAGCTCTTCTCACTGCGCCTGACCGCCCAGGCCGCCGCCGCACTGGTCGACCGCGACCCCGTGCGCGCGAAGGGCGAGCTCCAGCAGGTCGCCGCGCTCGCCGCCGAGGCGGTCGACGAACTGCGCGCCGCCGTCGTGGAGTTGCGCCCCGCCGCCCTCGACGAGGACGGCCTGATCGCCACCCTGCGCACCCAGACCCAGGTCCTCGACCGCGCCCACACCGCGCGCGTGACCTTCACCAGCACCGGCTTCCGCGCCCTGCCCGCGGCCCAGGAGGAGGCACTGCTCCGGGTCGCCCAGGAGGCCCTGCACAACGCGCTGCGCCACTCCGGCGCCGAGCGCGTCGCGGTGAGCGTGGACCGGCGCGGCGCCGGCGCCGCGCTGCGCGTCAGCGACGACGGCACCGGCTTCGACCCGCAGGCCGTCCGCCGCGCCGGCCGGCATCTGGGCCTGGTCTCGATGCGGGACCGGGCGAGCGGGGTCGGCGGCACACTGACCGTGGAATCGGTGCCCGGCAAGGGCACCACGATCGAGCTGGAGGTCCCCGGTGGCTGACCCGATCAAGGTGCTGCTCGTCGACGACCACCAGGTCGTCCGCCGGGGCCTGCGCACCTTCCTGGAGGTCCAGGACGACATCGAGGTGGTCGGCGAGGCCGCCGACGGCGCCGAGGGAGTCGCCCGCGCCGAGGAACTGCGCCCGGACGTCGTCCTGATGGACGTCAAGATGCCGGGCATGGACGGCATCGAGGCGCTGCGCAAGCTCCGCGAACTCGCCAACCCCGCACGCGTGCTCATCGTCACCAGCTTCACCGAACAGCGCACGGTCGTCCCGGCCCTGCGCGCGGGCGCCGCCGGGTACGTCTACAAGGACGTGGACCCCGACGCGCTCGCCGGCGCCATCCGCTCCGTGCACGCCGGCCACGTCCTGCTGCAGCCGGAGGTCGCGGGCGCGCTGCTCTCCCAGGAGGACTCCAACTCCGGCCAGGGCAGAGGAGGTTCGCTCACCGAGCGGGAGAGCGAGGTGCTCGGCCTGATCGCGGACGGCCGCTCCAACCGCGAGATAGCCCGCGCCCTCGTCCTGTCCGAGAAGACCGTCAAGACCCACGTCTCCAACATCCTGATGAAACTCGACCTCGCCGACCGCACCCAGGCGGCGCTGTGGGCCGTGCGCCACGGTGTGAGCGGCTGAAACGCCCGCTCCGGCGTCTCCCCGCCACGCCACCACGGCCGTCACGCACGGCAACCTCAAGGGTCATGTTCCGGACTGAGATTCATACCGTCGTGGGAATGTCACCCGGCTGGCGCATCCTCCGGCGCGCCACGCCGTTCTCCAGTGCGTGCCGCGGCGAACCGCCGTGGTGAACGCCTAGGAGGGGTTGGAAAGTGAAGAACCTGAAGAAGGCAGCGGCCGTGACGATTGCCGCCGGTGGTCTGGTGGCGGCCGGTGCGGGCCTGGCCTCCGCCCACGGTGGCTCCCAGGCCTCCGGCGAGGCCCAGGGCTCCCCGGGTGTCGTCTCGGGCAATGTCGTTCAGGTGCCGGTGCACATCCCGGTGAACGCGGTCGGCAACAGCGTGAGCGTCATCGGCGCGCTGAACCCGGCCTTCGGCAACCTCGGCGTCAACCACTGAGTCCTGCCGAACACTGACCACAGGCCTCCCGTGTGCACCGGGAGGCCTTTCAGTTTGTCGTGCGACTGCACCGAACGGGCCCTCGAACCGCCGCGGCCGTACCCCTTCGGGGCCTTCGCCGTTGGGCAACGCACGATCCACGGCCGGGTCGTACCAGCACACGCAGGAGGTACCCGCCCCATGAACATCGCCAAGAAGGCCGTATTCGCCGTGGCCCTCGCCGGTATCGCCGCGAGCGCGTCCGCCGGTGTCGCCGCCGCGGACGCCGGCGCCCAAGGAGCGGCCGTGAAGTCTCCTGGCGTCATCGCCGGCAACCTCGGTCAGCTGCCGGTGCACGTCCCGGTGAACGCGGTCGGCAACAGCGGCAACGTGATCGGCGCCCTGAACCCGGCCTTCCACAACGGCGCCGCCAACCTCTGACGACCGGCTGACCACGGCAGAGGGCTCCCCCCGGCACCGCCGCCCGGGGGAGCCCTTCGCGTTCAGCGCGCGCCGCGCTCCCGCTCCTCCAGGATCGAGTTGTACGCGGCCACCTGCGCCCGCCGTGCCGTTCGCTCCACGGGCCGCAAGGCCTCGGCCCGCGCGGCCATCTCACCGGCGCTGACCGCACCCCCGTGCCCTTTGCCGTACGCCAGCGACACCAGCAGCGCGACCCGCCGCGCCAGCTCCAGCACCCGCACCGCGCGCGGCGGATACCCCGGCGCCAGCACCTCCCGGCCGTGCTCGGCCCGCGCCCGGTACGCGTCGATCGCCGCCTCCGCCACCGGACCGGACGCGGCGACATCGAGCTTCGACAGCACCTCGGTCGCCTCGCGCAGCGCCTCCGCCAGCTCCCGCTCGGCCTCGCCCAGCGACGGCACGTCGGCGGGCGGCGCCTCCCGCACCGGCAGTACGTGCCAGACCACCTCGGCATGCACATCACCCGCGGGCCCGACCTCGTACACCTCCGGCACCAGCCCCAACGCCGCACCGAAGCAGACCACCGCCTCCTCGGCCTCCAGCGCCCGCGCGTTGAACTCCGGCGGACCGCTCAGCCCCAGCGGATGGCCGGACGCCGGCAGCGCCACCCGCAGCCCCGTCGCCCCCAGCGTCCGCAGCCGGCCCAGCGCGAGCGTGAGCCCGACCGGAGCGGACTCGCCGGGCAGCCCCTCCACCCGGTGCACCGCGTCCTCGCCGACGATGGCGAGAGCGGCATCGTCCGGAGAGACAAGTCCGGCCAAAAGGGCATTTCCCCAAGCGGCGAGGCGTCCTGAACGCGGTTCCGAGAGCATGCCCCCACCCTAAGGACCGGACCGATGGAATGGAGCCGGGCACTCGTGGCGTAGATTTCATGAGGGCCTCGCCCACAAGCGCGGCGGCCCGAGCCACAGGCGTACGCGACAGCCGAGACCGGCCACACTGCAAGGGGAGACAACGCGCTCATGAGCGATGTTCTGGAGCTTCAGGACGTATCCGTGGTCCGTGAGGGCCGGGCTCTGGTGGACCAGGTCTCCTGGTCGGTGAAGGAGGGCGAGCGCTGGGTCATCCTCGGCCCCAACGGCGCGGGCAAGACCACCCTCCTGAACGTCGCCTCCAGCTACCTCTACCCCAGCCAGGGCACCGCCACGATCCTCGGCGAGACCCTCGGCAGGCCCGGCACCGACGTCTTCGAGCTGCGCCCCCGCATCGGCGTGGCCGGCATCGCCCTCGCCGAGAAGCTCCCCAAGCGCCAGACCGTTCTCCAGACCGTCCTCACCGCCGCCTACGGCATGACCGCCGGCTGGCAGGAGGAGTACGAGGACGTCGACGAGCAGCGCGCCCGCGCCTTCCTCGACCGCCTCGGCATGAGCGACTACCTCGACCGGAGGTTCGGCACCCTCTCCGAGGGCGAGCGCAAGCGCACCCTCATCGCCCGCGCCCTCATGACCGACCCGGAGCTGCTCCTCCTCGACGAGCCCGCCGCCGGCCTCGACCTCGGCGGCCGCGAGGACCTGGTCCGCCGCCTCGGCCGGCTCGCCCGCGACCCGATCGCCCCCTCCATGATCATGGTCACGCACCACGTCGAGGAGATCGCCCCCGGCTTCACCCACGTCCTCATGATCCGCCAGGGCAAGGTCCTCGCCGCCGGCCCGATCGAGCTGGAGCTCAGCTCCCGCAACCTCTCCCGCTGCTTCGGCCTCCCGCTCGTCGTCGAGCAGGTCGGCGACCGCTGGACCGCCCAGGGCCTGCCCCTGTCCTGACCCCGTCGCACTTCCCTTTTGCGCCCTGTCCGCCGTCCGACCGCCGCCCTACCATGACCGTGTGAACGACATCGACGCATGGGTGTGGTGGCTCGTCGGCGCGGCGGCACTCGGGATCCCGCTCGTCGTCACCGCGATGCCGGAGTTCGGCATGCTCGCGGTGGGAGCCGTCGCGGCCGCGGTCGCCGCCGCACTCGGCTTCGACGCCGTCGCCCAGGTCCTCGCGTTCGTCATCGTCTCCGTCGCGCTCATCGCCGTCGTCCGGCCCATCGCCGCCCGGCACACCAGGCAGAGCCCCCGACTCGCCACCGGAATCGACGCGTTGAGAGGCAAGCAAGCCGTCGTGCTGGAGCGGGTCGACGGCTCCGGCGGCCGCATCAAACTCGCCGGCGAAGTCTGGTCGGCCCGCGCCCTGGACACCGAACGCGCCTACGAAGTCGGCCAGGAGGTGGACGTCGTGGAGATCGAGGGAGCCACCGCGATCGTCATCTGAGCCATCCGACAAGCGAGTTGGGCGCCAGTCTGTCAGACTCGACCAGCAAGATCTTCCACAGTCATGAATCTGCCGAAGAGGCGCGGCGGAGAGGGGTACGGGGAACACGATGGAACCGGTCATCATCGTCCTGGTCATTCTGGTGGTGTTGGTCTTCATCGCCCTGATCAAGACCATCCAGGTCATCCCACAGGCCAGCGCCGCCATCGTCGAGCGCTTCGGCCGCTACACGCGCACCCTCAATGCGGGCCTCAACATCGTGGTCCCGTTCATCGACACCATCCGCAACCGCATCGACCTGCGCGAACAGGTCGTACCGTTCCCGCCCCAGCCGGTGATCACCCAGGACAACCTGGTCGTCAACATCGACACGGTGATCTACTACCAGGTGACGGACGCCCGCGCCGCCACCTACGAGGTCGCCAGCTACATCCAGGCGATCGAGCAGCTGACCGTCACCACGCTCCGCAACATCATCGGCGGCATGGACCTCGAACGCACCCTCACCTCCCGCGAGGAGATCAACGCGGCCCTGCGCGGCGTCCTCGACGAGGCCACCGGCAAATGGGGCATCCGCGTCAACCGCGTCGAGCTGAAGGCCATCGAACCACCGACCTCCATCCAGGACTCGATGGAGAAGCAGATGCGCGCCGACCGTGACAAGCGCGCCGCGATCCTCACCGCCGAAGGTACGCGCCAGGCCGCCATCCTCACCGCCGAGGGCGAGAAGCAGTCCCAGATCCTGCGCGCCGAGGGTGAGGCCAAGGCCGCCGCCCTGCGCGCCGAGGGCGAGGCCCAGGCGGTCCGTACGGTCTTCGAGGCCATCCACGCCGGCGACCCGGACCAGAAGCTCCTGTCCTACCAGTACCTCCAGATGCTCCCGAAGATCGCCGAAGGCGACGCCAACAAGCTCTGGATCGTCCCGAGCGAGATCGGCGACGCCCTCAAGGGCCTCTCCGGCGCGATGGGCAACTTCGGCCCCCTGGGCGGCGGTTCGGGAGGCGGCGGCAACTCCATCCCGCCCCAGAACAACGGCACGGAACGCCGGGAGAAGCCCAGCATCGACTAGCGGCACACGGGATGCCGCCGAAGCGAACTCGGCAGACGCTCAGGCGGCATCCCGGGCAAGCCACTCCGGCAGCGCCGCGAAGTCCTCCTGGCCCAGCGCCAGGAGCATCGCGTCCGCCGGCGTCGGCTCGAACGGCTCCCGCAGCAGCTCCATCCCCGCCTGCTCCGGAGTCCTGTCGGCCTTCCGGTGATTGTCCTCCGCACACGCGGCGACGGTATTCAGCCAGGTGTCCTGCCCACCCTGCGCCCGCGGCAGCACATGGTCCACCGTCGTCGCCCTGCGCCCGCAGTACGCGCACCGGTGCCGGTCCCGGACCAGCACCCCCCGCCTCGACCACGGAGCTTGTCTTCGGAACGGCACCCGTACATACCTGCACAGTCTGATCACCCGCGGCGCGGGTATGTCCACAGCGGCACCGCGCATGCGCAGTTCGGGATGGGCCTGCTCGACGACGGCCTTGTCCTGGAGCACCAGGACGACAGCTCGGTTCAAGGTCACCGTCGACAGCGGCTCGAAGCTCGCGTTCAGCACCAGCGTGTCCCGCATCCAGCCCACCTCCCGTGTGCACCTGCCCAGCCCCGGCGGGCTTGGATCAACTCTGGACGGGCGCGCCGAGATGGACAACGCAATAAAAAATGCCCGCCTCCGATCACTTCCAAGACCGGAGGCGGGCAAACGTTCAATGAACGCTCGACTGAATCCCGGCGCCGCGCTCAGCCCTGCCGGCGGTTCTCGTACTCACCGATGAGCTGGGCACGCGCGATCGCGTGGAACCGCAGATTGAATCCGACGACGGCCGGCGACACATCGCCGTCCGGGCCGAGCTTCTCCTGGTCCACCGCGTACACCGTGAAGACGTACCGGTGCGGCCCGTCCCCGGGCGGCGGCGCGGCACCGCCGAAGTCCTTCGACCCGTAGTCGTTGCGCACGTGCACCGCACCCGTCGGCAGCCCCTTGAAGCCGGCGCTGCCCGCACCCGCCGGCAACTCCGTCACCGAGGCCGGGATGTCGAACAGGACCCAGTGCCAGAACCCGCTGCCGGTCGGCGCGTCGGGGTCGTAGCAGGTCACGGCGAAGCTCTTGGTCTCCGGCGGGAAGCCCTCCCAGCGCAGCTGCGGCGAGGTGTTGCCCCCCGCGTAGACCTGAGCGTCCTTGAGCGTCGCGCCCTCCCGGACGTCCTCGCTCGTCACCGTGAACGACGGCACGGGCGGATGGAAATCGTGGGGGAGCGGCCGCCGCTTCAGCTCGGTCACCTCGGTACCTCCTGATCGATGATCTGGAACCAGCAGTTCCCGAGCCTAGAACCAGTTGCGCTTGCTGCCGACCTCGGACAGCCACTGGTTGAGGTAAGCAGCCCAGTCGGTCCCCTGCCAGTCGTTCAGCCCCACCTGGAAGGACCGGAAGGTGTCCGAACCCTCGCTGAACAGACCCGGCTTCTTGTCCATCTCCAGTACGACGTCCATCGCGTGCGCGTCGGCCACGAAGCTCAGCTCGACCTGGTTCAGCCCCCGGTACTGGGACGGCGGGTAGAACTCGATCTCCTGGTAGAAGGGGAGCGTCTGCCGCGTACCCCGGATGTGGCCGCGCTCCATGTCCGCGTTCTTGAACCGGAAGCCCAGCTGGATGAAGGCGTCCAGGATCGCCTTCTGCGCCGGCAGCGGATGGACGTTGATCGGGTCCAGGTCGCCGGAGTCCACGGCCCGCGCGATCGCCAGCTCGGTCGTCACCCCGATGTGCATCCCGCGCAGCGCCTGCCCGTCGATCATCGTGACCGGCGTCTCCCAGGGGATCTCCAGTCCGAACGGCACCGCGTGCACTGCGCCCGCCTGCAGCTCGAAGGCCCCGCCGAGCCGCACCTTGGTGAACTCGATGTCCTGCTTGTACTCCTGGTCGCCGCTCTCCACCTCGACCTTGGCCTGGAGCCCGACCGACAACCCCTCGATGTTCTGGTTCACGGACCCGCCCTGGATACGCACCTCACCCTGGACGACGCCACCAGGCACCGTGTTGACCTCCGTCAGCACGGTCTCGACCGAAGCCCCACCGGCACCGAGGCTCGCGAGCAGCTTCTTGAACGCCATTGACTCTCCCTTTACGAACGGACCTCGACCCCTACAAACGCGCTCCACCCCCGACCGGTTCCGCCGGCGCCACGCCGCGCCTGCACTAATCTCGGTCGGCATGATCGCGTCCCCGGACCGTACGCCGTTGCCCAGAGCATTCTTCGACCGCCCGATCCTGGAGGTGGCGCCCGATCTCCTCGGCCGCATCCTCGTCCGTACGACCCCCGACGGCCCGATCGCCCTCCGCCTCACGGAGGTGGAGGCGTACGACGGCCCGAACGACCCCGGCTCACACGCCTATCGAGGCCGCACCGCTCGCAACGAGGTGATGTTCGGACCCCCGGGACACGTGTACGTCTACTTCACCTACGGCATGTGGCACTGCATGAACCTCGTCTGCGGCCCCGAGGGCCGGGCGAGCGCCGTCCTGCTCCGCGCAGGCGAGGTGATCGAGGGCGCCGACCTCGCCCGCAAACGTCGACTTTCGGCCCGTAACGACAAGGAACTGGCCAAAGGCCCGGCCCGCCTGGCCACTGCCCTGGAGGTCGACCGCGCCCTGAACGGCACGGACGCGTGCGCCACCGGCGAGACGCCTCTGCGCATGCTGACCGGCAGGAAGATCCCCGCTCACCAGGTACGGAACGGCCCGCGCACCGGAGTCGCCGGCGAAGGCGGCAACGGCGAGGTCCATCCCTGGCGTTACTGGGTCGACGGCGACCCGACGGTGAGCCCCTACCGGGCCCATGTACCGAGGCGCCGCTCAAGTTGACGCGTCCTGGGGAAGTGCGTAACGTATCCCGAGCCGCTGAACCGGGTACGGCAATCGCCAGCAGCCGGAGCGGCCACCCCACTACCTAGTTACACCCCCTTTGCGGGGTCGATTTCGGCGCGCCCGCGTGCCCGAAATTCGAACTCGCGGGACTCGATTATGAGTCGCCGAGGGAATGAGCTAACGTAGTGAATGTCGAAAGGCCGACGGACGAAAATCCAAAAGCCCAAAGACAACCCGCCGACTGGGAGTCAGACGCCGAAAGGATCTGATAGAGTCGGAAACACCGAAGGGAAGCCCGGAGGAAAGCCCGAGAGGGTGAGTACAAAGGAAGCGACCGTTCCTTGAGAACTCAACAGC